>JBALVL010000039.1:0-50952 GCA_036961355.1 Motiliproteus sp.
AAGGAACCCTCAAATGAGGATTCCTTTTTGATCAATAATTGTGGGACAGCAGTGGTCCACGATCGGCGATTCAGCCCACCAGAATGTATAAAATGATCCCGCCCAAGACAATCCCGTAGAGCAACATCGCAGTACGGATCACATGGCTGGTGCCGTGTAATTCCATAAAACCATCAACAATGAACCAAGCTTTTATTGCGGTAACAGCCAGTATCACGGCGGTTACCCCAGCAAATGTAGATGTGTCAGTCAGTACATAACTAAACACCGTCAGGACCATCAGCAATAGCCAAATATAGATATTTTTGGTCATAGTCATGCTCATTGAATCACATAGACGATAGGGAAAAGAACGATCCATAGCAGGTCGACCATATGCCAGTAACAGGCTCCGCTCTCAAGACCCGAGGCATCCTCGGCTCCATAACCTCCGCGCTGCAGCTTTCTGGCCATGAAACCGATAATCAGCATACCCAGTAACACATGCATGAAATGAAAGCCGGTCAGCAAGAAATAACCCATAAAGAAATGGTTGCCATTAAGGCCATAGCCAGCGCTACCTAGCTGCCAGTACTCCCAGATTTTAACCATGACGTAAATTGACGCAACGGCGATGCCGCTATACAGCCACCGGGCGGCGATGCGCTGCTGATTATTGCGGTTGGCGATTACACCCTGCGCCACCAAGGCACTGGCGGAGAGTAAGGCCAAGGTATTGATGAGGCCAGCTATCGGGTGCAGCAACTGCTGCCCCGCCAGAAACAGCTCGCGTTCGCTAGATCGCATCCAGCTAAACAGGATGAAAAGCAGCGCAAAAGCAGTCAGTTCACCGAGGATAAAGACCCACATTGCCAGGTCGCCGGGCAGTGGCTTGTTAGGGGGAAGTGGCTTGCTGGCTGGTAGTGTCGATGTCTGGGGGGTCGAATCGGTATTCATCAATCTAGGCCTGGCTCAAAATTCATCGGTATATTAGCAAGCGCTGAAGCAAAAGACTCTGTCACAAACTGAGCTATATCAACTCACCATAACATTAATGCCAATAGCCGAAGGTCACTGACCAACGCAGACTCCACCAAGGCCTGCTGACACACGCTAGACGTTCCTGTCAGAAACTACAGAGCTTCTACCATAAGCCAACAGGGTGGCTTAATGGCCTTTATGCCGAACAAAAACGGGCCAGATTGGCCCGTTTTTGATTCAACAAAGCGTGAGCACTATTACGTCACTGTCCGCAACTACGCTACTGCCAGCGATGACGCCTGACTGGCCAGATACTCGTCGTAGGTGCCTTGGAAATCGACCACCTGATGCTCTTTGATCTCAACCACACGGGTCGCCAGTGACGACACAAACTCCCGGTCATGACTGACAAAGATGAGGGTTCCATCCCACCCTTTCAGAGCGCTATTTAACGCTTCGATCGCTTCCATATCGAGGTGGTTGGTCGGCTCGTCCATGATCAGCACGTTGATGTTCATCATCATCAGTTTGCCAAACAACAGTCTGTTTTTCTCACCACCGGAGCAGACCCGCGCCTTCTTGTTGAAGTCATCGGCAGTAAACAGTAAGCGACCCAGCAAGCCGCGCACCATCAGATCATCGTGCTTGGGACTGCGCCATTGCGACATCCAGTCAAACAGGGTCATATCACAATCAAAATCGGCACTATTGTCTTGCGGGCAGTAACCAAAGGTGGCGTTTTCTGACCACTTGATCACACCGACGTTGGCTTTGATCTCATCGATCAGGCAACGCAGGAAGGTGGTTTTACCGGCACCGTTGGCACCAATCACTGCCAATTTGGCACCCGCCTCGAGGATCAAGTTACCGGCACTGAACAGCGCACTACCGTCGTAACCGTGGCCCAGCTCTTCCAGTACCAGCGCCTGACGGTGCAGCTTCTTATCCTGCTTGAAACTCAGCGATGGTGTCATCCGACTCGATGATTTGACCTCATCGAGTTTGATTTTATCCATTTTCTTGGCCCGCGAGCTGGCCTGTTTGGCTTTGGATGCGTTAGCTCCGAAGCGATTCACAAATGCTTGCAGCTCATCGATCTCGGCGCTCTTTTTGGCATTCTCGGCTAGCAGTTGCTCCTGAATCAGCGACGATGCCGCGCTGTAAGCTTCGTAGTTGCCGGGATAGATCCGCAGCTCGCCATAATCGATATCGGCCATATGGGTGCAGACCGAATTGAGGAAATGGCGATCGTGCGAAATGATGATCATGGTGCATTTGCGTTGGTTCAGCACCGTTCCCAACCAACTGATGGTGTGGATATCGAGGTTGTTGGTCGGCTCATCGAGCAGCAGAATGTCAGGATTGGCGAACAGCGCCTGCGCCAGTAATACCCGTACCTTCCAGCCGGGTGCTACTTGCGCCATCAGGCCAAAGTGATACTTTTCCGCGATACCGGCTTCCAGCAAAATATCACCGGCGCGGCTCTCGGCGCTGTAACCGTCCATCTCGGCAAACTCGGTCTCTAGGTGCGCTACCTTCATACCGTCTTCTTCGCTCATCTCGGGTAGCGAGTAGATACGATCGCGCTCCTGCTTGATCTTCCACAGCGCCGCATCACCCATAATCACCGCATCAATGACGCTGTAATCTTCAAAAGCAAACTGGTCCTGACTCAGGGTACCGACGGTGTAGCCCGGCGTGATCGACAGGTTGCCCGCCGTAGGAGCCAGCTCACCACTAAGAATTTTCATAAAGGTCGACTTACCGCAGCCGTTAGCGCCGATCAAGCCGTAGCGATTGCCATGGCCGAATTTTGCGGAGATATTTTCAAACAGCGGCTCTGCGCCAAACTGCATGGTGATGTTTGCGGTAGTGATCAAAGAGAAATTCCTGAGAGCTTATAAACGAGAAAAAGAAACCCGTAGCGCCAATGACGACGATAGAAGTGGGGCGCGAATTATAAAGATCGATCGCCGAGGTGTCGAGGCAAACTGTTCATTAATTAAACAACTGTTCATCATCCCACCGCTGACACATCCTTTAAATCACGCCGAAGTGATGCAACCACTTTGTTGATAGTATCGAGACTTTTGACGATCCGAATACGCGGCGGAATCGCGCGCAACTTACTGACCCCCTCCCCTCCCGCCAGCAACACCAGTGGCTCGGGTATTTTATCGCTCAGCTCTTTTAACGCCGCTATCACCGCGGTACGCTTTTGTACCGCGCTGAATGCCAGCGCGAGGGCTTGCGGCTGCAGGTCGGTACAAGCCTCAATAATCTGATCAATCGGTGTTTCAACACCAAGACTCAGTGTCTCCACCCCCTCTGCGCGTAACAATAGATCAACCATCAACAGCCCCATACCATGGCGCTCACCCGGCAAGGTGGTCAGCAGCACTTTCGGACCCGTTACTGACTGATCAATCGAGTTTGCGGCCGTGTTCAGCGCCGCTCTCACATGCTGAGTGATCAAGTGCTCCATATAGATTGACAGCTGGCCGCAGGCCCAGGCCTTTCCCGTCTGAACCAGCAACGGCACTGCCGTTTCGAGGATGAACTGGCGCGCCCCCTGACGGTCTAGCATCTGTTCAAGTGAGCCTGAGAATTGATCGACACGGCCTGAACGCACCGCCGCAATCATCTGAGCAATCACCGCATTATCGCTACTCTCAGCCTCAACCGAGGCCCCCGTCGCTAGTTGAGCCGACAACACGTCAAGCTGTTCGACTGACAACGCCATCACCTTTCCCGGGCGATAACCCTGATCCAGCAACCGGCTGATACTGCGCAACCGTTCCAGCTGTTCGTCGGGATATAGCCTTTCACCGTTACTGCCACGGATCGGTTGCGGGAAACCGTAGCGACGCTCCCAGACCCGCAAACTGTCCTTGCCGACCCCTACATCGCGCGACACTTCATCGATCGTTGCTGCGACTGCTGCAGGTTTTTCCATAGCTCGGCTCCAATCATTTTTATCAAATATAGCACTTTGTCCTAGACAAACAAGAATAACCGACTAGATTGATAAGATATAGGCTTGATCAAACCCGTGAATTCAACAACCCAATTCACCCTGTAGAAACGAGGTAAACATCATGATTACTGATCACGTTGTCTTTGGATTAATGTTCTGTCTGTTTTTAACGATGGTGGGAATACTCCACGCCGCTCCCTGAGATGGAACCACCGACACGGGCCTACGCGGTCAACCCATAACCACTGATTACAACACGGTTTAGCAGATTCCAGCGTAGCCGTGCGGTGACGTCGACAGATATGTATCTCTTGCTGGGTGAATGAATTGATAAACGAGGACAGAGTATGAACCCCCCTCATCATTTTAATGCTGACCCCCTTGTTGTGGCTCAGCATCACGTCTTCAGATCACGGCAGAGGTTATACACATCTAACCCCTGCCCCATCCCATAGGCTGATTGGCAATCGTGATGACCGTTTTGGAAGATCCTGCGAATTACAGAGCGAACCGATCTGCCGCCAACAATCGCAAATCGAACTGGCTCTGGATAACAAAACAACGACGAACCTGCAGCCTCACTGGAGCACTGAAAGCAGCACCAAAGAGCAATTCGTTACTGAACTTTTCATAAACAAACAGTCTGCTAATAACTCTCTAAGTCGGGCAGTACCAGCACCGCTCAGACCGGCATTACAGATCAAACCGATCAAGATGTATCTCTAAACTCTGGCCCTGAAGCCAGATTCGGGCAACACGCGAACTATTTAGCAACATTGAGGAACCAACTATGGATATTATTGCCCGCCAAGGCCTGACTGACATGGGTACAACCACCGACAACCTTAGCGATAAAAGCAGCGGCAAAAAAGCTGATGCTAATACCGCATCAAACACGCTTATCAACGTCGGTATCAGCGCTTGTTTGCTCGGTCAACCGGTTCGCTATAACGGCGGACACAGCCGCTCCAAGTTATGCCTCAATGAGCACAATCGGTATTTCAACTACCGCAGCTTCTGCCCTGAAGTCGCCGCAGGCTTCGGCACCCCACGGCCAACCCTGCGTCTGGTTGGTGATCTCAAAGCACCGCGTTTGGTGTTCTCTGACGATCAGAGTAAAGACGTGACCGCCCAACTAAACCAAGCCATTGAGCCGGTGATGGACAGTCTGGCTGACCTTGATGGCTACATTTTGATGAAAAACTCACCCAGTTGCGGCCTTGAGCGGATCAAGGTGTATAACGACAATGGCAACCCGATGACCGATAAAACCCGGGGACTGTTCACTACCGCGCTGCAGCAGCGCTATCCCAGTCTGCCGATTGAGGAGGAAGCCCGACTTAATGATGCCCGTCTGCGCGAGAACTTTTTGCTGCGGGTATTTTCCCACCATCAGTTCCGTCAACAAGTTGATAGCCAGTTAAGCCTGAAGGCGCTGATGCACTTCCACCGCGATTATAAGTATGTGCTGATGGCCCACCATCAACGTGAATATCGGGCGTTGGGTCAATTACTAGCTCAAACCCAGCGTGGCTGTGACCTGTCAGGGGTTCGCAACCAATACCATCACCGTTTCATGGCCGCCCTCTCAAAGCCTGCCAGCCGTGAAAACCATTGCAACGTATTACTGCATATTCTGGGCTACCTGAAACGCTCGGTCGAAAGCAGTGTACGTCAGGAGATGGTGGGGCTGATCAATCGTTATCGCCGGGGGGAGGTCAATCTGGCTACCCCGATGACACTGCTTGACCATTACGTGCAGCGCTTTGGTGGCGATTACATCCGCTCTCAACGCTACCTGCAGCCGTACCCTGCCGAGCTGGGGTTGAACAATCTGTTGTGAGACTCACCAGCCCGCGGCTATGCGGCAGAATCACGTGATAGCCGGCTGGTATTGCCCTTTCTGATGATAGCGCCTGACACGACTGCGTGCAGGCCACAACAGCCGGTATCGCTATCCTCCAAGCACCACCCCGCATCCGTAATAGTCACCCCCACAAACTACGCTTTATTGTCACTTTCATTACTATTTTATGACTTGATACAGTGTCAGCTTCCATAGCAATGATAATATCGAGTTAGAGCGCACGGTTGCTGGGCGATCCCTCCGTTTCGTCAGGCCGTTTCCGCACGCAAGGGATAAGAAACAGGGCTACCTGATTAATCAACAGAAGGTGTAATTCATGTCAGAACAGAAATTTCGTTTGGTAACACGCAGTGATTTTGACGGCCTAGTGTGTGCTGTACTGCTTAAACATCTGGATTTGATCGACGAAATCAAATTCGTTCATCCCAAAGATATGCAGGATGGAATTATCGAGATCACGGGTAATGACATCACCACCAACCTGCCTTACGTTGCCGCAGCTCACCTGTCATTTGATCACCACTCATCAGAACTGAGCCGCAATACCGGTGAGAATAGCAACCATGTGATCGACCCCGATGCACCATCGGCAGCACGGGTAGTATGGCTCCATTACGGCGGCCATTCGGCGTTTCCTGCTGCCTGGGATGAGATGATGGAGGCTGTGGATAAAGGTGACTCAGCCCAGTTCGATAAGGAGGAGGTGCTTAACCCAAGCGGCTGGCCTCTACTGAACTTCCTGATGGACTCACGTACCGGTCTGGGCCGCTTCCGCGACTTTACCGTCTCCAACTATCAGCTGATGATGGAGCTAATCGACTATTGCAAGACACTGACCATCGATGAAGTGATGGCGCTGCCGGATGTCAAAGAGCGTGTCGACATCTATTTTGAGCACGAGAATAAATTTAAGGAGCAGATCAAGCGCTGTTCCACCGTCCATGACAACTTAGTGATACTGGATCTGCGTAACGAAGAGACGATCTGGGCCGGTAACCGCTTTGTGATCTACGCCATGTATCCACAGTGCAGCATCTCGATCCACGTTCTCTGGGGACTCAAGCAGCAGAACACCGTATTCGCAACGGGCAAGTCCATCTTCGATCGTAGCGCTAAGACAGATGTTGGCGAGCTGATGCTCAAGTACAACGGTGGCGGCCATCATGCTGCGGGCACCTGTCAGGTTGATAACGACAAAGCGGCGCAGTCTCTGCAGCAACTGATCGCACAGATCACTGCCGACGGTTAACAACCGTTCTCGCACAAAAAAGCCCCCTTACCGGTATCCGGTAAGGGGGCTTTTTACAGTGCAGGTCAGGCAGTAATTACTTACCAGATACCTTGTTCACTGCAGCTTCAACATCAGCAGTTGTTTTCTTGGCAGCGGCTTCAACAGCGGCAGAGAAAGTCTCTTTAGCGCTGTTCATTGCAGCGATGCTCTGCTCAGAAGTGTTAGTCATCTTAGCCAACAGATCTTTGTAAAACGCGGTCTGTAGTTCCATCGCTGACTTAGGGTCTTTGCACTCAGACAGCGCTTTAATCTGCTGCATACTAGCGCTAACAACTTCGGTCATGGTCTCTTTCTGCAGGTTAGCCAGCTTTTCCATAGTCGCTTTGTTGCTCTCGGCAAGCTCCATAACAGGCTGCATCTGGGTCTTCATAGTTTCTGCGATGTTCTGGTACATAATTATCTTCCTTAAGTTTTGTGCACTGCGGTATTTGTTGAGGGCAGGATATCCGTGGATAACTAAGTCGTCAACACATTTTTTGCTGCACTGCACAAAAATAACTATTTCAGGATAATGCAACCAACGCCGAACACACAAAAAAGCCCCGTAAAGACGGGGCTTTCGACGACTCAGGCAGACTATGAGCGGGGGCTAGCAGGTAAAACCCAAACCCAGTTTATCCAGAAACTTGAGCCATAAACCCCGCTTGCCGCCATTCTTGTCGGCTTTAACGAGTGCGTTCTGAGTGAATCGCACCCCGAACCAGCGGAAAGGTTCAGGCGCCCAGGGCAGTGTCTTCTCGGTGACAAACTTCATTTTCAAGATCTCGCTTGGCTGGTAGCCAAGCAGCTCAATACCGATCCGGGCACCGAAACGCGATGCGCCGACACCGTGACCCGTATATCCAACCGACCAGGCCATACGGCCATCGTAAGCCGCCCCTGGCACCATGCAGAAGCGGGTTGAGGTGGCGATAATCCCCCCCCATTTATTCGACAGTTTGACATCATCAAGCTGCGGAAAGGTTTCGAAAAACTCTTTCGCTAACTGCTCGTACCGAGCGGGGGCGTCGGCCAGCTTCTTATCGATACCTCGATTGAAGTAATACCGCACCGCTCCCCCACCACCGTAAGTAATGCGGTTATCTTTGGTGATTCGGAAGTAATGGAACATATTGCGGTAGTCGGACAAAGCATGGCGTGACTTGCCCCAACCGATCCGCTCAAGCTGCTCCTCAGTCAACGGCTCGGTAGCGACCTGATAGTCCCACACCGGAATCACTGAACGACGAATCTGACCCACCATGCTGGTAAAGGCATTGGTGGCCATCAGTACTTTGGCGCTATGGATGATGCCACCTTCACAGGTCGCTTTCATGCCGGTGGCCCCAACCGGCTCGATCTTCAACAGTTTGGTACCTTCAAAGATGCGCACCCCTAACTGGTTTAGCAACACCTCTTTGAGACCCCAGCAAAGTCGGGCAGGATCAATCACGCCGTCCTGTCCGCCGTTGTGCCACAAACCGCCGAAGAAGGTCGGTGAGTTGACCTGCTCTCGTACCTGATCCTTATCGAACCAGACCACCTCCCCACCCTGCGCTTTCTCCTCTTCGTACTCCTGCCGCATCTGAATCGCAGATTCGGGGTCAACCGCGACGGTCATTTCACCGCTCTTTTCATAATGGGCATCGATGTTGTAGCGCTCAAGCGTCTCCAGCAACTCTTTCATGTTCTGGCTACCGAGCTGCTCCAACTGCTCCGCTTCACCGGGAAAGCGGTGCTCGGTGTTAGTCTCTCCATGCGCCAGGCTGGTACTTAAAAAACCACCGCAACGCCCCGAGGCACCATCACCAACAAAGGTCTGTTCGATCAGAATGATATCAGCATTAGGCATCCGCTCTTTGGCCTGCATCGCCGCCCAAAGCCCGGTAAAGCCGCCACCGACAATCAACAGCTGGCAGCTCTTGTCGCCGGACAACGGCGCCTGCATTTGCGGCATCACCTCCGGGTCGTGCCACAGAGGTTGGGCTTTTGCGTGTTTCAAGGCTTCAAGGTAATACATAACGTCGACTCATTTATTCTGATGCTCAGGCGTATCGATCGATACGCCTGTTACTTGTTGTACTAGCGAGAAGAGGCCCCCGACCCACACGCTTTACTTGATGTACCAGCCCCAAGGTTCATCGCTGTTGAACCGCGTGATCTGTTTGGTTTCAAGATAGTTATTCAAGCCCCACTGGCCCAGCTCGCGACCAATTCCCGATTGCTTGTAGCCTCCCCAAGGCGCTTCCACAAACGTTGGCTGGGAGCAGTTGATCCAAACAATACCGGCACGAAACGCCCGGGCGACCCGCTCGCAGCGCGCATCGTCTTTCGACATCACCGCTGCGGCCAAACCGAAGCGCGAATTATTAGCCATCCGAATCGCTTCCGCTTCGCTGCTAAAGGGTTTGATACAGACCACCGGTCCAAAGATCTCTTCGTTCCAGACCCAGCTGTCTTCGTCCATATCGGCCAACACGGTTGGCTCAAGGTAATAACCCTGCTCCATTCCTTGCGGACGCTTACCGCCGGTCACCACCGTCGCACCGTCTTTAACACCCTGCGCAATCGCCGCCTTCACTTTGGTGTACTGATCGGCATTAACCAGCGGCCCGAGCAACACACCATCCTGATCACCGGCGCCGATTTTAATCTTCTTCGCCTCTTCGCAAAGCCGCTGCAATAATGCCGGGTAGATAGACTCTTCAACCAATACCCGTGATGTGGCCGAACAGACCTGCCCCTGATTCCAAAAAATACCGAACATGATCCATTCGACCGCCTGCTCGATATCGCTATCGCCAAACACGATGAAGGGGGACTTACCGCCTAGCTCCAGGCTGATATTTTTGATATCCCGGGCGGCCACACCCATGATTTTAGAACCGGTCGGCACTGAGCCGGTAAAGGCCAGTTTGTCGACGTCAGCGTGTTCAACCAACGGCTGGCCAGCACTTTGCCCCAGCCCGGTGACGATATTCAATACCCCCTTGGGTAGATCCGCTTCGATCGCAATCTCGGCCAACGCCAGTGCCGTCAACGGCGTAATCTCGGAAGGTTTCAATACCATGGTGCAGCCGGCAGCCAACGCCGGTCCGACCTTCCAAGCCGCCATTAACATGGGAAAGTTCCACGGGATGATCGCACCGGCAACACCCAGTGGTTCTTTCACCGCTTTGGCGCTGAATCGCGGTTCAGGTAGCTCGATAGACTGCTCGCTATCGCCATCCAACTCTTCGGCCAAGCCTGCATAAAACTCAAAAGTGGCTGCGGTATCTTCGATATCCCACTGCGCTTCAGGAAACGGCTTACCGTTATCCTGCACTTCGATAGCCGCCAGTTCATCCAGTCGGCGAGTGATGATCTCAGCAATTCTACGCAGATAGACAGCCCGTTCTGCGCCACTCAATTGTGGCCAGCCGCCATGATCAAAAGCTTGGCGGGCGGCGCCGACAGCGGCATCAATATCGGCAGCATTCCCCGCAGCAACCTGAGCGATGACCTGCTCAGTCGCCGGATTAACCACATCAAATGTCTCGGCTGTGGCCGCTTCTGCCCACTGTCCATCGATATAATGCTTCGCTTGCATCGGTAAATCCTCACTGTCGTATCATTGTTTAGCCGGGCATTTAAGCTGCCCGTATCAGGTCGCCATCCAACTGCAATATTACGGTGGCAACTAGGAAAAATTATTATTATCAAGGCAGGCTATCGCGCCTTTTTCAGGCGGAGTGGATCTCGGCAAAAAACAACCGCACCCTGTCACTTGCCCGAGCACTACACTCAACCCCCTGCGGAATAAAGAACGCATCCCCGGCATCAAAGATTTGCGCCTCGCCTAGCTGATCGATCAATGTCAGCGAACCTTGCTCAACATAGCCAAATTCATTATAGGGGAACGCCTGCTGAGCAGACTCAAACGGCTCACTTTGCCAAGCTCCTGCTCTGAACTTATCACCAGCATTTCGATAACAGACGTTCTGCTGCGGTATTGGGGCATTCTGAGGCAGCAAAAAAGGACGGTTTTTCATTTGCGGTTGTAGCCGAAAATCCGCCTCAGGAATGACAATCCCCTCAACCGTCGGCTGTTCGGGGATCGCCTCGTCGGGATGCTCAGAGATGACGAAGAACTTGCGCAGATAACCCTGCTGATGCCACTGGCAGTCGTACCCTTTAGGAATAACGAACGCCTCTCCTGCCTTAGCTTTTTCTACCAATCCGGTTTTGTTGTTCTTGATGGCCGCTTCACCCTCAAGCAACCACATGAACTCATCACAAGCATAGGGTCCGCCAGCCTCAACCATAGCGGTGGTATCCCAGAGGCCAATATAGAGCCCCTGAGCCTCATCTTCGAAGTAGATGTGGGTGTGCTGTATCGGTAGCGTTGAAGTAAAGCCCTCCGATGCCAATTCATCAGGAGTCTGGCCGAAGCCCTCCGGAGCGCTACTCAGTCGAATAATAGTTTTTACAGGCATCGCTACAACCCCGTCGTTTATTATCATTAACCGAATTATGCTTCGCTTTTTAATAATATTACATCTATATTTTTAAACCCTTAGTTAAGCAATTGGTTAACTAATTAAATCACACTCTATTCCGTAAGAGCCTGCGCTTGCGGTTTATGCCTACGCCGATCTCCCCATAGCAGCCATAAAAAAAGCTCCCGAAGGAGCTTTTGGGTATTCTGTGAAGGTGCGCTGCTATTCTAGAACCAACGTATCGATCAGATCGATCATAAACTCGGTTCGCTCGACACTCATCGGCTCCCATTGGTCGATCGCCATACTTTCTAGCACGCCCCGCCCTTTGTCATCTTCATGCATCGCCATCAAGCGCTCGGTTAATAGCGGAATCTGCTCTCTCATCCGCGGACCAACCAGTAGAGTGTGGTGCACCACGCTAATTTCACTGGTGACCAGTACTTTCATCTGCTTTTGAATCAGCTCCGACAGATCTTGGTAGCCGGCCTTCAAAAAGAAGCCAACATCGGCTTGCTGTTGTAACAGACTTTTTGCCACCAGAACATAACTGCTTAACTCCTTGATACCGACATTACTCGCATCAAGATCAGCAGGCTCAAGCATGATCATCCCCATGGTATGAACGTCAGGATCGTTGGTGGTCGCGACCTGGACCCCTGGCTGCAGATCCTCAACACCGTCGAGTGAGGAATCTGCTCGCGTGGCAATGATCGTTTCATCTGCTAGCGCCTTGGGACGGGCGATCGCCTCAAAGCCCATCTCTCGCACCAACATCGATGCATCGTAGGGGTTGGCATAGATCATATCGATCTTATCTGCACGGATGTCCTGACGCTGCTGCTCAAAACCATCGTACAGCTCTAAGTGCACGCCGGTATCGAGTTGGCGCTGTAGCCAGGTATTAAAGAAATACCAACCTGCGATGTGATCCGGTGCAAAGTCCGGGCTGACTGATAAATTAAAGGTCATTTCACTGCTCCATTACATCAGGGTGGCGTAGAGCGCTTCGCTCTCCTTGATTTTACTGCGTGAAGGCTTGCGCCTGACTGAGGTATAACCCACCAATTGGCCTTCACGGATATTAGGAATCACTGTGGCCTTGACCCAATAGTAAGCACCATCCTTGCGCAGGTTTTTGACGTAACCGTGCCACTTAACACCCGCTGCAAGTGTTTCCCAAAGGCCAGCAAAAGCAACGGCCGGCATATCCGGATGGCGCAATATATTATGATTGGTGCCGATCAGTTCTTGCTCGCTATAACCCGACATATCGATAAATGATTGATTTGCATGCGTAATAAACCCTTTGATATCAGTACGAGAGACGATTAATTTACCATCAGGATAAGGTACCTCCTGATCAACAATCGTCGCTGTTCGTGTATTGCCGCCGTAGTAAGTAATCGTTACTTCGCGGCTTTCGCCGCTATCATGATCTGACATTGCATAAGCCCTACTAGATAATCGAGTTCACTGCCTCAGCAACTGCCGGCTTACAAAATCGGGCCGATCGCCTCTGCTGCCCGCTTAACATCAAGGAAGATCAAACCCAGTCGAGCATTCGGCTTAGCAACCACCGTCAATACCGATTCTTTATTAGCGTGAGTCATCAGAATGTAACCCTGATCCCCTTTCACCAACACTTGCTCCAACTCACCGCGTGCCAGCTCTTTAGCAGTTCGGTCACCCAATGACAGCATCGCAGCACTCATTGCGCCAACCCGGTCTTCGTCCATACCCGATGGCAGCAAGGCTGCGATCATCAGTCCGTCGGTTGAAATAACTGCAGATGCTTCAATATCTGCTGATGTGCCGTTCAGATCACTCAAGATAGAGGTCAACATTTCTGAGCGCATAAACGTTCTCCTTTAGGTATGTTTATGCGGTTGCTTCACGCAACCACGAGTTCAAATAATTGAAATTTAATAGTATTAAGACGCATTCAAACAACATAGCGACGGCGAATTAAAAACCGATATATCGACGCGCCAGTACGCTAAGCAGATCAACCATCGCCTGCTGATTCAGTTTGGGCATCGCATCGATAACCAAACTAAATTTACTGCTACCGATATGAACCACCCAGAAACCGAGCTGGCTTTGGCCAATCGGATCCAATAAGCCCCAGGACTCACCACTGACAGCCAACTCTTGACCTAGTAGTTGATAATGGCGTTCGTACAGGCTAATCAAATCGGCCGACAGCGCCGATAAAGCTTCAGCATGCGGCTCTTCAAAACCGGCACTACCCAGGCAGAAACCCTGATCATCAGCCAGCAAAACATGTCCACTACTGGACAGAGCCGGCAGCAATTCGGGGAGCATTTTTTCCAAGGCCTCATCAACCAAAACGGTTGGAGTAATCAGCAATGAGAAAAAGCCTTTCTGATACAGATTATCAAACAGCTGCTCGGCCGGGTCAGCCTCAAGCCCAGTGACATCTTTAATCAAGGCTACGCTGTAGGGCAGCGCAATATCTGAGCTGAGCAGCTGTAACAATAACGCTCTGGCATCATCCGGTTCTGAACTGCAGGTTGCGTAGTAGGCCCCCGCCGGGGTGATCCGAATATACTTGTTCTGGAATTTATGATCCGGCACCGACAACTCCTCCTTGATTTCCGTTACTTATCGATTAGTACATTTTATGGGTTGCTGATTCACGCTACGGTTCACCTAACGCTGCAGCCAGCCCAACGCATCTGCGGCTGACATATAGGCAAAAACATAACGCTGGGGAACCTGCAGCATGCGAATCACATTGACGGCTGAAAAGCACTGCTGATGCCACAGCTCAGTAATATCTTCAGCATGAGGTATTGCCAGCAGGCGGCTAAAATCGGGTTTGGCAACCAAGGTGTAGACTGCCTCTGGATCGAGATGCTGACTTAACCTGCCACGAGTACTCCACAGCGCCATTTTCCAGATCAGCGCATCTCGAGGTTCATGAATCGGATCGGCATTACGAGCAACGGGCTTAATCATCTCAAGGTCAGGGCGATTACGCAGTTCGAGTTCGGTCATTCCAAATCGACTCAGCGCATATTGCAGCAACAGTTCTTGGTCAAAGTCTCCCCAAAAACAATCCTCTTCGGGCAGATAGATTAGCGGGCATGGTAAACCCGCTATCTCAACCGGAAGCTGACTTAATCGAGCTTTATTAACCGCTCTTGGTAACCAGTTCAGAAAGGCGCCACTGGCATTAAAATAGAGCCCCCGACGTTGCTGAGGGTTACGAACATTAACGTCAGGGTGGTGCCCGCAACAACGATTGATCATGCTCTGATCCATCTTAACCACACGCGGCTGGGGTGCTGACGGCGGGAGCAGATGCAACTCCTCCAACGGTTTGATGGATTCCAATTCAGAGGCAGGATAAGCGGGGGCCTTGTCGGGCGATGGCGGAGTAATCTTTGTCTTAACAGGCTGTTTTACTCTAACGTCAGCATCGGCATCAAAGTCTACCGCCATCATCTGGGCAACAGCCGATTTAGCAGCCAGGCGACTGGCCTCTCGACCTTCATGCAGCCGTTGCTTTAACAGCGCTTGCTTCTGGCCTTGCTGCTGTTTCGCTTCCTGCAAACGCTGCATCGCATCCAGACCTGCATCAACGCGCGCTTTGTAATCACCAAACGCGTCAGTTCGCAGATCGATAACCGCAGGAGCGGGTTCGGCAGACGCCGGCTCAACCATAGCAACAGAGGGCAATGGTTCTTTGACCCCCGTCGAGTCCAATGCACAACGGATCTGCTCAAGATATGTGCTGTCTTCCGATTGAGCAATAGCGCCTATCAGTTCAGAACTGCTATAGGGCTTCTTTAATAACACAAACCCGGGCCATTGCAGCTCTCTCGCACTAATCAGCACCCCAGGCCGGCCATACCGTTCAAGGTAGTCACTGAACAACTGCTCCGGCGACAGTCCCTGATCGCCGTTGACGACCAATAGCTCAGCCAACTCAGGTTGAACCAAGCTCAGCTCAGGCTGTTTTGCAAAAAACAACTTGATCGACGCTTGCGACGGGCCATCAAAGCCCAGCAACGCTACCCGCTTGATTGCAGTTTTAATTGACCCTGGCATAGCAAATATATTCATCGGGTTTCCTTTCCCTAATACTCAGAGTAACTTGGCTAAAATGACTACACAGTGAGTGAAAACTGACCATTTATCAGCACAGCCTTATCGGTAGGTAGCTGACGCAAAAGCTGAGGATTATCAACATTAAGACAATGATCGAAGACTTGACGAACATCGTTACTGAGTAACCCGGCCACCTGATCAAGCAAACGTTTACGCAACGCTTGACCCTGCTTGCCCAGCACCCAGCATAGATCAACCAAGGCACCAGACAGCTCCTCGCTATCAGCCAACTGAGTGGCCAGATAGACCCTGCGTACATGAGCGGTTAACCCATGAGGGTTCGCCGCAACCAACCGAGTCAGGTGATACAGCGTCCGTTGTCGCTGAGTACCACGATAGATCAGCTCCGCCGAGTTCATCGCCTCGAAAGCAGCATGAACCCGGTCGATGTTATAACCGCTAAGATGTGCGTCCCGCCCCTCTTCAGGGAGCTCCGCCAATATCGGCAAAGTCACAGCAATTCCCCTTCAGTGTACCAACGTCAAAAACAGGTAAGATCAATCAATGGAAAAATGATTTTTATCAAAAAACCTAATTACAACAAGTAGTTATGAGATCAATTAAACACGAAGGCGGGGCAAGAAACCAGTATCGTAATCAACAATACATCGATCTCTACGCGCACAGAAATAGAGCAGAGGAAACAAAACTAAACAAAAACAGGACACTTACAACACATTCTGTAAGGTTATAATATTTACTAAAAAAATATCCCCCTCTAGTCAACATCTAAGCGGCCGCTATATCATTCTGACCTAGCCATTAACCATTGATCTGGATCATCAGCCACTGGGTCGATCAATGTTATTTTCTTTATAGAAAAGCTATCCACTTCCATTTTTAACCGGCGGTGCCCACCCAAGGTTAAAGCTGTATAGAAGGACTTATATGATGCCCACGTTCCCATTGCTGTTACTTATTGGCAGCTTATTATTCAGCACAAGCAGTTCAGCCGAAACCAACAATCAGGATCGACTGGTACGCATTCAACAAACCTCCCTGCTTCGTGTTTGCATCTGGCCCGATTATTACAGCATCACCTATCGCAATCCCAAAACCCAAACCTTATCGGGTATCGATATTGAGATGGCTCAGCAGCTGGCCAGCGACTTAGGGGTCGAACTGGAGTTCGTCGATAGTTCTTTTTCCAAACTGGTCGACGACGTCACATCTGATCGCTGCGACATCGCCATGTTTGGCGTCGGCGTCACTGCCTCGCGTCAAAAGTCACTACGCTTTAGCTCACCCCACCTCGTCAGCGATATCTACGCTATCAGCAGTAAAACTAACCGCCGCGTTCAAGATTGGAGCAACATCGATCAAGCGGGAACTATCGTTGCAGTGGCTAAAGGAACACTTCACGAGCCGGTCATGAAAAACAAACTCAAACAGGCGGAACTGCTGATTCTCGATTCGCCATTCGCTCGCGAGCAGGAGGTCCAATCCGGCCGTGCTGACGTTTTCATGACCGATTACCCCTACAGCCAGCGCTTCTTAGTCAGTGCTGATTGGGCACGACTGATCGCCCCTCCGAGCGAGTACCACAGCACGCCCTACGCGTATGCCATGCAGCCAGGAGATGACCGCTGGCACGCACGTGTTGAGCAGTTTGTCAGTGACGTCAAAAAAGATGGCCGACTGCTGCGCGCCGCTCGTCGTTATCAGCTTGATCCAATCATCGCCAAATGAGCCAGCAGCATACCCGGCTGCTGAAGCAGTCTTTTGTGATTTCATTGTTGTTGCTGCTTGGCAGCTTGATAGCCGGCGGGGGCTATACACTCTGGCGACTACATAGCGGATCACTCGATGCTGCAGCGGAACGCTCGACGATGCATGCGCGATCGTTCGAAAGCTATCTGACCCAGAATCTGCTTGTGGTCGAAATGCTAGCCTCGGGTATTCACGCCAATCACACGGGGACCCTCAACCCGCTGTCGATTCAGAACGAATTTATTAGTGTCTTAAAACACGCCCCTTTTCTGCGCTCTATCTCGTTGCTGGATCAAGACTCCATTATCATCGCCAGCTCCAGCCCGACCAATATCGGGCTGTCGATCAATACACAAAGCCACATCCCCGCCGATCCGAAAGCCTCCGGGTTACTTCGAATCGGTAACCCTTGGGCAGGGCGTACACTAAGCAAAGGGCGACCTACCACCCCCCAAACTCCGGTCATTAATGAATTCCAAAGTTTTATCCCGATGAGTTACTCCTTCACCCTCAACGAACAACGATTCCAGCTACTCGCCACACTCAATCCCGATTACTTTATCAACCACATCTCGCAACAATTTCCGGTCACAGAAGGTAGTGTCGAGATATTGCGTTACGACGGTACTCTGCTGCTAAGCAACGATCCGTTGCAACAGGCTGGAGCAGTGCTGGAGTTTGTCAAACGTGATCTAAAACCAGAGCAAATTGAAGCAGGTCAATCCACCCGCTATAAACGTCACGGTCGGCCGGTATTAACCGCGTTCCGAGCTTCGCGACTCTACCCCTTCATCGTGGTTAACCATCTCGATAAAGAACACGCGACCACAAACTGGCTAGCCGAGCGCTCCACCCTGATCTGGGTGTTCCTATTAATGATGCTGGTACTGTCTTTCGTCGCTTCGTTTTTCTTTCGCTATCAGATGCAGCTGGCTAAAAAGCTCGCGCGCTCACAAAGAATCGAAGAGATCAACGCAACCGCCTTCAGCACCAGTACCGAAGCGGTGATCATCACGGATACCGAAGCCTCTATTTTGTCGACCAATCCGGCCCTGTCATCCATGACGGGGTATTCACAGGAGCAGCTAATCGGCCAGAATCCTCGGATTTTCGCATCGGGTGAACAATCACCGCAGTTCTACCACCTGATGTGGCAGCAGCTGATGCACGAAGGGGTTTGGCAGGGTGAGTTCACCAATAAACGGCGCGATGGCAGCCATTATGATACCCGAGGCACCGTCTCAGCCTATCGCGACGAAGAAGGCGATATTAAGCACTTTATCGGTGTTTTTACCGACATAACTGAGCAGAAAAAAAATGAAGCGCAACTGCGTCAAGCCGCCAGCGTCTTCATGAATTCTCAAGAGGGTATCTTGATTACCGACGGCAACAATTGCATCGTCGATGTTAACCCGGCCTTCACCCATATCACCGGTTACTCGTTCAGCGAAGCCATCGGCAAAAGCCCTAACATACTCAGTTCAGACCGCCACTCAAGCGACTTCTTTAAACAGATGTGGCAATCACTCTCTGAGAATGGCTCCTGGCAAGGCGAAGTTTGGAACCGGCGCCGATCCGGAGAGGTCTTCCCCGAAAGACTCTCGATCAATGCGATGCAGGGCGAAGACGGTAAAATCACCCAATACGTTGCGGTTTTCTCTGACATCAGCCGTTTCAAAGAGCACGAAGCGGCACTGCATCGAATCGCCCACTTCGACCCGCTCACCGGCATTCCTAACCGTCGCTTACTCGGAGAGCGGCTAGAGCTGGCCATCAGTCGGGCTAACCGCAGCCGCCATGCGTTTGCGCTCTGTTATCTTGATCTGGATGGTTTTAAACCGGTCAACGATCAGCATGGTCACGCTACCGGGGACTGCTTGCTGGTAGAACTCACACAGCGTCTGCTCGGCATGCTTCGACCCGATGACACGCTCGCCCGCTTGGGCGGTGACGAATTTGTGTTGCTGCTGACCGAACTGGCCGACCCACAGGATATCCACATCACACTGGAGCGTATACTTAGCTCCATCAGTCGGCCGGTACTGATCAACGACAAGCGCCTGAGAGTGACCGCAAGCGTCGGCGTGGCGATGTACAGCAACGAGAGCTCCGAAGACGCTGATAGCTTATTACGAAAAGCGGACCAGGCGATGTATCAAGCCAAGGATCGGGGCAAAAACGGATATCACCTCTACGATCCGGAACAAGACCGGATGCTTCGCGAACAACGCTCTCAACTGGAGCGACTACGCAGCGCCCTGCAACAGCAGGAGTTTGTGCTCTATTTCCAACCAAAGGTGGACCTTCGCGATGGCACCGTGGTTGGCGCTGAAGCGCTAATACGCTGGCAGCACCCGCAACGCGGAATCTTACCTCCCGGCGACTTTCTTGGGATCATTAACGGCTCTGATCTAGAGGTAGATCTTGGCGAATGGGTGATCGAGACAGCCTTGCGTCAGATCGAACATTGGAAAGTTCAGGGGATCGATCTGCCGATCAGCGTTAACCTCAGCGCGGACCATCTGCTTCATGATACTTTCATCAAGCGGTTACGCTGCCTATTGCAACAATACCCTCAAGTTAACCCAGGTGATTTTGAGTTAGAGATTCTTGAAACCGCCACCATCAGCAACATGGATCATGCCGTGGAAGTGCTGACGCAATGCCATGATCTAGGCGTAGCGCTATCACTCGACGATTTTGGTACCGGCTACTCATCACTAACCTACTTTCAACGGCTGCCGGTCGATACGCTCAAAATCGATCAGAGTTTTATCCGCGATATGCTCGATGACTCCAGCGATCTGGGAATCGTCGATAGCGTTGTTCGACTCGCCCAGGCGTTCGATCGAAAGGTAATCGCCGAAGGGGTAGAGTCCGCCGAACACGGTGCGGCACTGCTACAAGTCGGCTGTTTCCTGGCTCAGGGTTACGGTATTGCCCGACCCATGCCCGCCAAGAAACTGCCAGACTGGATCAAACAGTGGCATAGCAATCCGATTCCGGCGCTAGCAATGGCCAAACTGAGCCACCGGAACTGGGTCGAGCAGTTTATTCGCTATACCGACACCCCGGATCAGTGCGAACACCCGAATCTGGACAGTCAGCGCAGTGACTTCGGCCGCTGGTATTACGGCAGTGCCAAGTTAGCCTATCAGTCACTTCCCGCCTACCAACAGGCTGGGTACTGTTACCAGCAAAGCCACAGTTGCGCACAATCGCTGGTTTCGCTAATGAAGCAGAATGAGTTTGAGGGTGCGGCCCAACGGTTGATAAACCTGCAACAGTTACAACAGCAACTGTTCGACGCTATCGATGCTTTGAACCGCCCGTAGAACAGCCCGTAGTAAACAAAAACGGCTGTTGAGCCAGGTTACGACAACAGCAGTTTTATACTCATCAAGATACAAACACCCACCACCAGCGGCCGAATCAGCCTTGAGCCTTTAAGCACCACCAGTGTTGCCCCTAGGCGGCCGCCGATCAACTGGCCAACAGCCATCACCAGCCCAAGCGTCCAGACCACCTGACCACCGGCAATAAAGAACAATAACGATGCAATGTTGCTGGTCAGGTTCAGCACTTTGGTATGCGCAGTCGCTTTAGTCAGGCCAAAACCCATTAAACTGACGAACGCGATGGCGAAAAAAGACCCGGTACCGGGCCCGAAAAAACCGTCGTAAAATCCGACCCCAAAACCAATCGTCAGAGCAAACGCCAACGACCCCATACGTTGGTGGGCATCCTCTTCCCCAACCTGCGGCGACAGCAAAAAGTAGATCGCTATCAGAATCAATAACACGGGGATCACCGCCGTCAGAAAGCTAGGGTCGATCAGCTGAACCAGAACGGTACCCAAAGCAGCACCCACAAAGGTGCAGACAATCATGCTGGTTATCGAGCGAAGATCCACCAGCCCTCGGCGAATAAAATAGAGACTCGACGAGAACGTACCGAAGCAACCTTGTAGCTTATTGGTGGCTAACGCCTGTGCCGGTGACAAGCCGGCAAATAGCAGCACCGGCAGCGCAATCAAACCGCCGCCACCAGCGATCGCATCGACAAAACCGGCCAAGGCCCCTGCAAAAAACAACAACCCGACCAACTCGAAACTCAAACTCAGATCCACCCAGAAAACTCCCTAGCAGGGGATTAGCCCAGTGCCAGCCCACCACAATCAGACTATTAAGCGTTAGTGTCCCAATAATTGCACGCCATCCGGCGATAAAACCCCGTTAAGTAACAACTGATGATTGGGTTGCTTCGGGTGTTTGAAGTACAATTACCGTTTGCGATCGAGAACCCGGAATACACATGGCTAAAGGCACGCTCTACATCCTCTCAGCACCGTCCGGTGCCGGTAAAACCAGTCTCGTTAAAGCGCTGATCGATCAAGACGCTCAGATCTGTGTCTCGGTCTCGCACACCACCCGCGATCCGCGGCCAGGTGAGGTCGATGGTCAGGATTACCATTTTACCAACCACCGCGATTTCGACGCGATGGTTGCGACCGATGACTTCCTCGAATACGCCAAGGTGTTCACCAATCAATACGGCACCTCACGCAGCTGGGTCGGCGCCACGTTGGCCGAAGGCAAGGATGTGATTTTAGAGATCGACTGGCAGGGTGCCGAACAGGTCCGTCGATTGATGCCCGAGGCTGTTTCAATCTTTATACTGCCGCCATCACGGCATGAGTTGCTACAACGCCTCACTAACCGTGGCCAGGATTCTACTGAAATCATCGAGCAGCGTATGGCCGAAGCGGTCAGTGAGATGTCGCACTACGCCGAATTCAGCTACCTGGTGGTTAATGACAACTTCGAGCAATCACTGCAGGAGCTACACGCAATATTTCTGGCTAAACGCCAACGGATCGATCGTCAGAAGCTCCGCCACCGAGCCATGATCGAACAACTGCTAGGCTAATTTGCAACCGCCACTGCCGATACAGCTATTGCCAATAGCGGTACAATTTCTGTACACTGCACGGCTCTTTTTGAAACCAATGTATTCACCCCACTGAAAAGTGTTTGAGGTAAAAGATGGCCCGCGTAACTGTTGAAGATTGTCTGGAAAATGTAGATAACCGTTTCGAATTGATCATGGTTTCCTCGAAGCGCGCGCGTCAGTTGGCTACCGGCGGTAAAGAGCCATTGGTTCCTTGGGAAAACGATAAGGCGACTGTTGTCGCATTGCGTGAAATCGCCGCAGGTCTGGTCGATGCATCGATCCTGACCGAGCGCCCAGTTGACGTTGAAGACCTGCTTGAAGAAGCGGTAGTTGCTGTCGCCGCAGAAGAAAGCTAAACCGCGCCTTTCCGCCCCCTTCGTTCCGCCGGAGGGGGCACAAAACACAGGCGTTCAAACCTGATGCTGTTATAGTCAGTTAACAATGCCAACCATTCAAACGCTATCAGAACACCTATCCAGCTACCTCGATCCTGAACAGATCGATCAGGTACGCCGTGCCTATTTCTACGCCGAACAAGCGCACGACGGCCAACGCCGTAAAAGCGGCGAGCCTTACGTCACTCACCCCTTAGCCGTTGCCTCAATTCTGTCCGAAATGCACATGGATTATCAAAGCCTGATGGCGGCGATGCTACATGACGTGATCGAAGATACTCAGGTTAATACCGAAGGGTTACACAGTCAGTTCGGTGATGCGGTCACCGGCATTGTCGACGGTGTCAGCAAACTAACCCACCTGCACTTCGAGACAAAAGCCGAAGCCCAGGCCGAAAATTTCCAGAAAATGATATTGGCGATGGCCGAAGATATTCGGGTCATACTGGTCAAGCTCGGCGACCGACTGCATAACATGCGCACTCTCGGCGTGATGCCACCGCCCAAGCAGCGTCGTATCGCCCGGGAAACCCTCGATATCTATGCCCCGATCGCCAGCCGGCTAGGCATGCACGATATCCATATCGAGTTGGAAGATCTGGCATTCCGGGCGCACTACCCGATGCGCCACAAGATGATCAGTAAGGCGGTTCAGCGGTCGCGCGGCAACCGCATCGACGTAGTCGAACGGGTCGGTCATACCATCACTAAGCTGCTCAAAGATGAGAACCTGCCCGGTATCGTCAGCGGCCGGGAGAAACACCTCTACAGCATTTATCGCAAGATGGTTACTCAGCAGAAATCGTTCGATGACATCATGGACGTTTTCGCCTTCCGTATCGTTACCGACAAGATCGATACCTGTTATCGGATTTTAGGCGCCGTACACAATCTTTACAAACCGGTTCCCGGTCGCTTCAAAGACTACATCGCCATCCCGAAAGCCAACGGTTACCAGTCGTTACACACCGACCTATTCGGTGCCCGCGATATCTCGATCGAGATCCAGATTCGAACCGAAGAGATGGACGCGATCGCCAACCAAGGCATCGCCTCACACAGCCATTACAAAAGTGCGTCTGACAAAGCCTCGCGCATTGAGGGCAGCTACAACCGCGCCCGCCAGTGGGTTCAGGGGCTGATGGAGATGCACAAGACCGCAGACAGCTCGATGGATTTCATCGAAAGCGTCAAAATCGATCTATTCCCCGACGAAGTCTACATTTTCACCCCCAAAGGCCAGATATACGAGCTTCCCAAAGGGGCTACACCGATCGATTTCGCCTACGCGGTACACACCGGTGTCGGCAACAGCTGCGTCTCCTGCCGCATCAATCGCCGGCTATCACCACTCAGCACCCCCCTCGAAAGCGGCCAAACGGTTGAGATCATCACCAGCCCCAGCGCTCAGCCAAACATGGCCTGGCTCAATTTTGTCGTGACCGGCAAAGCACGTTCCAACATCCGCCACTTCCTCAAGCACAAGCAGCAGGAAGAATCGGCTACCCTCGGACGACGTTTGCTGAACCAGTTTCTGGCTGGCCTGGGCAGCTCGGTTGATGATATTCCGCCACAACAACTGGAGTTCTTCCTTCAAGAATCAGGCCTCGACAGCCTTGAACAGCTACTGATGGAGATCGGCCTCGGCAACCAGATGGCTTATCTGGTTGCTCAACGACTTCACCCGACCGACCAACCCGAGCAGCCGACTGAATCGCATGGCATGCCGCTATCGATCAGCGGTACCGAAGGACTGGTTCTCTCTTATGCTCGCTGCTGCCTGCCGGTTCCTGGTGATCACATACTGGGATACATTAGCAGTGGTCGCGGTTTAATCGTGCATCGAGATGAATGCGGCAATATTCAAGAGCATCGCCAAGACCCACAGAAGTGTGTCCACCTAAACTGGGATCGGCAGGTCAACGAGGATTTCAACGTAACCCTGCGAATCGAACTGGAAGCCCAACGCGGTATCATCGCAACACTAGCCACCAAGGTCGCCGAAGCCGGAGCCAATACCCAGCGTATTGATATCGACGAGAAAGAGGCCCGCATGGGTACCGTGCATCTGGATCTGCAGGTGCGCGACCGAATCCACTTGGCAGCCGTTATCAAACGGATCCGCACCATCAAGTCTGTATCGAAAATCATCCGCACCTGACATGTCCAGCTCGGTACAATCGCTGGATCTAACGTTAAAATATCTGCCGTAATACGTATAAATTGTTGCCGGAATCGCTTATAAAGAGCCTTCGCCGCAACGATAGTAAAATCCGTTCTGCGGTACCCACTTCCTTTGTACATAAAATAATGAGGCTTGCATGAGCAACCGGGCAATCATCCACTCCGACAACGCACCCGCAGCGATCGGTACCTATTCTCAAGCGGTAAAAATCGGCAGCACCGTCTACCTTTCGGGACAGATCCCATTGGTTCCTGCAACCATGGAGATGGTCGAAGGTGATTTCGAAGCTCAGGTAGTACAGGTATTTGAGAATCTGAGTGCTGTGTGTGAAGCGGCTGGTGGCAATCTGCAGCAGATCGCCAAACTCAACATTTTCCTGACCGATTTGAGCAACTTCGCTACAGTCAACGACGTCATGGCGCGCTATTTCACCCAACCTTATCCCGCTCGCGCAGCGATCGGTGTTGCTGAGCTACCCAAAGGCTCTCAAGTCGAAATGGATGGCATTCTGGTTACCGATTAATACTGTCCAAATTTAGCAGCGCGAGGCTTTTGCAGCGCTGCTAAACATTCACCTCACCTCGGCGGCTACTGCCCCAGCGCCAACCCCTCACGGCGCGGGTCGACGGCACTGCGCCAGCTTCCATCCCGATTCCGCATGATGGCATGAATACCACTGTTCATAGCGGTCACTTTGACCGTATGCCCACGCTGCTCCAGTCCGGCCTGTAACGCTTTCACCTGCTCCGGTGCCTGGCTATCGAGCTCCAGCTCGGTCACACCGTTGCGGTTACTGATATGCGGTAGCGTCACTACCTGCTGCGGATCCATGCCCCAAACCAGCGTCTGCAACAACATCTGCGCAACATAATTAATGATTCTGCTGCCACCGGGAGAGCCCGTCAACAATACCAACCTACCTTGTTGATCAAACACCATCATCGGCGACATCGAACTGCGCGGGCGCTTACCCGGTTCAACCCTATTTGCGATCAACTGTCCGTCGCGCTCAGCAACAAACGAAAAGTCGGTCAACTGGTTATTAAGAAGAAAACCGTCGACCATCAACGTTGAGCCAAACGCCATCTCAATACTGGTCGTCATCGACACCGCATTTCCCCGGCTATCAACTACCACGAAATGACTGGTTGAGGGGAGTTCCGGCGATTCATCGTCAGCATAAGCCACGTTATCAAACTGACCTGGACTTGCAGATCCCATGTCCAATTGAGGATCGATCAACTTAGCCCGCTGGCGCAGATAATCACGATCAAGTAGCTGCCGTACCGGAACATTGACAAAGTCGCTATCGGCCAGATAACGGCCTCGATCGGCGTAAGCCAGCCGTGATGCCTGGCTAAACCGATGGGCAAAATCAATCCCTTGCGGTTCCAGATCGGGCAGCCCCTGGTGCTCCATCATTGCCAAAATTTGCAACACTGTCACCCCACCCGAAGTGGGTGGAGGCATACCGCAGACCTGATATTGGCGAAACGGCTGGCACAAGGGTTGGCGCACCTTGGCCTGATAATCGGCCAGATCTTCAAGCTGTAACAGCCCTGGGTTATCTGAAGCTCCGTGCACCCGATCAACCAAACGCTGTGCCAGCTCGCCACTATAAAGATAATCAGCCCCTTGCTCGGCAATTTTTTGCAATGTCTGCGCCAGCTGCGGGTTTGCCAGCTTGTCACCGGCTTGCAGCGGCTGACCGGAAGGATAGAAATAGTCACGCGCCTGAGAGTATCGTTTGATCCCCGGATTCATCTCCTGCTCAAGCAATTGCTGTAAGCGGGGCGTTACTTCAAAACCTTGTCGTGCCAGCTCAACAGCCCCGTCAAACAGTTCCGACCAAGGCAACACCCCCTGCTGCTGATGTGCCAGCTCCAGCATCCTCAGCACACCCGGCACACCGACTGAGCGACCACCAACCAGCGCATCAACCCAGCGCATCGGTTTGCCGTCATCGCCGACAAAAAGTTCGCTCGTGGCAGTCCCAGGCGCCGTCTCCCGACCGTCGTACGTTAGCAATTGCTGCTTATCGGCATCCCAGTAGAGCATAAACGCACCACCACCAATCCCCGACGATTGTGGCTCAACCAGCGTCAACGCCGCCTGGATGGCAACAGCAGCATCGGCGGCACTACCGCCACGCTGCAGCACCTGATAACCGACTTGGGTCGCATGCGGATGAGCAGTAACGACCAGCATCCGTTTAGCAATCACCGCATCGGGGCGCTGCAAGCCGGTGGCAGATTCGGGATTGGCCCGACTGGCGGCCATCACCGTATTACCAACGACCAACCAACTCAGCAACAAAATCCAACGAAGGTTTGCATTGCGAAATATAATTCTCATATTTGGCACCATATGTGTTTTTATTGACCAACAAACTCGGCTTGAATCAGCATCGCCTTAGCTAGTTATCCATTTTACGTGGTTTTTTATGTTGTAATAACGACTCTGTCTGTACACTGCATGGATTCAGCATAGTCAATAGATAGCCAATATCGGCATTGTTCACTTGACCTGAGATTTCAGCTAGCACTACGATGCCACCTTTAGATTTGTTTATTAAGGATATTGTTATGAGCCACCCAAAGCTTCGCATCGTCATGCTACACGACAGTCAAGGGCGTGCTTTGGTTATTCTTCCTCACGATAACCTGCTGAATCTGGTTAGCGTCTGGAAACATACCCATCGACAGCTACAGCCACTATCAGCACATGATTCCGAGACCTTTTTTTCGCAGAAGGCGCTTGATACCGAGAAAGGGATCCAGCAACTGCTGACCTTACCGGTGCTGATGGAGCCTGACTGCGTATCAGGCGACACATTTTCCGTCTTTGAGCCCAACAGCGGTCGCACCTTCGCACTCAGTAGTTCAAAGATCGAAGCCACCGTGCAAAGCTGCAAACTTGCACTCACTACCGAAATGATCGATGCCAAGCAACCCAAAGGCAACGATGTCGTCACGATCACCAGCGCCGTTGAAAAATTCACCACGCTGCGAATCAAACAACGCCTGGAGGATACGCTAGGGCTGCCCACGCTTCCGCCAACCGCGCAGAAGATAATCGAACTGCGAGCTGACCCCAACTCCAACGTTGATGACCTGGTACCGATCGTCCAAATGGATCCCAGCCTGTCAGCTCAGGTAATGAGCTGGGCGGCATCACCCTATTACGCAGCACCTGGCGGCATCGACTCTATTCACGATGCCATCGTGCGGGTGCTGGGTTATGATCTGGTGGTGAACTTGGCACTCGGTGTCGCCATGGGGCGCACCCTGAAAATGCCGACTGACACCCCGCGCGGCGGAACCCCGTATTGGGTACAAGCATTATTTTGCGCCACCCTGTCAGAAAACCTGGCCAAACAGATGCCCAAGGACAAACGCCCTCGTCCTGGCTTGGTTTATCTGACCGGCCTACTGCACAACTTTGGCTACCTGACACTGGCGCATATCTTTCCGCCCCACTTCTCACTGGTCTCTCGCTATATCGAAGCCAACCCGCACCTACACCATGAATATGTCGAGAAACAGATCATCAATGTAACTCGTGAACAGGTCGGCGCCTGGCTGATGGAGACATGGAATCTGCCGGGCGAAGTTTGCACCGGCATCCGTTACCAGAACTCGCTAAGCTATCACGACGACCATCAGGCGTATGCCAACTTGATCGACCTGAGCTTGAGGGTGATGCGGCGTAATAACCTGGGTGACGGCCCTGTCGGAGACATCCCACAGGCGCTGTATCAGGAACTGGGATTAGAGCCAGACCAGGTGCAGCAGATCTTTCTTGAGATACACGATAAGAGTGAACAGCTGGACGAACTAACCCGTTTCCTCAAAGCCAGCTAGCGTTGCCGACAGCGGGAAAGCTCTTGCGGGGCTTTTCCCGTATCTATAAAGAACACGTCTAAAGAGCACACCTAGGTAGTTTGCGCTCCAACCGAATTGTCGAGCGGAGTCTTATTCAGCCGCTTGGTCAGCCGTCAGCGCGTCCAACTGCTCCTGTAATTCCAGCCATTGCTCTTCGGTGGTGGCGCTTTGCTGCTCCAATGTCGCCTGCTGCTGTAGCAACATTTTCAACTGCGGCTTATTGGTCTCCTCGTAGATTGCGGTATCCGCCAACTGCTCAATGATTACGGCTAACTGCTCGGACTGCTGCTCAACCAACACCTCAAGCTTCGCCAGCTGTTTTCGCAGCGGTGCCAACTGCTGACGGCGAGCTGCTTGCTGCCGCTTACGTTCTTTACGATCCAGCGCCGATTCACCACTGGCTGATTCGGGCTCCGCACTACCTCCACGCTGATCAAGACTTTGCTGTTTAATCAACTCAACCCGCTGGGCTGCGGCTTCGGTCAACCAGCGCGCATAATCATTCAGGTCACCATCAAAAGGCGTCACTTTGCCATCGGCGACCAGCAGGAATTCATCGACACAATTGCGCAGCAGATGCCGATCGTGCGACACCAGAATTAGCGCACCGGGAAACGTTTGTAGCGCCATCGTCAGGGCGTGGCGAACTTCCAGATCGAGGTGGTTGGTCGGCTCATCCATCAACAGCAGATTAGGCTCTTCCCACGCAATCAGCGCCAACGCTAGGCGTGCTTTCTCACCACCAGAAAACAACCGGACCGGCTCAAGACAATCATCACCCCGAAAACCAAAGCTTCCCAGGTAGTCCCGCAGTCGCTGTTCGCTGGCTTGCGGTGCTATACGCTGCAAATGCAGCAGCGGTGACGCCTCTAAGTCGAGCGCTTCAAGCTGGTGCTGGGCAAAGTAGCCAACACGCAAGTTCTCACCTTCTCGGCGCTCACCGTTGAGCAGTGCGATATCACCCATCAACGACTTGATCAGGGTCGATTTACCGGCACCGTTGGCACCCAGCAGCCCGATCCTCATATCCGGCTGTAGACTGAGCGTACAGCGTTCTATGATCGGTTTTCCGGCATATCCCAGCGCGGCTTTCTCAAGCACCAACAACGGGCTGGAAAGTTTGCTTGTGCTTTTAAAACTAAAACTAAAGGGCGAATCAACGTGTGCGGGCGCAATCCGCTCCATCCGCTCCAACTCTTTAATACGGCTCTGGGCTTGTTTTGCCTTGGTCGCTTTAGCTTTAAAGCGCCTGACAAAGCCTTCAATCTCACTAATGCGTTGCTGTTGCTTTTCAAAAGCAGATTGCTGGTGCGATAACCGTTCGGCGCGCAGTTTTTCAAAGTCCGAGTAGTTGCCCTTATAAAGCTGCAACTTCTTCTTGTCCAGATGAACGATATGACCGACTACACGATCGAGAAAATCGCGGTCGTGCGAAATAAGTATCAGGGTTCCATCGTGGCCTTTGAGCCACTGCTCCAGCCATAAAGTGGCGTCTAGATCGAGGTGGTTGGTCGGCTCATCCAGCAGCAGCAGGTCCGAGCGGCTCATCAGAGCCTGCGCCAGGTTCAGCCGAATTCGCCAACCGCCGGAAAATTCGGATACCGAGCGCTCTACCTCGGATTCGTGAAAGCCCAGCCCGTGCAGTAACTGGCGAGCACGCGAGTCAGCGCTATAACCATCGATCGCTGCCAACTGCGCGTGAAGCTCACCCAAATGATGGGCATTCCCCTGCTGCTCCGCTTCGGCTATCTGCTGCTGTAATTGCCGCAGTTCGCTATCGCCATCAAGAACATAATCGGCCGCAGAACGGGCCAATGCTGGAGCTTCTTGCGCCATATGCGCGATCCGCCACTGCCGCGGCAACCGCAGGTCACCGGCATCAGCCTCAAGACCGCCCAAAAGCAGCTTAAACAGGCTAGATTTTCCACTGCCATTGGCCCCGATAAGGCCGACTTTGTAACCGACATGCAACCGCAGGTCGACCTGTTGCAACAGTTGGTTTTTGCCCCGTTGCAGGCTTAATTCGCTCAGTACAATCATGGCGCAAAAGTGTACCACAGCCAAACAGCGCACAAGCTAGGCTGTTCGCTGGTATTTTACGGAACTTTCCAGTTATATTGCCCCTCCTATATGTACCGATTCCGGCTAAAACGAACCGGCTAACGGATATTACAAGAGGTGGTAGTCAGCGAAGATCCGCCAACAGCGGCACATCTTGCTATCACCAAAAGTCCATCAACAGGCTCAGATCCACTTACAAAGGGATAAATAATGAAAAAAAGTCTACTCGCTAGCGCCATGGCAACCGCGTTGGTTGCTTTTCCTGCTGTCCACGCCGCAGAGTTGGAGTCATCCGAGCAGAAGATCAGCTACGTCATGGGTTTAGATGTTGGCGCACGCATGGAACGCTTAGAATACACTCTGGACAAAGAGGCATTTCTACAAGGCCTGAAAGAGTCCGCTCCGGGTGCCGAGCGCACCCTTACTCAGGAGCAGTTGCAACAGACCATGCAAGAAGCTCAGCAACTGTTTCAACAGCGCCAGCAAGCAGAGGTCGCCAAACTATCTGCTGAGAACCAAAGTGCCGGTCAAGCTTTCCTGATGGAAAACAGCAAGAAAGACGGCGTGGTAGCTACCGAAAGTGGCCTGCAATACAAGATCATTACCGAGGGTAGCGGCGCCAAGCCTAGTGTCGAAGACACTGTCCAGGTTCACTACCGCGGCACCTTGATCGACGGCACCGAATTTGACAGTTCCTACAGTCACGGCGAGCCTGCCACATTCCCGCTTAACGGCGTCATCCCCGGCTGGACCGAGGGACTACAACTGCTAAGCAAAGGCTCAAAAGCTGAACTCTACATTCCTGCAGAGCTCGCTTACGGCCCCCAAGGTATGGGGCAAGTGATCGGGCCAAACTCGACACTGGTATTTGAAGTTGAACTGCTGGATATCAACCCAACCGACAAGTAAACAACTTGTTGCAGCGGCATAAAAAAACGGAGGCTATCCCTCCGTTTTTTTATGTTTGATCAATGGCCCTAAAGGCCATATAAAGCGTTATTTTAGCTCGTTTACAAAACCGTTCGACGCCAGCGCATAGAACACTCCGTTGCCAAAACCAAGCCCATAAATGGTGGCACTGGTAGGGCGAAACGGGTCACGCTTATGTGCTTCCCAACGGCGCAACTCAGTCCCTTTACGGACATCCCACAACTGCACCAATCCAGAGCTGGTGCCGGTTAGCAACTGATCACTACTGTCGGAAAATTTGGCAGCGGTATAGCTAATCCGCTGTGCCACAAAACTTTCGTCTGTGGTTAACGTTTGCTCTAGCTGGCCATCACTGGTTCGCCAGATCAATGCCTTATCCAACTGACCGGCACTAAAAGCATGTTGCCGGTTCGGCGACAGGGCGACGGTATTAACGCCATTGCCATGTGCAACACGTAATAGCAGCTCACCGTTTTCCAGATCCCACAACCGCGCCTGGTTATCATCCGAACCGGTCAATGCCAACTGACCATCAGTACTAATATCGACCGACCGCACCCGACCGTCGTGACGCAGACTGTGTTTAAGGCCACCGTTCTGGATATCGAAATAGAGCGCCTGATGATTCTCCAGCCCCAGCAAAGCAAACTCACCGTTCGCCGATAGCTGCGCATCTAAAATACCGGCTGGCGCATTCCAGAACCATACCGGTTTACCATCAGCGATCTGCCAAAGCACCAGATCTTGCTGCCCAACCGTGACGGCAAAGCCACTTTCAGGTGAAATCGCCGTCGCTACCAGGTTGCTATAGCTACCCTCAGCGTGATTCCAATTGTACAGGCGTTCGTGCTGCCGGATATCCCACAGGCTGCCACCATGCTGAACCGAACCCATCACGGCGTAACGACTATCATTGGAGATAGCCCCGCTATAGATCCCCTGTACCGCGTATTCACGCTTATCGCTCGGTTTATCCGCCCCACAACCCGCTAGCAACAACGAAATGGCTACCACTACCGCGGTAGGAAAACTGAGCAACCCGGACACAATTTCAGGTCGAGATAACACTACCGCCGGTGAGCGGGAAAGGATCCGGTAAGCCATCTAGATCCGATCTTTATGCGAAGTGTGCAAACGCTCGATCAGCTGTTCTTCAAGCTCAAAACGCTCGGCCAACACTTCGCCCAGCTTCGACAAATCCTGACTCAGATGCGCCACATCCTGAACACACAATCGGCTCTTCTCTGAATAGGTATCGTTAAAGGCTAGCACCCGCTCGGTGGTTTCCCGGATCTTAGGATCAAGCTCTTTGGCCAGATCAAGACCTCCGTCATTGAACTCGTCGGCCTCGGCCAACAGATGTTCGTATACGCCAAAATGCCAGGAGGAGACATAATCGACCAGTATTTCGCTGAACTGCTTCAACTCAACCACCAGCTCGTCACCCATCTCTTGCTGCGGAATCGAAACAAACAGGCTGAGCAGGTTCTGTCTTTCCTGCAACCAACGATCAATAAGGTCGCTGACTCCGCCCCAGCGTTCCTTAGCGTTTAGACATTGCTCTAGCATCGTCATTTCCTTTGTTATGCTCCTACGGAGCAATTTTTTATTGGAAAACAGGACCGGTAAACGGCTTCATAGCCTCATACTAGCGCCAAGCAACGCGCCATATCAACAACAGTCGCCACCGATCTGACTAAGGTATCGTTTCGACCGCGCTGTTACGGCAGAAGACGCCGATCGGCACTGCAGAATCTATCTCAGCACGATATACTGAAACTTTATTTATTCCGGCCCCTTCGTGGGTCCGCAAATGTCGTATTGAGAGAGTCGGATGATGACCAAGCGTTTACTACTAGTCCTGTTGTTACTGCTACCTATGGCAGTCGTTGCCGACGACGAACCTGCTTCCGAAGACTATGTAGAATATGTTGAATTGCAGCCTCCGTTCATCACCAACTACGGCGGTGTTGGTCCACTTAAATACCTGAAAGCCGAAGTCTCTCTACGGGTAAACAGCAGTGATGCCGAATCCAACATAAAGCGCCATCAAGCCCACATCCGTAATAATCTGGTGATGCTGTTTAGCCGTCAGACCGATGAGTCGATCGACAGCCCGGCCGGACGTGAAAAGTTGCGTTTAGAGGCGATGGAGAGCATTCGTCAGATCATGGTCAGCGAATACGGCGACGAGGGCTACAGCATGCTGAACAACCTGCTGTTTACCAGTTTCGTCACCCAAAAGTAATCGTCTGATCCCCGCCTAAATATGGCACCAGGGGGTTGAGTCGCGCTTAACAAACGCTGCCGTTCAACTGGCGAAGTATTGTTGCAGATACTCTTCAAAACTCTGCGAACAGTTTTGCTCAATCTGTTGCTGCTGATGCAGCGAGCGAACCGTCATCGCATCCAGCTCATCACATCGATATTCCGGCAACGCCTCAGCCAACAACCGATCCCGGTGATGATTAGACTGCGCCAGTACGAACTCGGTATAGCTTTGACCGCGCTCTCGCATCAGCTTCAGCACCGTTGCTGAAGGGGTTAACGACGGGTCTTCAAGCTTGTCTCGCTGCTGCTGAACCGAACGGCTATAGCAGGCGCTACCGTATACCCGGTCCATCAGCTCCGCTACGCTCATGACTTCATCCAGTAGCTGCTGCCCCCACTGCTGCAGTGATCGGTCACCCTCGGCGGTTGTCAGCTGCAAGCCCGGCTTACGTCCCTGGCGAACAACCCGGGCATGGTTAACTTTGAGCCGTTCACACTCGTCGTCGCTGATATCAGCAGCATCAGCCAACAAACAATGGATCAGGAAACAGTCGATAAAACGTGCCTGGGGGGCATCGATACCCACCGGTAGTAGAGGATTGATGTCCTGACTGCGGATCTCAACATACTCAACGCCACGGCAACGCAGCGCATCCAACGGCTTTTCACCCGAGCTGACCACGCGTTTAGGCCGAATATCGCTGTAGTACTCATTTTCAATTTGCAAAAGGTTGGTATTAAGCTGGCGATACTCACCGTTGCCATCACGCACACCGATCGCCTCATAAGCCGGATACGGTGTTGCTACCGCAGCAGCCAGGGTATGGGTGTAATTTTCTAGGGTGTTGTAGCAGATGTTTAACGACGCTTGCGCCTGGTTGGTGTAACCCAGATCGCTCATCCGCAAGCTAGTGGCATAAGGGCTATAGAGGGTATCGTCATCGAACGATTCAAGCTGATGATCCGCCGAACCGCCTTGGGCCTTGATAAAAGAGCGACTAATCGCCGGTGACGAGCCGAACAGGTAGTTCAACAACCAACCGTGACGTCGGAAGTTTCGCAACAAGCCAAAATAGCTGTCCGACTGAAACCGCTGCAACGATTTATCAGCAACCGCTGCTCCGGAGAGCTGCTGCAATACCGGCCAGATCGCCTCGGGCAGAGAGAAGTTATAATGAATACCGGCGATCGATTGCATCACCCGGCCATAGCGCGATTCCAACCCAACCCGATAAACATGCTTCATCCGGCCGCTATTAGAACTACCGTACTGACCGATCGGTATCTCCTGCGCATCATCGATACGACAAGGCATACTGGACGCCCAGATCGTCTCATTGCCGAGTTTCGCGTAAGTGTAGCGATGCAGCTCTTGCAAATGTTCCAGTGCTGGCTCGATCCCCTGAAATACCGGCGTAATAAACTCCAGCAATGATTCAGAATAATCGGTCGTGATACGCGGATGTGTTAGTGCAGACCCCAGCGCTTTGGGATGTTCTGTCTGCGCCACCCGACCTTGCTGATCTACCCGCAACCCCTCCTTCTCAATCCCGTGATGGATCGAGCGGAGCAGCTCGCTCTGGCCTGCAGCCTGCAAACCATCAAGCATTTTTTGAAGTTGTGTCGGCATATCACTATCCGTCAAATGTAGCCAAGTAGTCGCTTGCAGCGGCTTTGCATCGTCTAAAACAATACAATCCGCGTATCCGTAAGGCCCCGCCAGTTTGATGTCGACGGAACCGGTCTGACTCAAACAATGATCAGAAAAAAGTACCATCGATCGGTGATGATGCGCTGGCATAAAGCTTACGCGGCATCCGACCAGCCAGGTAGGCTTCACGACCGGCTTCAATCGCCTTCTTCATCGCCGATGCCATCAGCACCGGATTACCCGCTGCGGCAATCGCGGTATTCATCAACACACCGTCGCAACCCAGCTCCATCGCAATCGCAGCATCCGATGCGGTTCCAACACCTGCATCAACCAGAATCGGCACCTTGGCATTTTCCAGAATCAGTTTGATGTTGTAGGGGTTACGAATCCCCAAGCCCGAGCCGATCAGCGAGCCCAGCGGCATCACCGCAACACAGCCCATATCTTCCAGCTCTTTGGCGATAATCGGATCATCGCTGGTGTACACCATCACTTTGAAGCCATCGTCGATCAGTTCACGTGCCGCAATCAACGTCTGGGTCACGTTCGGAAACAAGGTCTTCTCGTCACCCAGCACTTCTAGCTTAACCAGGTCATGGCCGTCCAGTAGCTCACGCGCCAGCTTGCAGGTACGGACCGCATCTTGGGCGCTATAGCAGCCTGCGGTATTGGGAAGCAGAGTGTACTTATCAGGTGAAATCACATCGAGCAGGTTCGGTTCGCCTGGGTTCTGGCCAATATTAGTACGGCGAACCGCCACAGTTACGATCTCGGCACCACTGGTTTCTATCGCGGTTCCGGTCTCGTCCAGATCCTTGTACTTACCGGTACCCACCAACAGGCGGGAGTTAAACGTCATTCCGGCAAAACTTAACGGCTGATCCTGAAACGGGACACTCATATCGTGTTCTCTGCTTAATACGTGAATGAAAAGCGATGCCGGCATGCGACTCGTGTAGATCTATCTCTGAGATGATGCCTGCCGTAGAGGCGGACAGCGAACGGTTTAGCCACCGCCGATTGCGTGAACGATCTCAACCCGGTCACCGGCTTTAAGATCCGTACCCGGGTGCTGGCTCTTGGGCAGAATATCGAAATTGTACTCAACCGCCACACGTTTATCGGTCAACCCCAGCTGCGCCAGTAGCTGGGCCACCGTCGTCATCGCCGAGAGTTTATGTGCCTCACCATTGAGCTCTATATCGATCATCTTGCTGCTCTCTTGATTGCGACTAACAACGCTGCTGATCCTGCCGCCATACGGCCCACGCTAAGACCAACCAGCCCGTCAGTAAAGCCATACCACCCACGGGTACCAGCCGGGAGGCCCATGGCATTTCAAAAAAGCAGAGTATATACAAACTGCCGCTAAAAATACCGACCCCAGCGCTAAACAATAGCGCCACAGCCACAAGGCCCGCCCAATGCAGGAACTGGTACAGCAATCCAACGACCAGCAGTACCAAACTGTAGTGAACCAGATACCGGTTCGCCTTCTCCAACCGAAGCAAACCCGCACTGTCTATCAGCGGGCCGAACGCGTGCGCCGACATCGCACTGAGGGTTAGGCCCAACGCACCCAAAAGCGCAGCCACGACCAGTATCCAGCGCCCCTGTGACAACGCCCCCGAAGCCGTATCCACCGCCCCATTATTCATCATTAATCCACTCACCAAAGTGATCCAGCTATCGGCTGTTATTAGGTCCAACACTCAGGATTAAACCCGAGCCAAGATATTCAGATAAAAAAACACCGGGACATGCCCGGTGTTTATGATATTGCCTTGCCTGCGGTGATCAGGCTTCAAGAACCGCCCGTACTTTCTTCATCGCGTTCTTTTCCAGCTGACGAATTCGCTCAGCAGAGACCTGATATTCGGCCGCCAACTGGTGCAAAGTCGATTTCTGTTCGCTGAGCCAACGCTGCACCAGGATATTACGGCTACGCTCATCAAGATCGCCAATAGCAGAAGCCAAACGATGATTGGTATCAGCACTCCACTGAGCCTCTTCAACCATCCGGGCAGGATCTTCACGCTTGTCTTCAAGGAAGTAAGCCGGGGCTTTGTAAGCATCCTCGTCGCTATCATCACTACCCAGATCGAACGCCATATCGGCAGAGCTCATCCGCCGCTCCATCTCACGCACGTCTTTGCTTCCAACACCAAGATCGGCTGCCATTGCATCGACCTCATTGTTGGTCAGCCATGACAAACTCTTTTTGGAACTGCGAAGATTGAAGAACAGCTTACGCTGCGCCTTGGTGGTCGCGACTTTGACGATACGCCAGTTCTTGAGAATGTACTCATGCATCTCGGCTTTGATCCAATGCACCGCAAAAGATACCAGCCGCACACCAACCCGCGGATCAAACCGCTTTACCGCTTTCATCAGACCGACATTGCCTTCCTGAATCAGGTCCGCCTGATTCAGGCCATATCCGGAATAACTTTTGGCGATGTGCACAACAAAGCGCAGGTGCGACATAACCAACTGACGTGCCGCTTCCAGGTCTTCTTCGTAGTACAGGCGCTCGGTCAGCGCCCGTTCCGCTTCAATACTCAAGATAGGAATCGCACTAACCGTATGCACGTAAGCCTCGGGATTACGTCCCGGACTCATCAGATCCAACGGTTGCAGACTTGTACCCATGTTGTCTCCATCGACAATAAAAGTGTCGCTATAAAATATGTCTGTCTATTGACCCTAGGTGATACCAAAAGGTTCCATTCCACCCGCCACCGCAGAACAGGCAAGTTTAGCGGCAGAATCCACAGCCGACAACCTCAACCCTAACCCTTTGTTATGTTAGCGATAGTTATTTGCTAGATAACTCATGCGACATACGATTGAGCAACGACAAAACATCGGCACTGTGCTGCTCCATCGACGCCAACGCATTCAACGCCTCATCGCAGCGATCCTGTTCCATCAGCGACAGCGCCTCCAGACCACTATCGTGCACTCCCTTATGTGGCGCATCGAGTTGACGGTAATTACTGCTACCAGAGTAGTGCTGGCGGCCATCTCCTTCAAAGTACCACTTACCCAAGCGACACTGAGTATGGTCGGCAAATTGCGTCGCCGGCTTGTCACTCAGACCCAACATACGCTTATAAACTTCGGTTTTCCAAACCACATGATCGAGCTTAACCGTTTCGATAAAGGTTTCTGCTGCTGTCCTGCTGACAATGGTGCGCATCTTGTGCGACAGGCTGACCACCTCATTAACCGCAGAACTGACCTCATTGGTCGAGGCGACCAGCTCTTTGCTCTGCTCGGCCATACCCCGGATATCACCGTCGGCCACAGCAGTACGCTGACTGATATTATTCACCAAGCGGGTGATTTCAGAGCTAGCATTATTGGCTTTCTGCGCCAAGGCCCGAACCTCATCGGCAACCACGGCAAAACCTCGCCCCTGCTCACCGGCACGCGCAGCCTCAATCGCCGCATTCAGCGCCAGCAGGTTGGTTTGTTCGGAAATTTCGCTGATCACACCGACAAACTTGCTGATCTCCTGCGCGGTCGATTGCAGCTCACCAATATGCTCACAATTTCGTTCGGCATCAGCAGAGATGGCCTGCAACGAGCTCTCCATCGTATCGAGGGTGCCCGAGCTGCGGGCAAATACATCTTTGGCATCATCGAGGGTATGACGCTCCTCGTAGAGAACACCGGCAGAGCTCGACATACACTCGCGAACATCCAGCACCGCATCAGCACCGGAAAACCACAATTCGCGAAAGCGTGACTGCTGTTTGCTATGCTCGGAGTCCGCTTGTTGCGCCTCAACAACCTGCTGACGTGCCAACTGCAGTTCAGCCTCTAACGCCTCGCAACGCGCCTGCGCCTGATCCACCTGTTGCTGTAACTGTTGGTTTTGCTGTTTTAATTTTCCTGAACCAAACATGATGCACCTCCCAGTGCCTACCACCAAAATCGCCCAGATACTCCATTACACCCTCTGCCCAATCCGTGGCACTTCCAACCTGCATATTACTCTACTTTGCCGACATTCATTAACGCGGTTCGATCTCCCGCAGGTGGCGCAAGACGGCTAGCCAAGCCCCGCCACTACCCAATATCACAGCGAACAACAACAGCAACAACGCCGCACCGATACCCAGCCCCTGCAACTGAAAGTCAGACTGATACAGCACCACTAACCGGTCGACAATCGAGCCCAGATACCAAACACTCAACTGCACCAACAGCCACGCCAACAAACCTGCGCCGAGGCCATACCATAGACCGGTATAAAGAAACGGCCGCCGCACAAAACCATCGGTGCCGCCAACCAACTTAACCACCCGGATCTCATCGCTACGGTTTTGTATCTCCAGCCGTATGGTATTACCCACCACCAGCACCACACCCAGCGCCAGTAACGCCGCCAGCAGCAGTACCGCCCGCTGACCAAACAACACCATCGCCTGCAATCGTTGCACCCAGGCCAGATCGATTCGAACATCATCAACGCCGTCGATCGACAACAGCAATTGCGTCAATGCCTGGAGACTGTCCGGCGACAGGTAATCTTGTGTCGGCACGGCCAGGATCACCGCAGGAAGCGGATTTTGCTTGAGCTGATCCAATGCCCTGCCAAATCCGGCAAACTGCTTAAACTCAGCCATGGCATCGTCTTTTGACAGGTAGCTGAGTTCGGCGATCTGAGAATTCGACTGTAACTGCAACGCCAGGTCGCGCCCCTCCTCTTCGCTCAACTGATCGGACAGAAACAGCGACACCTGCGAGGCGCCCTGCCAGTGATCACTTAGCTGCCCCACATTCTGCAAGCCCACATAAAAGACGCTAGGCAAGCTTAGTGCGATGGCGATCACCGCCAGTGTCATCAACGTTGCCATCGGTGTTGCCAGCAACCGCTTCAGACTAACCTGGGCCATCTCCCGGTGGTGACTGAGATAACTCTGGCCGCGTGCGCCCAGTTCTGGTTGCTGTGTGCTGGCGCCTTGCTTGCGGCCCCGCTGTTTAGGCGCAGCGGGCGAACCGCGCTGTGGGCTATTCGCCGGCATCGCTCATCCGTCCTTTGTCGAGGGTTATACGCCGATACGGCATCCGCGAGATCAGATCCAGATCGTGACTGGCGATTAACACCGTCACCCCGACCTGATTAAACTGCCGGAACAGCCCCATCACCTCGGCTGATAGCTCAGGATCCAGATTACCGGTCGGCTCATCCGCCAGCAGCAGTTGGGGTTTGTTAACGATCGCGCGTGCCAACCCGACGCGTTGTTGCTCGCCGGTCGACAGCAACAGGGGATTGAGTTTCTCTTTTTGAAGCAATCCGACTTTGTCCAGCGCCGCTCTAACTCGCCGCGCCATGCTGTCGCGCTCGTAGCCGGAGATCTGTAGCGGCAGTGCCACGTTATCGAATACGGTACGGTCGAACAGCAGTTGGTGGTTTTGGAACACCACGCCGATCTTGCGGCGCAGATAGGGGATCTGCGACACAGGCATCCGGTTCAAGTTTTGATCACAGACATAGACCTGACCTTGCGAGGCCCGCTCCATCAACATAATCAACCGCAGCAAGGTACTCTTACCCGCGCCTGAGTGGCCGGTCAGGAACGCCATTTCACCGCGATCCATACTAAAACCGACCCGGCTTAGCGCTTCGTGGCCGCCGGGGTAACGCATGCTGACATTATCGAAACGGATCATCGTCCAACCCTGGAATTTCGGTGATTCTGATAACGTTTAATCAGTAAGCGCCACTCAACGGACTACCTACCGACGGCGCCGATCACTCACGATCAAATAGCGCCTTCACAAACTCCTGAGCCTCAAACGGACGCAGGTCATCAATCTGTTCACCGACACCGATAAAGCGAATCGGAATATCGAGCTGTTTGCCGATAGCGAAGATCACGCCACCCTTAGCGGTGCCATCAAGTTTGGTCAAACTGATACCGGTAACACCGACCGCCTCACCAAACAGCGTCGCCTGACTGAGTGCGTTTTGACCGGTACCGGCATCGAGCACCAGCATCACTTCGTGGGGCGCGGTGTCGTCGAGTTTGCGCATCACCCGTACCACTTTTTCCAACTCAGCCATCAGGTTCGCTTTGTTCTGCAATCGTCCTGCAGTATCGGCGATCACGATATCAACACCCTTGGCTTTGGCAGATTGCACCGCGTCAAAGATCACCGATGCGCTATCAGCGCCGGTATGCTGCGCCACTACCGGAACATTATTTCGATCGCCCCAGACCTGCAACTGCTCCACCGCAGCGGCGCGGAAAGTGTCGCCAGCAGCCAACATGACCGACTTACCTTCAGCTTGGAATCGTTTGGCCATCTTACCGATGGTGGTGGTCTTTCCCACGCCATTCACACCCACCATCAAAATCACGTACGGCTCTTTGCTGCTATCGATCTGCAAGGCACCGCTGCTGTCAGAGAGCAATCCCGCCAGCTCCTGTTGCAGTGCCTGATACAACGCATCAGCATCGCCAAGCTGCTTGCGTTCAACTCGCTCGGTCAGCTTGTTGATCACTTCGGTGGTCGCTTCGACCCCGATATCCGCCATCAGCAGCTGGGTTTCGATCTCTTCCAGCAGATCGTCATCGATCTCCTTGGCCATGTTAAACAGATCGGCCAGACCGTCGGTCAGGTTGGATTTGGTCCGCCCCAAACCTTGCTTAATACGCTGAAAAAGCCGCGCTTTACGCTGTTCGGGGGCTTCCTCTGGCTCTGGCTCTGGCTCTGGCTCTGGCTCTGGCTCTGGCTCTGCAGCAGTTTCAACAACCGGTTCAGTTTCAACAACCGCTTCAACTTCCGGCGATGCCTCGACTACCGGCTCCGCTGCCGTTTCGGCAGAAGGCTCTGCAACTGGCTTAACTTCTGTTTCTGCAACAGCTTCACTGTCAGGCTTTAGGGCCGTAGCATCCGCAACCTCGTCTACAGCTTTTACTGCCGGTTGCAGTTCCGCTGCTGCTGGCACCTCGGTGCTAGTTTCAACAATATCGGTTTCAGCGGTATCTGTTTCAGTAACATCGTCTTGCGACGGCTCCGACTTATCAGAGCGGGTCAGCCAGAAACCACCACCCAACGCCACAACCAGTGCCAACGCACCCATGATATAAGGAAAAACTTCCGGGCCACCCAGGGCCTGAATCAACTCATTCATCTAACGTCTTATCCATTCCAGAGAGCTACGGTGTCACGCTTTGCGCCGACGACTGCAAGCCAATAATTTGTTTGCAATAACACCCATTTATAAGCGCCGCATGGTACCACAATTCGGTTGCCGCTGAATCAACGCCAGCACTTTAAAACGCAGCTTCACCGACTTAGACCCGGACTGACTTAGCAGGTAAACTGCGCAGCATCTTTGCAGGAGCCCCAATGGCCACCAACACGCCGTTTCTCAGCCGCCGCCAACTCAATTTCACCATCGTAATCTGCGCGGTAACTATCGCGTTGCTATCGATTCCGACCGAATCCTGGCCGCTGATTCAACGCCAACAGCTACATCAGGTGGAGATCAGTACCATTAGCGAGCCAGCTACAACGTCGCAGCCTTCTGCTTTCCAACTACGCCTGATCTTCGCGCTGCCACAGCCCAGCCTGCAACCCCAACCTGCCGCCCAAGTGCTGCACCGGTTACTACGAACCCGCTTGGCCTCCGCCGCTAACCTTAGCGCCCGCCTGCATCCGGATCGCCTCACAGTAGAGATATCACCAACAAACATCGCAGCCGTCGAACTGGGACCAATTGCCAACCTGCTGCAGCAACCCTTCACGGCGGCAACAATCGAAGAAGCGATCAAACGCTGGCGGGCACAACGCTACATCGGCCGCCATCAACGCTCTACCGAGACCAATGCAGTGGAGCTGATTGACCAACGACTACTGCAATCAACCCTCAACAACGAAGACAACAACTTAATAAGCCCTCAATCACTCGACCCCAACGTCACCGTGGCTGCAATCAACCAACTACAACGACAACTGTTTCAGCCGATGCAACTGCGAATCAGCCTGATCGGTAGCGAACTTGACGCCATCGGTAGCGAAATCAGCACGTTGTTAAGCCAGCTCGACGAAGACCAGACGGTAGCAGGCAACGTCATAGGATCAGCCACCGCGGTTCGATCAATCTCAACCTCAACCTCAACAACCGACATAAACGCCGCCTACCAGACATTAGCCGGACGCCAGCAGCCCGATTTTGCCATGACCCTGCTACTCAGCCGGATCGTTCAGCAGCTCAACCCCGCCAACACTGTCCGACTCTACCCGGGTGCAACCTCTAGCCAACTGCTGTGGCTGCCTCATCCCCCCGCAGCAACAAACTTAACAACGAAGCCAAAACAACAAACTCCCAATAACTGGCTCACCGCCGCGATCGAACAAAGCCTGCAACACCTAGGAGCAATGAAAGACTGGGAGCTAGATCGGTACGCCGATCAGTTACGCGAGCAACTAGAGCTGAGACTTGAGCAGCCCGAGGCGATCGCCGATCAACTCGAAGTGATCGCTTTTTACCAGCTACCGGTCGATTATCTGCCGCAATTTGACGCTACAATAGCGGCGCTGGACGGCGCACAGATCCGACAGCAGTTACTACAACTGTTGCAACAAGAGCGCTTCGGACAGATCACCGCTATCCAATAGCGAAGCCTTGAATCAGCCACAACTTTTTATATTCATCGAACCACCCTACACAGCGAATCGAAACACATGGCCCGACGCCCCAAGCCCTCAAACCTGCGCCGAGGATCGGCATCAAAGCCGGCAAATGGTCAGAATAAAGGGACTAACAAACTGCGAATCATTGGCGGTCGCTGGCGTGGCCGAAAACTCGAATTCGCCGATCTGCCGGGACTGCGCCCCACCACCGACCGAGTGCGCGAAACGCTGTTCAACTGGCTCCAAACCCAGATCCCCGGTGCCCGCTGTCTGGACCTGTTTGCCGGTAGCGGCGCATTGGGACTCGAAGCGTTATCACGCGGCGCCGAGCAGGTCACCCTGATCGACAGCGCCGACGTGGTAGTACAGCAATTGCGGCAAAATCTGGCTTTGCTCAATAACGATCAAACGGTCAACAATGAACAGCCGGACGAAACAGAACCGCAGGCCAGCGTTATTCACAGCCAAGCGATAGCCTGGCTGCAAAAAACGACAACCGATTCAACGTTCGACCTGATCTTTCTCGACCCTCCGTTTGGCAAAACCATGTTGCAACAGTGTTGCGAGCTGATTGATCAGCAAGCGCTGCTCAACAGCAACGGCTGGATCTATATCGAAGCGGAGAGTACGTTGCAGCCGCTGCCGGTTCCGGCACACTGGCAGCTACATCGCTCGTTAAAGGCGGGACAGGCGAGCTGTTATCTATACCAGCATCGCCCGCTAGAAAATACCTAGGTGTTGTTTAGACTATGTGTTGCTTAGACCAAGTATTGCTTAGATCAGTCCTCAACATCGTCGGTAGTGTACTGACCCGACAGCTTGCGACGGATGTGCGACCAGGACATACCGACCGCAAGCACTGCACTGAGAACAACCTGGACCACCCAGAGCATCGCCGAAGGCTCGTCGAGACTTAACAGTTGCCATTCGATCAGCAACCACACCATCACCCCGAAAAAGGCCACCGCCAGCACAGTGCCGATCGCACCCAAAGAGTTCCAGGTCGCCCGCAGATAGATAATCCAACCGATCAACAGCACCACGCCAGCACCGACCTTGTAGACCATCGCCGCGTCTTCATTGAGCCAGTGGACCCAGGACATGCCGCTGGGGTTGTAGGTTAGAAAAACCAACAACAGCGCAAACACCAGCCGCAGCATAAAACTGATCAAAGTAAATTCGTTTCGGGTAGCCATAGGAGCCTCATCCAATATTTTGATCGTAGATTAACCCGATATGGCGTCAGTAAGAAGGTAAAATCACAGCGCAATTCCCTTTTCACAGATTGGTGATTACAATCGTTTGGATAAGCCATTCGGCTCACTCCAGCGACTGTCGGAATTGAGTTCTTCGTCACTGCAATCGAATGGTATCTAACAACAATATTATTGATAGTTTGAGGTGGAATAAATGTCTGCGTTTGGTACCGTTTTTATGCCTGAAATGGCGATCACCTGGTTTGACGGATCGAGTTGGAGTGATGCTGAAATGGTCGCCAGCGACAGCATCCAACTGCATCCCGGTGCCCATGTGCTGCACTACTCCAGCACCTGCTTTGAAGGACTAAAAGCGTTCCGTCACGAAGACGGTTCGATCAAAATCTTTCGGATGGATCGCAATCTGGCGCGCTTTGCCCAGAGCAGCCGCATGCTGGCTCTGCCCGAAATCAACACCGCCGTTACCCAGAAGATGATCACCGACATCGTCGCCCGTTTTGCCGACGAAGTGCCTGCGCCTCCCGGCTCGATGTATGTTCGCCCTACTCACATAGGCACTGAAGCTGCGATCGGCAAGGCTGCTGCGCCATCAATGAGCTCGTGCCAGTACATCCTGCTATCTCCGGTCGGCGATTACTTTGCCGGTGGCGATGCCTGCCTACGGTTGCTGCTGGATGACACCGGAATGCGCTGCGCTCCTCACAACGGCATGATCAAGAGCGGCGGCAACTATGCCAGCGCCTTGCAGCCGATCATGAAAGCCCGCGCCTCCTGCCAGGCCGATCAGGTGCTGTTCTGCCCCGGCGGTGATGTACAAGAAACTGGCGCAGCCAACTTCCTGCTGATCGACGGTGACGAGATCATCACCAAGGCGCTGGACGAAAGTTTCCTCCACGGCGTCACCCGTGAAACCATTCTCACCATCGCTCGCGATTTGGGAATGAAAGTGTCCGAACGCCAGCTCACTATCGACGAACTGCTCGAACGCGCCGCCAAGCCCGGTTGCGAAGCCGCGCTGTCGGGTACCGCTGCCGTACTGGCGCCGGTCGGCACACTGATCCACAACGGCAAAGAATACAAAGTCGGCAACGGCGGCGTTGGCGCTACCACCGTCAAACTGCGCCAGACCCTCAACGACATCCAGTGGGGCAAGGCCGAAGACACCCACGGTTGGTTGACCAGCATCGGCTGAGCCGGAACGCTTCGAATAGCCGCTGAGACTGAATCTGTCAGCATTAGCGGCAACACCCCCGCCTCTGGGCTCTTTGGAGCTTACGCGGGGGTTTTTGCATCTGTAGATGTTGTCTCGACAGCCCTAACAGACTGTTAAAAATCTAACTTCTAGAGAGTGCCAGTTGATCGATAGCACCCGCCGCACGGTCGCCGACCAGGCACCTTATCTCTAAGGCAGACAGCTCAGGGCGCAGTCGATAGGCTTCTGACAGGGCTGATTTGGCCGCATCGGGCTGCTCTGCCGCCAACAGCACCGCCGCCAGGGTAACCTGAGGAATGTGGTTCTTCAGGTCGCTACGGCACGCTGTTTTCACCGCGATGAGCGCCCTGTCCAGATCACCGATCATCATCATGCCCACCGCCAGCACACTGCCCCAAACCGCCAGACGGTTATCGAGCGGGCTGATCTTGATCCCCTGTTGTAGATCGTTGATACCCGCTTCAAAGCGATGATCGAGGATTTTAGCAGAACCTAGCGCCGCCCAGGCTTGAGCATTGGAGGGGTCTAACTCTACCGCTTGTTCGAGTATCGGGGTGGCGCGATCGATATGACCGGTATCAGCCAAGGCGCAACCGGCAAAACCGAGCACGGTCGAATCATGATCGTCCAAGCTAAGCGCGGTATCAGCGGCGAGTAAACTCTCCAGCAGCGCCGCCTGACGTTGCTGCAGCAACCCCACCCGTTGCCCCAGTGCAACGACCAGCGCCAGGTAAGCATGGGCTTGAGCAAAGCCGGGGGCGATCTCGACACTACGGCGTAACATCGCAATCGCTTCGGTGAACGTATCCGGATTCCAACCTTTAGTCGCCAGCAACCCACTGGCTTGCTGGTACAGCAGCCAGGCATCACGATCACAATCCAATTTTTTCACCTGCGAGTAGGACACCCGGTCTAGCTGGGCTTCAAGGTGGCGACAAATGGCGTTTATCAGCTCGTCCTGCAGTGCAGAAACCTCACCGACAGGACTGTCGAAACGCCGTGCCCACAGATGGCCACCATCGACTGTGTTGATCAACTGAACATTAATCCGCACTTGATCCGCGACGACCCGCACGCTGCCTTCAACCATGTAATCGACGCCCAGCTCCTGCCGCACTTGCTGGGCGCTGGGGTGTTGTCCTTTATAGGCAAAACTGGAGGATCGGGAGATCACCAAAAGCCCCGAAGCGTGGGCCAAGATGGTAGTCAGATCCTCGACCAGGCCGTCGGCCAGATACTCCATCTCAGGGTCATCGGCAAAGACAGTGAAAGGCAGCAGCGCCAGCGTGGTTCGCCCCGGCTGGCTCTCTTCAGAAGGGGTTTCAGCTGCACCATCAATGATCGTGTTCAGGCCAGTATCTTCGACCAACGCCAGCTCACCGATAAAACGAAAACCACGACCATGACTGGTGCGGATCAGACGCTGGGCCTGGCCATCGTCACCAATCGCCTGGCGGGCCGCCTTGACGCAGGTCGACAAGGTTGCATCCGACACCACCTTGCCACCCCAAAGCTGCTCCAGCAGCTCCTCTTTACTGACCACTCGATCATGGTGACGCAGCAGAAATTCGAGCAGATCGAACACCTGCGGTTCCACTTTACACAGCTGGCCATGCTGGCGCAGTTCGTAGCGCTCGCTGTCGAGTAGCCATGGATCAAATTGAAACATCATCACAGCTCACTCCGCGCTGCTCTACCTAATCCATTCAGCTAAGCACCAATTACCGCGGCACGCCAAACATCGCCAGGGTTGATGAAGAAATCCTGCATCGATGTCACTCAATCCCCGGTCAATCTTCAACCTTTCCTCAACGCCTCCTCAAGCTTGCGATTAAGGGCGGCTTTACCCTGTTAATCACGCCACAGGGTGATAACAACGAGGATAAAATCATGACACGCCACTATTTTATTGCCGACTCACTGAATACCACCGAGCAGGTCTCTGAGCTGCTACACCAGCAACTGCAGATCAACGACAGTCACTTTCACGTGCTTAGCCGTGATAACAACGGCCTCAAAGAGCACCACTTACATCCCGCTAATCTGCTGCAACAGCGTGACCTGATTCATGGTGCCACAATGGGCGCGATCACCGGATTGGTTATCGGTTTGGGGCTGTTTTGTAGCGCCGTATTAACAATGGCCTTTTGGACCGACACCTCTGAGACGATCAAAAACGCCGTATTCATCGGCTCGATCATACTACCGATACTACTGGGTGCCGGTGTTGGTGCGTTGTTCGGTTTAACGCAAGAAAATTACAAAATCAGTCGTTTTCACAACGCGCTGGAGAGCGGTCAACACCTGCTGATGGTTGACGCCGACGAGACCCGGCAGGTGGCTATTCGGCGGGCGCTAACCCCGTATAACCTGGTCCATGCCGGAACAGATACGCCTACCTTGATAGTGCCGTTGGCAGAGCTAGCTGCTTAATCAGAATCGCGCGGGGTATTGTAGAAAAGGGGGACGATATGGCTTTTGCATACTGAGCACATCGCTCTACCAATATTGTTGATCACTGAGTGCTTCAACGCAGCGAGTGGCGCCTGGCATAGCCTTGATAGGATCACCATCAAGCCGCTGTGCCAGCCAGCCTTCGGGTTGGCTTAATGTAAAAGGGGCTTTCACAAGACTTTCACTAATTTGACCAAAACCTGTTTTGGAATAATAGTTTGGGTCGCCGTAAGTAAAAACCAAATCAACACGTAGAGACCTTAACTGATCAAGACCATAATTTATTAGCTGTTGCCCCACACCAGAACCCTGAACACGGGTGGCAATGGCCACGGGGGACAAAATAAATGCAGTTTCACCATTGGGCACAACAAAGCGACTAAAAAACATACAGCCGACGATACGATCACTCTCGGTTGCAACACAGCCAATCAAGTCTTGCGGCTCGGTTGTCGCAATCAGATCCGAAACCAAATGGCCTATTACCCGACCTTCTGATTCGTTTTCTGATGCAGCGAACACTCGAGTAAACAGTTCAATAACTTCTTGAGTTTGCAGTGCGTTAAACAATGACAGTTTTGCTTCCATAGGGTTCTCGGTAGCTTGTTGTTCAGCGGGCTGAAAAACCCGTATGAGCGGGTCGATAGCTGTGCTTATAGTAGTACGGTGGTAGTGTCGCTCGCCGAGCTTGCCGCCTAATCACTAATATTCTGGCTCACCTGCGGCAAAAGAGAGGAAATGCCAGTCAGTCTCCATCTTCAAGACGTACTACGAGCGCCTGAAAAACACAGGCAAGCTACCCAAAGTCGCTTTGTTAGCCTGCATGCGAAAGCATTATTTTGATACGGATACGATGATTAAAAACGAAGAGATCTGGGAGGAATATGGCGTAATTATCTTGACGGGAAGCCATAGACACTTGTATCGGCTACTCTTCCCACAACATTTTGCTTAAGCTATATTTTTTCTTTTCTTCTTCTGTAGAGCTGTTAAATACTGTTATTTCTTTGCAGTCTAGCCTGACATTATCTCCAAGACGAAGCTTTCTAACTTCAGCAAAAAGTTTATTTGAATAAGTGACCTTAATCAGCCCCCCATCCTCTTGTCTTATATCCAACTTTCCGGAACGGCTAATTAGCTCAACAACACCAATTACAACTGTATTTATAGGGTCACTAGCACTAAATCCATCTAATAATTTTTCTAAAATTTGAATTTTATCTCTGCGACCTTTCCAATAATGTTTCGTTTAATTTGGAGCTGTCCAACTCAATTCCAGCTCAATACTTATTTTTCTCAAAACTTTTAGAAACTTAGCTAGATTATGTGTACTTCTAAGGCCAAGAAAATGCACCTGATCACTTAAACCGTCGTTAAAATCTGAATTCAGCAGTTCAAACAAGCCATTTAGACTATTTTCTAGAAGACTTTCGCCAAATAAATCAGGCGATGTATCGCCTGTTATAAATAACCTAGAAGAGCCTTGCCCAATATCTGCAAACCTTAAATTAAGTGGATAAGTAATCTCTGATGGAATAACACCCGATACGTCTTGACCTGATTTTAATTTTGCAGAAGCAGCCGTAACTAAGCCTGAAAAATACTTTGATAGGTTAGCTAAAACCTGAATCAGTGACTTAAAAATCACTTTAAATTCCCCAAGCCCTGCTATAGC
>JBALVL010000077.1:0-4434 GCA_036961355.1 Motiliproteus sp.
TGCCAAACTTTACGGCTAGGCGGAACCAGTTTATAAAGTCACTGATTCAGGTATACGTGATGTGTTCAACTCAACTCGATACTAATATTTATATCAATAAATGAGATTGTTTATTTCCAGACAAATAACACTAAAGGGTTGATTCAAAAAAACTAATGCGTCATAACTCTTGTTATTAACAGGTGATTTAGTCGACATCTGTTAACGAGTTATTTGTATGTATAGAACTAAAGAAATAAAAGGAATAAAAGGAATAAAAGGAATAAAAGGAATAAAAGGAATAAAAGGAATAAAAAAAATGATTCGAAAGAAACCAAAACTACGCAAGTTCGAATTTTCGATACTTGCATCTGTATTTTTGACCTTGGGAGCGGCAGGTGCCGCTCAAGCCGCAGAGTACGTCAAGGATGCTGAATACGCTAAAAGCTACAAGCAGCACAAAATGGCATGGGACAAAGAAGATACCGCTCTGAAACAACAACTGGCTGATCTAGAAGAGCATATGGGTAAAAAACCCAACATCATCTATTTCATGTGGGATGATGCGGCTTATGGCCGTGTCGGTCATCCCATGCTTAGCAAACTCACCGGAATTGACACCCCCAATATCGACAAGATGGCACGCGAGGGCATGACCTTAACCCGCATGTACTCTGAGCCCTCTTGTACCCCTACCCGTGTTGCGGCTATGACGGGGCGGCATCCGGTTCGTACCGGCTTAACGCAGGTTGTTTTCCCGGTACATGCGATCGGTATGCCTAGCGAAGAAGTTACCGTTGCTGAGCTACTGAAGAAGGAAGGCTACAAGACCGCCTTCTACGGTAAATACCACATCGGTGATATCGATGGCTCCTACCCCCACCAGAATGGTTACGATGAATCCTTATTCACCATCTATAACCAATTCGGATCACAATTCTTTAATAAGGATGGTGAGGATACCGGTGCAACCATTGGTTTCACAGAGGCGCAGCAAGACCAGCTTTACACCGTAGATAAAGAGTTTCGCAACCCCAGCACAATCCCTTGGGCGGCCGAGGCTAAGGTGGGAGAAACTGCCAAACAGTTCAATAAAGATTACTCCTATGAAGAGCAGTTACGTTTTGTAGAAGAAGTACACCAACGCTCTATGGACTTTATTAAGGACAGCGCCAAAGGCGATGCACCGTTCCTGTTAAATTACTGGTGGCATGGTCCTAATGTTGCTGGCACGCACCGTTTAGGCCGTGACAGCGACTCCTCCGGTGGTGGTGATGGCGATGGCATGGAGTACATGGATAAGCGTCTGGGTGAGATGTTCCAGCTACTCAAAGATCAGGGCATAGATGACAACACCATCGTCGTGGTGATGGCGGATAACGGCCCGATGCTTGAATTCTTCCCAACCATGTCGACCTTCGGTCTTTATACCGGTGGTAAAGGTGCCTTTACCGAGGGCGGTGTTCGGGTACCCGCTTTCATAAGATGGCCGGGTATGATCGAAGCAGGTTCTGTTGCCGGTGATATCATTCATGTGACCGACCTTTACACCACCTTCGCCAACTTAGGCGGTGCCAAAAAGCACATCCCAACCGATCGTGTGATCGATGGTGTTGACCAGACCGCAATGTTGATTAACGGTGATACTAAAGGGCGTCGTGACTATGTCCATATCTATACCGGTCCACTGTTGGCAGCAACGGTGAAGCAGCAGTTCAAGCGCCACTGGGTAGGCGACCGTCCAGGTCTGGCGGGTAAAGGCTTCTTTGATCTTTATCGTGATCCCAAAGAGATACAACCCATGATGGCCCAATTCCTGTGGGCGTGGGAACCGTTTGACTCGATGAAAGCACGGCATCAACTGCAGATGACCGAGTACCCCAACAGAGAGGTCACTCGCGGTGTGCCATTCAAAGGTATTGAGCTTCTAGCTGGCCAGGAACGTACAGTTCAGACGCCTTACATGAAGTAAGCTGTAGCAATAAGCTACAAATCTACTATCCAAAAAGCCATGCTGTCGCAGCATGGCTTTTTTATTCTGCCCTCTGTAACGGTTGTCGCAATAAAGAACGGGCTTACTTGAACCGAGTAAGGCCAAGGCTTTGTAAGGGCCACTTCTGTAGACCAAACGCTGACTTGAGCGAACTATACACTGACCAGCGAGCGTACCAAGCCGCCGCCTGATATCAATATCAGCATCACCAGGGCGATGCGGCGAAACGACTCCGGTGGGCTACGCAGAAAATGGCGGTTACCCAAAAAGGTTCCTACCCCCACCGGAATCAAAAACAACAAGGCCAACTGCAATACACGGCTATCAATCATGCCCTGGCCCGTTGCTAGCAGGCAGGTGTAAATATCCAGTCCAACCAAAAACGTAATCAAGGTACCACGCGCGGTGGCCGCACTCTCCTCCTTTGACAGGAAAAATACCACCAACGGCAGACCACCCACCCCCGCAGCTCCGTTCATCACCCCCGATACCATGCCAGCGCTGACGATGGTTTTGGTGTGGTGGCCACTACGGATCTGAAAACCGAACCAGATTAACAGTGCAGCAGCGAGAATCAGCAGCGAAATCACCAACCGCATCGTCTGCCCCGACAACCCCGCCAGAAAAGCCAGCCCCAAGGGCGTGGCAATGATCGCACCCGCAGCGATTAAACGCAGCTGACGCCAATCGATATGTTTCCAAAGCGATGGCAACATGCCAATCCCGGCGGCAATTTCGACCAACAGGATGACCGGTACGATTTGTGCCGGCGGCACCACAATCGACAAACTTGCGATGGTCAGTGCAGAGAACCCAAAACCGGAATAACCGCGAACCATCGCCGCAACAAATACCACTAGCAGACAGACCAGTAGCAACGGCCATTCTAATCCCGCAATCATCATCGCCTCACAAGCATCTGACGGCTATTGGCACCTGCTCTTCGTTAACAGTTGCTCAGCAGTGTTTATGTCTGTGTCTGTGTCTGAGACTGCACCACGGTGATGGCGATCACGTTGACGACATCATTGGCACTACAACCACGGGACAGGTCGTTGGCTGGTTTGGCCAGCCCCTGCAGAATCGGACCGATGGCGTCAGCCTGGCCGATCCGCTCAGCTAGTTTGTAACCGATATTGCCCGCTTCCAAACTCGGGAACACCAGTACGTTGGCCTTGCCTTTGGTTTCGGACTGGTCAACTTTACGCTCGGAGATCTCCGCTACGATGGCCGCATCCAGCTGTACATCGCCATCGATGCATAGATCGGGATACTGCTGTTTGACCAACGCGGTGGCTTCCACCACTTTATCTACCGCGGAGTGCTTGGCACTGCCACTGGTCGAGAACGATAGCATCGCCACGCGAGGTTCTTCGTTCAGCAATGTCCGGGCGCTATTGGCGGCGGACATGGCGATCTGCGCTAGCTGCTGGGTATCCGGGTCGATCACCAAACCGCAATCGGAGAAGATCACCCCACCCTTGAGCTCATGAAAGGGTTTACACAGCATCATCAGAAAGAAGCTGGATACCATCTTGGCACTGGGCGCCATGCCGATAATTTGAATCGCCGATCGCACCACATCTCCGGTGGTGTAGACGGCACCGGCGACCGAGCCGTCAGCATCCTGCAAATGGACCATCAACTGGGCATAATATAATGGGTCTTGGACTAGCTTATCGGCTTGCTCTGGTGTCATGCCCTTGGCTTGGCGCAGCTGGTACAAAGCTTCTGCGTAGCGACCTCGCTCACCCGATTGTGTAGGATCGATCAAGTTGACAGCGCCAATGTCGAAGTCATTTTCCGCTGCCAAAGCGCTAATTTTATCGCTATTTCCCAGTAAGGTAATCTCGGCAATACCGCGCTTGGAGGCAAGAGTTGCAGCTTCTAGAATACGAAGGTCTTCACCCTCCGCTAATACCACACGCTTGGGAGCTTGTTCGGCCCGTTGAAATATATTGTTAAGCGCCTTCATCACACACCCTTTATCATTATTCTGGTTTGATGTTTTGTATTAACTGAGAAGCATTGTTGAGATAGCCCGGTATCCACGGGCTTGGGCCACTGTCGGCAGGTAGATAAACTAGTCTAGAACCGGCTGGTTGGTTGCGAAGTAGCAGCAGCGATAATTCCAGCCCGGCTATCCTACGCGAGGAATCAGAGGTCAAATTTTGGATCAGCGCACTGAGACAGTGCGCTGATCCAAAACCTGTTTAAAAAACAACCGGCCGCCTACCTAGGGCGGCGGCCGGTTGAGTCGTCACTAGCGGGTTGTAGCCACCCGCCAGTGTTTTATCGTCAGACTGAACGCAGTGGTTACTGGTAGTCTTTGTACTTCTCCAGGTGACGAACAGGTACTGACAGTGCGTCACGACGGAAGGGGTCGCCCAGCTCACGAGTACACATGATCTCGATCACGGTAGTAACACCGTCCTTCTGTGCCTGACAGGCTGCCTTCAGTG
>JBALVL010000040.1:0-47490 GCA_036961355.1 Motiliproteus sp.
CGAGTCCCAAGACCGTCCTCCTTGACCCTTCATTGAAATGACGGGATTGCGGAGGGCATTCGTTCAAAAGGATGCCGAGCATGGAAAGTTTAAATTTCGGGCCAACAATCACTGGATTAACGGCACCCGCAATCGCAGTGCCATCCAAGGTTTTTTTGCCGGTGGCAAGGAAGACCATAGCCGTAAACAAGCGCTGGTGGTCGATACTGACCAACCCCATTTCCTTGGCGGTGATAACACCGCGCCCAACCCCGTTGAGCACCTGCTACATTCACTGGACAGCTGTCTGACCACCACCCTGGTCTACCATGCCTCCGTCCAGGGGGTTCATCTTGAGGAGGTTGAAACCTCATCCGAAGGAGATCTCGACGCCCAGGGGTTCTTCGGTATTTCGGATACCGTCGCCAAAGGCTACCAGGGCATTCGGGTCAATATGCGTGTTAAAAGCGATGCCCGCAGCGATGAGCTGATCAAGTTGGCGATGCACTCTCCTGTATTCGAAATGTTATCGAATGCCGTACCTGTCGAATTTTCGCTGACCACAAGCTAACGTCGTTAACGGCCTGACCCCAAACGTGAGAGCGATAACCGTGATACCGATTAGTCGCTCTCTTATAGGGCTGTGCAATAAACTCAGGCGTGGATTTAAGGCTTAGGATCGAACAGGATTCTCGGCTCTCTTCGACCAGAAGCCTGCCATCATCGGTAAACAAGCGCTGCTGATGATAATAAGTCCCCCCATAAGCGCTACCTCATTGGGGATCTCTGCGGACAGGAAGTAACCAAACAGTAGCGAGTAGACGATCTTGGTGTATTCAACGTCGGCGATCACGTTGGCTGCACCACTTTCGATCAGGGTTTTGCTGGATTTAATCGAAGGTTACGACCCCTCTCCTCCCTTTTCAGTACCGCTGGTTTCTACGCCTCTTATCCCACGGCACACAAATCACATCTGCAACCAGGAAAGCACCAACAGCGATAGCAGTGAAGAAGCCAGTATCTGTCCAATGGCGTGTAACTGCAGCTGCTGCCAGCGGCTGGCGAGGATATACATATAAAAGCCGCTGGGCATCGCGGCGACAAAGGTGACTATTCGGCTGCTGCGCTCATCAATGCCCAGCCCATAACAGCAGCTCGCCACCAACACCGGCAGCAGCAGGTTCTTTAATAACAGCCCCGACAACAGCGGCCGTGGCTCGATACTGATTTTGAAGCTGGCTAGCGTCGCCCCCATGCAGAAGCAGGCCAACGGCAGCGTTGTCTTGCCGAGCCAACTCACACCATTGGTCAACGCTAGTGGTAGTTCGAATGGCTGTGACCGCAGCAGCAGCCCCGCCAGCGCCGCGATCACCACCGGCGTTATCAGGGTGCTACGCAGAGTTTTTAACAATTGGCCGGAGCGTTGGCTGAGGCTGCTGAACTCCGCCAAAACCACCAGCATCAGATTATTAAGCACCCCGATAATGACGACCAACAGCGCGACCGAGTCACCAAAGACAGCTACTGTCAGCGGTAACCCCAGAAAGATAATATTGGAATAGGCGGCCCCAAACGCCAGCAAGGTGCGACGCTGAGGATCGGCCGTCGCTGAAAACCGCCACTGCAGCAGATAGACCAACAGCACCGGAATAAAATACCCCAGCAGCAGCATCGGCTCGGGCAAGGCCAGTGAAACATCCTGAATCAGCGCGTTGACCAACAACGCAGGAACCGCAACCCGGTTAACAAACTGCATCAAGGGCTGATGCAGTTGCGCCGACAGGTAGCCGCTACGAACCGCGACAAACCCGACCAAGATCAGTAAGGCAACGGAAAGCAGTAACGTAGGGGCCAGTTCATTCATGATCAGGTTACTGCCTTGTTAGCCGTTACTGCACTCAGCCGATAACGACAACGGCCAGTCGCTGCCTGCCGGCGCAGCTGAAAAACAACACCTTGGAGCTATGACTGTAACCGTGACGATCATAACCAGGACCGTAAAACCGCGCTAACGGCTAACAACGCCATCGGTTGCCTTGCGTTGTTCGGCCATATTCAGCGCCATGGTAAACGCATTTAATGACGGCACTACATTGGCGCTGTTTTTCCCGGCGATATCAAAAGCGGTACCGTGCGCTGGGGTGGTGATGGCGACCGGCAACCCTGCCAATACCGACACCCCGCGGTCAAAACCCAGCAGCTTGATCGCGATCTGCCCCTGGTCGTGGTACATGGTAACCGCCGCGTCATACTCACCGTCGCGTACTTTGAGCCATAAGGTATCGGCCGGTAGCGGACCACTAACGTTGATCTGCTGTTGTTTCATCTTCTCTACCGCCGGAGCGATAGCATCGATCTCCTCGCGCCCCATCAGACCGCCATCACCCGCGTGCGGGTTGTAGGCTGACACGACAATGCGCGGATCATCATAACCGGCTAACTTGAGTGTCTTGTCGGTCAGGGCGATCGAGTTGCTAATCCGCTCAACGTTGAGCAAATCCGACACATCTTTCATCGCCACGTGCGAGGTGACACGACCGTTCCACATGCCGTTAGCGACATTGAACTCACTTACCAACCCGTCGATACCGAAAAATTGGCGCGCGTAACCCAGTTCATCGGTGAAGGCATTCCCACCCAAATGCATCGACTCTTTGTTAAACGGCATAAATACGATCGCATCGACCTGGCCATCGCGGGACAATTCCAGCGAACGTTGCAACGCACCGATCGATGACGCCCCACCTGCGGCAGACACCGTTGCTACCGGTACTGCAGCGATTTCGTCAAAGCTAATATCCAGATGATTGATCGCGCCGTCGGAGAAATCCAACTGGCACGCGTCGGTGATGTGCCGCACGTTGGCGATGGTGGTGCCTACCGTGTGCTCACCGCGTGAAAACACCACCGGATCACCGATCACCAGAATATTGGCGCGGTCGATTGCGCCCTGCTCGGTCAGCAGTTTGATCAGTAACTCCGGACCGATCCCTGCGGGATCGCCCTGCAGTATGGCAACAGTCTTCTTCATCATGGATTCACTCGTATATAGGTTCAGTCAATTGATAGGCAACCGCAACTAAAGCACCGAATACAACAACGAGCCGAAGGTTCGGCCCGTTGTTGTATTGTCACCGATCAGACACTATCGGAGGGTTGATCAAGAGCCATAGACCAGGTGAACCAGCCCCAGTGAGATGCTAGGAACATAGGTTATCAGCATCAACAATCCAAACAGTACCCCGATAAAGGGCAGGTTGGCGTAGCTGGTTCTCCAGATATCAACCTTGGCAATCGAACAGGCTGTCGCCAGCACACTGGCCACCGGCGGCGTCTGCTGACCGATCGCCAGGTTCAGCGTCACGATCAGACCGAAGTGGATCGGATCGATACCAAACTGATGGATCAGCGGCAGCACCATCGGTACCACCAGAATGATCGCCGCAGCACCGTGCAGGAACATGCCCAACACGAGGAACAGCAAGTTGAGCAGCATCAATACCGCGATCTGGCTATCGGTGAAATCCATGATCGCTTGTGCCATGTGTTGCGGCAGGCGCGCTTCGGTCAGATACAGACCCAACAGCGCCGAAGTGGCAACCAGCAGCATCACCGTGGCGGTTTGCACCGAAGCACGGACCATACACCGGTACAACTGCTTTACGGTCAGCTCTTTATAAACAAAGATGCCGATACCCAGCGCGGCCAATACCGCCAGACCAGCTCCTTCGGTTGCGGTAACGATACCACCAAAGATGCCACCCAGAATGATAATCGGCAGCAACAGTGCCCAGGCAGATTCACGAAATTTCTGTCCCAGTACCTTGAGGCTGAAGGCGTCTTCACGGGGAAAGTTGTAGCGGATCGCCAGATAGTAGGCCAGCGCCATCATCATGCCACCGCCGAGAACACCCGGAATCACGCCGGCTAGGAACAGCTTGACGATCGAGGTATCGGCGATAGCACCGTACAGAATCATCGAGATCGACGGCGGGATAATGATCGCCAACGAGGCCGATGACGAGGTGATCGCCGCCACAAAGTGGGGATCGTAACCTTTCTTCTTCATCGCCGGCATCAGCACACTACCGGTGGCAGCAACATCCGCCACCGCCGAACCCGAGATCTCGGCAAAAAACATCGACACACCGATGTTAACCATCGCCAGACCGCCGCGAACAAAGCCGATCATCGCCGATACAAGGTCAATCAGACGACGCGAGATGCTGGAGGTGTTCATCAGTTCACCAGCCAGCACGAACAGTGGAATAGCCAGCAATGGGAACTTGGTGGCACCGTCGTACAGTGCCAGCGGTACGTTAAGCATAGAATCAGCGCCACTGGCCAATAACATGCCGCCGATAGCCACAACCCCGATCGATATAGCGATCGGAACGTTGATCATAACCAGCGCCAGCAAGACGCCGAACAGTAATAGATAGATCATGATTTAACTCCGGCAGTGCGTTTGCGATCGGCAAACAACTCTTCGGTATCAAGGCCGCACTCTTCGGCATACTCTTCCAGTTCGGCTTGATCGTGATCACGACCCATGGCCATATCTTCGAGTGCCTGTGGAATGGAGAGCAGTTCGGCGATAATAAACAGGGCCGAGCCGATGGGGATAACCGATTGTGCAACAGTCACCGGTAGCCAGGGCAGGCTGACCAATGTCTCGCCCTGGAAAAATCCCAGGACAGTCCAGCCGTAAATGCCGACAACGCCAAAGAAGCCGATGACAACGATTTCGGAGAACCAGAAAACGATCTTTTGTTGGATGCCTTTGAGGCCAAACAGAACACCACTAAAACCCATATGGCTACGTTTAATAGCCGCAGTTGCAGAGCCGAAATAGGTGATCCAGACCAACAGAATGGAAGCGACTTCGTCGTACCAGATCAACGAAGCGCCGGATTTGCGCATAATGACACCAAACACGATGACAAAGGCCATCGATAGGATCAACGCCACCGAAAAGGCTTCCAAAATCCGTTCTAGAGAGGTCGCTAATTGCTTAATCATTGTTTTTCTCCAAAAACCGGGAAGCAGCGCTCCCCGGTTGTAACACCGAGTGGATTACAATGAATTAGTTAGCTAGCTGCATAACCTTATCAAGCATTTCCTGACCGCCATCAACCTGACTTGAAAACGTTGCGTAGACAGGCTTACTGGCGCTAACGAACGAATCACGGTTGGCAGTGTTGACCTTCATACCACCGGCTTTGAGCTTATCCAGCAACTCAACTTCAGACTTAGCCGCCTGCTCATACATCCAAGGCTTGATCTGATCACCTGACTCCTTGATCGCGACCTTAACCGCCTCAGGCAGTTTCGCCCAAGTGTTCTTGCCCGCTACCAAGTAAGACGGGGTATAGACGTGGTTGGTCAACGACAGGTAGGTCTGCACTTCCTGGAACTTGGCCGCGTAGATGTTGGTCAACGGGTTTTCCTGGCCATCGATAACACCGGTTTGCAGCGCTACGAAAACTTCAGAGAAGGACATTGGCGTTGGGTTGCCGCCCCACTCTCGGAACATGCTGACGCGCCAAGTGCTATTCGGCGTACGCAGTTTGACACCATCCAGATCGGCCGGAGTGTTGATCGGCTTGCTGTTGTTGGTGATATGACGGAAACCGTTTTCCCACAGGCTGATGACGTTATAACCCTTGGCTTCGGTTGTTGGGGCGATCTGAGGCCAGAATACCTCTTTCTCGATCTTAGCCAAGTGCTCACGGTCTTTGACCAGGAACGGCATGTCGAACAGCGCAAACTTATCGCTGACCTTCGACATGATCGAAGAAGGCTGGCTGAAGTGAACCGTACCTAGCTTCAGTTTTTGCAGCAGTGCCTTATCTTTACCTAGCTGGGCATCGCCGAATAGAGAGATCGAATAGTCCAGACCTTCGCTCTTCATCCGGGTATTTGCCACTTCGGTGAAACGTTTGGCGGTTTCGTACTGCAGAGAACCTTGTGAGGCGCCGATACCGAAGATCAACTCCTCTGCTTGTAGCTGGGCAGCACCCAGTGTCAGTGCGGTTCCGGCAAATCCTAGGACAAGCTTGTGCATCATCTTATTTTTCATTATTGCATCTCTCTTAGGGTTATTAACTAGTTCGACACCGCTATCGGGTGCTGAAAAAGTACGACTTCACTTACTATTGCGGGTAAAAAAATAGTTCAGCGCTGAAACATCAATGATCATGATTCATCGCCTCGATGGTTGATTGGTAAACGCTACGCAGATGCGTCTGCATCGCCTGTTCTGCCGCATCGGTATCTCCGTCGCGCAGCGACGCAATGATCTGCGAGTGTTCTTTAATGCTGGATTCGATCGTGCCCGACTGCTCCAACGCCTGGCGGCGAAAATTAAGGCCGTAGGTATAGAGATCATCGGCATACTTGACCAGAATCTCGTTACCGCTGTATTCGGATAGCAACTTGTGAAAACGCCTATCCGACAGTTGAAAATGCGCCGGTTGCTGCACCAGTTTGCGCTGCTGCATCACCATCAGTTCCAACTTATCCAACCCCGGTGCGTCGATGTTTTTCACCGCTAGACGGGCAATATGCCCCTCTACCACCATCCGACTGTCGTAGATGGTATCGATGCTGTGGTGGTTGATATCCAGATTGGACAGTTCGGGCAGCAGTTCCTGACAGCGCTGTAGCAGGTGATCGTTGCGGTTGATCCGTGTTTTGGAACCGTGCGCCACACTGATCAAACCGTAGGCGGCTATCATCCCCAACGCACCGCGAACGGTCTCTCGGCTGACGCCGAACAACACACCGAGTTCGCGCTCGCTGGGCAGGGCATCACCATCGCGTAGCAGCCCGGTAAAGATCATCTCCAGAAGCTTGCTGGTCAGCACTTCTTTCTTGGTCAGATTTTTTACCGATTTTTCAAAGGCAAATGCGTTCAGTGGCATAGTGCGTCTCTGTGATTAGCGGCTACGAATAGATGATCCGTGCGATGGCTGACACAGGGTGCTGCGCGTTAAACTTGGCGCGGCACCCCAACCTATTACGGCCTAACTGCGTGACTTAAGCGTTGCTTAAGACGCCATTGACCAAACGCGTCAGACCCCGGCTGTTAGCCGAATCGATCTCTGCGGGCAGGTATTTTTCGGGAACATCCTGATAACAAACCGGGCGTAGGAAGCGCTGGATCGCTGCAGCGCCAACCGAGGTGCTGCGGCTGTCCGATGTAGCCGGGTATGGGCCACCGTGGACCATGGCATGGCAAACTTCGACCCCGGTGGGGTAACCGTTAAACAGTACCCGGCCCGCTTTAAGTTCGAGGATGCTGATAAGGCTACGAACCAGAATCTCTTGCTCGTCGTCGTTACAGTGAACCGAAGCGGTCAACTGTCCTTCCAAGCTCTTGGCAACGGCCAACATCTGCGCATCATCCTTGCAACGAATGACCAGCGAACAGCTGCCGAAAACTTCTTCGGTCAGGCTGCTGTCGGCGATGAACGCTTCAGCGGAGGTCACAAATAGCGTGGGTTGACACTGGGTCGGTGCGTCGCTGCACTGACCCTGGGCCAGTTGCTCGACACTGTTGTGCTGATCCAGGCGTTCGACACCGCTGACGTAGGCCTGCTGGATGCTGGGGGTCAGCATGGTTTGGCTGGGACTTTGCGACAGTAGCTCGGTGCATTGATCGATGAACGCTTGCAGTGGTGCGCCGTCTACCGCGACGATCAAACCGGGATTGGTACAGAACTGGCCCGCACCCATCTGCAGCGAACCGCAGAAACCAGCGGCCAGGGCCGTAGGGTCGGCTGCCAAGGTCGCAGGCAGCAGGAACATCGGGTTGGCGCTGCTCATCTCGGCGTAGACTGGGACCGGCTCGGGACGCTCGAAAGCAATTTTCATCAATGCGGTACCGCCAGCCTGCGAACCGGTGAAACCGACCGCCTTGATCCGCGGATCACTGACCAGTCCGCTACCGATTACCCGGCCAGAGCCGTACAGCAGCGAGAACACACCAGGGTGCAGTTCGCACTGTTTGACGGCGCGTTGGATAGCACGGCCAACCAGCTCTGACGTGCCGGGGTGGGCGGAGTGAGCTTTAACAATCACCGGCGCACCAGCAGCCAGCGCCGAGGCGGTATCACCACCGGCTACCGAGAAGGCCAGTGGGAAGTTGCTAGCGCCGAACACGGCGACCGGACCTAGCGGCACGTGCCGCTGGCGCAGGTCACAACGTGGCAACGGCTGACGCTCGGGCATGGCCGGATCGATCCGTGGATCAAGTCCTTGGCCGGCGCGGACAACGCCGGCGAACAACCGCAGTTGCCCCATGGTACGACCACGCTCACCTTCAATTCGTGCTTGCGGCAGGCCGGTTTCAGCCATGGCGCGTTGTACCAGGCTATCGCCCAGCTCGAGAATATTATCGGCGATCTGCTCCAGGAACGAAGCACGCTGCTCGGCACTGGTGTTGCGGAAGCTGTCAAAAGCAGCTTCGGCTAAGGCACAAGCCTCATCGACCTGCTGTTCGTTGCCACCACCGAAGGCCGGAGCCATCTGCTCGCCGATGGCGGGGTTGATGGCAAAGATTTCGCCGTGCTGGCCCAGTATTTCGCTCTGGCCCAGTAACATGTTTCCGGTAATTTTCATGGTCATTTCCTGTTACAGCGCTGTTACGCTGACGCGGGTAGTATCAGTTTCAAAGTCCAAACCGTTGCGCAGGGCACGGCCGAACTGCGGTGCTTCAATCTCGAACCGGTCGCCGGGCTCGGTGCTGATGCCGTCGCCAAAGCTCAAGGTGGCGGTGCCCATAAAGTGCAGGTGCAGATCACCGGCGCGACGGAACTGCGCGTACTTAAAGTGGTGCTCTTCGAGATTGGCGATGCTGTGAGACATGTTGGCTTCGCCGGTGAGGAACGGCTTACGCCACATCACTTCGCCGTCGCGAACGATCCGGCTCTCGCCTTCAATATGATCGGGCAGATCTCCGATCAGCAGTTCAGGGCCAAAGCTGCAGGCACGGAGCTTGGAGTGTGCCAGCCACAGGTAGTTAACTTTCTCGATAACGTGATCGGAGAACTCGTTGCCGATGGCAAAGCCAAGACGCAGCGGCTGGCCGTCAGGGCCAATCAGGTAAATACCGATCAGTTCGGGCTCTTCACCGGCGTCTTCAGCAAAGTGAGGTACCGGCAATGCTTGCTCGGGTGAGACCACGATGTCGCCGTCGCCTTTATAGAACCACTCGGGTTGAACACCACAGTGGTCGGCATCAGGCTTGCCACCATCCAGCCCCATCTTGAACATTCTCATCGAGTCGCTCAGCTGAGCCTCCTCGCTGAGGTTGGTATGCATCGAGGCACGGGTATCGGCGCTGCCCAGATGGGTCAAACCGGTGCCAGTAACGACACAGTGGGCTGGGTCGGGATGACTAACCGGCGCACGCAGGTTGCCATCGTTAACCAGTTGCGGGTAATCGAGGGTCTCGTCGCTAAGCTGGGCTTTAACCTGCTGCTGCAGGCTGTTGCCATTTTCGACCGCGGCCATCGCTAGCGCATAGGTACCGCCTTCGCCATTAAGTAAGCGAACGCTATCACTCGATTCAACCAAGGCGACGCGCAACTGCTGCTGATGGATACATTGAATTAAACGCATGTCGATCTCCTTATTCGATGATGTTGAATTGGTCGAGATATTTGTCGGAGAGGGTCAGGCCCAGTCCTGGCAGGTTCTCATCCAGATCGATGAAGCCGTTAACCGGGGTCGGATCACCTTCGAAGATGTAGTAGAACAGCTCGTTACCGACCTCAACGTCATGCACCGGGAAGTACTCGGACATCGGTGATGCCAGGGTCGACATGGTCAGGTGGTAGTTGTGCATCTGGCCGGCGTGCGGGATCACTGGTACGCCGTAAACTTCGGCCAGGGCATTGATCTTGTGCGCGGCGGTAATACCTCCAACACGATTGGTGTCGTACTGAATCACCGACACGGCACGCTTATCGAGCAACTGTTTGAAGCCGTAGCTGGTGAACTCGTGTTCGCCACCGGAGATGCCGATATTGGTCATCTGGTTCAGCTCGGCGTAGCCGTCAATATCGTCGGCGATAACCGGCTCTTCCAACCAACGCGGATCGAACTGTTCCAGCTTGGGCAGGATGCGCTTGGTGTATTCCAAGTTCCAACCCATGTAACACTCGAGCATCAGATCAACATCGTCGCCGATCACTTCGCGAACCGCTGCAACACTCTTGAGGTTTTCGCGCACGCCCTGCGGGCCGTCTTTAGGGCCGTAACCGAAACGCATCTTAACGGCGCTGAAGCCTTGATCCATGTAAGTCTGTGCTTCACGCTGCATCTCGTTCAGATCGGTGCGGTACAGCTTCGAGGCGTAGCAAGGGATCTTCTCCTTGGTGCGACCGCCGAGCAGTTTAAAGACCGGACGACCGGTCGCTTTACCCATCAGATCCCAGAGCGCGATGTCGATCGCCGAGATCGCCGCCATGCCGATACCTTTACGGCCCCAGGCGTGGGTCGAGCGATACATGCGCTGCCACAGGTATTCGTAGTCGAACGGGTCATGACCGATCACTAACGGTGCCAGATACTGGTCGATGATCGCCTTGGCGATACGCGGTGCCAGCGCCACGTTGCCGATACCAACGATGCCTTCGTCAGTTTCAATTTCGACCACGGTCCAGCCATGAAAACGGAAGGTGCCCATTGAATCGCCACGATCCCACAGTTGATCCATGGCGTTGGAGCAGAAGTGTGGCTGCGGTGGAACGGTCTTGCCTTTCCATTCGAAAACGCGGGCGCGTACGTTGGTGATTTTCATCGAGTAGAACTCCTATTTTTATTTGGCCGCTTGGGCACGGTAGTTTTTGCCCATTCGGCAAGCGATATAGAACGCCTGCTCGGTGGCGGTGACGTTAGCTTTGTTCTGGCCGGCGATGTCATACGCGGTGCCGTGCGCCGGCGTGGTGATTGGGACCGGCAGGCCGCCCTGGACAGTGACGCCTTTTTCAAATCCGAGCAGCTTGATCGCGATCTGACCTTGGTCGTGGTACATGGTGACGATGGCGTCGTAGTCGCCGTCGCGGGCTTTCAAAAAGATGGTGTCGGCCGGGTAAGGACCGCTGACAGGCAGGCCTTCTTCGTTCAATTCTTTAATCGCCGGTTCGATCACGTCGATCTCTTCACGACCGCAAACACCACCGTCGCCTGCGTGCGGGTTGAAAGCGGCAACCGCCACCCGTGGTTGCTCGTAGCCCGCCGACTTGAGCGACTGATAGATCAGTCGGGTCGACTGCTTGATGCGGTCTTTGGTCATGTATTTGGCGATATCTTTGATCGGCACATGGGACGAGATACGTGAAGTCCACAGATCGCCCAGTGTGTTGAACTCGCAGAAGAAACCCTCAACGTTAAGCGCGTCGGCAAAGAAGTGCAGCTCGTCTTCGAACTCCATGCCCGACAGTTTCATCGCCTGCTTGTTAAGCGGCGCGAAGCAGATCGCATCAATATCACGGTTGCTGACCGCCTTAAGGCACAGATCCAGCACCTGCAGTACTGAAGCACCGCCACTGGGATCGGCAACGCCGGCCGTAACTTGCTCGGGGGTAATAGTGTCGACGGCAACCATCAGGATCTGCCGCGCATCTTCGTGCTGACGGGCATCGGCCAGGCTATCAATCTGGCGAGTATCAACGTCAACACCGGCAATCTGCTGCCCTTGCTGCCACAACCACGCATCACCAATCAATACGATATTGGCGTGCTCGGTCAGGTTCGGCGTGTTGAGTAGCTTGGCAATCAGCTCGGCGCCGATGCCGGCAGGATCCCCAAGCGTGAGTGCGACGGTAGGTCTGTTCATGGTGGTATCTATCCTTATCTGTAAACGCGATTACGCGATTATTTTTACGTTCACCACAAACAGACGAACTGGTCTACTGGTGCGCTGGTCTGTAATGTAGACCAGTTGGTTTATAAAAACAACACCCACGTAAATGCCGAATAAGACACGAAGATCGAAATACACATGAGGGGCTCGGTTATGCTGCAACCGCAAAAACCGTAGCAGGACGCCGCTAACGGCATCCAAGAAAAACTAGAAAATGATTATTATCAGCTTATTAAGAGATAAGCTGTAAACAGAAACAATAACCCGGACGAGGGAAATCTAAGACAAAACGGAAGGAGAGAAGAACAGCTAACCGCAATGAAAAGCTTATCGTATCAGCCAGCGTCGCCCATCGCGCTTAATGTGGTCCGGTGAACGCTATCGATGTGTGCCATCACCGCAGCAGCCGCCGCATCAGGATTATGCTGCTCCAGCGCATCGACAATCTGAACATGCTCTTGATAACTTTGCTCGATCGAACCGACTTGATTCATCACCATTCGGCGAAACTGCAAGCCGTAGGCGTAGAGCTCTTCTGAGTATTTAAGCAGTACCTCGTTGGACGAAATCTCGCCAATCAACTTATGGAACTGTTTATCCGACAACTGAAACCTGACGGGATCGTCAAACATATCCCGCTGCTGATCCACCAGCTGGCGTAATGACCGCAACTGTTCCGCCGTGACGTTCTGGGCTGCTCTGCGGACAATACCGGCTTCCACCACCTTACGGCTTTCGAAGACAGTGTTAATATCATGACTGCTGACCTCCAGGTTGCTCAGCTCCGGCAGCAACTCACGACAGCGCTTGAGTAACGTCTCGGTTCGATTGATACGGGTCTTGGCACCGTGGGAAACCTGGATCAGACCATAAGCAGCGACCACCCCCAACGCCCCCCGCACAGTCTCCCGACTGACCGAGAACAACTGGCTGAGTTCACGCTCACTGGGCAGTTCATCGCCATCCCTGAGCAGACCGGTAAAGATCATCTCCAAAAGCTTACTGGCTAAGATCTCTTTCTTGGTCTTGTTTTTCAGCGCTTTTTCAAAAGCGAAGACACCATTAGCCATGATTTTGTAAATCCTGATTGTGAATCATAAAAGCATTTTACCGTTTAGCGATCACAGCGTCTTGCTGCATTTTACGGTCGCGACGGGCCAGCGGGCTCACCAGCAAACTGCGCCACCAGCCACCGACAGACTCGCTCGTTCTTTGCCAGCACCGCTTTGTGGGCCGGGATTATCAGGTAGTAACCGTAGCCGCTGGCAAACTCAGTCTGCAGCGGATTAACGAGATCGCCCCGATTGATGGCGGGCGCGGCCATAAAGTCGGGAATCAAGCCAAGCCCGGCACCATGAAGCACCGCTTCCTGGGTCATATAAAAATGTTCAAAACCCGCGCCGAACTGCAGTGCCTGTGGAGCGCCGGTAAGGTTTTGGGCCAATAACGAGGCCCATAATTGGGGACGATTCAGGTGCGGAATCAGAGTCTGCTGACCAAGGTCAGCGCTGCTGCTTAGCGGTGACAGCGCCTGCTGTTTGGCGCTGGCAACCAGTAACAGCGTCTCCTCCAGCAGCAACGTACCGTCGGCGTAATCGCCCATCGGTAGACAGCGGATAGCGACATCGGCATGCATTGTTTTGGCATTGATGTAGCCGTCACCGGCGCGGATATCCAGATGAATGTCGGGGTGTAGGGCGCTGAATTCAGCTAATCGTGGGATCAGCCATAGCGAGCTCAGCGACGGCGATAGATCCAGCGATACCACGGCCGTATGCTGCGCGGTCTGCCGAAGCTGGGCGGTACTGGTCTGGATGATGTCGAGCGACTGACAGATCGACGGGTAGTAGCGCTCACCTGCGGCCGTTAACCGAATACCCGCTGGCAACCGCTCAAACAAACTGTGTTCGAGATAGTGTTCCAGCTGCTGCACCTGTTTACTCACCGCGCCCTGGGTCACGCACAGCTCATCGGCGGCACGGGAAAAACTGAGGTAGCGGGCAGCAGCCTCAAAGGCTTTCAGGGCCGCCATGGTGGGCAGGTCACGGAGCATAGAACTCACCTTGGGTTTTGGCAGCGGCATTCCATCTGCTCATACCTACGTAAAATAACTCGTTTGTGCCGGAGGATAAAGCAGCGTCTACTCTGTCTATACTCGCTGGAGCCTCAGGCTACCGGTTACTGCCACTGATCAGAGAGCGCCATTATGAGTCAGGTATTCCATCGACACTGCCACAGTCAACTTCGCACCGCGGTTCGCGGAGACGGCGTTTACCTCTACGATCAGACGGGCAAAGCCTATCTCGATGCCAGCGGCGGCGCGGCAGTGTCCTGCCTTGGCCACAGCCACCCCCGTGTTCGTCAGGCGATTGTCGATCAGGTCCAGCAGCTGGCTTATGCCCACAGCGGCTTTTTCACCTCCGAACCGTGTGAGCAGTTAGCCGAACTGCTGGCGGCCAAAGCCCCCGGCGACCTCAACCATGTCTATCTGGTCAGCGGCGGTTCTGAAGCGGTCGAATCGGCACTCAAGCTGGCGCGCCAGTATTTTCTGGAGATCGGTCAGAGCCAGCGCACTCGGTTCATCTCACGCCACCAGAGTTACCACGGTAATACACTGGGCGCCTTGGGTGTTGGCGGCAACCAGTGGCGCCGTGCACCGTTCGACCCGATTCTCAACAGCGGTGAACATATCTCCGCTTGTTTCGCCTATCGCGACCTGCAGGCCGGTGAAAGCGAATACCAATACGGCCAGCGGGTAGCCAACGAGCTGGAACAGAAACTGCTAGAACTGGGGCCGGAAACGGTGCTGGCCTTTATCGCCGAGCCGGTCGTCGGCGCCACTGCGGGAGCGGTACCGGCGGTTGACGGCTATTTCAAACGGATTCGTGAAATCTGCGACCAGTACGGCATTTTGCTGATCCTCGATGAGGTGATGTGCGGCATGGGACGCACCGGCACCCTGTTTGCGCAGGAGCAGGATGGCATTCAGGCCGACATTGTCACTATCGCCAAAGGGCTGGGCGCAGGCTACCAACCGATCGGCGCCATGATCGCCAGCTCGCGCATCTATCAAGCGGTTGCCGACGGCACCGGTTTTTTCCAGCATGGCCATACCTATATGGGCCATGCCACCGCCTCGGCGGCGGCCTTGGCGGTGCTGCAAACCATCGAACAGGAACAGCTGCTGGCGCGGGTCAACACTCAGGGCGCGGCGCTACAGGCCAGACTGCAACAGCAGTTCGCCGAACACCCCTACGTCGGCGACATCCGCGGCCGTGGACTGTTCATGGGAGTGGAGTTGGTTCAGGACCGCACCACTAAACAGCCCTTTTCACCCGATACGGCGCTGGCAACCCGAATCAAACAAACCGCCATGGACGCCGGTTTAATGTGTTACCCGATGGCAGGCACCATCGATGGTGTGCAGGGCCACCACGTGTTGCTGGCGCCGCCGTACATCATTACAGACAACCAACTCGACGAGCTGGTCGAGAAGCTGGCGGGAACCTTCGACCGTGTCTTCACGTCGCTGTCGACGGAGGCATCTTGATGCAAGCACCGAGCTTAATCATCGTCGCACCCAACGGTGCCCGCCGCAGCAAGGCCGATCACCCGGCCCTGCCAATCAGCCCATCCGAGATGGCCGAGGAGGTCACCGCTTGTGCAGCTGCCGGTGCTGCGATGGTCCACCTGCACGCCAGAGACAGCGACGGCAAGCATAGTCTGGAGATCGACGATAACGCTGCCATGTTGCAGCGAGTTAACGATCAGATCGGCGACAAAATCGTAGTACAGCTAACCACCGAAGCGGTCGGAATCTACCAACCCGAACAGCAGATGACGTTGATCAAAGAGCTACAACCCGAGGCGGCCTCATTTGCGTTGCGCGAGTTGATCCCCAATGATAATTGGCTGGATCGCGGCGCCGAATTCTTCTCCTGGGTCCGCAACAAATCAATTCTGACGCAATACATCCTCTACAGTGCCGATGATCTGGCACGCTACTTTGACCTGCTCGACCGTGGCATCCTGCCGTCTGGCCGCCACCACCTACTGTTCGTGCTCGGCCGCTACAGTAAGGGGCAGCAATCGATGCCGATCGAAGTGCTGCCATTCTTACAACTGATCACTCAACGACCTGACCCCGTTGCAACCGTGCCTTGGGCGCTGTGCGCTTTTGGCCAGCTGGAACAACAATGCCTGGCAGCAGCCTGTAGCTTGGGCGGCGACGCGCGGGTTGGTTTTGAGAATAACTTGCTGCGTAGCGACGGCAGTCTGGCCCAAAACAACGCCGAACAGGTAGCCCAGCTCAAGCAGACGATCCTCAGCATGGGACGCACACTGCATACAGCCGACTCTCTTCGGCAGCTGTATCAACGCGCCTAAGGAGCAAATGACTCCAAACGTGCCAACAACCCCATCCAGCGTACCTTTTAATATGGAAGCCATCAGCCGTCACTGATATTCTGACCCGATGATGGCACCCCCTACAGCGACCTCCCTAGCGAGCCCTAATCTCGCCACCGCATCGGCCAAGCTGATCGATCCGGTGCTACAGGTCGCGCGCCATTCACAACAAGATCCGTCATTGCTGCTCGCCAGCATCGGCATCGAAGCCGACAGTATCGGCCAGGCTGGTGCCCGCATCCCCGCGGCGCTGTTTTCATCCCTGCTGAAAGAGTTAGCGCAACGTACGGACAACCCGCGGCTGGCGCTTCGGGTCGGCGAAGCCACTCAACCACGAATGCTGGGATCGGTCGGTTTCCTGATGGCCACCGCGCCAACGCTGGGGCAGGCTTATCACTCGCTAAATGACTACCTGCCGCTGCTGATAGAGGGGCTCAATCTGAGTCTGGAGCAGGACGAGGAGCAAGTGACGCTGGTGCTCGATCTGGCCGATGACACCGATCGGGTGCTGGTGGAATGGTTTTTGGCCTGCCTGCACAACTGGATGCGCTGGCTGACGGGCAAGCAGATACCACTGACCAGGGTCGACTTTGCCTTTTCCGAGCCCGCCTCAGCACAAACTTACGAACAGTTCTTTGCCGCCGAAGTCAGCTTCAACGCCGACCGAAACCGACTGCGTTTTTCGGCTAACTACCTGGAACTCAGCTGCCTCGATGCCAACGAAGAGATGCAGCGGCTGCACCAGACCTTTGCCGACCAGCTACTGAGCAGCGCCGGACGCGACGGCGCACTGGTGGCACAGGTCAAGAGCCTGATACGAAACCGCCTCGGCAGCAGCAACCAGCCGATCAATCGTCAACAGGTGGCCGATCAACTCAATCTCAGTTTGCGCACTCTGCAACGCAAGCTGGATCAGCAGGGTACCCATTTCCAGGCGCTGTTCGATCAGACCCGCAAGGATCTGGCGCTGCAACTGATTCAACGCGGTGGCCAGAATTTCGGTGAGATCGCCTACCAGCTGGGATTTTCAAGCCTGTCGGCCTTTCAGAAAGCGTTCAAACGCTGGACCGACATGGCGCCGGGAAGTTACCGCAACAGCCAACGTCCAAAGACGCTGATCCCCTATCGTAGCCAGCCACAATCACTGGCTGACCTGATTGGCACCAGCGGCCTAAGCGAGCAAAAGTTCTACCCGCTGGCATTACAGTTACTCGAGCTGGTGCAGAACTGGCGCCAGCACGGTTTAAAGCGTTTGCTGCTCAGCCCGGCCCGCATCAGCGTGGTCACCGATGACCTGCTCGACTACCGGGTGACACTTGTCGACCCTGAGCCGTTCGAGCCGCCATCGCTGCTCGAGCAACTGTCCTACGAGGCACCCGAGGCCAGTCTGGCGCTACCTTATGCGGTCGACGATCGGTCAGAGCTGTACCAACTGGGCTGTTTGTTTTACTGCACCCTGCACGGACAACCGCCGTACACTCAGAACGAACCGAGCGAGCTATTACGAACCCACATACAACAGAGCCCGCTACTGGATCCCAATCTGTCGGTAGCACTGATCCAAATTCTCAAGAAGCTGCTGGCAGTACCTGCCGAAGAGCGGTACCAGTCGATCAACGGGCTAAAGCTCGATCTAAAACAGAGCTTGCTTGCCTACCAGCAACAACAGTCGCTGAGCGGTTTTGAGCCCGGTTGCAGCGACGCCCCGGAACAGATAATTGGCCGTGGCCGGTTGATCGGTCGTGAACCCGAGCAGCAAACCTTGAATCAACTGCTGCAGCAGATGGGCAGCAGCGGCCACCTGCTGCTGATCGAAGGCCCACACGGATGCGGCAAGAGCAGTCTAATCGAATGCCTGCGATCGCCGTTATTCTTATCGCAGGGTGCCCTGATCAAAGGCCGCTTCGATACCTCCAGCGACGATGACATCGAGCTCTTCATCCAGCTGGCCAGACAGCGACTACGCCACAAACTCGCTCTCCCCCACGCCCGCCGGAATATCTGGGCGCAGCGCCTGCAGCAGCAATTGGGATCTCATGCTTCACTGCTGCAGCAGCTGCTGCCCGAACTGGGCGCACTACTGGGCCGTGCGTCAACCCCTACCAAGCTCGGCTACAGCGAACGCAGACCGCTGCTGATCCAGGCACTGGCCAAGCTGTTCCGTGCAAACCGTGACCCGCTGGTCATATTTGTTGACGATCTGCACCACGCAAGCAGCGATGGCCTGACACTGTTGCAGTTGATGATCGACCAGTTGGAGCAACAACCGCTGCTACTGGTGATTAGCTACGATGCCTCGAGAGTTGCCGAGCAAAGCCCGATTTCAACAGCGCTACAAAACTACCGCTATCAACGACGTTGCAGTCTGCTAACACTCAACCCCCTCTCGCGCCATGCCACCCAACAGCTACTACTTAGTCTGTTCCAGCACATGACGCCCGAGCTTACCGCACTGGCAGACTGGCTTTATCAGCGCACCGGAGGACTACCCGGCCACTTGGCAGAAGAGCTGGACCTACTGCGCCAAAAGCAGTGGTTACGCTATCAGCCGCAACAACAGTGCTGGCAATGGCAACCGGACGAATTGCCGGAATCGTTGAGTAACGACCTGGAAAAGCTGCTAACCACGGCACTGACCGATCTTCCTGCCGCCAGCCTGGAACTGCTGCAGTGGGCCGCGGTGGTTGGCGATCCGTTTGATCTTGAGCTGCTGGCAGAATCGCGGCAAGACCCGCTGGCACGGGTGTCGATCCACCTATGGCCGGCTCAACAAGCGGGTTTATTACAAGCACTTGACAGTGACGCGACAACTTGCAGCTTCGGCCACCCCGGTTTGCGGTTGCAGCTTCTGCGGCAACTTCCTGTGGACAAACGCGCCGAGATCCACTGGTTGGTTGGTGATGCGTTGCTACAGCGTCAGCAACATCAATCCAATCCCGCACCCGCACCCGAGCAGATGCTACTGCAACGTTGCGTAGAGCAACTTAATCAGGGATACCGATACGACCCCAAACCCGAACAGCGCCAAAGCCTGACCCAGCTCAACCTGAACGCAGCACAATTGAGCGCAGCCGACAGTAACTTTGGACTCGCCGATCGACTATACCGGCAAGCCTACTCACTGCTGCAAACGACCGAGTGGCAAAGTGATCTGGCCACCGAGATACTGCAGGGGGGCGCAGCGCTGGCGTACTGCTACGATGATCCAGCAGTTAAACACCACTGGTTAACCAAACTGCAGCAATATCAGCACCAGCAAGAACAAGAGCAAGAGCAAGAGCAAGAGCCTAACAACGACGCCCGGCGACTCCCCTTCGCGTTGCTCATCGGTCAGTTACAACAGCAAAGTGGCGCACCCCAGCAAGCGACAGCGACACTGATCGATGCTTTGTCGGAGTGTGATATCGAGCTGCCGCAGGATAACGATGTCCTCAGCGCAGGACTGCAGCAACTGCTTAGCGATAGCCCGAAAGCCACCTTTGCTGATCAGCACGAGCGAGCCCTACTGATAGAACTGCGATCGCTGGCGCAACGGCAACTCGACCCGCAGCTGTTACAGAGTTCGCTGTTAACGTTGGCGCAATACAGTAGCCAGCAGCCCTGTTATCCGATCTATCAGGCGCTACTGCAACTTGAACTGCTCAACCAACCAGCCGCCGCCCGCACGCTGACGGCAAGCGATTCATGGAATAACAATCCACAAAAACCGGAACAGGCACCTGAACAACCCGCCGAACAACTACAGGCAACACTGTTGCGCAGCGCCCGTATCACCCCCTGGATCGGACCCTTGGTGCAAAGCGTTGAACAACTGCAGCATTTACTTAGCCAGGCCCGGCATCAGCCTGATTTGGCCAGCCTGTGCGTGTTACCTCTGTATAACAGCCGTTGGTTCAGCGGCGAACCGCTGGGGCCGTTGCGCAGCGAGGTGGAGTCGGAACAGACGGAGCTGGATCAGCGCCTTAGCCCGGACCGACAGAGTTTGACGCACTCCGCCAGCTGGTTACTGCGCCGCCTGACCTATGACCGCAACAGTGACATCAGCGATAACAACGACGACAGCAACGACAATGAAGCCGGCACTGACACGTCGCTGCTCGCATGCCCCTGGGCATTGACTGCTCGCTGTGCGGTCAACTATCTGCTCGATAACCGCAGCGACTGGCCTGCTCTACTGGCTCAGGCTGAAACGGCCCAAGCCCGTTTAAGCGGGCTCTATGCACAGGCGCAATTATTACTGTTTACAACGTTGATGGCGATCGAACTGGCGATACAGCGAGGCAGGACAGAGCCAAGATTGCTGGTTAGGCTGCATACTAACCAAGCTTGGTTTAGCCACTGGGCGACGATCAACCCCGAAGGGTTCGGCGCGCTAGCTGCTCTGATCGACGCAGAGATAGCACAACTTAACGATCTGAATCACGCCAGCCAAGAGGACCTTGTTCTGGCATCAAAGTATCAACGCGCACTACTGCTCTGCGAAACCACTGGCGGTGCGACACTGACCGCCATCGCTTACGAACGGTTTGCTGTTTATTGCCAACGTAATCAACAACCCAGTCTGGCCCGGCTGTTACTGGCAGAGTCACGACGGCATTATCGAATCTGGGGCGCGACAGCAAAATTTGAGCAGCTGCAACTTAGCTAAAAAACCCTTAAATTAGCGCTGTATACCTACCGATAAACAGCCCGTAGTTCGACGTTTGAGCGTTATAATGATCACAAAAAATAACAACAGAGCAAGGTGACACAATCCATGAGCAACCCAGCCCCCTGGCGAATTTTGGTGGTCGACGATGAAGAGGGTGTGCACGGCATTACCCGCATGATCTTCCGTGGCTATCGCTTTGAAGAGCGCCCGATCGAACTGATCAGCGCCCTGAGTGGTGCCGAAGCTCGCTCTCTGCTCGATCAGCAGCCGGATATCTGCCTTGCGCTGCTGGATGTGGTGATGGAGTCCGATGATGAAGGGTTGCAACTGGTCGACTATATCCGTAACCAGCTGGATAATCAGGATATGCGGATCATCCTGCGTACCGGCCACCCGGGGCTTGCCCCTGAAACCGACGTAATCATTAAATACGACTTGAACGATTATCTGAGTAAATCGGAGTTATCCGCCTCACGACTACTAAGTTCGGTGATCGTCGGCCTGCGATCCTACCGCGATATCTGCCAGGCCCGCTACCAGCAACGGCCAGTCGCAGCCGCAAAGCAACCCGCCGACGATTTGATTAGCCCGGTGGTGCGCCCACTGATCGAGCAAAACAGCATCCAGCTGGCCCGTCTGCAACAGCTCGAGCTATCACCGATGGCACGCGACCTCTGGCAGGAGTTGCACTGCAATCAGCTCCGCATCCAAAGTCTGTACCAGCAACAACAGCCAACTGCACAGACGGTAGCAGCGCAGCCAGTTTCCCCGCGTCAGCTGCTCGAAACATTGGTCAGCGGCCTGTTACCCCTGGCGCGGCAGCAGCGCCGTCTAGTCGATTTTCGCTGCGGATCGACGCTTCCAAACTCGCTGGTGATACCAGAAAAACCCTGCTTACAACTCTGGCTAACGCTGCTCGATCACTGCCTTTCGGCCGAGCAGGGACCAGATTTGCGACTAAGCCTGAACTACGTCGCGTCACAACAGCTGTTGGAATTAACCATCGAAGGTGACCGGCCTCCACAAAGCAGCCCCCCTCATCAAGCCCGGCAAGCGTTATGGCAGGAGGTCGGTCGCTCCTATTGCGACAGCCTGGCGCAGCAGCTTGGAGGCAGCATAACGATACTGGTCGACACCCCAGATAAAGTGCTGATCCGTTGCGCGATCAATGCCAGCGAGCAGGCGAGCTAAAGCGATGATAAAAACGGTGGCGCTGCTGTTGGCTTTGCTAAGTGGATTTTTGGTCAGCGGCAGCGCCCTTGCTCAGACCGAACCGCTAAAGGCTCAGACCGAACCGCTAAAACTACTGATGGTGCTGTGGCGTGGCGAAACCGATGCCGAGCGCGGTTTTCTCGACCAACTTCGGCAGCAACAGATACCACTGGAGATCACCCGCATCAACGCCCAACAGAACCGCAACCGGCTGGCCCAGCAGCTATGGTCGCTGGCACCCACTTTCGACCAGTTCGACCTAGTCTACAGTTTCGGTACCACCGCATCGGTGATGACCAAATCCGTCAACCGAGGGCGCGCACCGCAATTGTTCAGCATGGTTCACAACCCTGCAGCGGCCGGATTGGAACCGGCAAATGCGGCCAGTCCACCGCTGACCGGCTCCACCGACGCCATCCCCGCCCGACAGCAACTCAACGTTGCCCGGCAGTTATTCGACATCAAACGGATCGGATTGCTGTTCAATGCCCGGGAGCAGAACTCAAGAATTCAGCTCGAAGAGTTGGAGTTACTGTGTGAGGAATTGGGCATCAAGCTGATCATTCTTCGGGTCGCCCCCGACTCACAAAGCCTGACCAACCAGCTCGCTCGCCTACAGGCCTCATCGGTGGATATCGACACCCTCTATCTGCCCAACGACTCCTATATTATTAGCCAATCGAAACAGATTATGGCGGCGGTTCAGCATACGTCCTATCGTGTCATCGGCACCCATGAAACCTTCGTTCGAGACGGAGCACTGCTGGCTGTGGCGCCAGATTTCGAGGCGATGGGGCGGCATCTGGCCCGGCGACTGCTGGCGCTGCAAGCCGACGATTTTCGCAGCCACCTGCCGCCGATTACGGTCGCGCAACAGCGCATAATCTACAACGAAGCTACACGTCAGCGTCTAAAGGTAACGATACCCGATACCTTAACCGGCCAACTGGTGGCGATCCCCTAAACCGAGCTATCTTCTCAGATCGATTTAAATCTCCAACCGGCACGCACGGCCTGATGAGATCAATACTTTTGTTGGTGAGGTCTCAGCCGTGCTGCTGCAATGGCAGGACGCCATTACGCAGATCAGCGTAAGCCTGCGCCTTCCCCCGATCACGGGAGAAAAACACCGGCCGGCTAGTCGGCATCGGTATGCCATCCCACGTCATCGGTTGGCAGAAAACCCACCAGCTTTGCTCGCCATGGTTTTCGACCTGAAAGATCTCGGTTACCTGTGCGGTAGTGCGCAGATAGACAACATTACTCATTGGATATAAACCTCTTAAATTGATAATGGGCCTAGCGATAGGCCCAACTCTGGATCCAGCTCTGAATCTAATAACGGGGCCCGTTATGAAACGATAAAAGCTTGCCTCAGGCGTATGACTACACCGATGCCTGAGACAGCTCCAGTAACTCCCTCAGTGCCACCGAGAAGATAGCGCTATCGAGCGATTTGGCCGAACGAATCTCATCGAGCATCTGCCGCCAACGTAGCACCAGCATGCTGTGCTTCGCCAGCCACTGCTCGACCTGCGGCTCATCGCTATCAGCACCAACGCTGTCAAGCACTCGGCGGGTCAGACTACGCTGCTGGCTATTTAATTCGTCGCGATAGCTGTCGCAGGCCAATGCCTGCCAATGGTTGCTGGTCTCGAAGCCTCGGATCTGCTGATCAAACCAGTGCAGGTTAAGATGATCGCCCAGGCTGAAATAGACACGGGCCACCTGCTCCACCGGCCGCCCGGTCTGTTCAGCCACCTGGATAATACCCAGCAACGAGAACAGGCTATCAGCGCTAGCCGCTATCGCTGCGATGGCTTCAGGGACACCTTGAGCGATCAATTTGTCATTTTTCTGCTGCCAATCCTGTCGACGGCTGCCCTGTATCAGCTCGGCAATAGAGGGGGCCAACAACTGAATACAGGGCTGATAGCGTTCGATGCAACCGGCCACATCCAGTTCGTAACGGTGATTACGCAGGAACCAGTAACTCGAGCGTCGCACCAGCCGTTGCAGTTCGGCCATGATCAGCGCCTGATCAGCCATGCCTATCTGATAATCCAACGCTTCGATTTCACCCCAGAGCCGATCCATATCGAACACATCACGGGCGATCACATAGGCGGCGGCGATGTCATCATAATCGGCACCGGTCGACTGACGAACAACGTGGGGATAGGTAATACCCATCCGGTTCACCATCACATTCGCCAGTTGGTTGGCGATGATTTCGCGGCGCAACCGGTGTTGGTTAACCGCCTCTGGAAACTGCTCGATGATACGTGCCGGGAATGCGCCAGCCAGCTCGCGTGACAGGTACTCATCGTCATAGATCCGGGGGGTGATCAGCGCCTCTTTGAGCTCGGCTTTGATGTAGGAGATCAGTACCGCCAGTTCGGGCCGAACCAAGCCCTGCTGACGTTGCTGTAACTGCTCATCACCGGCGATAAATTCCAGTTCCCGATCAAGTTTCCCATCAGCCTCAAGACTATTGATCAAGCGCAGATATTCGTCGGCATTATTGGGGGCATGCCGCTTGGCCAGACTCAGCGCCTGGGTCTGGCTGTAGTTGTTCTTGAGCACCAGTTCAGAGACATCGTCGGTCATCTCTTTCAGCAGGATATTGCGCTGCTTGACCGTCATGTCGCCGTTGACGACCACCTCATTGAGCAAGATCTTGATATTGACCTCATGGTCTGAGCAGTCGACTCCACCGGCGTTATCGATAAAGTCGGTAAAACTACTGCCGCCCTGCAAGGCGAATTCAATCCGCCCAAGCTGGGTAAAGCCAAGGTTACCGCCCTCACCCAATACCCGGCAGCGCAACTCACCACCGTTGATGCGAAGGCTATCATTGGACTTATCACCGACGTCAGCATGGCTTTCCTGCTTGGCCTTAACGTAAGTACCGATACCGCCGTTCCAGAGCAGATCGACCGGCGCTTTAAGCAGCGCACTGATCAGGTCATTGGGACTGAGACTGTCGGCAGCAATGGCAAATCGCTTCTGCATCTGCGGCGAGATCGGGATCGACTTGGCCGCTCGCGAAAAGATCCCGCCGCCGCTGGAAATTAACGCTTTGTTGTAATCACTCCAGCTGGAGCGCGGTAAGTTAAATAAGCGCTGCCGCTCGGTATAACTGGAGGCCGCAGTCGGCGTTGGGTCGATAAAGATATGTAGGTGGTTAAACGCCGCTGTCAGTTCGGCATGCTGCGACAACAACAGGCCGTTACCAAATACATCACCTGCCATGTCGCCGACACCGATCACACTGAACGGCTCGGACTGGGTGTCGAGGCCCAGCTCACGGAAGTGGCTCTTGACCGACTCCCAGGCACCTTTGGCGGTAATACCCATACCCTTGTGGTCATAGCCCTGACTGCCACCAGAGGCGAACGCATCACCAAGCCAGAAGCCGTACTCTTCAGCCAGATCATTGGCAATATCGGAGAAAGTCGCCGTTCCTTTATCGGCAGCAACCACCAGGTAGGGGTCGTCACCATCATGACGAATGACATCCACCGGCGGCACTACCTCACCGGCTACCAGGTTATCAGCGAGATCCAGCAGACCGCGGATAAAGGTGCGATAACTGGCGATCCCTTCCGCCTGAATCTCTTCACGCGAGCCGTTTTCGGGCAACTTCTTGGCGACAAAACCGCCTTTGGCACCGACCGGTACGATCACCGCATTCTTGACCTGCTGAGCCTTCACCAGACCCAGCACCTCGGTGCGAAAATCCTCCAGCCGATCAGACCAGCGTAAACCTCCGCGGGCAACCTTACCGCCGCGCAGATGCACCCCTTCCACCCGGGGCGAGTAGACAAAGGTTTCGAACATCGGCCGTGGCCGTGGGATATCGTCAATCTGACGTGGATCGAGTTTAAATGAGATGTACGGTTTGGGCTTACCCGCCGCATCCTTCTGGAAATAGTTGGTCCGCAACGTCGCTTTGATCAGATCAAGCAAACGCCGCAGAATCCGATCATCGTTGAGGTTATCGACCTGTTCAAGGGCATCGGCGACGCTGGTTTCCAACCGTTTAGCCAGCGCATCAACCTTGTCGCTGGTTTGACGGGCCGGTTCGAAACGCGCCCGAAACAGTGCCACCAACAGCTTGGTGACTTGCAGGTGCCGCGCCAGTGTATCGGCGATATAGGGCTGGCTAAAATCAAAGCGAAGCTGACGGTTGTAGCGGGTGTAAGCCCGCAACAAAGCCACCTCGTGCCAGCTCAATTTTCCGCCGATTACCAGCCGATTAAATTCATCACTCTCGGCATGACCATCCCAGATCGCGGCAAAAGCCTCCTGAAAGATCTGTTTCACATCCTGCAACTCAACCGTCTCGGCATTGTTGTAGATCAGGGTAAAGTCATGCAACCAGAAGGTTTGCCCGTCGCTCCGACTGACCTCATACGGGTGTTCACCCAGCACCCGCATTCCCAGGTTTTCCAAAACAGGAATGATGTCGGACAACACCAGCGAGTTGCCTTTAGCCAGCAACTTGAAACGAAGCTGCCCGCCGGATTCCTCCAACAGCCGATAGAAACTCATCGCCAGACTCTTGCCGTTGTCCAGTTCGGCTAACCGTTGAATATCGTAGACCGCGCTGCTGGCAGGAAAATGCTCTTTATAAGCACTGGAGAAAGCGCCCTTGTAGAGTGAGGCAAAGCGGTTGCCTTGCTCCTCACCGCACCCATCAACCAGTGCGCTATGCAGCTCTTCGTCCCAGGCTCGGGAGGTATCGATCACCTGATTCTGCAGCGACCGCTCATCCCACTCCAGCGGATGGTCCGGATCGACCCTGATTACAAAATAGGTACGCGCCAACACTGACTCAGAAAAGTGCGTGATGAATTCAGTGTCCAAGCCATTAAAGGTCTTTTCCAACACTTGCTGTACCTGGCTGCGCAGGTCGGTACCGTAGATATCGCGCGGTGCATAATACAGGCATGAGAAGAACTTACCGCAGGGATCTGGTCGTACAAACAGACGCACCTTACGACGCTCCTGAATGTTGAAAACCCCCAGCGCTGTTTCAAACAAGCCCTCAACGGATGCCAGAAACAGCTCCTCACGGGGCAGGTCTTTAATCACCTGTTGCAACTCTTTGCTACTATGCCCGCTGGGTTCAAATCCCGCCTGCTGCAGCACCTGTTCCACCTTACGCCGCACTACCGGAATCTTCTTGGGCGGTAAGGCATAGACCGGCGAAGTATAGAGGCCGTAGAAGCGATATTCACCGATCACCTCGGCCTGATCGTTGAAACGTTTCACCACCACCAGATCACGGTAGACCGGACGATGCACCCGCGAGCGGTGTGCGTCCTTGCCGAACATCACCGGCTCCGGGGTCAGAATGAACTGCCGCTCATTCTCACGCAGGCCCTGCATCGCCCGTTTACGACCGGTAACCGCGCTGTGACGCAAGGTGCCCAGCTCAGAATCGGCCACCCGGCTGATGGTGGTTTGATCATCATCAACCTGAACTTCGTCGTAACCCAGAAAAGTAAAGTTATCCGCCAGCAACCACTTAAGAAACGCCTTGGCTTCAGACACCTGTTTGGCGCCGAGTGATGCCGGAGCCTGATCCAGTGACTCGATACTGTCGCGCACCCGCTGCTGCATCGCGCCGAAGTCTTTGATCGCCGCACGGACGTCGCTTAGTACATCCAGCAACGCCGCTTCGATACCTTTCAGCTCATCAAGGTCACTGCGCCGGTCGACCTCTAGATAGATGGTCGATTCGTAGTGCGGCTCAGCAGACGCCTCTTCGCTGTCAAACACCTGCAACAACTGCAACAACTGCCCCTCAGCATCACGTTCGACCCGGACAACCGCATTGTGAATCGAGTGGATCGACAGTCCCTGCCGATTCAACTCCATCCTGACCGAATCAACCAGAAACGGCATATCAGTATTGAGAATTTCGATCACCGTATGGCCTGAATGCCAACCGTGCTGCTCGATATCCGGGTTAAGCACACGCACTTTGGCCACGCCAGGATCGCGCTGCTGAATAAAGTGCCAAAACGAGAGCGTGGCACCGTATAGATTATCCAAACGGCGTTCGGCTAACTCATCTACCGGAATGACATGGTAGTAATGACGGCAAAAATTGCTCAACTTAGTGGCAAGAATCGGTTCAAGCTTGCTGGTAAACAGCTCTTCTAACCGAGCTAACAACTTGTCTTTATCACCGGTACGAAACTTCAACATATTCGGTTATCTCTGCCCATGAGGGCCTGGATGACTGGGGTACAACTAGGGGTAAACATTTCAACACTCATAACTTAATCAGCGATTTCTTATGGTCGCAGCACCAACACCGAGCAAGCAGCCCGCTCAACAACGCGAGAGCTATTCGACCCTAGCAGCGCCTGATCCACCTTGCCGCGGTGATGCGCGGTCATCACGATCAGATCGGCGTTGTTACGCCGCGCTTGCTTGACGATCCTCTCGGCAGGGTTACCTTGATGTACCGATAGGGTTCGACTGACCCCTTCAGGCAGCTTCTCATTCGCAAAAGCGATCAGGTGCTGTTCGATCGCTTCATGGGCTTTATCGACCGCCGACTTCTTAAAATAAGAGGCAACCAACGGTGAGTTAAAACCGGGAATAACTGTCATCAGATGGATATTACCCACCTTCTGATCCAGCTCACGAAGCGCCAGCACAATTGCCCGGTCTGAAAACTGCGGCTCTTCAATATCGATCGGAACCAAAATTTGTTTAAACATGTGACCCTTCCTTTACCGGCTACTCCGGCAAGCTAAACCGGATCGCCATCAGTATGGCGATCCGGAATCGATTAGGCGTTAGCGGAAACCGGCGCACCGGTATCGGGCTTACGACGCCGGCGCTGCAACAGCACGATCGGAATCAATAACATCAGTGCCGGAATAAAGATTAGCTCCTTACGAGGCTGCGGCTGCGGAACCTCCAATTCGGCGATCTGCTGATCAAATGACAGCCCCATCTTTTCAGCATGGCTGTCAAAACCGACCATATCGACCACCACCTTATCGTTACTGCCGAGCAGTTCCAGACCCGCATTAAGCAGGCGTTCTTTGGTATCAGCTCCTTCGCCAAGCTCCAGCAATGCCACAAAGTTACGTGGATTACCGACCGAATCTTCACCCTTAAGGTGTAGACGCAATTCAGCGCCTGCCGGAATATCTTGGCTACCACTGACAAGCACACTAGGGGGAACGGATTGGTAGGGTGCTACGATTTTGTCCATCCAGTAGCCGGGCCTGAACAGCGAGAAAGCGATCAGGATCAGTAACGCCGTTTCGTAGAAACGGTTGCGAGCCAGGAAGTAACCCTGGGTCGCTGCAGTGAACAGCAAGATCGCAGCGGTCGAGACCACAAACACCATAATGCCCTGAAACCAAGTCACGTCGATCAACAACAGGTCGGTATTGAAGATAAACAGGAACGGCAGAATTGCCGTTCGCAGGCTATAGAAAAACGCCACAAAGCCGGTGCGGATCGGATCGCCTCCGGACACCGCCGCAGCGGCAAAAGACGCCAGCCCCACCGGCGGGGTCACATCGGCCATGATGCCGAAATAGAACACGAACAGATGCACCGCGATCAACGGCACGATCAGCCCAGACTCTTGCCCCAGAGTTACGATCACCGGCGCCAACAACGATGACACCACAATATAGTTGGCGGTTGTTGGCAGGCCCATGCCCAAAATCAGGCTCAACACGGCGGTCAGAATCAACATCAGTAACAGGTTGCCCATCGACAGCACTTCAACCAGATCAGCCAGCACCGAACCGACACCGGTCTGAGAAACCACACCGACAATGATACCGGCCGTGGCCGTGGCGATACCGATACCGATCATGTTCCGTGCGCCGACAATCAGACCGTCGATCAACTGGTTAAATCCGCGCCGGAATTGGTGCGCCAGCCCTCCTTCATTTCTGAAGAAGGCGAACAGCGCTTTCTGGGTAAGCAGAATAAACACCATCAGCACCGATGCCCAAAATGCCGACAGTCCGGGCGATAACCGCTCGACCATCAAACACCAAACCAGCACCACCACCGGAAGCACGAAATGCAGTCCGGATTTTACTGTCGGCCCCACTTCGGGCAGCTCCACCACATCGGAATTCGGATCATCGAGCACCAGATCAGGATACTTGGATGAAAAACGCACTAGCAACACATAGACCGCCAGTAGCAGCACGCTGATCACGGGACTGGCCCAGTCGCCAAACACCGGCTTGATCCAGCCGATGCCATAGTAAACCACTAAGGACACCGCGGCTGTGGCAAAGAAACCGATCAGCACACCCATCAAGCGCGCCATCCAAGGCTTGGCAGCGCTGCGCCGCGGCAGGCCGTACATATCCTGCTTGAGTGCTTCAAGATGAACGATATACACCAGCGCGATATAAGAGATTAGCGCCGGCACAAAGGCATGCTTGATAACCTCGACATAGGAGATACCAACATACTCAACCATCAAGAACGCCGCCGCCCCCATTACCGGAGGCATGATCTGGCCATTAACCGACGAGGCCACTTCCACCGCACCGGCTTTCTCGGCACTGAAACCGACCTTACGCATCATCGGGATAGTAAACGTACCGGTGGTTACCACATTGGCAATAGAGGAGCCCGAGATCAGACCGGTCATGCCTGAAGCGACCACCGCAGCTTTGGCAGGACCGCCACGCAGGTGCCCCAACAGCGAGAACGCCACCTTGATGAAATAATTTCCCGCACCGGCTTTATCCAGTAAGGCACCAAACAACACAAACAGAAAGACGAAACCGGTGGAAACACCCAGCGCGATGCCAAACACACCTTCGGTGGTGATCCACTGGTGGTTGACCACCTGCTTCAGGTTGGCACCCTTGTGGGCGATAATGTCCGGCATATAAGGGCCGGCAAAGGTGTAGATCAAAAACACCGAGGCGACAACAACCAAAGGCGGGCCAAGCGCACGCCGGGTCGCTTCTAGCAACAACAAGCCACCAATAACCGCAACCACCAGATCGAGCGTGGTCGGCAATCCGGGGCGGTCTGAGATTTCAACGTAGAAAATAAACAGGTAACCGGCACAGAAGGCACCCACTACCGCCATCACCATATCGGGTAAAGGCACCCGTTCTCGGGGCGAACCGCCAAATGCGGGGTAGGCCATGAAAGAGAGGAATACCGCAAACGCCAAGTGGATGGAGCGCGCTTCAGTATCGTTGAAAACACCAAAACTGCCGATCAATGGCCAATCATAAAAGGGCAGTGGCGAGGCGATCCACAGCTGGAACAATGACCAGCAAAGCGCCGTTCCCAGTAATAAAATACGCTGCATACCTTCAGGACTTCGGGCACCACTATCGGTTGATGCCACCAAGTCCTGAAGATCTGCGTCATTAAGTTTGGTTTCTTGTTCTGACTTCAGGTCGTTCATAACGATCTCCGGTTCAATATCCCGGGCGCTGCTGTTGTACTAAAGCACAACTCAAACTGACTCGCCCAAACCGAGAAGGCGGTGGCACCATAATTCCTATGAAGCCACCGCCAATAAGAGACGGGGTTAGCCGTCGATGAGATGGACCTGATTACATCCAGCCACGTTCTTTGTAGTAACGCACAGCACCGTCATGAAGAGGCGCAGACAGGTTATTCTTGATCATGTTGGCAGGGTCAAGATTGGCGAAAGCCGGGTGCAGTCGCTTGAACCGATCAAAGTTATCAAACACCGCCTTAACGACCTGGTAGATCACTTCTGGATCAGCATTGGTCGAGGAAACGAAGGTTGCACCCACACCAAAGGTGGTGGTATCCGCGTCACTGCCGTTATACATGCCGCCGGGGATCGTGGCTGGCGCATAATAGGCGTTATCGCTGATGAGCTTATCAACTTCAGCACCGGTGACCGAAATCAGCTTGGCATCACAGGAGGTGGTTGCTTCCTTGATCGAACCGTTGGGATGGCCGACGGTGTATACGATCGCATCAACCTTGTTGTCACACAGTGCCTGAGACTGCTCGGAGGCTTTCAACTCGGAAGCCAGCTTGAAGTCATCCATGCTCCAGCCCTTGCGTTCCATCAGTACTTCCAGCGTGCCACGCTGGCCCGAGCCTGGGTTACCGACATTGACGCGTTTACCTTTCAGGTCATCCAGGCTGTTGATTCCTGAATCAGAGCGGGCCACCACGGTGAAGGGCTCGGGGTGTACTGAGAACACAGCACGCAGCTCTTTGTTAGCGCCCTGCGCTTCAAACTTGCTGGTACCGTTATAGGCATGAAACTGCCAGTCTGACTGAGCTACGCCCATGTCCTGGCCACCTTCACGCACGGCATTAAGGTTAGCGACTGAGCCACCGGTAGAAGGTGCTGTGCACTTGATGCCATGATTATCTGCACCGCGATTGACTAGCCGGCAGATCGACTGTCCAACGACGTAGTAAACGCCCGTCTGGCCGCCTGTACCGATGGTCACGAAGGTCTGCTCTGCGGCCATTACGGCACCACTTTGAGCTCCTGCTGCGATGCCCGCAGCGATCACTGAGCTGGCAAATATTTTCTTCAAATTCATCAGATTCAATCCTTTATTGTTATAACGCGGTAAAACCATCAACCGATGCAGCCACGAGGCCTCATACTTAATCGTTGATACGGTTCAGTTTTCAGTCACTCTGCTAAGAACAGCAGACCGTTGTAACATCCTAGTCTGCCAATCACCGATGAATTACATCTTTCGCGCCATTAACACCTCCCATCGCGCCATATCATGATCATTTTGCACAGAACGTTAACTAAAAGCCTATGCCTACCCCCATCAGCATCATTGTGCGAGAATCACCGACCCGATCCGCCTACCCTTCTGCTGTAATGAGGAGCCATTCATGAATAGGCTGCCAGACGTCAAGCAATACCGACGGGAAAACCCTTTGGCGGTCAGACTGCTGGCCTATATTTTGCTGTTCAGCTCGGTGATCACCCTGCTTTCAACCGCCCTCCAGGTCTACCTTGATTACCGCAACGACCTGTCGGTGATCGATGACCGAATTCTGCAGATGGAAACCACCTCGTTAGACAACCTGACCAGCGATGTCTGGCTGATCAACGGCAAACAGATTCAGGACCAACTCAACGACCTCTACCAACTACCCGATATGCACTACCTGCAGCTCGATACCCAGCTCGACGAACGTTTCAGCGCAGGCAACCCGCCACACCCTGGAACCCCGTTGATCAGCCGCAGCTATTCGCTTGAACACGTAACCCCCGAGGGTGAGCGCTATGCTCTGGGTACATTGCAGATCCATATCAGCTTGGAGCGGGTCTACCGCCATCTTAAGGAGCAGATCCTCGTCATTCTTGCCTCCCAGGGGGTCAAAACCTTTCTGGTATCGATCTTCATCCTCTACATTTTCTGGAAGCTGGTGACCCAGCACCTCGGCACGTTGTCTCGCTATGCAGGCACGTTAACGTTAGAGCGCTTAAGCCACTCGCTAGACTTGAACCGCAAGCCCGGACGTCCCGACGAGCTAAGCCAGGTTGTCAACGCCATCAACAGCATGCGCCAGTCCTTGATGGAGGATATCGATAAACGAAAGCAGGCCGAACGAGCACTGGAAGAGCTTAACGAGCAGCTAGAGAGCAGGGTTCTGCAGCGCACTCAGGAGTTGCAACAGATCAACAGCGAACTCAACCGCACGCTGATCCAGCTGCAGAGTACTCAAGCGCAGCTGGTGGAGTCGGAAAAGATGGCCGCGCTGGGGAATTTGGTCGCCGGTATCGCCCACGAAATAAACACGCCACTGGGGATCGGCCTTACCACCGCCACCTTCCTTCACGACCGCGCCAAACAAGAGCTGCAAGATCACCCTGCGGCGGACAGCGTTGATCCGTCAGATTTTCGCGCCATCGCGCTTGAAAGCAGCGAGCTGATCACCACCAACCTGCAACGCGCCGCCCAACAGATAAACGCTTTTAAACAAGTATCGGTCGACCAGTCCAGCGAACAACGTCGGATTTTCGATCTGGGTGACTATCTAAAAGAGGTGCTCCTCTCGATGGCGCCGCTGCTAAGGCGCAACGCCCCAACCATCGATATCAACTGCCCTGATAAACTGATTCTCAACAGCTATCCCGGTGCCTTCTACCAGATCTTCTCCAACCTGATCCAAAACTCGCTGATCCACGGTTTTACCGAACAGACACAAAGACACATCTGGATTGAGATCAAACTGCAGGACAAGGAGATAATACTGACCTACCGTGACAACGGTATTGGTATCGACAGCGACATTCTTCCAAAAATATTCAATCCCTTCTTTACCACCCAACGCAACCAGGGGTGCAGCGGACTGGGGCTGCACATCGTCTACAATCTGGTATCGCAGCTACTGCAGGGGCAACTAAGTTACCTGCCGCCAACACCCGATCAACAAGGTGCCCATTTTCAGATAACATTGCCACAAAAGGCGCTCGAATGACCGCGGTTAACCGCTCTGCCATTCACCATAAGGAATCCACTATCGACAACGTCACTCTCAACCACGCCAAAAGCGCACCGCCCGAAATCAGTTGTGATAACTGCGAGGCCTGCTGCTGCCGGCTCAAGGTGATGCTATTCACCGATACCGGGGTGCCCGATCGCTTCATCGAGAGCGATGATTGGGGGGCGCTGAGCATGCGTCAGCTAGACGATGGCTGGTGTGCGGCACTGGACCGCAACAGCTTGCGTTGCAGTATTTATCAGCAGCGGCCGCTGATCTGCCGCGAATTTGAGATGGGCGCCGAGGAGTGCCTTACCGAGCGCGCTGAGATTATCATCCGGGGGTAGGTCGCTGACGCCTCATCACCAAACAGACTAAAACTGGTACTGCAAAAACATCACCGGGCCTTGGAACTGCCCGTCAAAATCCAGTACAGCAGAGCGCTGACTGGTCAGATCGTAGCGATAATCCACTTCCATATTGTAAAACTGGTAGCCCACCCCCAATGCAAATCGGTCATTGATACTTTGAACCATCTCAAACCGCAGGTCCAAGATATGCCCTTTAAACCGATCATACTCAAGTGCAAACCCCTGCAGCCGGCCTCCCAACTGCAGGCCCGGAGTCAAGTTCCAGCGTAACTGCACACCTAGGTCTGGCATCGGCGCGGCGAATTCGGCCGATACCGTATCAAAATCCAAGGTCGACCAATGCCCCTCGTTCGCCGCACCGATGCGACCAGAAAATTCGGCCTGCTCATAGAATATATGGACACCCACCGTAACGGTTCCGATAAACTCAGGAGTCCGATAAAAGTCGTAACCATAAGCCAACTGAAACAGATCTAATTTGATGCTGGTAAGCAGCTCAGCACCGGCCTGTACCGATAGTTTTTCATCACCAAATTCCAACTCGAACGGCTCGGTTATCGCCTGCTTTAGACCGCTACGCCGCAGCTGAACCCAATTAAAGATCAACGAATGGTTTTCACTCCATTGATAATGTAGCTCGAACATCGGCGTGTTATAGGAAGTCTCCAGACTAAGATCACTCTCTAAATCGACCCGTTTCTGTAGCCCCATGCCAGGTGCCTCGGCACCAATGGAGCTATCAACTTGACTGAAGAAACCACCCAGCCGAATGGTAACGTTGGAATCGTCCGCTCTCACCTCAGCAGCTGCCAGCAAAACCACACCCACCAGTGCCAGCAACTTGGCCGCAGATCGTTTCATCACCACTCCAACATTTTGGTTGATAGAAAATCATCAGCAGGACAGGCGCATTGATAACAACAGCCCCGACAAGTCACTATAAAATAGCACTTTAAGGAAACTAAGGCAGAGAGTAAAAAAGGAGCGTCGCAAGAGAAAAGACCAAAAAGGTCGTCTCTTACGCCGCGCAACGAGACAGAATTTAAACGCTTTCTCTTGCCCGAACTGGTCCTGGGCTTAAGGGTTAGGATGGCTTAGCACACAAGTCCGAAATCACTAGGAGGCGGTACTCGAAGTGCCTTCTGCCATCCAGCAAACCCGATCACGGCCCTGATCCTTGGCTTGATAAAGCCGACGATCAGCCTCGGCGATCAGCCCTTCAAGGTTAACCCCCTCGGTCAAATTCTGCGCTACACCAAAGCTGGCACTGAGCAACAGCGCTTCACCGTTAACCTCTAGCGCCAAATGGGCAATATGCTGACGAATTCGCTTGGCCACCATGACCGCTTCATCAAGCTGGGTCTCGGGTAGAAAGATCAAAAACTCCTCCCCACCCCAGCGAGCCAAAATATCACCGGTACGGACTTCGCTACTTATGGCGCCGGCAACACTGACCAACACCTGATCGCCAGCATTGTGGCCGTATAGATCATTTATCGCCTTAAACCGATCGATATCCAGCAAAATCACACAATGATCACGATAGTCGCGCAAACCCAGTAGCCATATTGGCTCAACCAACTGGTAAAACGCCCGTCGATTATTAAGCCCAGTAAGTGGATCGAGTCGGGCCAATGCCTCAGCCTGATGCTTCTGTTGATCAGAAATACGAAAACGATCAGCCAGCGCCAGTGCCAGCAGGATCACATCCAACAGCATACCAATATCGATCGCCCGAAAGCCCAGCCTGCCGAATTCAAGCAGCCCCATGACCGATAGCGCGGTGATAGAAGCCCCCACCGTTGCCGAGATCGATCCAAGCAGGAAGAACAGCGCTGATCGGTTACCTGACCTTAAAGATAACGCCCCCATAACAACCATCGACACCGGGAAAGCAACCATAAAATAGAAAGCCAGCCGTAACGCCATCACCGGGTTATCGGTCACAATCGCAAAAACCATCGCTCCAACTAACACCAGGCAACCCCAAACCACAGCCCGATGCAGGCTGGAGAAGGTCTGTTTAAGCGCCAAAAAACGCGTTGCGAACAGCAATCCACTGATGATATAGAACAGCATCAGCACCGGGTTGGACCACTTCTGCCAGCTTACCGATTCTGGCCACAAATACTGAAAGCCATGGCCCGTATAGGCAACATTGACCGCAATAAAGCTGGCCAAATACAACGAGTACAGCAGATAGCGGTCATCGCGCAGTCCAACAAACAAAATCAGATTATAGGCCAGCAGCGACCCGATGGCCCCGTATAACAGGCCGTAGCTGTAACCCTGCCAGAGTTGATGCTGGTGTCCCTGCTCTGCATCAAACAGGTAAATCGGCAATACCAACGGATCATCCAACTCGACCCGGATAAGAACCGTAGTGGTGGTTTTGGCCGAGAACTGATGACCAAAACTAAAGAACCGTCCGTTCTGTTGCCGCTGGGCAAAGGGCTGGGCATCACCGCCCCTGAGATGGCGAACAATATCTTGCTGTTCGACCAGATATAGGTCGATGCGATCCAGCCAAGAGGTCTCTAGATGCAGCCGTCGTTCGACAGCTTCGGAGCTAGTATTGTCAATTTCCAACGCCAGCCACACCGGAAGACTAGCGATACCCGACGCGATCACGACCTGTTCTGAAGGGTTAAAATGGCCACGGGAAAGCGCATCTAACGCCTGCTCAGGGGTCAATCGAGCATCGATCTCATACAGTAATTGAGCCGCGGTGCCGATCGGCTGCGGATAAGAGTGAGCGACATCGAGTGTGACGGCATGAGCCGGTAAGCACCAGAGCAGCAGGTTGAGCAAAACAAAACACAGCGATTGTGTACAGCGCATATACCTATCACATCCCTGTCCAACAGCCCCACTATCGTGATCATCCGATCCACCAACTGGGATTTGAACAACCGCTGGCTTAACCGTATGTAAAGCAGCGACACATATTTTCTAGAACAATCGGTCAAAAACCGTATAAAAATGAGTGTATCGCCTTACCCGCCGAAATTCGTTGATATGAATCAGCCTATCCGATTGTACTGACAAGCGCTGCATCAAGTGCCATCATCATCCCGGAAATTGAACCCGCTTAGCCTGATCGCTCACACCAGCCTGTCGGGATCACCGACATTACCCATCACTCGGCCACCAGTTTGCTCCAAGCGGCATCGGCCTGCGATCGGTAGTGTTTCCAATCACCCTTGAGCCAGCGTTGGCGGCCCCGCTCAGCGTAAAACAGATGCAGTTGATCATCAAAAAACTCCCACACGGTACCATCGGTGGCGATCAGCCCCTCACCCAGACTCAGTGCGTTGGAGCAATGACCGTTGTATTGAGGGCGGTAACGCTGCGGATCCGCGCGAAACTTATCGGCCGACGCCTGCGAGGCGAAATACCAATCGGCACCCTGCCAAGATACCCGATAACGCTCGCTGCCGCGCAGCGCTTGGTGATTCTGCTGCACCGCCGCTGAGTGGTAGGCCACCGTGTCCTGCTCACCAATCGCCGTCTTCCCCCAATGACCAGTGCTAACAGGTTCAGCAGCCAGCGCTGTTGCCGGTGTTATCACCAGTATTACCGTCGCTACAATTACCTGTACCGCGGCCCAAAATCCGACCACTAACCAGCCCTTCATTAACGTCATCGTCATTAATGTTTGTTGCATCTCACAGCTCCTGCCGATGGCACGTTTAGTTCTAACAGCGCAATTTCATTCAATACCCGGTTACCGTCACAGACTATAGTCGGCGGCAATTGTTACGTTATGGACTAACCGATGACCGTATTTATCTCGATGTTTCTGTTTGCCCTGATCGGCGCCATCAGCCCTGGCCCCGTCAACATTATCGCCACCAGCAGCGGCGCCAGTTTCGGCTTCCGCTCAACCCTGCCGCATGTATTGGGAGCGACATTTGCTTACACTCTGATCGTATTTCTGGTCGGCACCGGTCTCAACCAAGTACTGCTGAGTTACCCACAGATAACTACCTCGCTGCAATATTTGGGTGCCGCCTTCCTGCTCTATATGTCTTATAAAATCGCTACGGCTAATACTAGCAATGAACAGGCACGCACCACATCGCAGCCGCCAAGTTTGCTTCAGGGAGCGATGGCACAAGGGCTTAACCCCAAAGCCTGGCTGGTATCGATGTCAGGGGTCAGCCTGTTCGTGTCGGCCAATTCACCGGCCTCGTTTTATCTGTTAATGTTTTGCCTGATCTCATTTTTGGTTTGCTTTATCGGTATCGCCTGTTGGGCCGCTCTCGGCCAGATGATTCGGAACCTGCTCAATAACCCCGGCCATCAACGGCTATTTAATATCGCCATGGGCTTGCTACTGAGCAGCACTGTGGTCAATATCTTCCTTAATCAGTAATTCACATATCAGGCCCTCTCGGCTTAACTCAAGGTCACCGCTGTGAAGCAAGATCAATCCGTTTTTTTAAAACGTTGCGACAGCTTACCGTTTGTCGAGATGCGGCGTGCCGACCGCTCCAGTGCGTGTTACCACACCCACTCGCACGACCAGTTCTCCTTTGGCGTGATCGACGCAGGACGGGCCGATTACCACAACCGACAGCACAGCCGGTTGCACACCAACCGTATCGGCGCAGGTACAACAGTTACGATCAACCCGGCCGATGCTCACTCGTGCAACCCGCTAGCCGGTAGTTGGTCGTACCGAATGCTGTTTATCGATAGCCATTGGATCGGTGAACTTCAACAGCAGATGTTCGACAGCCAGCGTGATGACTACCGCGCTTTCCCTCATCTGTTTCGCAGCGATACCGCAAGCTATCAAGGATTCAGCCAGCTATTCCAAAACCTATTAAGCGAACCCGACCCGTTGACCAGCGAAAGTCTGCTGATCGAGTTTCTGGCACAGCAGTTTTTGCCACCTCAAGCGGACCTGTCTCAACACTTATCTCAACACCAACCGCAACAGCGCGCTACAAACCCTAGACAGCACGGCTACGGGGTTCGCCAGATTCGGGAGTTGATCATGGATCAGCTCGACAGCAACCTATCGCTGGAGCAGTTTTCCGCCCATAGCGGTCTGAGTCGCTACCACCTGATTCGCAGTTTTAAACAAGCCTACGGCCAGTCACCGCATGCCTTCCAGCTTAACCAACGGATTAACCAGGCCAAGACACTGCTGCAACAGGGTCAAAGCCTGACCGACACCGCGGCGCAATTGGGCTTTGCCGACCAGAGCCATTTTCAGCGCAACTTCAAGAAACGGATGGCTGTCACCCCCAAGCAGTATCAGGCGTTTTTTGTCTGAGCCTAGATTCCCCGTAAACCCAAACACAGTTTTGATAAGACTTGCATTGCAACCTAAGGAACGCCGCTGCCAATGACGCTCAACTACCTTGGCAGCCCCGATGCCACTATTGTGCTCTACCTGCCATCACCGCCGCTGCTGCCGTCAGATTTCGTAGACACCGCCACTAAAAGCGCGCGTATCCACCCCGAGAGCGGCCTGACCATCGCGCAGCTGATCGAACTCAACGGCAACCACTGGCGAAAGATTCTGACTATCCTGGCCAAGCTCTGTAGTCCACAGGATGATTGGCGCGGATACCGCGATCGACAACTTTTACAACAGCACGAAGCGATCTGTTTTGAATCGGCACTACGCACCGGTCTGCAGATTCAACTGGTCGCAGGAAAAGCCAGCTGGCAACGCCTGGGACTGGATCTGAGCGACTTCACCGCACTCGATTCTGCACAGCGGCTATGGCGCAGCAACCAGTATCCACAGCTGTTCTTAACCCCCTATTTCGATTACCGTCAGTTCCCTAATGTCTTAATCGAGCAACTTAAATCGCAGCTCAACTCGCAGCTGAAACCATAACTGAAGCCGTAACTGAAACCACAACCGAGACGAGGCTGATAGGCAGCCGCGAATAGATCAATGGGGCCGAATTAATGAATGGAGTCACCGCAGCACATCGCACCCTGCATATCACCAACGGCGACAGCGCCGGCGAACTGTTACGTCAATCGACCATCGACGGCGACATTCTGGTCTGGCGCGATCTGATCTTTCAGGGGCCCCGTAATCCAGGCTGGCCCAGCGATGCAACGCTTGATGCCCGTGCGCAATTTTTGAATGATTTTAGCGGCGGTGGTATCGGCCATGATGCGATCCGCCAAGACCTGCAACAGTGTTACCAACGCCTCAGTCAGGCCGATGACTATCAACAGATCGTGCTCTGGTTTGACGGCTGCCTGCACGACCAATCGGTGTTGGTCCACGTGCTTAGCTGCCTGCCCGAGTCGGTGATCGAACGCACCGAGCTGCTTTGTATCGCCCGATTTTCGAGGATCGAACCGTTCGACGGGCTGGGCCAGCTCAGCCCACAACAGTTGGCTTCATGCTACCCACAACGGCAGTCGATCAGCACTGCGCAGCGAGAGTATGGCCGTCAGATCGACAGCGCTTTTGCCGATGCCGACAGCGTGCGGTTACAGCAACTGGCCAATAATCCACAGCCACCGCTGCCATTACTGCCCGCCGCCATTGATCGCTGGCAGCAAGAGCAGCCCGACCCAAAAACCGGGTTTGGAAAGCTACATTGTTTGGCATTAGAAGCGATCCGGCAGGGTGCCGACAGCCCCACCAAGCTGTTTCACGCGGTGGCCTCCAGCGACACCCATCCGCAGTATTGGGGCGACTTGACCCTATGGCACAAAGTCAACGAGCTGGCCGAACAGCAGCCAGCCTTGATCAAAATCAGCGGCCCGGCTGATCGATTACCGCTGACTGCCTCGCCGGCAGAGCTCAAGTCGTTTCAACTGACACTTGCCTAGTAGCGCTGAAGCACCGCCGCAATGATCATTGCGGCTACAGCGATCCCCGGCCTTGCCGCCATGCCGAAGGTGGCCTTCCCGTCCAGCGCTTAAAGGCACGACAAAAGGCCGCTGTTTCCGAAAAACCCGTGCGTTCGCTGACGTCAGCAATGCTGAGGTGCTCGGTCGTGAGCAATTTGATGGCGTATTCTCGCCGCAATGATTCCCTGATCTTACTGAAAGCGGTACCTTCATCTTTCAGCTTGCGTCCAATACTTCTGGGGGTCATATGCAACTGCTGGCTGATCTGATCCAAGCTTGGCATATCGGCATAATCATAACGTGACAGCATCTGCCGTATTTTGGCCCGTAGGCTCTCGTCCTGACTGGGCCGGTGCAGGATAAAAGCTGGCGCTTCCTGTAAGAAGCACTGCAGCTCGGTTTCTGTTCTAACGATCGGCAGGTGAAGGTATTTAGCATGCAGAGAGAAGCCGCTTGTTGCTTGGTCAAAGCTCAACTCACCCGGAAACATCGCCCGGTATTCTTCAACATGGCTAGGTTCTGGATAACTGAATTGACTGGTTAGGAACGGAATCTGCTGATCGACCAACCAACAGTTAAAGCGCTGCCACATCAACAATAGAAACTCCTGGAGCAGGTGATCAGAATCGTAGCGGCCATCGTGCAGATGCAGTCGGAAAAAAACCTGCTGTTTAGCCTCTTCGCAGCCCTCTACAAATTCGATATCCAGCCCGTTATAGACCGTGCGATAAAACCGTGCGCTTTGTTTCAACATCGCACCCAGTGTTTCTGAGTGCAGGCAAAACTCGCACATCAACGCAAATATCCCGCTGGCGCAAGGCTCCGGGGCTAAGCCCATAAATTCATCATCGGTGGCTCGCCACACCGTTTTTACCAGACGGGTTGTCTGTTGCTCGGTAATCAAACGTTCAGGACGGTCGATCCAGTGCAACGGAATCTGAGCGGCGTCGAGCAGTTCGTCGCTGTTATGCCCTAGCCTCAGCGCCCCTCCGATACAGGCCCGAATATAGTGGTTGGCGATATGGGGTTTCTCTAGCAAAGGTTGCTCAACAGTAGACAAGGTAACGGGTGCCTTTTGGGTCAATTTTTTGGACCTCCGCGGTCATTCTAGTTAATGCCGACTACCGGTTTAATAGCATACGACTTCGTCGCAGCACGATGCCTCACGGCACCTGTATAACAAACATAGGGAATACCATGCCAAAACGCGATGCTGATAGCGACCTGTTCCAAACCATGATCAATCGAGTCTTGGAGCAAGAGGTGGCCCCCCATTTTGACGTGTGGGAAGAGTCTGGCGCGATGCCCAAGTCACTGTGGAAGACGCTGGGTGAGGCGGGCCTGTTGGGTATCGATATGCCCGAGGAGTACGGTGGTGCGGGTGCCCGGATGGAGATCGGCCAGATGGCGCTGGAAGAGATCGCCCGCCAGGGTTTTGGAGGGCTGGCCAGCGGTTACAACATCCACGCCAACATCGTCATGCCCTATATCTTTCATATCGGCGACGAACAACAGAAGCAGCAGTGGCTACCCGCCATGATCGCCGGTGATGCTGTCGGTGCCATCGCGATGACCGAACCCGGTGCAGGTAGTGACCTTGCCGCGATCCGCACCTCGGCCGAGCGTACCGACGACGGCTGGCTGATCAACGGCGCGAAGGTATTCATAACCAACGGCCTGCAGGCTGACGTGGTGATAGTCTGCGCCAAATCAGACCCTGCCGCTGGCGCCAAAGGGGTGTCGCTCTTTTTGGTCGATACCAGCCTGCCCGGATTTTCTCGGGGTAAAGGGATCAAGAAGATTGGCCAACATAGCAGCGATACTGCCGAACTGTTTTTCTCCGATCTGCTGGTACCCCACGATGCGCTGCTGGGTGAAGAGGGTAAAGGCTTCGCTTACCTGATGCAGGAACTGCCACGAGAGCGCCTGGGTGTTGCGGCACAGGCGATCGGCGCGACCGAGGGTGCGCTGGCACTAACCATAGACTATGTGCAAGAACGTAAGGCGTTTGGCCAGCGGATAGCTGATTTCCAGAATACCCGCTTCAAACTGGCGGAAGCCAAAGCGCAGTTGGATATGGCCCGCGTCTACCTCGACCACTGTGTCGACAAATACAACGATAACGCGATGACGCCGACCGATGCTGCGGTTCTTAAACTGCAGCTGACCGAGATGCAGTGCAAGATTACCGACGAGTGTCTCCAGCTATTTGGCGGTTACGGTTATACCGTCGAGTACCCCATCTCCCGGTTCTACGTCGATGCCCGGGTGCAGACTATCTACGCCGGCACGTCAGAGATCATGAAAGAGGTCATCGCGCGCTCCCTGCTGGGCAGATAACGTGCTGGGAAGATCGATAGCCGCGCACAAGCGCCGCTCGCCCCGACCTTTCGATAACGAACCCACAAGTAGGAAACGATCATGACCTTAACAGACATTGTAATTCTCGACGGCGTACGGACTGCGATTGGTGGTTTTGGTGGCAGCCTCTCCTCAATGAGCCCGGCAGAGATGGGAACCGTCGTCGCCAAAGAGGCGATCAAACGTTCCGGCGTGGCCGCTGAAGATATCGATCATTCGGTGTTTGGCCACATCATTCCAACCAGTCCACAAGATGCTTACATCGCTCGTCATATCGGCCTCAATGCCGGCCTCCCTAAAAGCTCGGCCGCGTTAAACGTCAACCGTCTGTGCGGCTCGGCGGTGCAGTCGGTAATCTCTGCAGCGCAGATGATCGTGATGGGGGACAGCAAGATTGCGCTGGCCGGTGGTGCCGAGAGCATGAGTCAGGGGGCTTACATTCTGCCCAAAATGCGCACCGGTCAGCGGATGGGCAATGGCGAGGTGCTCGATCTGACCATCGCCACCCTGAGCGACCCGTTTGGCAGCGGCCATATGGGGATGACCGCCGAGCGGATCGCCGAGCAATACGGGCTGAGCCGTGAGGATCTCGATACCTTTGCTGCCGAGAGCCATCGCCGGGCCGCCAATGCGATCGAGAACGGCTATTTTACCGACCAGATCGTCCCTGTTGATGTCAAAGTTGGCCGTAAAGAGTTTACCTTCAGCCAGGATGAACACGTGCGCCAGGGAACGACTGCCGAGAGCCTGGCTAAGCTCAAACCAGCATTCAAGCGAGATGGTATCGTCACCCCTGGCAACGCCTCTGGCCTCAACGACGGCGCGGCAGCGATGGTACTCACCAGTGCCGTTGAAGCAGCAAAACGCGGCCTCAAGCCTCGTGCCCGTCTGGTCGGTTACGTCTTTTCCGGAGTTAGCCCGGAGGTGATGGGATTGGGGCCGATCCCCGCCGTTAAGAAAGTGCTGGAACAGACGGGGCTCAGTGCTGCTGACCTTGACGTAATTGAGTCCAACGAAGCATTCGCGGCTCAGGTAATGGCGGTGAATCAGGAACTTGGGCTGGATGCAGCCAAGGTTAACCCCAATGGCGGTGCCATCGCTCTGGGGCATCCGGTCGGCGCGACCGGTTCGATCATTATCATCAAGACCCTGGCCGAGCTGGATCGGATTGACGGTCGCTACGGCATGGTCACCATGTGTATCGGTGGGGGTCAGGGGATCGCGCTGATTGTTGAACGCATGGCATAAACGCGTTAAAACCGTCTCGTAAGGCCGCCGTAATCGGCAGGCCTTTTTACACAACAATGGCCTCACTGGCATGAAGTCTTGGCCGCACTTTTTTTGGCCGTTCTTTGTTTTTGGCCGCACTTTTTTTAACCGCTCTATGTTTAATGCCAAACAGGGAGCGGTCATCTTCACAGCTCCCTAAGCAACCTGCGAACAAGTCCAAGGTGATCAACAGGTAACGTTAATTAACAATAAGAAGGGATACCCATGCAACAATCACTGTCCGCAGAAGTGCAACTGGCCACCCGTAACACCATTGGTGATGCCCTGGCACGTTCGGCCATGCGCCAACAAAACAAAGAAGCACTAACTTTCTCCGATCGCTGTTGGAGCTATCGTCAACTGGATGATGCTGTCAATCGCGTCGCCAACGCACTTATCGACGCAGGCTTGCAGCCTGGCGACCGAGTAGCGGCCTACGGTAAGAACTCAGACGCCTATCTATTTTTGTGGCTCGCCTGTACCCGCGCCGGGCTAATTCATGTGCCTATCAATTTTGCGTTAGTGCAGGATGAACTCAGCTACATTTTTAACCAGTCCGGTGCTCGCGCGATCTTCTGTGACGATGCGCTCGCCGCCAATATCGCCGACATCAAGAGTAAGATCCCCGCCGAAATTTTTGGCTCTTTTCGTAGCCAGGACGCAACCGGACAGGATTTAGATATCCTGACGATGGCTCAGTCAGACGGCCCGACCGCCGCACCGGCTGTCGAGCTAAATGAGAACGATATCGTACAGATTCAATACACCTCAGGCACCACCTCCGACCCAAAAGGAGCCGTGCTAACCCACCGAACGCTGGTCAGCGAATACAGCAACTGCCAGTTACACCTGGAACTGAAAGAAGAGGATCGCCAGTTAGCCGGCCTGCCTCTATATCACACAGCGCAAATTCACGCCTTCGTGATGCCAGCCCTATTGATGGGAAGCTACATCCATGTGATCGAAACACCCGTTGCCAACCAAGTCCTGGCGCTGATCGAGGCCAAAAAGATCAGCTCCTTTTTCGCACCACCGACGGTCTGGATCGGCTTGTTACACCACCCTGACTTTGACAAACATAATCTCAGCAACTTAAAGAATCTCTATTATGGTGCCTCGATTATGCCCGAGCCGATCGTTGCGGAGCTCGCCAAACGTCTCCCCGGGAGCGGCCTGTTCAACTGCTACGGTCAAACTGAGATGGCACCACTGGCAACCGTTTTGACCCCGGCGCAGCATGATCTGTATCCCGCATCAGCCGGAAAACCCATCTCCAGCGTACAGACCCGCATTGTTGACCCCGCCACCATGGAAGACTGTGCTCCGGGTGAACAGGGTGAGATCGTCCACCGATCACCGCATCTAATGGTGGGCTATTGGGATAAGCCGAAAGAGACCGAAGAGGCTTTTGCGGGCGGCTGGTTCCACTCCGGTGATCTCGCTTATCAAAATGAAGAGGGTTATATCTTCATCGTCGATCGCATCAAAGACGTGGTCAACACCGGTGGTGTGCTGGTCGCCAGCCGTGATGTCGAGGAAGCGCTTTATACCCACCCAGCGGTTGCTGAGGTGGCGGTTATCGGCCTTCCCCATAACAAATGGATCGAAGCGATCACCGCCGTGGTTGTACTAAAACCAGATTGCAAAACGACTGAGGCCGAGCTGATCAGCCATGCCCAGCAACACCTTGCGCCTTTCAAGGTTCCCAAAGGGATTCATTTCGTCGACGCCTTACCGAAAAATACCGCTGGCAAACTGCTCAAACGCACGCTGCGCACTACCTTCGGCTAGCAAGGCTCAAACGCCATCTGCAATGCACTTAATATGGCACACTGATCGGTTGCGACTGGCAGCAACACCAACCATAACAACCGATCAGACAATGGCGCTACTGGATCATTTTTACCACTAGACAACCATTTGTATTAAAAGGGAAATCTCAGCAAGACCCACAGTGCCGGTAAGTACACCGTAGAAAAACTGTATAAACATGGCTCTGTTCCATTTAGAGGTTGGTAAGTAGAACTACAATGCCTCTACAATCC
>JBALVL010000041.1:0-47170 GCA_036961355.1 Motiliproteus sp.
GTTAGACACTAAGCCTAGCGTCTCGCTGGGAGGGAGGGGTCCATACATTGTGCGCTTCGCGGCCATTATTTACGTCACTCCTGCATCAAGAACTGGGCTACTAGTGTATCTATATTTGCAGTTAGCAGTAACGGTGTGTTGAAAAGCTAATCCGCTCAATCCAAATCCCTTTTATTCTCTACCAAAAAATCAATCAACGCCCGCTGCGTCGGAGTCATGATCCGATTTTGCGGATACACCAGCGACACCGGTACCGCAGCCATCTCGTAATCGGTTAACAGCCGAACTAACTCGCCACTGGCAAGCCGTTCAGCGACGATAAAACCGGGCAGATAGGCGATGCCTAAGCCATCGACGGCAAAGTCAGCGACCAACTCGGCGTCGCTGACCTCAAGTGAGCTTCCCAGGCTGGCCTGATGCGCGCCGTTGCCATCACGATAGCGCCAACGTCCTGGCTGCCGGTTGGAGCTGTCCAGTAGGCAGCGATGATTGATTAGCTGTTTGGGGTGTTTTGGTTGGCCGTGCTGGGCAAGGTAAGCGGGGCTGGCGACGAAGTGGATGCTGATCTGATCTATCTGGCGAGCGATCAGGCTGGAATCGGGAAGTTCTCCGACGCGTATGGCCAGGTCGATACCCTCTTCGACCATGTTGATGTAACGGTTGACGATCAGCCACGACAATTTGACCTGCGGGTAACGCTGCAAAAAACGGCTGATTAGCGGTTGCAAGCCGATGGCACGCGAATGGTTGGGTGAGGTGATACGCAGATGACCGCTAATCTGGCGCTGCTTTTCGCTCATCTGCTGTTCCAGCTGCTTGACCCGGTCGAGAATATCGTCGAAGCCAGCCAGGTAGTCGCGGCCCTCGGCGGTTAGCGTCATTGAGCGGGTGGTACGTTGTAGCAATTTGCACCCCAGATGTTGCTCCAGTTCGGTGACCTGACGACTGATGGCGGAGGTGGCGATGTTGAGCTGGCGCGAGGCGCCGCTGAAGCTTTGCTGCTCAACCACCGTGCGGAAGCTGTGCATCGCTTTGAGGAGGTCCATATTTCTCCTTTTGTGAAAAGTGTTTTGAATTTCTCTCTATTTTTCTAATTAAGACACGGTATTAAGCTGGCTTCAACAGTAATTAAAACGGAGAACAGCGATGAAAATTTTAGTGATTGGCGCAACAGGCACCATTGGTAAAGCGGTTGTTGCGCGTTTGGGCGCGGAACATCAGGTGGTACAAGCGGCATACAGCGGTGGCGATCTGCAAGTAGATCTGGGCAATACCGACAGTATCCGTGCCCTGTTTACCCAGACCGGCAAGGTGGATGCGGTGATCTCTACCGCCGGGTTAGCCAACTTCGCACCACTGGATGCCTTACAGGATGCCGATTATCAGTTGGCGCTGAACAACAAGCTGATGGGGCAGATCAATGTGATCCGTATCGGTCGTGAATTCGTCAACGATGGCGGTTCTATCACGCTGACTTCCGGTGTGTTGGCGCGTCAACCGATGCCGGGAAGCGCCATCATCAGCATGGCCAACGGCGCGTTGGATGGCTTTGTTCGCGCCGCCGCGCTGGAAGAAGCACGGATTCGCTTGAATACGGTCGCTCCGGCATTTGTTAAGGAGACGATGGAAATGATGGGTATGGATCCAGCACAGGGCGTATCTGCAGCCGACACTGCTAAGGCTTATCAGCGGGCAGTCATTGGTAACAGTCATGGCGAAACACTGGATGTGTGAGCCGCTGTCGCTGAAGATATTTGAGGCTATGTGAGGATTAGCTGTCTGAAATCGCACCTTGCTGTTTGAGCTTTTCAGCAACGGCTTCGGCTAGCTGCCGATAGCCTTGCGCGTTGGGGTGGATGGCGTCGCTCTTTAAGCGATTGTCGCCGAGAATGTCGGCCAGCACCGTTATCGGATCGACGAGCAGATGCTGCTCGGCCAGCTCGGCATAAACCGGTTGCGGCGATAGCAACAGGGTTGGTTTGGGTACCGAGATCAACAACACCTCAGTACCACGCTGTTGTGCTAATTCGATCATCTGCTGCAGATTTCCACGAAGCTGTTCAGTGCTCAGCTTACGTAACAGGTCGTTACCGCCATGGCACAGAATCAGCAGTTGTGGCCGGTGCTGGTCGAGCAGGGCGGGTAAACGTTTGAGACCGTTGGCGCTGATCTCGCCGGGGGTGCCGGCGTTGATCACCTTAATGCCAGTCAGGAGTTGCAGTTGCGCCGGGTAGCTTTGCTCGCGGTTGGCACCAGTGCCGTAGGTCAGGCTATCGCCAAAGCTGAGGATGGTGGCGTTGCTGTTCAGCGGTGTCAGCGGCGGTTCAGAATCGCAACCACTCAGGGAAAACAGCAGCACGATTAATAGCAGGGCTGATTGCACCGGTGAATGTGCCAAAGCGCGGCACTGCATCAGCAGTTATGGCTCAACCGTAACGGTTCGGCCTGGATCGCGTTGCGCAATTCGGTCAGTTCCATCAGATGTTCCATCCAATAGGATTCGGTATTGAACCAGGGGAAGTGCAGCGGGAATGTCGGATCTTTCCAGCGTCGCGCCAGCCACGCGCTGTAGTGCATGATTCGAAGCGCGCGTAGCGGTTCGATCAGCGCCAGTTCGCGACGGTCAAACGGCTGAAACTCTTCGTAGCCTTCGATGATTTCGATCATCTGCCGCTGTTGTTGGTTACGGTCCCCGGATAACAGCATCCATAGGTCCTGGATGGCAGGTCCGGTACGGCAGTCATCGAAATCGACAAAGTGGGGTGCGTCGTCACGCCAGAGGATATTGCCGGGGTGACAGTCACCGTGCAGGCGGATTTTATTAACATCGGACAGGTCGGCGAAGCGTTGTTCGATCAGCGTCAGCAACTCTTCGGTGACCTGCTGGTAATCGCTGGCGTAATGGCCGGGTAGCCATTTTCCCTCTAGCAGCAGTTGGCGACTGTTATGGCCGAAACTACTGACATCTAGATCGGGTCGGGTGACGAAGGGCTGGCTGGCGCCCAGTAGGTGGATACGGCCGATAGTTCGTCCCAACACATAAAGGTTGTCGAGGTTGTCGAGTTCGGGCGCATGACCGCCTTTGCGGGCGAACAGCGCAAACCAGAAACCACGCTTGTCCGGGTTGGGCGTTATGTCTGTTGCGGATGGCTCGTCAGTATCAGAGGGATCGGTAGCATCGGAACGGTCGTCAGAAACGTCGAGCCAGTGGATGGTTTCACCGGTGTCATTGGCCAGCGGCGCTACCACCGGGATATGGGCGTCTTGCAGGTCACGGGTAAAACGGTGCTCTTCGGTGATCTGTTCGCGGCTCCAGCGATCGGGGCGGTAAAACTTGGCGATCAGCGGCTGACTCTCTTCGATACCGACCTGATAGACCCGGTTTTCGTAGCTGTTGAGCGGAAAGATCCGTGCGTCGGACCAGTAGCCGACCGATTCCACCGCATCGAGGACTCGCTCGGGTGTTAATGCATCATAGGGGTGTTGGTTGATGCTGCTCATCTGCGGGCCTTTTGTGGTGGCTATTTCGTGATCAGGCCTCTACTTATAGGCCTATAGATCAACCCGCACGGCGGTAAACCGATGGTTAATCTGCGAATTGTATCGATTGGATCTGCGCAGTTGGTATCGGTTCCCGCAAAATCGACGGCCATGGTAACTCACTATGACCAGCAGCAGGGTTTTTGCAGCTGTGATCTGAGGTTTTTATCGTGGCGGTTTGTCGGGCATTTTTGATCAAGTGAGTGGCGGGGTTTTTGTTGTGGCATTGGATCCGGCCCGACCGGGCGGGGTTCTGGCAATACACCAGACATCGACCTGCTCGGCTCCGGCACGGCGCAGTTGTTGAGCCAGGATCTGAGCTGTGCTGCCGGTGGTCATCACATCATCGATCAAGGCAATATGTGTTATACCGCCGCCCTGTTTTAATCGAGTCGCATCCACTTCAAAGGCGTGGCGTAGATTGTGGCGCCGTTGTTTGGCGCTCAATCCTTGCTGGTGCGGGGTATCAAGGATGCGGCGGCAGGCTTTGCGGTTGACCGGAATTTGTAATCGCCGCGACAGCGCGTCTGTCAGCTCGGCCGATTGGTTGAAACCCCGCTGGTAAAGACGATTGCGGTGCAGAGGTACAGCAATCAACTGCTGCGGCAGAGTCGGTGTGGCGTTACCGGGTTGCTGTTGGCGTAGCAATGTTTGTTGTAAATGGATGATAAATAACCGGCTTAGCAGCTCGGTCAAACTGACCTCGGCGTGCTGTTTATAGCGGTGAATGAGGATATCAATCGGGTAAAGATACAACAGCGGGGCCAGGGTGCGGCTGAATGCTGGTGGTTTTTTGAGGCAGCGCCCGCAGCGTAGCGGACGCTCGTTGTTAAACGGACTAGGCCTGCTGCCTATCAAACCGTCCGGTAAAGGCTCGGCACACTGGATGCAGTGATTACCGAGGTAGGGCAGGTCTTGTTGGCAACCTTGGCACAGTGCCAGGGTTTGTCGGCTGGGTTGTCGGCATAGCAGGCAGCGACTGTTATTTTCAAGAAGGTCAAAAAACGCTCTAAGGTAAACCTTGTGGTTGCTCATGGGTTGACAGGGCCGTCCGTGCAGGTAAAATTCGGCCTTTCCTTGGCCGCGCAGTAGGCTCTAGCCTAGTCTATTTTTGCCGCCGGTCACCGTACTGACAGATAACAGGAACGCCTTATGACACTCCAAACCAACGCAAGCCCATCGCAGTCATCCCCTGTTCGTCATGGCTGGCGTGCCGATGAGGTTTTGGACCTGTTTGAGTTGCCGTTTAATGACCTGATGTTTCAGGCGCAGACGGTGCACCGTCGCCATTTTAACCCCAACGAGGTGCAGGTCAGCACCCTGTTGTCGATCAAGACCGGTGCCTGCCCGGAAGATTGTAAATACTGCCCGCAGAGTGCCCACTACGACACTGGCTTGGAGAAGCAACGCCTATTAGAGGTTGAGGCAGTGCTGGCCAAGGCCAAGCAAGCCAAAGCGGCCGGCTCGACCCGTTTCTGCATGGGCGCTGCCTGGAAGCACCCTACCGAACGCGATATGCCATACGTACTGGAGATGGTCAAAGGCGTTAAGGAGATGGGGCTGGAGACCTGCATGACCTTGGGCATGCTGCAAGACAATCAGGCCCAAGAGCTGGCCGAGGCCGGGTTAGACTATTACAACCATAATCTGGATACCTCACCGGAATTCTACGACAAGATCATCACCACCCGGACCTATCAGGATCGCCTGGATACGCTTGGCCACGTTCGTGAAGCCGGGATGAAGGTCTGCAGCGGCGGTATCTTGGGTATGGGGGAGACAGCTAACGATCGTATCGGCCTGCTGTGTCAGTTGGCAAATCTGCCGCAGCCGCCGGAATCGGTGCCGATCAACATGTTGGTGAAAGTGAAGGGGACTCCACTGGAGGATGTAGAGGATCTGGACCCGCTGGAGTTCATTCGTAACATCGCCGTCGCGCGGATCATGATGCCCGAGTCGCATGTGCGTCTGTCCGCTGGCCGTGAGGCGATGTCCGACGAGCTACAGGCGATGGCTTTCTTGGCCGGGGCCAATTCGATTTTCTACGGCGAGTGCCTGCTGACTACCCCGAATCCGGAAACCAACCACGACCTGCAGTTGTTCAAACGCCTGGGGATTAATGTGGAGCAACGCATCGAATCTTCCGACGAGGAGCAGGAGCAACAGATCACCAAAGACCTGCAGGCACAGCAAGACGACGCACTGTTTTATCAAGCTTAAGCATAAGGAAGTAGCTGCATGGCGGGCTTTGATGCATTGGAAGCGGCGCTGGTTAAGCGTCGTAACGATCACCTGTACCGCCAACGGCGGCAACTGGAGTCGGCGCAGGGGCCATTAGTTCGGGTCGATGGCCGCCAGTACCTGGCGTTCTGCAGTAACGATTATATGGGGCTGGCCAACCACCCCGAAGTGGTTTCGGCTTTTCGTGCCGCAGCGAATGAATATGGCGTCGGCAGCGGCGCATCACATCTGGTTAACGGTCATAGTCGTTATCACCATCAACTCGAAGAAGCGCTGGCCGAATTCACCGGCCGCCCCCGCGCGTTACTTTTTTCTACCGGTTACATGGCCAACATCGGCGCGGTTAATGCGTTGATCGGTAAAGGCGATGCGGTGTTTGAAGATCGGCTCAATCATGCCTCGTTACTCGATGCCGGTCTGCTCAGTGGTGCCCGTTTTCAGCGCTACCTGCATAACGATAGCGCCAGCTTAGCTAGCAAGCTCCAGCGTAGCGATGCCGACCGTAAACTGGTGGTGACCGACGGCGTGTTCAGCATGGACGGTGATTGCGCCCCGTTGTCCGAACTGAGTCGGGTCACCCGCCAGCACGACGGCTGGCTGATGGTCGACGACGCGCACGGCATGGGTTGTATCGGTGATACCGGCGCCGGCGTGGTCGAGCAACAGAACTTGTCGATCGATGAGGTGCCGGTGTTGATGGGCACGCTCGGCAAAGGTTTTGGTACCGCCGGTGCGTTTGTGGCCGGATCAGGGGTGTTGATTGAGACGCTGATTCAGTTTTCCCGAAGTTATATCTATACCACCGCCATGCCACCCGCGGTGGCCGCCGCGACGTTGGCATCGTTACAACTGGTACGTCAGGGTCAGCAACGCCGACAGCAGTTGGCTCTGCTGATAGCCCAGTTCCGCCAGGGTGCGCAACAGTTAGGGCTGCAATTGATGGATTCTCAGACGCCGATTCAACCCATCGTTATCGGCAGCTCGGACCGAGCGTTAGCACTGAGTCAGGCATTGGAGCAACGCGGCATCTTTGTCACCGCGATCCGGCCGCCGACGGTACCCGAAGGCAGTGCCCGGTTGCGGATAACCCTCAGTGCTGCCCACAGCTCCGAGCAGGTTGAGCAGTTGCTCGAGGCGCTGGCCGCCGTTTCAGGCGAACTGGGCAAAGAAGACGGTGTTACTAACGGAGTCGCATCGTAATGAGTCTGTATATCGAACAACAAGACACTTATATAGAACAACAAGGCAACCCTGACGGCCAACCATTGGTGCTGTTGCACGGCTGGGGGATGTTAAGCGATATTTGGCACGATTGGTTGCCGGCATTAACGTCCGACTACCGCCTGCTGTTGGTGGATCTGCCGGGATTGGGTCGCAGTCGGTTTTGTACTGAGGGTGGCATCAGCGATGACGGCACTGATGGCTACAGTTTGGAAGCAGTGGCGCAACAGATTATCGACGCGACCGGACCTTTGCTTGATAGACCCGCGGTCTGGTTGGGTTGGTCACTGGGCGGGCTGGTTGCCGCCAACATTGTCGCTAACCCTGAGCTGCCCGCTGCAGGGTTGATTACGATCGCCACTAACCCCTGTTTTGTCGAACGTGCCGACTGGCCCGAAGCGATGTCCGCAGCGACCTTTGCCTTGTTTCAACAATCGCTGCAGCAGACCTCACTGAAAACCCTCAACCGGTTTGCCGCGTTGCAGGGGCAGGGCGATCCGCAGGCTCGGGCCTTATTACGCACGCTGAAACCAGTGGTCGCCGCAAGTGCTGCGCAGTCGAGCCATTTGGCCCAATCTTTGGCGTTATTGGGCGACGATCAGCGATCACTGTTCGCCGACCTGACGCTGCCCCGGTTGGCGTTGTTCGGTGAAAATGATGCATTGGTTCCGGTCGCCGTTGCCAAGCAGCCATTGCTCTCTCCTTATGCCCGGATCATCGACGAGGCGGGGCATGTTCCGTTTATTACGGCATCGACAGCCTTGACCACACATATCAAACAATGGTTAGAAGGGCTGCCGCATGGTTGAATCGCTTGCCGACCATGGCGCGGCTCTGGCCGACGAACGGCAGGAGTCGTTTGATAAACGGCTGGTTGCCGGGTCGTTCAGTCGGGCTGCTGATAGTTACGATTCGGTAGCGGCACTGCAACGGCAGGTTGGGTCCCATATGTTGACGTTACAACCGGCACGTTGGCGTGGTCAGTTGCTCGACCTTGGCTCGGGAACCGGTTATTTCTCCCTGCCTCTGGCGCAGCAGTCCGGCTGTCGGGTGTTATCGCTGGACTTGGCGCAGGGGATGCTGAACTATGCACGCGGCCATCGTGCTCACCCTGATATCACTTATCTTTGCGCCGATGCCGAGCAGTTACCGCTAGCCGATGACGTGATCGATGGCCTGTTTAGTTCGCTCGCGATTCAGTGGTGCCAGAGCCCTACGCGGTTGTTTGCCGAGCTGGCCCGAGTGATGCGCCCCGGCGCAACGGCGTTGGTCGCCACATTGGGGCCGCAGACCCTGCACGAGTTACGTAGCGCCTGGGCGACCGTCGATGACTATCAGCACGTCAACCACTTCTTGCCACAAGCCGAATTAGATAGCGCGCTGCTGCCGCTGTTCGACGTCGACCATTTTGAGCAACAGCAGATCGTTTTGCAGTTTGAACAACTCAAGCAGCTGACCGATGAGCTTAAAGGGTTGGGGGCGCACAATCTTAACCCGGGCCGACCGACCGCGTTATCGGGTCGCCAGCGGGTTAAAACGTTCCGGCAGGCTTACGAAGCGATGCGTGATGAGCAGGGCCTAATTCCGGCGACCTATCAGGTTTATTATTACCGGCTTTGTCGTCGTTAAATCCGTTATCCGGTCTCCAACAAGAGCCGTATCCTGTTATTGATCACTGTTATAACCATTGTTATTGAAAAAAGGGGGAGTTGTCGTGGCGCAACGTTATTTCATCGCTGGTACCGATACCGATGTCGGTAAAACCTTTACGGCGGCAGCGTTATTACAGGCAGCCCAGCAACAAGGCTATCGCAGCCTGGGGCTAAAGCCGGTGGCTGCTGGCGCTGAAGCCGTCGACGCCGGTGGTAACCGCGATGGACTGGCAAATGAGGATGCGATTGTGTTGATGCAACACAGCTCGGTTAAGTTGAGTTATGACCAGGTCAATCCGGTGCTGTTGCAGCAACCGATCGCACCGCACATCGCGGCTCAGCGTGAGGGCAAAAACCTGACCGTAGACCGGCTTGCAGGTTACTGCCGTGGAGCGCTGATGACGCCGGCGGATCTGGTGTTGGTTGAAGGTGCCGGTGGCTGGCGAGTGCCGCTCAATCGCAGTCAATCGATGGCTGATCTGGCCCGCGAGCTGAACTTGCCGGTGATCTTGGTGGTGGGGATGCGGTTGGGCTGCCTGAACCATGCATTATTGACGGCTGAAGCAATTGTAGCCGACGGTTTGCCCTTAGCAGGTTGGGTTGCTAACCGGGTCGATCCACAGATGAGCTGTTATGAAGAAAATCTGGAAACCCTTAAAAATCAGCTTAGAGCGCCGCTGTTAGCCGAGCTGCCGTACCTGCCCGGCGGTGATATTGTTGATGCAGCGCATGCTTTTGAACGATCGTTGGACTATCTACTGCTCAAAAATTGAACTCCTTGTCAGGCCGGGCGTATACTGCCTGACAGTTGCAGAGATTCCTTGAGGTACTCGTTATGCAAATCCCATCTTTATCATCACCGGCCCAATCGATCCTGAGCAACAGCGCTCAGAATATTGATGGCTCACGTCAGGTACCGGGTTCGGCTGGCGGCGCTAGCAAACCTGAAGATTCTTCCCAGCTAAGCGGTCGTGACAGCAGCAGTCAGGCGGTTCAGTCGTCTGCTGATAGCGTCAAAGAGGTCGCGGCGCCAAAACAAGCCGTCGCAGTACAGACTCAGGTTATCACCACGGCCGATGAGACTATGGGCACCTCTCTGGGCCTTAATGTCGACATCATGGTATAAACTCGCAATACACAACCGCTCGTTGGCGTGATCTACCGATGAGGGCTTGATTGTTGAACGAGGCGAGCAACAAACTACCGATTTGTTGCTAATGTTTTTTCTGAGGGACTGGGAATGAATGTCGGGGTTACACCTTCATCGCAGGCAAACACATACTCTCAGGGCGCTACACAGTCGCCATCTGAGCAGCTTGCGACATCTCGTGCGACTCCGTCTAACGCATCATCGTCTACCGCACAGCCCCCAGCCGACCCTTTAGTCGTTTCACGTAGCAACGATCCGTTGCAGCCGAACTCAACTCAGTCGACAAACACCAACACTACGGTCCAGTCGGCTGATACTCAGGCACAGGTTACCCGCAACTCAGCGTTGGATGCACAGACTGCAACATCAACTTCCCGCCCCAATCAAACCAGCTCACCGGAGCAGGCGAACGAGCAGGCGCAGGTTCGTCAACTGGCTAAGGTCGATCGCGATGTTCGCGATCATGAAGCCGCCCATGCAGCGGCTGGCGGCGGCTTGGCTGGCGCGCCCAGTTACAGCTATACCAAAGGTCCCGACGGTCAGCTTTATGCCACCGGCGGCGAAGTTAATACCGACACTTCTGCCTCTGTCGATCCGAGTGAGACCGCCGCTAATGCCCGTACTGTGATCGAGGCGGCGTTGGCTCCGGCTAACCCGTCTACCCAGGATCTTCGGGTAGCAGCGCAAGCCCGCGCCCAGTTGATCGATGCTCAGGCGCAGCTCACCCGTAATGAGCAACAGTCGGTTGATGATCAGCGTCAGATGGACAGTGGCAGATCCGATACGGTAGCAGAGGAAACTCAGTCGCAAGAGGTTCGTCAGCAGACGCAGTTAAGTCAGGCTCTGGAAGCCGAAATTGACAAGGCGCTGACGGAAGATGAAGAGGAAAAAGAGAAAGATACGATCAACGAAACCAAGCAGCCAGATGATGGTAGTTCGTTTCAGGAAAATCGTAGCCTGTTGCAGGAGCGCGAGGGGCGTATTCGTCAATCGCAGTTGGATTTTGCGCAGGAGCTGAGCGATCTCAATCAGCGCATCCAACTGGTTCAGCAGCAGCTGATCGAAACCGGTGAGGTTAACCCAGCCAGTCTGTTGCAAGGTTCGTTACTTGATACTCAGGCATAGGGTGTTGTCGCCCTTTAGCCTCTTCCTTGAGTTTTAGTCCCCCGCTTTTTTATCTTTAAGCTCAAAGCTTTAATCCCTACGATTTATACCCTTGCCGGTTGAGTTGCCTGGGCTTTGTTGCAGCTCTAGAAAATCACCCCGCCAAGAAGCGGCTGACCAGTGCGTTAAACGCTTTCGGTTTTTCGGCATGCGGCCAGTGGCCGACTCCGGCCATAATCCGGGCTTGTGCGTTGGGAAACAGGGTTTCAATCGCTTGGCGATGAGCCGGTTGTATATAGTCTGAACGTTCGCCCTTGATGAACAGGGTGGGGCCGTTGAAACAGCTAGTGTTGTTGGTTGAGCTTGCTTCAATCGCGGGTGCAGCGGCGATCTGATCGTATTGGCGCTGTAACGCGTGTAGATTCATCCGCCAGTTGAATTGCTGGCCGTCACGGTACAGATTGGTCAGTAGGAATTGTCGTACCGAGGCATCGGGGATCAGCGCTTGTAGCTGTTTGTCGGCATCACCGCGTGAACCTATATTGGGCAGATCAACCGAATTGAGTCCGGCAAAAACATCATCGTGGTTGGGTGGATATATCACCGGTGCGATATCTACCACGATCAAGCGTGACAACCGATCGGGGTGGTTAAGGGCGAACTGCATCGCAACTTTGCCGCCCATCGAGTGCCCTAGCAGACGTATCTGCTCAAACCCCTGCTGATCAATGAAACGTAACAGGTCATCACTCATCGCCGAGTATGAACTCTCATCGTCCCAGTCAGAACGACCGTGGTTACGCAGATCCAGTGCCCAGACTTGGTAATGTTCAGCCAGAACCGAGGATTGCCCGGCCCAGTTGTTGAGGCTGCCGAACAGGCCGTGCAGGATTACCAGTGGTGGCTTGCTAATATCACCGTAGCTTTTGGCGTTGAGTTGCATGATAAGGCTTGCTCATGATTAGAGGGTTGATCGAGAGTTGGGTAGTGATTGGAAACCGGGTGCGAATCTCAAACTGGGTGTAGATCTGAAATCGGGTGTTGATTGGAAATAGGGAGCTGATTGGAAACAGGGAATGCGGTGTTTGGAGGGTAGCGCCGGGTGTGTCAGCGGCCTCTATATCCCGCGAATAACTGGAATATAAAGGCCGCTACGAGCAGAGCTGTGTTACACGATCTCCAGCAGCTCGACTTCAAATGCCAAGGTGCAGTGTGGTGGGATAGAACCACCGGCACCTTGAGCGCCGTAAGCCAGCTTTGACGGAATGACCAAACGCCATTTAGAGCCGATAGGCATCATCTGCAGCGCTTCGGTCCAGCCAGCGATAACACCGCCAACAGGGAATTCAGCAGGCTCATTACGCTCAACCGAGCTGTCGAACACGCGGCCGTCGATGAACGTACCGTGGTAGTGAGTACGAACGGTAGAGTCAGCTGTCGGCTTATCGCCGTTGCCTTCAACCAGGATTTCGTACTGCAGGCCAGACTCGGTAATGACAACGCCGTCACGCTTGGCGTTCTCTTCCAGGTAAGCCAGACCTTCTTTTTCAGCTTCGCCGGCAGACGCTTCCGCCTCTGCTTGGCGCTGTTCGTTAAGGGTGTTGAACGCTTCCTGCAGATCTTCATTGGAAACAACCGCTTGCTCACCAGAGAAAGCAGTTTGCAGGGCTTGTACAACCAGTTCGATCTCCAGACCTTCGATGCTATTTTCGCGCAACTGGGAACCCATCTGCAGACCAATACCGTAGCTGACCTTCTGTTCAACGCTGTCGATTACTAAACTCATCTGTTCACTCACTACCATTGATTAAAAAAGGCGACATTATAGCAGTCTCTGCGGCCGATAAGAATTGTTTGCGTTGTCGGAATTAACTGTGCTCCAGCACGAGTTGATCCATGCTAGCCCAAGGTTAAGCGGTCATTAGTAAGAAGTGACAACGGTTGCTTCGTCAAATCAGCGGGCGTGGTAGGTCGGCGGCTCTGTGGCTCTTTCAACGTAGGGTGCAGAGTCGCAATGGACGGCGCAGTCTTTCTGCCGCGCTCCACTCATCCCAATGGCAGTGCGGTTTTGTTGATTACCTGGCGCATCACGAAGCTGGAGTGCACCCCTGTGACACCCTTGATGCGGGTGATCTTATCAAGCAGCAGGGTCTGATAGGCATCCATATCTTTGACTACGACCTTGAGTTGGTAATCGGCATCCTGACCTGTGATCAGTAGGCATTCCAAGACCTCGGGCAGAAGGTTTACGGTGGCATCGAAGTTATTAAATCGATCGGGTGTGTGGCGATCCATGGATATATGGATCAACGCCATCAAGGTCAGTCCCAGCTTACGGGAATCGATGATCGCCCGGTAACCGTCGATCAGTCCACTTTCCTCCAAGGCCCGCACGCGTCGTAAGCAGGGCGACTGGGACAAACCGATCCGCTCAGACAAATCCTGATTGCTGATACGCCCCTCTTGCTGAAGAACCTCCAGAATGCGGCGATCATAGCGATTCATGCTCATAGTTAATTCTCAATATATTAGTAATTTGTGATTATTGCTGTTTTTGTTAAATTTTGGCAATTATATGCTTTATATTTGGTTATCTAGCGCAATTTAGCAATAATATTTTTCAGTTTGTTAGGTATACTATTGCTGTCCGTTACCCACGGTCGATAGCAGCAGGCACCGACCCCGTGCCGACTTCGAATACCAGGCTTAAAAGGCGTGGTGAGAAACACTTCCAAAAGAAGTGTGTGATAACCCTCTCAGCCCCCAGATCTTTTTCAGCAAAAAGGAAAGCACCGTGAAAACCTTTGATCACCGAAAGTACCGTCCGGCCCCGATCGTGCCTATACAGAATCGCCAGTGGCCGACGCGCATCATCGACCGTGCGCCTCGTTGGGCCAGTGTTGATCTGCGCGATGGTAACCAGGCGTTGCTGGACCCGATGAATCCGGCACAGAAAAAGCGGCTGTGGGCGTTGCTGGTCAAGCTCGGGTGCAAGGAGATCGAGATCGGGTTTCCTTCGGCCAGCCAGCCGGACTACGACTTCATCCGCTGGTTGATCGAGGAGGAGAAGATTCCGGACGATGTCACCGTGCAGGTGTTGGTGCAGGCTCGAGAAGCGTTGATCGTCCGTACCTTCGAAGCACTGCGCGGCGTTAAAAGGGCGGTAGTACACGTCTATAACTCCACCTCAAAAGTGCAGCGTGAACGGGTCTTTGGTAAAGGTACCGAGGGTATTACCGTAATAGCTAGGCAGGGGGCTGAGTTGCTCAAGCACGAAGCGGCCAAGTATCCCGAGGTGGAATGGACCTTTGAGTACAGCCCCGAGAGTTTCAGTAACACCGAGATGGAGTACGCGGTGGAGATCTGCGACGCGGTGATCGATATCTGGCAACCAACCCCCGAGCAACCCTGCATCATCAATCTGCCGGCAACGGTGGAGTGCACCAGCCCCAATATCTTTGCCGACCAGGTCGAATACTTCGGCACCCATATCAGTCGTCGCGACAGCATTATCCTGTCGGTGCATACCCATAACGACAGGGGCTGCGCGGTAGCAGCGACGGAGCTGGCTTTGCTGGCCGGTGCCGATCGGGTTGAAGGAACCCTGCTGGGCAACGGCGAGCGTACCGGCAACATGGATATCGTCACTCTGGCAATGAACCTCTACAGCCAGGGCATCGATCCGCAGTTAGACCTGTCCAACCCTGACGAGCTTATTGCGGTCTATACCGAGTGCACCGGTATGCCGGTGCATCCACGGCACCCCTGGGTGGGGGAGTTGGTGTATACCGCTTTTTCAGGCAGCCATCAGGACGCCATCCGTAAGTGCTTGCAGCAACAACAACCCGAAGAGCACTGGCAGGTGGCTTACCTGCCGATCGATCCCAAGGATCTTGGCCGCGACTATCAGGCGGTGATCCGGGTCAACAGTCAGTCGGGTAAGGGCGGTGTGGCTTTCGTGCTGGAGCGCGATTTTGGCTTGCGCCTGCCACGGTGGATGCAGGTTGAGATGGCACAATTAGTACAACGTCAAAGCGAAAACAGAGGCACCGAGATCGGCAGCGAAGAGATTCATGCCCTGTTTCGACAGCACTTTGTTGCCGAGGGTGCAGCGCTGCAGATCAACGGTTACCGGCTAGCGCGGGACGGCGACGATAAGATCGAGGTCGACCTGGTGATCGATGGTGTGGCCCAGACGATCGACGGCCAAGGTGAAGGAGCCATTTCTGCCTTTGTCGACGCTTGGCGTCGTCACAGCGGTCAACGCGTCAGTGTGATCGATTACAGCGAACACGCCATGGCTGAAGGCACCCATGCCGAGGCGGTAGCCTACGTGCAGGTCAACGTCGACGGCTCACGGGTCAGCGGTGCGGCCTTCGATCACGACACCGTTAGCGCGTCGCTCAAGGCGGTGTTATCGGCGATCAATCGAGTCCGTACGGAATCGCAGCGAGTGGCTTAGCGCAAGGCTGTATCGGCGAGCTATGGCCAATCACAGTCGGCTCAATGGGCTAATGACACCTTTCGCACCCTGCTTGAGCACGTGAGTATAGATCTCGGTTGTTTTTACATCATCGTGCCCAAGCTGCTCCTGCACCGCCCTGATATCTGCAGCCGCTTGCAGTAGGTGGGTGGCAAACGAGTGACGCTTATGCCGCATGCGGCATAAACGCCATTATGCCGAATCAAAGAACCCCATCTGACGCTCTAAGCACAAGAGCGAAGGGCGATATCGAGAATGAAAATAGGCTATTCGGCATAATCCGGGATTCGGCATAATGGCGTAGGGTGTGGCTCCCAACCGCCTTGTCGATACCCGCTTGTTGGCAAGAGTGTTTGATAGCTTGTTGATGCGGCTTTCATGGGTGTAATGGCGGCGCAGATCTCGGCCCATTTTGGAGGGATACGGCTTCTGGTTGAAAACGATAAACCCCTTTATCCAGTAGCGGTACGCCGTATCGTTCTGGGGCTGTAACAGCGCACTGTCTATGTTCGGTAAGGGGTTTTGGAAACGGTGAGTTGGACATGGGTGCTCCTTCCTTAGAGATACCATCATACGGGCGAGTCCTTGCCAGACCTTTTCTGATTAACGTGAATAATTCACGATTTCCAGTCACTATTTCAAACAATAGTCCATTTTTGCTGGATTCCAGCTAGTTAGCCCCCACAGGGTTGTCGACAATAAGTTAACGTGCCAGCATGATAATAATTAACAAGCCAGCGGCGTGTTACATGAGCTGTTATCTGGCTTTATCAGCAATCGGAGTTTGAGATGAAATATACATCTACCTATTGGAATACTCTTGCTGAAGAACATTCAGAGAAATGGGAAGTCATCGATGGCTCTGACGGCAACCTACTCCAGTTAACTATTTCTCTAGATGCTGTAACTGGCGATTACACTCGATTAACTAAATTCAAAGATGGGTATTCAACCAAAGATTTTGGTTCTAAAAGCCATGATTACCCCGAAGAAATATTCATCGTATCAGGTAGAATCTATGATGAAGCATTTGATACATGGCTTGAGCAAGGAACGTATGCCAGTCGTCCGCCAGGTGAGGTACATGGGCCATTTGTTGCGGAGGGTGATGTTTTGGTAATTGAAATATCATATCCAAGCCAATCAGCTACTAACAGATAACAAGTGAATCAAGCCTACCAATTTTCCGCTGCCGCTCCAAATTGACGGATTATTCAAGGCGTTATTCACAAACAAACATTGTTGAGAGCCTATCCCGGCTATTTCCCGAGGGAGCTGCGTCCACGAAAGTTATTGTAGTGAGTGACTGTAGGTTTCAAAAAGTGTTTCTCTCGTAATCTAAAAATTATCCTGAACCCATCGCATGAGCTTAACTGGGGCCGCTTTAATGATTGCGCTAAATGTTATCGATTTTGTCATGCGCAGAGACGATAACTTTTTCTTCTTCTCGGCCTATGCCACTGCTATCGATGATGGTCACATTTTCGATGCCGATAAAACCTAAAACGTGATGTATGTAGTTTGAAACAAAGTCGATATCGCTACCCAGCTGTGTGCCGCCTGAACTAATTATAACGTAGGCTTTTTTATTCTTTAGTAAGCCTTCGGCGCCATTCTCGCCATAACGGAAAGTAACCTTGGCTCTGGCTACTTGATCTATCCAGGCCTTGAAGGTAGCGGGTACATTAAAGTTATAAATTGGTAGCCCTATCACTATCGTGTTGGCACTTTTTAATTCGTTGATTAAGGCATCTGAGCAGGACAGAACCGCTCGCTGCTCAGCTGTACGCTCTGCGATATCGCTAGCGTTCGCTTCTGCCCATGCTTCATTAATCAAGGCTATACCATCGGCCAGGTCCCGCTCTTTTATCGTTGTGGGTGTTTGACTTTGCAGCCGGGTGATTAGTCTATCGCTGAGAGCGCGACTGTATGACCCTTTTTTGCGAAGGCTGGCATTAATTCTTAAAATTTTCTGTGTCATGTTCTTCTCATTACTTTTGAATGGAGGCTACAACGGCTGTTGCAGCCTATAGGATTGATTGATTTAAGCGCTAAAACCACCATCAATAGTGTGTTGAGCGCCGGTGATAATACCCGCCTCAGGGCCTGTCAGATAAGCGACCATGCCAGAAATTTCTTCGGCTCTAACGTGACGTTTTATCGCCATAAACGAATGCATGGTGTCTTTCATGGGGCCGTCTTCAGGGTTCATCTCAGTATCCACAGGGCCCGGTTGAATATTGTTGACGGTGATATTTCTATGCCCCAAGTCACGAGCCAGGCCGCGCACAAAACCCTGCATGGCCGCTTTGCTCAAGGCATAGGCAGCACCGCCTGCCATGGGCATACGATCAGCATTAACGGAGCCAATGACGACGATTCTGCCACCTTCATTCATATTCTTGGCTGCCTCTACACTGGCGTGATAGGGGCTGCGTACATTTACATCCAACATATGGTCTATATCATCAGGGTTTAATTCCATAGCATCACCCATGACCAATACGCCGGCGACGATCACCAAAATATCCAGCGCCCCTTGCTCTTGAATCAGCGAGGCCAATGCCTCTCTATTGGTGCTATCCACTTTCACAGCCAGCGCACCGGTTTTTTGCGACAGCTCTGTTGCCGCTTTGTCGGCATTGGCGTAGGTGAAGGTTGTGGTCGCGCCCTCTTGCTGTAATCTCGTCACGACCGCTGCGCCTATGCCTCTGCTACCGCCTAATACCAATGCTTTTTTATCACTTAAATTTGTCATGTTTTCAGTCTCGCTTTGCTATGTAATTGGGTATGTCGTAAAACATGCGACCACTATAGCTATTGCAATTTAGGCAATGAACAGTGATAAGATCAAAAGACATTTGCGATTTAGGAAAGTATTGAGCAGCCATGAATGAATTTAGCCAGATCAGGACATTTGTTGCGCTGGTAGAGTGTCACTCAATCAGTAAGGCTGCCGAAAAAATGGATGTGGCTGTTTCGGCGGTGAGTCGCCGTTTAAAAGAGCTGGAATCAAGCCTGGGTGTGCAGTTGATACAGCGCACTACGCGAAAAATGCATATTACCGAAGCGGGTGAAAAATTTTATCAGCGCTGTTGCCGTTTGTTGGATGACCTAGAAGAGGCCAAGCAGGAAGCTAGCAGTACTGCTGCGGCCTTAAGCGGCACTTTGAAAATTGCAACACCCCTGAGTTTTGGTGTCGCGCACCTCTCGCCAGCCATCGCCGCATTTATGCACTTGCACCCGCTGATCAAGATAGACCTGAATATGAGTGACAGGCGCATAGATTTAGTGGAAGAGGGACTGGACTTGGCTATTCGCATTGGCACATTGGAAGACTCTACTTTAATGGCGCGCAAGGTAGCCTCTGTACGTCATGTGGTCTGTGCATCCCCTGATTTTTTAAATCAACACGGTACGCCTGAGACGCCGCAGGATTTATCGGACATGCCTGCGCTATGTTATGGCAACCTTAGTCAGCCCGGAACTTGGCAATACCATGATAAAGAAAACAAGGCTGCCAGCGTTAAGGTGCCTATCCGAATGCGAGCCACTAATGGTGATGCATTGGTTGAGGCTGCTGTTGCCGGTTTAGGTATATTATGTGAACCCAGCTTTATTGTGCATGGCGCGGTGGAGCGCGGAGTTTTGAAGCCAGTGTTAACGGATTTTCAATGGTATGCCATGAACATCTATGTCGTATATCCGCAGAGTAAACATCTTCCTGCGCGAGTCAGAGCCTTTATCGATTTTCTTTCCTCCCACTTTGGGGATACCCCGTATTGGGAGCGGTTTTTAACAGCGATGGATAACGATCAATAAAGGTAGTCACATCTAGAACTTGTGTAAATTAGAAAATTTGTATTATGGACATATTTAAGGGATTTAGATGGCAATAATATTTGCCACATTCTATATTTAAGAAGCTAGGGGCGAAAGGCCTTCAACGGTCGCCCACAAAAGCCGTGGGCTGGACTCGTTTCGCTCTCCCATTATGGCGGCGTTATATATACTAGGCGGTTAACATAAACAATGATAAGTGTATGCATCTATTGTGGAAGGAATAAATCAAAAGCGCTAGATGAGTGTGAGGAATGCTTGAAAACTCCTTATTCACATATTGATGTGATTAATTCAATTATTATGTGTTTTAGCGAGGATGATCCTTATTTGAATTTTTTAAGTATGGATGAAATTGAAGAGTTCAGAGAATCTATAATTATTGGTTCAGCTATTAACGTAAAACAGAAAACTTTCAGAGAGGCGGAAGAGGCCTATAACGCGGTTGGTAGCTTAGATAGTCCGCAGGCGTTAAAGTTTTTCGCTAAAATTTCACATCCTGTTATGACGGTAATGTTTCTACTATTTATAGTGTTTGTGATAACGGGATCCTGATTGTAATGAAGTAACCAAATGGGAAATATAAAGCGCCGCGTTGTTCTGCTTTGATTTTTCACTCATTTCAGCGTTAGGCTCAATGTCTAAATAATAAGAAATTACTTATGAATCCAGCTCCTATTAAGGAACTCATTACCTTCGATGACTTTGCAAAACTGGACATACGGGTCGGTACTATCACCAGGGTTTCGGATGTCGCTAAGTCCGATAAACTCATGAAGCTCACAGTTGATTTCGGAGATCATACTCGTTCGATTCTTTCTGGTATTAAAAAAGAAAGGGAAAACCCTCAAGAAATTGAAGGCAAGCAGGCTTTATTCGTTGTTAACCTTCCAGAAAGAAAAATGGCGGGGGAACTATCACAAGGCATGTTATTTGATATTGGTTATGAAGATAAGCTAAATCCTTGTTTAGCGGTGCCGGAGAATAAAATACCAAATGGAAGTAGAGCTGGGTGATTAATCATTTATGCTAAGGCGCCAACAAGCGCTTTTCACGGAAAAATACAGCGGGCTGCTTTCACTTCGTTCAACATATTAGCCAGTTATGCTTTTCCGCTTAAGCGGGCGTTATAAGCACGGATGATCCGCTAGCGACTCACAATGGACCTTATGCCCTCAGTTTTTACCGCCTACATAACGGTCACTTATCAACAAATATTCCGCAAAAATAATGGTTCAGCTATTCAGTGCTCTCCAAACGAGAAAATTAGATTAACGAATGATTTGTAATAAAAACGTAAGTATTTTGTTTGTTTGTAATAATTACCGACTCAAACAGTGAATGCAGGACGTACTTTGCTTGTCGTAGGTGGTGTTCAAAACGTCATCTATTCGCCTATACTCAAAAAACACAAATATTTTGGAACTGATATGAGTATCACGAATAAGACAGCCGCTTTATTGATGCTTCTTGGTCTGAGTCATAGTGTTGCAGCAGACAGTGCTGCTGGCATCGGCGGTATAAGTACTGCATTTTCAAAAAACTCTACCAGTGTTGGTGTTGTCGTGGGCTCGGGCCGCGCTTTCAACGACGATTACCTCATCATGGGTGTGGGTGCCAGCTATTACTTGGCCAAAGGGCTGGAACTCGGTATTGATGCGCAGCACTGGTTTTTCGGTGATCCTTCGATAACCAAGGTCAGTCCCAAGATAACCTATGTGTTCACCCAACCTAAAGTTATCAAACCCTATCTGGGTGTGTTTTATCGCCGGACATTTTATGGTGATTACAATGGCAGAAGTATCGATTCTGAAAACTCATATGGATATCGAGCGGGTGCATATTTCAATACAAATAACCGTGTATATATTGGCGGCGGTATTGTTTATGAACAATATACGGACTGTAATGAATTATATGACTGCTCCACGACATACCCCGAAATCATCTTTTCTGTCAGTTTTTGATTGACCCGCCGACAGCGAATGCAGGAAGTACTTTGCCAGTACTACGGGGTCATAGTACTGCTGGGTCATAGTACTGCTGGGTCATAGTACTGCTGGGTCATAGTACAAGGGGCAGCTCTTGCCTTCTGCCTCCGTCAAGGAACAACGGATCAGGCCTTGCCTCCTCCGACAATTTGTAACCCCACGACTGCTAGTCACCTTACGACCATTCACATAGCTGTGCAGATAGGTGCTATCACAGCGAGACCGCTTACTCGGGCATAGCCGAATTATCTGCCGTTAACATCGGGGTTAGCTGTTGGTCCCTGGCATATTGCCAGAGACCAACTCCTGTTGCGGTGTTATGGCGTGGCGGGTCGCAGAAATAACAGCGGATCAACCCGAGCATTGTTGAGGCTGACGGTCCAGTGCAGATGGGGGCCGGTGACGCGACCGCTGCTGCCCACCGTGCCCAGCTTTTCGCCGGTATCGACCCGGTCGCCAACGGCAACATCGATCTGCTCCATATGTGAGTACATGGTGATCAAGCCGCGGCCATGATCGAGAATCAGGTTACGGCCGTTAAAGAAGTAGTCCCCGGCATCCATCACCACCGCCGGTGCCGGCGCCACAATGGCAGTGCCCTGGCTGGCAGCAATATCAAGTCCGCTGTGCGGTTTGCGAGGTTGGTCGTTGAAGAAACGACGCAGACCGAACGGGCTGCTGTAGGGGCCGGGAGCGGGGGAGCTAAAACGGGTGACGGTCACCGTCGGTTCGCTCCAACTGGCCAGTGCGGCCAGCATCTTCTTCTTCTCGCGACCGATCCGCTCCATGTCGAGACTGTTGGGGTTCACTTTGCGCTTATTCTTAATGGTGATGCGCTGCTCTCGGTACTCTTTTGTTCCGACTTCAATCTCAAACTGTTGCTCACCCACGCTGATGGCATGAGGACCGGGCTTGCTGCTCAAGGGGATACCCACCAATGCCAGCCAGGGCGCCTGTTGCTGGTAGCGGGTGCCTTCGGTACTGCGCACCAGCAGCCGTTTTTTGCCTAAGTAAGCCTCCGGCGGCTGAAAACTGTCGATCGGCAGCAACAGGTGGGCGATACCGCCCGGTACCGGACTGGCGTCGGGTAGCGGCGAGCCGGTGTCCGCCTGAACATTGCTGCCAAGGGCGAGAATCAGCAAGCAGCTGAGTGCCTGACGCAATTGTCCTATCGATGTCCATTGCCGTGTTTGTCGAAACGTTGTCATAACCATGGGCTACCGGTTAAAGGTTCAAAGAGGGTTGTTTGGGTTTGGGTTTGGGTTTGGGTTTGGGTTTGGCCTTGGCTTTGTCGTCTGTGGCATTAACCGTACTGTCGATCGAACCTAGCGCCAATCGGGTATGAATGATATCGCCCGGTTTTAGTGTGCTGCTGTCGTGAATCACTTGGCCGTTGGCGGCGGTGGAGATGCTGTAACCACGATCGAGCGTCGCCAATGGACTGATGTTATTGAGCGCATGCGCTTGCCCGGCCAATTTCTGCTGTAGCAGTTGCAGCCGGTGGCTGAGCGCGCGGCGGAGTCGCTGTTGTAACTGTGGCAGTTGCTGCTGACGTTGGCGGATCTGGTTGTCGGGGCGCTGCTGACCGAGGCGTTCGCTGAGATGGCCCAGCTTGACGCGGTGATCGCCGAGCAACTGCAGGCTGGCGCGGCGAAGCCTTAGCTCCAGGGTGTCGAGGCGTTGGTTTTGGTCTTGCAACCGCTGGCCGGGATGACGCAAGCGGGCACGTAGCGATTGTAGTTTTTGTTGACGCTGGTTGATCTGTTGCTGAGCCAGTGTCGTTAAACGCTGCTGGTAGAGGTCAAAACTCTGGCTGAGCTGGTCGCGGTCCGGACTGAGGAGTTCGGCTGCCGCAGATGGGGTCGGTGCACGGACATCGGCGACAAAGTCACTGATGCTGAAATCGATTTCGTGCCCGACCGCACTGACGATAGGTATCGGGCTATCGAAAATGACCCTTGCCAGCGCTTCGTCGTTGAACGCACAGAGGTCTTCGGCTGAACCGCCGCCACGACCGAGAATGATGACATCACAATCGCCACTACGGATCGCCAGCTGTAACGCGTTGATAAGCTGGGCGGGGGCATCGGCGCCCTGTACCGCTGCCGGGTACAGACTGACAGGGATGCCGGCAAAGCGACGTTTGAGCACGCTGAGGATGTCTTGAATCGCCGCGCCGGTGGGGGAAGTAATCACCCCGATCCGACTTGGCAGGCTCGGTAGTGCTTGTTTACTGTCTGCATCAAACAGCCCTTCAAGCTGTAATTTCTGCTTCAGCGCGTCAAAGGCAGCTTGCAGGTCGCCGCTGCCCGCGGCTTCGAGGTACTCACCGATCAACTGATACTCGCCACGGCCTTCGTAAAGGCTGACCTTGGCCCGCAGCAATACCTGGTCACCGTTTTGTGGTCGATATTTGAGAAAGCGTGAACGGTTACGGAATAGCGCGCAGCGCACCTGAGCGCGGTCGTCTTTGAGTGTGAAATACCAGTGGCCGGAGCTGGGGCAGACGAAGTTAGAAATTTCGCCTTCAACCTGGATGATCGCAAAACTTTGTTCCAGCAGTTGCCGCGCCTGCTGGTTTAGGTCGCTAACGCTAAGGATATCGCTTTTGCCGGAATCGCCGGTAGGGCTGCGCGATGGGCTCTGGGAAGAACGCTGAAGCACGGTAGGTTTGCCTGCTGTAGTTAATCGGGAATGTCAGTTAAACAGTCAGATGGAAAAAGGTGATGCGAAACGGGATGGTAACGGATTATTGTGACGGTTGCCGCCAATTGATGGCACCATTTTATGACGTAATGGTATCCACTTAACGGATCAAGCGGAAGGTCAGGTTGACCCTCGGTTGGTTCAACCGTTTACGCTTGGGTAATGCGTGCTGCCAATACTGCTGTGTCGTGCCCGCCATCACTAACAGCGAACCGTGTTGTAGCTCCAGTTCAACCTGTTGTCTGGGGTTATCGCGACGGCGAAGTTTGAAGCTGCGCTGCTGTCCCAGCGAGAGTGAGGCGATTACCGGGTTTGTACCCAGTTCCGGTTCGTTATCGGCGTGCCAGCCCATACTGTCCTGACCGTCTCGGTAGAGGTTGGCTAACACCGCGTTGAAACGATAACCGCTGTGTTGTTCGATCTGTCGACGCAGCTGTTGAAGCTCGGAGGTCCAGGGCCGGGCGGACATCGATAAGCCGGAGTAACGGTACGTCAAGCCGCTGTCGCCATACCAGCATTGCAGTCGTGGGATCGCCACCGCACGACCGAACAGTTTAATTTGATCCTGTTGCCAGGCCAGAGTCTGTCGCAATGTGCGTAGATACTGGTCGGCTTGCTCGTCACTGAGAAAGTCAGGCTGGTAGCTTAACGATGCGTCAGCTAAGGCGGGCCAAGGCTGTTGTTGCTGTGTCATAGAGCGATCTGTTGTTAGTGAGCCCCTAGGAGCCGTTATTTTAGCCTCTAAGGTGGTGTGAGTCGCGTTGATGGTCTTGACTGAAAACGATGAGCATTTATAAAGCGGGTGAGATCGTTATTGCAGGTCGTTATTGCAGATTGTTTTTGGAGATAGCGTTGCCACGAATTGCTGCAGCTTGGTCGAACCCGCCAGCACCGATGTGGTCTGATCGGCATATAACTCCGACAATTAACGTAGATAGGAGCATTAAGATGAGTGATGAAAATCCTAACATAGCGGCGAGCGCCGCAACGGCTACCGACACAAACGCTGACCTGAAAAGCGCCCAGTGCCAGGTGTGCCATAGCGGTGGAGAGCCCTACACCCGGCAACAAGCGCAGCAGCAATTACAGCAGCATGCATCACAGCTTGGCGAATGGCAGATCCAAGAGTGTGACGGTGTTTGTCAGTTGTGGCGTAGCTACCGTTTCAAAAACTTTGTCACCGCGTTGGCGTTTACCAATCGGGTCGGAGAGCTGGCCGAGCAGCAAGGGCACCACCCGGACCTGCTGACCCGCTGGGGCGCTGTCGAAGTAACTTGGTGGAGTCACAGCATTAAAGGGCTACACCGCAATGACTTTATCTGTGCGGCCAAAGCCGAGCAGCTCTATTCAGAATAATTTTCATCATAAATGGGATTGATATGGAGCGTAAATACATATGAGGGATAGTATCAGACCGATAAGTTGCTAGAATATCGGCATATTTTTAGGTTGAACGGCAGCTTTAAAACAGAGGTTAGATAAAACGTATATGGAACCGCGTTATCGGTTAGTTATCTCCTGCCCGGATCGGGTGGGTATCGTGGCAATGGTCAGTAATTTTATCTCCAGCCAGGGCGGTTCAATCGCCGAAGCCAGCCAGCATTCTGACCCGGCAAGTGGTTGGTTTTTTATGCGTTATGAAATCAGCACCCGCAACCTGAACTATTCATTGGAGGAGTTGCGTGACGCGTTCAGTCCAATCGCGCAATCGTTCAACATGCAATGGCGGCTAAGAGACTCGTCAGTGCCAAAACGGGTATTGTTGATGGCCAGCAAGCAATCGCACTGCCTGGCTGATCTGCTGTACCGTTATCACAGCGAAGAACTTGATTGTGAGATCCCGCTGGTTATCTCTAACCATGGCGACTTACGTAGCATGGTGGAGTGGCACGGTATTCCCTACCATCACGTCCCGGTTGATAAAGATAATAAACAACCGGCGTTTGATCAGGTCGTTGAACTGGTTGAAGAGCATCAGATCGACACGGTAGTACTGGCGCGTTACATGCAAATTTTGCCGCCAACGTTGTGCCAGCGCTATGCCTCCCAGGTGATCAATATTCACCATAGTTTCCTGCCCTCATTTGCTGGTGCTAAACCGTATCATCAGGCGCATGAGCGAGGGGTTAAACTGATCGGAGCAACATGTCACTATGTCACCGAGGAGCTCGATGCAGGACCGATTATCGATCAGGATGTCAGTCGTATTAGCCATAATGACAGTGCTGAAGATATGGTAAGGCAAGGTCGTGATGTCGAGAAAACGGTACTGGCGCGTGGATTGCGTTGGCACCTTGAGGACCGAGTTTTGGTACACGGTAATAAAACAGTCGTCTTCAATTAAACCGGTGACGGAGTACCTGAGCTGTTAGTTGGTGGCCCATTTGTATGCGAGTTGACCCTAAGGGGTCGGTAGATACCTGAAATAATCAGGTTTTTTAAGGAGCAGTATCATGCTTAGAAGTGTCAAGGTTGAAGATTATATGACCACCCAGTTGGTCACCTTTAAACCCGAAACTGAGCTATTTGCAGCGATCAATGTATTTTCTGAATCGAACATCTCGGGTGCCCCCGTGGTAAATGATCGGGGTGAGTTGGTTGGTATGTTATCGGAAGTTGACTGCCTCAAGGCAATTTTGAAACACGCCTACCATGCTGAAGAAAAGGGCGGTTTTGTCGCTGATTTCATGACTTGTAAGGTCGATACCATCACCAGTGATACCGATATTATCGCTTTGTCCGAGCAGATTATCTCGGGTCGCCGTCGCCGTATGCCAGTGTTACGTGATGGTAAACTGGTTGGTCAGATTAGCCGTAAAGATGTCCTGCGCGCTGTCAGCGATTTCGTCTCTAAGCAGTCGACTTAGTTCTCATCTAAGGGCTCTGTTTATTGGTTTTTGGCCTTAGAATTGAGGCTCAAAACTGAGCCCTAATCGGCCTCAACTAAAACGGATCGATAGCGCGTTGGTCGATCCGTTTATGGTATCCTCGCTGCTTTGAATAACAGCATCGCAACACGCCGTTGAACCATCGGCAGCGTCGCGATAACCACTGTTGGATCCAAGGCATTCAGGTCGATGAGCAGTCTCTTTCCCGAACAACCGATACTCTTTTATCCCTCGCTGGCCTGTCGCTTTGGCGCAGAGGCCGCTATCTTGTTGGCGGTCTACCATCAGTACGCCCGCCATCATGGTGGGTTGGACGAGCGGGGTTCTGCCCAATTTGTTATCCGTCGGCATGAGTGGCTAGAACTGACCCCTTATTGGAGTGAAGAGCAGTTGGCTCAGCTTACCAATACTCTGGTTGAACAGGGGTTGGTGGAGGCGCAGTTTCAGGCCAACGGCAGCATTCGATTATCGGTATTGGAGTCGGTTTCCATCGCTGCTCAACCACAGGAGAATCCGAGTAGCGATCGTAGTGCCAGCGTTGACGAATCCTGGGATGAACTTGTTGGTGTCGCTAACGTATCCGCTGCCGTAACCGCTGAAGTAACTGTTGATATAGCCTCTGAAATAAAAACTGCGCCCGCTCCCCAGGTCACACCTTCGCTAGAGCCCGCGCCAACCACAACCAAGCCGCCGCGCGATGCTCCTAACCGTTATTTCGAACCAACGCCTTCCGCCGCAACAGTGGCTGAGCCGGTTGCCTCGCCAATCGCTTATGGCCATGTATCGCGTGGGCCGGCACCAAGCTTTGGTGGCAGTACCGGCTGGGCCAAACCGCAAGACCAGTTGGAACAGTTGTTTGAACAGCAGGAGCAGCACAATCGCCAGCTGAAAACGATACAGCCCGGCTGGCAACCGCAATCGACAACCTTACAGATGCTGACCAAGCAGGGGATGACCGAGCAGTTTGCCTTAGATTGTGTCGATCAGTTTGTGGCGTATTATATGGAACAGGGTCAGCGCAAGAAGTCTTGGGAACAGCCCTTCCTGAAGTGGGCCAAACGAGATTGGGTCGATGCGCAGAAGAAACAGCATCGGCAACAGACGGGTGGTCAATACTCCGCTGCCTCGTCAACTCAAAAACCTAACGCACAGCAGGGATATCAGGGTGAAAGAGATCAAACACATTCTCGGCAAGATAAACGAGAACGGATCACCAGTGCCGTCATGGACATCAAAAACACCGACTGGTGACGCCCAGTCAAAGGCTTCGTCGGGTGCTGATCCGATCCCGGTTGCCACCAAGCAACTGGTAAATATGCTGTTCGCCCGGTTTATGACCATCTACGGGCACAAGTTTAAAAGTGTGTTTCAGAGTGAAGAAGAGATTCGCATCGCCAAGCGTGAGTGGGCACTGAGCCTGCGCGGCTACACCGAGCAGGAGATGGTTTTGGCCATCGATCGCTGCAAAGAACAGTTTGTCTGGATGCCGACCATCGCCGAATTTCTGGAGTTGATGCGTAAAGAGCTAAAGGACTACGGTTTATCCCAAGCGCTGTCGGCCTACCACGAAGCCTGTATGCACGCCGATCATCCGCGCGATCATGACTGGAGCCACCCGGCCGTCTATTTTGCCGGCAGAGCAACCGACTGGTTCCGGATACGTACCGAAGATAAGCGCGATGTGATGCCCGACTTTGAGTTTAACTACCGTCAACTGTGCCAGCGGGTAATGGCCGGAGAGAATCTCGAGGTTCCGATCGCTCAGGCGTTACCCGACAAAAGCTCAAACACACTGGCGCTGTTTGTAACGCAGTGGGGAGAGCAGCAGGGGATTACTCCCGAGCGAGCCGCCACCTTGCTTTACTACCTGGAAAAGCCCAAAGGCAGCCCGGTGCGGGAGCATTTTAAGAAGCAGTCTCAAGCCCGGCTGAAACAGTGGCAGTTAAAACTCACACTGCCCGACGATGTCGCGGCGGTGAGTGAGATCTAAGTCAGCTTATTTTCTCGATCGCGCCTTTTTGATGCCCGCCCGCTATAACTACCTATGAGGTTTTGAGTGCCGCTATCCTCGCATGCCCGGGCTGATCTAGTCCTGGTTCTGGTTACGCTTCTGGCGGCGGTCGGTTGGATCTTCTCCAAGGAAGCGCTCGCCGGTCTGCCGCCGATGCTTTTTATCGGCTCTCGTTTTTTGTTGGCCGGACTGGTTCTGTTAATTTTGGGTCGGTCAGACCTGTACCGTATCAAAGAAACTAAGGTGTTAGGGCGATCGTTGTTTCTAGGGGCAGTCATGGCTGCGGCACTGTTGTGCTGGATTCAGGGGCTGGATCAGGGCTCTCACTTAGGAGAGGGGGCCTTCATCACCAGTCTGGGTGTGGTGCTGGTGCCGGTGCTAGCGCGGTTACTATTCGGTGATACGGTCGCGTCCAGTACCTGGGTATCCTTGCCGGTGGCAGTTACCGGACTTGCTTTGCTTTCCCTCGATGGCGGCTTTGATCCGGATCCCGGCCAGCTTTACTTTCTCAGTGCTGCGGTTCTGTTCTCGTTCCATTTTACCCTGATCGCGCGGCTGGCAGCGACGATACCAGCGGTGATACTCACAGCCAATCAGCTGCTCGTGGCCGGCCTGATCAGCACGATAGCTTCGGCTATTATTGAGCCTTGGCCGGCTCAAGTGGCGACATCGGTCTGGGGGTGGTTTCTGGCCAGTGCGTTGATAGCGACCAGTCTGCGTTTTAGCCTGCAGACCTACGGCCAGGGGTTGGCACCGGTCAGCCATGTCGCGCTGATCATGGTTCTGGAGCCAGTCTGGACGGCGTTAATCGCTGCAGTCTGGTTTGATGAAACGATGCAGCCGCTGCAAATTTTGGGTTGCACACTGATCTTTAGCGCTATGTTGATCAGTCGTTGGCGATGGTACCGCGGACTGCTGCAGTCGCTGGTGCCAAGCCGCTCCGGAGTTAAATAAACAGCTAGCCGGGCAAACGATCATGACCGTTGTCGATCGCTACTAACTTACGGCTGGCGGGTGTTTTTGGAGCAACAGCCGGTGTTACTGCTGCTCAATCTCTGCCTCTGTCTCTGTTACGACAACGACCGCGACCTCTCTGGCGTAATCGTCAGCAACTTATTGGTTCTATCACTCAGTGGCCAAGGCTCTTAGGATTTTGGTGGTATATCCATCAAAATAAGAGGCTGATTCATGTCCCGTTTTGCTACGTTAACTGCCATGGGCGTCAGTAGTTTTGACCAAATTTCCCGCTATACCTTGCACAGTGCTGGGGGTGCTGAGATCTTAAAAATCTATTACCAACGCCCTGATGATAGCGTTTTACCGCGTACCAAAAAGTTTCAAATTCCCCTGTTGGACGGCGGTGGTGGTCGATCACAAGTTTTGATCGATGCGATTGCCGAACTTGATACCTTAGCAGGGAGTCAGATAGCCCCTGAGCAAGCGCGGCAACAGTTGTCGTCAGAACTGGATGAATTGAAGCAGGTGATGTTGGCAAAGATGACTGAGCTGCAGCATCGGTTAGAGCACTGGGGTTAGCGCACTGGAGTTAAAGACTCAGGTGATTTCAGACCGAGCTAGGCAGGGTTTTACGCGGGCTCTGTTCTGTTGGTTTTTCCGTCAGCAAAACCGGCTGCACCGTGAGGACAGGGGCGAAGCTATGGAAGCTTCACCCCCGGTTAACACCTTTTACTAGCCGGTTAACGGCTGTCAGGCATTATCGATCCAGAGCGTCTTGATGTTGCAGAATTCGATGATCCCGTAGCTGGACAGCTCCCGTCCTAATCCTGATGCTTTGGTTCCGCCAAAGGGTAAGCGGACATCGCTGCCCACTTGCGCGTTGACGAAACAGCAGCCCGCTTCGACACGGCGGGCGAACGCTTCTCCGCGAGCGATGTCGCGGGTCCATATACTCGACCCCAGACCGAACCGGCTTGTGTTCGCCAGGCGTAGCGCGTCAGCTTCATCGCTGGCCCGAACGATCGCCGCGACAGGGCCGAACAGCTCCTCATCAAAGGCGGTCATGCCAGGCTGTACCTGATCGAGAATCGATGCCGGATAGAAGTAGCCGGGTCCCTCGGGGATTTCGCAACCCAGTAGCGGTTTGGCGCCTTGATAGATGCTGGCTTGCACCTGGGCATGCACCCCTTCGCGAAGATCATTTCGCGCCATCGGAGCAAGACCGGTGCTGTCCGCCATCGGATCACCCGGTTGCAGGCGTTGTGCCTGCTGGCTTAGCAGCGAGACGAACTGATCAGCGATGGCATCGACCACGATGAAGCGTTTTGCAGCGATGCAGATCTGACCGGCATTGCTGTAGCGTGAGCGGATAGCGACCTCGACAGCCTGTTCCACATCGGCATCCTCAAGGACCACGAAGGGATCGGAGCCTCCGAGTTCCAATACCGCTTTTTTCAGGTTTTGACCGGCTAAGGCCGCTATTTTGCGTCCGGCGGCTTCGCTGCCGGTAAATGCGACACCCTGAACCCGATCATCGGAAAACAGCGTTTCTGTCTGTTCTACCGAGATGAGCAGGGTTGAAAAGGCACCCTCAGGCAGGCCTGCAGCCTTAGTGATCGCCTCAATCGCCAGGGCGCAACGAGGTACGTTCGGCGCGTGTTTGAGTAGTGCGGTGTTACCGGCCATCAGGGTCGGAGCTAGAAAACGAAACACCTGCCACAACGGGAAGTTCCAAGGCATGATGGCGAGCACGGTACCCAGAGGCTCAAAGCTAATCAGGCTCTTGTGCGCCGGGGTCTCGATCTGCTGATCTGCCAGCATTGCTGGAGCTTCCTGCGCATAGTAATCGCATGCCTGGGCGCATTTTTCGATCTCACCCAACGCTTCGCGGTGCAGCTTGCCCATTTCAGTCGACATCAGCTGTGCCAGTGTCTGTTTCTGGCGGCGAAGCTCCTGGCCGATACGGACTAGGTAGCCTGATCGCTGTTCAAGGCTATATGCGCTCCACAGCGGGGCAGCTTCGGCAGCCGAGACCAATCGTGACTCGAGTTGCTCGCTGTTCAAGTTATCGAACACTTCGACCACTTCTCCGGTAGCCGGGTTTCTGGATTCTATCGTCATCTCTTAACTCTCCTCATTAAAGACAGCCGGACTAACAGTGTCAGTGCCACGTTGGCAGGGGTATCGGCTAATCAGTGTGCTGGGGGTGGTTGTTTTAGGTTGGACAGCCTGTTGTTCAACAAACTACCGACGCCGTATCAAAACTACGCTTAGCTTCCTAGATTAGGTTGTCGGTGTTTTCCTCCACAAAGGCCAACCACAGGGGGGTGATAGAGCCAAAGTAGATTATCGAAAGGTTGGTTGGTTTTTATGGTCCGCCCAATGGAACCCATCTGTATTAAGAAACAGTAGTACGAAAGAGTGGTACTGCAGAACTTTTGAGACTGGCACTACCGCGGATTGGCTCTGCTGCCTAATCTGACCGGCGACTCTTGTTTTTGAGTTTTTAATTTTATCGCTTGGAGTGGTTGTATGAGGGTTTCGCAAAAGGTTGCCTTGATGGCATCGGCGATAGTGGTGCTGGCGTTTACTGCTTTTTCGATACTGCAGTACCGAGCGGTGAGTGATGCGCTGTATAACAAGGCGGCTGAAAATATCGACGAGGAGTCGGTTGTGCTGTCACATCAGATCTCCGGTTGGCTCAACGGCAAGCTGGCGCTGATCGATCTGATGGCGAATACCCTGGATAGCGATTTTACAGGCCAGAGCATTCAGCGAAGCTTTGGTGCGGCGCTGCTCAAACGCGAGTTTATTTTGGTGTTCGGTGGTCTGGATAGTGACGGCGTTGCTATCTCCAATGACCCTTCGTGGAGCCCGCCAAAAGATTGGGATGCCAGACAGCGGCCTTGGTACCCACTGGCGCGTGCCAATCAGCGAGCGGTATTAACCGAGCCTTATACCGACTCGGCGACGCAGGAGGTGTTGATATCGGCTGTTGCCCAGTTTTCTAAAAATGGCGTTTTTAAAGGGGCCTTTGGGGGTGACATCAGCCTTAAAACCGTGTCTGACGCGCTCAATACCCTCTCTTTCGGTGGCACTGGTTATACTTTTTTGATCAATTCACAAGGCGGAATCATTAGCCATCCTGACAGCACTTTAAACGGCCAGTCGATCGATAAGCTCTATGGTGACACCCAGCCACAACTAAATGACACGCTGCAGCAGTTGGAGGTGGGGGGTAAAGCGGTGTTGACCGCATTCCAGCCTTTAAGCGGTCTGGCCGGCAGTGATTGGTTGATTGGCGTGGTGCTGGACAAGGACAAGGTGATGGCCGATGCCGATGCCTTCGGTTTGAATGCCATCATCGGCGCGGTGATAACGGCAATACTCAGCACGGTGGTTATCTATTTCTCTATGGGGCGTTTGTTGCGACCGTTGCAACAACTGCGGACTTCGCTAGCTGACCTTAACGACGGGCAGGGGGACTTAACCAAGCGCCTGGATATCACCACTAAGGATGAGTTTGGCCAGCTATCCCAGGGGTTTAATGAGTTCCTCAGTTATTTGCAGTCGTTGGTGGGTGATTGTAAATCGGTGTCGAAGGAGCTTAACAGCAATACCGACCAATCCGCGGGCCTGGCAGCTGCCTCTGCAGGAGATTTGAAGCGGCAGTTCAATGAGCTTGATCAGTTGTCCACGGCAATGAGTGAGATGGCCTCAACCGCACTGGAAGTCGCCGGAAGCGCGCAGCATGCAGCTGATACGGCATTGCAGGCTGATAACGCTGCTGAGCAGGGTGTGGATGTTGTTCGCAGAAGTAATACGGCAATTGCTCAGTTATCTTCGAATATGGAGCAGGCCGTTGTCACCGTAAGTGAGTTGGCCCAATACAGTAACAATATTGAGTCGATTCTGACGGTGATCAAGAGTATTGCCGAGCAGACCAACCTGCTGGCGCTCAATGCTGCGATTGAGGCGGCGCGAGCGGGTGAGCAGGGGCGGGGGTTTGCGGTGGTTGCCGATGAAGTGCGGGCATTGGCGTCGCGCACTCAGGAGTCGACCGAAGAGATTCAGCATATGATCGAACAACTGCAGAGCGGTGTGCAAAAAGCCGAGCAGACGATCATGCAGAGCCGCGAAATGGCCGGTAAAACGCATCAGACGGCGGCAGAGGCTGATCAGGCACTGTTGGAGATTCGACGCCGAATCAGTGAGATTAACGATATCACCGTACAGATTGCGACAGCGGCTGAGCAGCAAAGCGCCACCACGGATGAGGTCAATCGTAATACCACCAATATTCGGGACATCGGTCAGTTGGTCTCCGATAGCGCTCATGATCAGTCCTCTCTGTGCGCCGGTATGGTTGATCTCAATCGTCGGCAGGACGATAGCTTGAGTAAGTTCAGGGTGTAGGCCCACTGTGGCGTTTCGGATTGGTGCCGCCGGGACGCCCCACCGTTGGGGGGATCTGAAAATAACGCTTTTCGGCTAGATCCTGTTGGTGGTGGTAGTGTCGATTATTGAATCGATTGTTGAATCAAATGTTGAATTGGTTGTATCACTCCCAGCCATTTGGCCCATTACATTATTGAAGTCGCTGTTTACAGTGTGTGAGACCAATGATCGTTCACTGCTTTAAAGCATTTAATACAACAAAGGCACACTGGATAGACAGGGTAGCCGCAGAGTTCGGAACAAGATCCTATGTTGAATTCGATAAAACAGCCAAGTCGCGCTGCCCAGTGGAAAGCCAGTCTACAGCAGCTTTTCCCAGGCTTTGCGCTCTGTTTAGTTATTGCGATGGCGGCGAACTTTGTATCCGATCATTACGGCGGCCCGGTCATTTTGTTCGCGTTGCTGATGGGAATGGCGTTTAACTACCTGTCGGCTGAGGGGCAGTGTGCTCGCGGTATTCAGTTCTCGGCTAAAACGGTATTGCGTTTCGGTATCGCTCTGCTGGGTGCCAGAATCACGGTTGAACAGCTCATGAGCCTGGGTGTGACCCCGATCGTGATCGTCTTGATTGCGGTACCCTCGACCATCTTCTTTGGGGTCTTCCTGGGAAAATGGTTAAAACTCGGACGCTCACAAAGCATCTTGACTGGCTCGTCGGTGGGTATCTGCGGTGCTTCGGCAGCATTAGCGGTAGCGGCGGTGTTACCGCAGGATAAAGATGCGGAGAAGAACCTGATCTTCACCGTAATCTGCGTCACCGCGCTCAGTACCGTTGCGATGATTGCCTACCCGCTGATCGTTACCGAATTTGATCTCGATACGGCTGCCAGTGGCGTCTTTCTTGGCGCCACCATCCACGATGTGGCACAGGTGGTGGGTGCCGGCTATATGATGTCGGATGAGATTGGCGATGTGGCCACGTTTACCAAGTTACTGCGGGTATCGATGCTGGTGCCGGTGGTGTTGATCATCTCTTTGGTCGTCTCTCGCTGGGGTTCTGCCGAGACCGGCAAAAAGCCTTCAGGTTTTCCTCTGCCCGGTTTCCTGGTCGCCTTCATTGTTATCGTGTCGATTAACAGCGGCGGTTTTCTGGTCCCGGAAGTGGCAAGCACGATGGTTGAGCTGTCTCGCTGGTGCCTGGTGGTGGCGATGGTCGGACTGGGGATGAAATCCTCGTTTAAAGAGTTGGCTGCAATGGGCTGGCGGCCGATTGTGTTGATGTTGGCTGAGACCGCGTTTCTGGCTGTGCTAGTGCTGGTCTGCCTGCGCTTTATGTAATTTATTGGATTCCACTGGGAGATAAAGCGATGAGCGATATATGCCTTCAAAAGCCCGATTGCACCGTTTCAGTTCGTGAATTATTTGGTATCGATTCCGATCTGCAGGTTCAGGCGTTTAGTCAGCGAGACGATCATGTACCCGAGATCGATGAGGCTTATCGTTTCAACAAAGAGGTGACCCTGGCGATTCTTGCAGGTTTTTCTCAAGATCGGCGAGTGATGGTTCAGGGACTTCACGGTACCGGTAAATCGACTCATATTGAGCAGGTCGCAGCACGGTTAAACTGGCCCTGTGTGCGGATCAATCTGGATGGTCATATCAGCCGGTTGGACCTAGTGGGTAAGGACACCATTACCCTGCGTGATGGCAAGCAGGTGACGCAGTTCCAAGAGGGGATTGTGCCTTGGTCGTTGCGCCGTCCGGTGGCGTTGATCTTTGATGAGTTCGATGCCGGCCGTCCCGACGTGATGTTTGTGATCCAGCGAATTCTCGAGCGTGATGGAAAATTCACCCTGCTTGATCAGAATGAAGTAATCCAACCGCATCGCTATTTCCGGTTGTTCGCCACTGCAAACACCGTCGGTCTGGGTAACCTGAACGGCTTGTACCACGGCACTCAGGTATTGAACCAGGCACAGATCGATCGCTGGAATATTGTCGCCTCTCTCAACTATCTGCCGCGGGCTGAAGAGGTGGCGATTGTTCAGGCTCGAGTCCCGCGCTTCAGCGATGAGCGGGGTCAGACCTTGATTAACCAGATGGTTGCCGTGGCTGATTTAACCCGCCAGGGATTTTCTGCCGGTGACCTGTCAATTTTGATGTCTCCCCGTACTGTGATTTCCTGGGCTGAGAACTGCGAGATTTTTAACGATCCGGCATTGGCGTTCCGGCTTAGCTTCCTCAATAAGTGTGATGAGGCCGAACGCGAGCTTGTGGCTGAATACTATCAGCGTTGTTTTGACCAAGAGCTGAACGAGTCCAAAGCGTTGCATCAGGTCGTCTGAGGTGGCCGGTCCACTGGTTCCCTGGGGCGAGAGCGCACCAACAGCCCCTCCTGCCCAGCAGCAAGGCCAACCGCGTAAGGAGAAGCGTCAGCAGCGGTTGGAGGAGTTGTGCGCGGCTACCATACGGGCGCTGACCGGTGACGCCCGACTGCGTTATCGTGGCCATCGCTTGGAGTTGGATGGTCGGCGACTAAAGATCCGTGCTCCGCACCTGTATACCGATGTCAGCAACGATGATTTTGACTCCTTTCGCGGCGCCGCCGATGGTTTGGCCTTACGGCTGATCCATAGCGATGCCGAGTTGCATGCCTCCAAGATGCCTGAGTCGCCGCTAGAGCGAACGCTGTTTGAAATTCTAGAGCAGCTACGGGCCGAGTCGCTGGTTGGAGATGATCACAGCGGCATCCGCCGCAATCTCAAATACCGCTTCCGCCATTGGTGCCTGCAATACCATCATTCGGGGATGACCGAAAATCAGGTCGGCCTGCTGCTGTTCTGTATTATTCAAACCGTTTGGTCGAGGCTGACCGGCTACCCAACCCTGGAAGAAACCGAAGGGCTGATCGAGCCACAGCGAGCTGTGCTGGGGCCTCATATCGGAACCGATCTGATGGGGATGCGACGCAACCGTGATAATCAGGCGCGTTTTGCCGAGCATGCGCTAGGAATTTGCAGAGAGCTGAGCAGTATAATCGAGGCGGGACGATCGCAGCACGACGGCGATGATGACAGCGACCGAGAAAGCTCCAAGATTGCCGAGTCAACCGAATTTAGCCTGCTGCTGGAACCCGATGAAGAGGCCGATGGGCTGGATGGCTTGGGCATGCAACCGCAACAGCAGTCGCAACGCCAGCTGTCTGAAGCGCTAAATCAATATCAGATCTTTAATGCCAGCTATGACCGTGAACTTGCCGCCGCTTCCATGGTTCGGTTGGAGCAACGCCGCGAGCTGCGCGAGCAGTTGGATCGGCGTATTCGACGGCAAGGCATTAATGTGCCTCGCCTGGCGCGTCAAATCGAGCGGATTCTGGCTGCTCCTCGTCTGGATGGTTGGCGTTTTGGTGAAGAAGAGGGGCGGCTTGATGCTCGGCGTCTGAGCCGCTTGGTAACCAGCCCTTCCGAGCGCCGTATTTTTCGACAGGAACAGATACAGCCGCATACGGATGCCCAGGTAACCTTTCTAATCGATAATTCGGGGTCGATGAAAGCTCATATCGAATCGATAGCGATGATGGTAGACCTGCTCAGTCGGGCTTTCGAACAGGCTGGTGCTCGCTCAGAAGTGCTTGGCTTTACCACCGGCAGCTGGAACGGTGGCAATCCGTTTAAGCAGTGGCGTGGTCGTGGCTGTCCCGCTAACCCCGGGCGCCTGAACGAGCTGTGCCACATCGTTTACAAGGACGCCGAGCTGCCATGGCGGCGTGCCCGGCCTGATATTGCGGCTCTACTCAAGCCTAATCTGTTCCGCGAAGGGGTCGATGGCGAATCGTTGTTATGGGCCAACGGTCGTTTGCAAGCGAGTTCGGCGGCGCGGAAAATTTTGATTGTGATATCCGATGGCTGCCCGATGGATAGCATGACCGCACAATACAATACTCCGGATTATCTGGATCATCATCTACAGCAAGTGGCGGCGCAGATTGAGATGCGCGGTGAGGTCGAACTGATGGCCTTGGGCGTTGGCTTGGACCTAAGCCGCTACTACCGCCGCAGTCTGGCACTGGATCTAAGTCAGTCGTTGGATAACCAGTTGTTCGACGAGGTGCTGGAGCTTCTCAGGCGATAGCCTTAGAGGGCGGTCTTAGACTGAGTTTGTCAGGGGGTTGGGCTATCTGTTTTGGCCCTCTGGTTCTAGATCCATGACGGTGGCTATTCAAATAGTGCCGTAAATAGATACACTAACCACTAAATGTAAATTCTTGGGCCGATCAAACGTCGCACTGTTAGTGCTTGTTGAGATCTGTACCGTTTTCGGAGTATTCAGGATGAGTGACCAATCTACCGTTGAAGTTCGTTTGAGTGATGAAGCCTTAGCGCTTTTTAAGGCCTATCAAGGCTATACCGGCACCAGCCCCGGGGATTATATCGGATCACTGGTCGATAAAACCTTGCCGACACTGAAGGCGCTGGTGGAGTCGTTTGAGGAAGTGGGGCAAAACGGGGAAGAAGCGGTGATGGAGCTGTTTGGACGCAAGATGGCGGAAGCGATGTTGCAGCAGCAAGAGCAGCAAAAACAAGAATCGTAACTATAAAAAAAGTAACAATAGAACCGTAACAACAGACAAGCGGCTCAGATCGATGCCTGAGCCGCTTGTCTGGCGGTTAATCCAGCGCTTCTATCTGCCGCCGGATCTCACTGATTTTGTCGTACATCACCTTTTCAAGATGGTTCAGGTCGCTTAAAAACTGCGCTTTCTGATCCAGCGGCTGCGTTGTCTCGGGTTGCGTCAGTTGGGTCAGCTCGTCAATGGCCTTGTGTAGTCGCGGACTACTGTCTTTAAAACCTTTCCAGCCTTGCTGATCACGATACTGCAGCGGCACGGCAGAGCGGGGACGTACGAAGGTAAACTTTTTACTCTTGGGCAGCAGTGAACCCTTGGTGCGACGGTAATAGACCTTAAGCACATCGGCTTGCTGCTCGCGTCGAACTTTGAAATGGCTGACATCTTCAAAGGAATGAATTCCCATCTCTTTAAGGGTGCTGTAATCAGTCATCGGTATTCTCATCCTAATAAGGCAAACAATTAATTTTCTTTGCTGCTGCAGTTTAGGCCAGTAAAGCCTTTCAGGTAGGGACAGGCAGCAGAACGCTCGATAGCGTGCGGTAGAAGAATTTATAATTGTTATAGGTAGACCGAGCACCGCTGTCAGCTTGACGGAAGCTAACCTTGCTCAAAATGCTATTTATCATGGAGATAATTTGGCGCTGATTATAGGCGCTTTAATACTTCCGGTTAGGGCCAGGTTTTACAACCCGCTGGATCCAGTCAGCGGTGTAGGCGGAATGCCGTACTCCAGTCGTATCTGTTCTAGCTCTCCGCTTTTTTCCATCGACTGTATGATGTTATCGAGCAGTTGTTTTAGCTGCTCGGGTTGCTCGCTGTGGCGAGAGATCAACATATGAAAAGGCTCACTCTGAGCATCAGGGATCGGTGCGTAGGCCAGCTCGGGATCGGCTAACAGATCGGGACCGATACGGACCATGCCCGCCACTATTTCATAGCGGCCGATAAACAAGCCACATCGGCCGCGATGGGTCATCTCACTGACCGCGTAAAAATCGCGGGCGCTTTGGTCTATCTCACTCGAATCCAAACCAAAATTACTGTAGTTGTAACCGGCTAAGCCGCAGACTGTACCGAAGTCGGTCAGCTCATGGCCGTGTTTAATATCGATCCCGTCGGGAAACTGTTTTCGCGAATAGAAAAAATAGGGGCTCAGTTGATAGTAGGGCAGGCTTAGCAGGTAGGTCTGTTGGCGTTGTGGGCTGGCTGAGGCATCGATGGCGACCTGAAAGTTGCGGCCGCTGTCGGTGGCAGCCATACAACGTTTCCAGGGCAGTTGTTCGATTTTGACCTCAATCGGTAGCCGGGCGAATGCCTGCTTGAGCAACGCCACGGTAAAACCGTCCATCGCACCGTCTGTGTTTCGGTAACTGAAGGGTGGCCATTGAGCATCGTCGGCGCAGAAACTCACCCGGGTTATTTCGGAAGCGGCGGCTGATGTCGTTAGCAGCCAGAGAAAAAAGGGTAGGACCAAGAATAAACGCATGCTGTGGTGGCGCGGTGAGTGGATCGTGTAGACAGTATAGTGAAATGCTGGGCCAGGTAGCGAACGGATCAACACCCACCGATCAGCATCCGTTAGGTACGGATGCTGATCGGTGCGGGCATTTTAGAAAACGTACCGTCTTAGAAAAACGTGCCGTCAATCGGGGAGGAGGCACTGGCGTAGAGCTTTCTGGGCATCCGGCCCGCGAGGTAGGCTTCACGACCGGCCTCGACCGCTTTGCGCATTGCGCTGGCCATGATAACCGGCTGCCGGGCATGGGCGATGGCGGTGTTCATTAATACGCCCTGACATCCCAGTTCCATCGCGACGGTGGCATCCGAGGCGGTGCCAACACCGGCATCGACGATGATAGGAACCTTGGCGTTTTCAAGAATCAGTTTGATGTTGTAGGGGTTGCGCAGCCCTAATCCCGAGCCGATCGGTGCTCCAAGCGGCATTACTGCAACACAGCCCATCTGCTCGAGTCGAAGTGCAATCAACGGGTCATCGCTGGTGTAGACCATCACCTTGAAGCCATCGTTGATCAGTTCTTCTGCCGCCACCAGCGTTTCGGTGATGTTGGGATAGAGCGTTTTCTCGTCGCCAAGCACTTCCAGTTTGACCAGATCGTGGCCATCAAGAAGCTCACGAGCCAGCTTGCAAGTTCGTACTGCGTCTTTGGCGCTGTAGCAGCCTGCCGTGTTGGGTAGCAGGGTGTAGCGGTCGGGTGGGATCACGTCCAGCAAGTTTGGCTCGTCCGGGTTTTGACCGATGTTAGTGCGTCGTACCGCGACAGTGACAATCTGCGCGCCACTGGCTTCGATCGCAAGCCGAGTCTGTTCCATATCACGGTACTTGCCGGTTCCAACCATCAGGCGAGAGTTGAAAACCTGTCCGGCTAGGATTAGCGGATCTTGCGGCTGTACGATTGCATTCATGCTGCGTTCCTCTGTTTCTAAGTAGGTTCCTAACCGCCGCCTATGGCGTGAACGATCTCAACCCGGTCGCCGGCTCGTAACTGCTGACTGGCGTACTGGCTGCGGGGGACGACATCCAGGTTGAGCTCTACCGCCAGTCGCTGTTGTGTCAGCGCCATGGTCTGAATCAGCTGATCCACCGTTGAATTTTGAGGGAGCTGCAGACGTTTTCCGTTGACTTCAATGTCTATCATTGGGCCATCTCCTCGGAAGAGTGGTGCGATTGCTGAAGGGGGTAGGGTGGCATCATCCGCAGTTCCAGCGCTGTGCTGAAGAACCAGTTGGGCGGTACAGGGCGGTCCAGCCCGGACCAGTCATCTGGTATCAACAACGCTAAAAAACTGGTTCTAACTGATCCGTTCCACTCGGCATACCTTGGTTAGCAACGAGGAGACGCCTGTTGGCCATCTTCAGTTAACTAAGCTCTGTTACAAAATAACAATACCGGTTCCGCCTGGAGGACTCCATGACCTACGATACCAACAATATTGATGCCGCTAAGGCGGTTGCCAGCGACAAGAAGCATGTTTGGCACCACCTCAGCAACCACAAGCCTTATGAGAACAACGATCCGATGATGATCGTCAAAGGTGAAGGGATGCGGGTCTGGGATGCCAAAGGTAACGAATACCTTGATGCGGTTTCGGGTGCTGTTTGGACCGTTAACGTCGGTTATGGCCGGACAGAAATCGCCGATGCGGTACGTGATCAGCTGGTCACCCTGAACTACTTTGCCCAAACAGCGGGCAATGTTCCGGCTGCGTTATTTGCCGAAAAATTGATCGAGAAGATGCCGGGCATGAGCCGGGTTTACTACTCCAACTCGGGTTCTGAGGCGAACGAAAAAGCCTTTAAAATTGTGCGCCAGATCGCTGAGAAGAAGTACGGCGGCAAGAAGCATAAGATCCTGTTCCGTGAGCGTGACTACCACGGCACGACCATTACTGCGTTGAGTGCCACCGGTCAGTTTGAGCGTAAGGCCCAGTACGGTCCTTTCACTCCGGGATTTGTTGAAGTGCCGCATTGCTGCGAGTACCGTGCTCAGGAAGGTTCTGATGCCGAAAACTACGGTGTCTGGGCTGCCAATGAGATCGAAAAAGTGATCCTGGCTGAAGGTCCTGAAACTGTCGGCGCGCTGTGCCTGGAACCGATCACCGCGGGTGGTGGTGTAATCGAACCGCCACAAGGTTACTGGGACCGGGTCCAAGAGATCTGCAAGCAGTACGACATTTTGCTGCACATCGACGAAGTGGTTTGTGGCCTGGGTCGTACCGGTAAGTGGTTTGGTTATCAGCATTACGGCGTTAAGCCTGACATGGTGACCATGGCCAAGGGTGTTGCTTCGGGTTATGCCGCGATCTCCTGCACCGTCACCACCGAGGAGGTGTTCGACGCTTTCAAAGAAGAGGACGATGATCCGAAGATGGGTTACTTCCGTGATATCTCTACCTTCGGCGGCTGTACTGCAGGTCCGGCGGCGGCGCTGGTCAACATGGAGATCATCGAGCGTGAAAACCTGCTCGAAAACGTTACCCATATGGGTGAGCACCTGATGGCACGTCTAAACGGGCTGAAGGCCAAGTATGACGTGATCGGCGACGTGCGCGGTAAGGGGCTGTTTGCCGGCTTCGAACTGGTGAAAGACCGTGTCACTAAAGAGCCGGTGGATGAGAGCCTGCCGATCGCTATTGGTGCTGACTGCATGAAGCAGGGTGTGATCATTGGCCGGACTAACCGTTCGTTCAAAAATCTCAACAACACTATCTGCCTGAGTCCGGCATTGATCGCCACGCAAGCTGATATCGATGCCATCGTCGATGCGATCGATAACGCGATGTCGCGGTTGGCTCCTAACGCCTAAGCGATAATCGGGATTTACAACAGCCACTGCCGGGTTTCCTAGTAGTGGCTGTTTTGTTTCTGACTACGAGGATAAATGACTGGCTTTCGCCCGGTCCGAGTCCTTTGTAGCGCTATTCGAAAAAGGGAACTGATCATGGATAATCAATCACTACAGACGCTCGTTGAGCGTATTGCAGGTAAAGCGGAAGTGACGTTAATTGTTCCTGCACTTGAACGTTTTGAGGTGCAATCGGAGATTCGATTAACCGAAGCCCTTGCGGTCAGGGCAACCCAGCGGGCTGTTGATTATATCGCCAGCGAAGAGATGCAGTACTCATCCCAAGGCGGTTCGTTGAGTGCGCGGCGACAGCTGATTGCCGATCACTTGCAGCGCCGTTAATAGCGCCAGGACAGAGGGCGGCTTATTGCTGAGTGTTGAAAGCCTCCGATCAATTCAAGAAATCCCCGAGGTGTGATTTTCGGCTCTGTCGCTATTTCCCAGACAATGCGCTATATAGTTGATTTAAAATAACCATTATCTATCCAACCAGTCACTGACATTGAAGTGCTTGTTGGAGTCAGCCTGAGATCGTCTATGTTGCACCTATTTCACTTATCGACCGATAAGGACACCAGCTTGCAGCAGCAGTTACGCGAGCAGATTGCCAGCGCCATTCTTAACGGCAATCTCCCCGTCGATAGTCCGCTGCCATCAAGCCGAAAGCTGGCAAAACAGTTGAGTATTGCCCGTAATACCGTGGTGCTGGCTTATGAACATCTGCTTGATGATGGCTACCTGATTGCGCGTGAACGTAGTGGCTATTATGTTAATCCGGATATCGTTCACGCCAAGGTGAAGCCGGAGAAGAAAAGCTCGGATATGGTGGTAGGAACTCCGCCCCAGTGGGACCAAAAGCTCAAAGTCTTCCCTTCGGGTCAGAGCAACATGAAGAAGCCGCGTGACTGGCAGAAATACCAGTACCCGTTTATCTACGGTCAGTTTGATCCGACCCTGTTCCCGACCAATAACTGGCGCGAGTGCTGCCGTGATGCGGTCAGCGTTCCGGCGATTCGTGACTGGGCCTCCGACCGATTTGATAACGATGATCCTTTACTGATCGAACAGATCCGCACCCGGTTACTACCACGCCGTGGCGTCTGGGCGTCGGCCGAACAGATTCTGGTGACAGTGGGGGCGCAGCAATCGCTCTATATGCTGGCGCGGCTATTACTGGATAAAGACAGTGTCATGGGTATTGAAGATCCTGGCTATGTGGATATCCGTAACATCGCCAGTCTCAACCCCTCGCAGTTGCTGCCACTGCCGGTGGATGATGAAGGGATGATTGTCGATGAGCGATTGGATAGCTGCGATTGTGTATTTACCACGCCAAGTCATCACTGCCCAACCACGGTCACCATGCCGATCGAACGCCGCTACGAGTTGCTGCAGAAAGCCAACGATCAGGATTTTGTCATCATCGAGGATGACTACGAGAGTGAGACCAATTTTAAATCTAACCCGATACCGGCGCTTAAGAGTCTTGATAAGAACGACCGGGTGATCTACGTCGGCAGCCTATCCAAAACCCTGGCGCCGGGATTACGATTAGGTTATCTGGTTGGCCCGGCTGAGTTTATCCGTGAAGCGCGGGCGTTGCGGCGGTTGATGGTACGCCACCCGGCGGCCAACAATCAGCGCTCGGTAGCCCTGTTTTTGGAGCGTGGATATCACGATGCGTTGATCATGACCATCATGCGAGCCTACGAAGAGCGTTGGCAGCAGATGGGCTCGGCGTTGTCGGAATATATGCCCGCCTCGTTCCAGAAACCCAGCTTTGGCGGTTCATGCTACTGGGTCAAGGGACCGGAAGGGCTGGACTCACGGCTGCTTCGTAAAGAAGCTGCCGATCGCGGTATTTTGATCGAACCGGGCGATATTCACTTTCAGGATGAGCAGCCGCCGCTGAACTATTTCCGCTTGGGCTATTCGTCGATCGCTGCCGATCGGATCGCGCCAGGCATAAAAGCCTTGGCTGAGTTGATCGAGGATATGGTCTGAATGGTCACGACTGATTTACGTGTCAGCGCCTAACCCGCCTGACTGGATGGAATGCAGGAGGGCTTAATCAATGCCTCCTGCTATCGCTGACTATACTGCTGCTAAACCAGACAACTCCGGGCAGCGATATGACTGGCGATCAATTGAGTATTCTGAAAACCGTTTATTCCCAGCAACAATCAACGGCGCATATCTTGCGCGAACGCATCGCTAAAATCGCCACCGGTGGAGTGGGTTTACTGGTGGTGATCGATGGTTGGTTAATCACTCGGGCACCGACATTGGAAGGTGCGCCAACGGTGATGTTGACGTTGGCGATCGTCGTCATTGTTGCTGTCTCTATCTACGCAATCCGCGCTCGCTATCGTGAATTCTCTGCGGTGGCGCGGTTGATCGTTCGTATTGAAACCGCCATGGAAATCTATCAGCCGGGGGCTTTTATGGACGAGCCTCTCTATCCGGCCGAATACCAACAGCTGGGCGATGCCAATTATGAGCACGGCAAGAATATTTTCTTATCCCAAATCTACATCTTGTTGGTGTTTGGTTTACTGTCGCTGGGGCTGGCGCTGGTGCCTTATTTGAGCAGCTGAACGAACGCCTGCCTCTTAACGCCTGCCTATTTCGGCAATTGCGGCTGGTTATGTCGGCTAAGGTAGCTATCTCTATCCATTGTCTTGATCTTTGCTACCACGAGATTCGGCCCCGAAATAATTGTCAGCTAATCATTTCTCAGCACTAATAAACCAAGAACAAAAAGGTATAAACAAACTAAGGAAGCGCGAGCCTGAGGGGCTATTCTTACATTAGGTACGACTCATAAATTAATTAAGGATATAAACTATGCTGACGTATGAAGATTGCTGTGATTTATGCGAATTTTCTCAGGAAGAGATTGCTGCGATTGCAGAGCATGAACATTTGGATCGAATCCAGGCCTTGGCTACAGCGGAATATTTGGTGAACACCGAAGGAGGTGAGCGGATGATTCGTCGAATGATTATCGACAATATTCGCCAAGCCAGAGCCAGCGAAAATGTAACCCATGAGAATGAACTGAAACAGGTTTTACTCTATTTTCTTCACACCCATCCTCGTCATGCTTGTGAGCCGAGGAGCTAACAACAACCGCAAGGATCAACGCTGGTACCGTTGATCTTTGGTTAATGGCTGCAGGTAATAACGCTTTTGGCGTTACCCGCAGAATATGTGGATAACTCTGTTAGCAGGCTTTGGGCATCGGTGCCGGAAGCCCGATCCATGCTAACCGGTAAAATCGTGTGAATATTGTCCTGCGACTTTCAAGCGTGCGGGTTTCAGGTGGAGGCCAGAGTGCAGCGTTAGCTTGGTTGGCCCCATATGTTTGACCAGAGTTCGCTTACTGCGCATCCAGGTTAACGTTCTTGTGTATTCTGTTCTTCTTGGTTAGTTTAATAAAATCATATAGATAATTAGATTTATTGGCTTGGCTTAATCACTCGTATGCATCTGGCCCTACTCCTAAATTGCCCTCCCTCCTAATCTAGCTATCAGTTAACCGCATCACTAATCGTCCTGAAGTGGTTAAAGCCTTAGATCGAACTTTTGTTGAGTACAAACTGAGCGCCTAACGGTATCTGGTAGAAACAAGCCGGTATTAATACTTGGCTTTGAGAATAAAAAGGAAAAAATTATGGCACGTATGACTCCCAGTGAAGCTTTTGTTGAAACCCTGGTTGCTAACGACGTTACCGTCGCTTTTGGCATCATGGGTTCGGCCTTTATGGATGCAATGGATATCTTCACTCCAGCCGGCATCCGTTTGATTCCTGTTGTTCACGAGCAAGGCGGCGGCCACATGGCTGACGGTTACGCCCGTGTTTCTGGTCGTCACGGCGTTTGTATCGCCCAGAACGGCCCGGGCATCACCAACTTCGTTACCGCGATTGCTGCAGCTTACTGGGCACACAGCCCGGTTGTTTGTATCACGCCTGAGACCGGTGCTATCTCTA
>JBALVL010000042.1:0-43791 GCA_036961355.1 Motiliproteus sp.
AAGGAACCCTCAAATGAGGATTCCTTTTTGATCAATAATTGTGGGACAGCAGTGGAGCCGAAGCTCCCCTTATTATTTTGCGCAAGCTACATCGCTAACTACATTACTTAAGTAGTCGCACCGATGTTACGTGGTGCGAAGGAGAAGCTGCGGAATTCCGTCTTGTACTTGGACTCGCCAAGCTTACGGATCCGGGCAACACCCATTTTGTAGTTGTAGTTACCACTGATGTTATCCACCACGCGGGCGGTCAGTGAGTTACTGGGCTGGCGCATATCGAGCATGTTGGCGTACAACACACCTTTCTTCACCGCTGGGGTGACGATCGCAACTGCCGTTACTGCCGCCTTGCTGAGCTCGATGTGGCCGCGCTCAAGCAGTTCGGAGAACTGGAAGTTTTTACCATCAACACCGATCAGTGTGTCCTTGAAAGCCGGAACCCGCTCGGAGTACATCATCACCTGATCACCCGATTCGATACCCCGCTTCTTGGCATCCTCGGGGTGGATCTCGACCCAGTTTTCAGGCCAGCGCTGGGTGGTGTACGGACGACGCTCAATATCATCGAAACCGGACTGCCAGATCTCGTTGATACGGCCGTTGCTGAACCACAGCTCGTCATCCTTCGGCGTTAACCAGGCGTGGAAGTCTGCAAACAGGCTCCATGGGTGCTTCTGGATATTGACCTTACCGGTCTGGCTGTTGAAGTGCGTCAGCTGCTTCTTCAGCGTGTTCTGACCCTTAGGACCATTAGTCAGTCCTTTCTTGGCCAGATCTTCGGCGCTCAGCGTGGTGTCGTGTAACCGCTTGGTGCCGACCAGCTCGCCACTGTCGTAGTTGTAGAACACAGGACCTTGGATACCGTCGGTACCAAATTCAGCCAGCTTCTGATGTAGTGTTTTGCCCTCTTTATGGGCAGCAACCTTGATCATGTGGAAGTCTTTACGGCTGCCACGGCTGAAGCGTGAAGCTTCTTCGGCGACTTCGTTAGAGTTCTTCCAATCGAAACCGTCGAAGCCCATCCGGGTCGCCAGCTGCGCGATGATCCACCAGTCCGGCTTGGCATTGCCCGGCGCGTCGTAGAACTTCTGATACAGGCGCAGACGGCGTTCACCGTTGGCCCGCATAAAGTCCTCTTCACCCCAAGTAGCCGCCGGGAATACGATATCGGCAAACTGGCCGCCGATAGGTTGGCGCAGGTAGATGTCTTGATTGACCACAACCATACCGCCGGAATCAGCGCGTGCCTTCAGGGTATCGATGATCTCCTGCTTGTCGAAGCTACGTACCTGATGCGGGTTGCTGGTAACGAGCTCCCAGAACTTTTTCTGCAGCCCTTGTGAGCCACACATCGCCTGAATCCAGGTGGTACCAATAACGTGGGCGAACCGGGTGTGCCCCGAATAGGTCCAGCGATCGGTATCGAGCGCGCGACGGCGACGACCTGGCAATTTCTCCGGCGACTTGTTGCGCGGATAACTGCCACCTTTCTGACCACCACGCTGGTGACCACCCAAACGACCGACGACCTGACCGGGACGACCACCGGCACCACAGGTGGTGGCGATCGCGCTGATAGCGTTGGTGTTGGCGGTGTTGTTGGACCAGTAGAAGCCCTTCTCGATCGCGAACGAGGCTTTAACCCGGCTACCGTCAGCCTTTGGCTTGGCCAGCGCTTCGGCGGCCTGGTAGATTTTGTCGACATCGATCTGTGCCATCTCGGCAGCAGATGCGGGGTCGAACTCAGCCTGTTCCAAGTTCCATTTCTTGTAATCGTCGAAGTTTTTAACCTGGAACTTGCCCCAAGTGGTACGCCACTGCCAAGGCGTGTTACGGGTGCCTTGACCGAAACCGGATGAACTTTCCCAACCGTTGTTGACCCACTCCTTGATCCAATCTCTGTCTTCCCAGCCGTTCTCCAGAATGACTCGGATGATAGCGCCGAGTACCAAATTGTCGGTACCGGGAAGGATGTCCAGATGGATGCCTCCGTGCTTCTTCATGAACGCAATACCGGCGGTTTCACGCGGGTTTAGTATCACGGTCTTCATGCCGCGACGGATCGCCGGCATCATGTGCTGGGTGAACAGAACCGTCTTAGTTTCGTACGGATCAGTACCACAGACCATCAATGTATCGGCTGAACCCCAATCCTCATAGCTGGGTCCGAAATTATCGAAACCGGCATCGCGGAAGCCCGGCGTCGAGGTGACGTCAGACGGAGTGTCGTGGAAAGTGAAGTTGGGGGTGTTAACGTGACGCATCGCATACTTGGTGATGGCGTAAGTGTTCTCGATGTACTGATACGAGAAAGTCTTAACCCCATAAGCGGCATCGCCATGTTTCTGGCGTACGTAGTTGCCCACTTCGGCGGCGATATCCAAGGCAAAGTCCCAAGGTACCGGTTGCAGCGTCCCACCGATCCGAATCATCGGGCTGGTCAGGCGGTCACGGGTTGGCGTTTGCGGGTTGTAAACCTTGGAGGCCAGCAGGCCGCCTCGCATACTTGAGTCACCGTTGGTGTTTACGTACTTGGTGTCTTTGTCGGGCACGACCACGATGTTATGTGGCATGTTCTGGTGCATTACGACGTTGTGCTGTGTCGGCGCGACCCAAGCCTGCAGGGGGTAGCTGGGGAAGTCGATGCCGAAGGCATTTTCTGCCGCCGCCATGCCGCCGTTGCCGGAACCGACCGGCCAGCGATAGACCTTGTAACCACAGGCGACGATACAGTAATCGCAGGCGGTGGTGATCACCTCTGCGTGTATCGGCGGCAGCGGCGCATGATCTTCGGGTAAGTAATAATTAGTAGCCATTAGTTATGCTCTCCTAGCCGTGCGCCAAGTTTTCGTTGCGTCCGAACAGCAATCCGAGGATGCCGACCGCGTAGACGTCATCACCATCAACTTCCAGTAGTACCTGCGGCAGGCTCTCGTATGCCTGACCGGAAACGATGATGCCGTGGCGACGCAGATCAAACAGCGACAGATGGAACGGACATTGCCCCAGCGTGCGGTGCTCGTCGGTCACCTGATAGGTGCCGTTGAGTGGTCCGCCCTGATGGGTACACATGTAGCTGTAGCTGACAACGTCGCGTTGTGGGCCGACGCCGCCGCCACCCTGAACGCCCATCTTAACGGCCAGACAGGCGGTGTTCTTGCCATCGTCGGGGTAGTTAAAATCGACCGGTACGTTGTCCTGCATCTCGCTGAGTTTGGCGATTAGCTTGCGTGGGTAGCTGACGACCCGTGCGGGCAGTGTCTGTGCCTGAGCGGTGCCCGGAAACAGGTTGATGCTGATTACGCTGGCTGATGCGGCGGCAGAGCCGCTATACATCAGGAAGTTACGCCGTGACACCATGCACTTGCCGTGGTCTGCTGCGGTCTCTTGATCTTTTTCGACCATCTCTGTGGTCGGTTTTTCACGTTTGAAAAGGCTCATTTTTTCGCCTCCATCAATTGTTCTTTGGTGAACAAGGCTGCGTAAGGTGGCAGTTTTGGCCACTCCATCGTGATCCGTTCGCCGGAGAATGCGTCTAGGAAGGTAACCAGATCGGCAACCTCTGCGTCGCTAAGCGCCAGCGGCTTGATCAGCTCGCTCTTGCTGTCAGGGAAGCCTGTGCTACGTCCGTCAGCGGCAACACCACCGGCGTTGTAGAACTTAACCACGTCTTCCAGAGTCTCCAGCGTGCCGTTGTGCATATACGGTGCTGAGTACTTGGTATATCGCAGCGACGGTACCCGGAACATCCCCTTCTGCTGCTTCAGCTTGCCGCGGAAGTAGAGGCCAGGATCTGCCTTGGTCGAGCGGTACATCTTCTCGTTGGAGCCTTTAGCAAAAAGCTCGTAACGGAAGGTGATCTGACGCAAGGCGTCAGTTTCCCAAGTCTTGTTGGTTGGGACACCGACGTTGTAGAACTTCTCATTCGACGCCAACGCACCGTCGTGGCACTGGATACAGTTAGCCTTGTTCTCGAACAGCTCTTTACCACGAAGCTGTTGTTCGGACAGGGCGCTCTTGTCACCGTTGAGGTAATTATCCAGCGGCGTATCGGTTTGCACCAGCGTGCGCTCGAACGCGGCGATCGCTTTCCAGGCATTGCCGATCTTCGGCCACTGGTCACCAAACACATCCTGGAACCGCTGCTGGTACTCGGGGATCAGCGCTAAACGTGATTCCATGATGTCGGACTCACCGTTACCGGCGACCGCACCTTTGGCAGCACCTTTAGCCTGCTTCTCTAGCGAGTTGGCTGAACCTGCCCAGAACAACTTGCCATAGTAGGCCGAGTTGATGATGGTCTGGCTGTTGCGCCAGTGCGTTGTGCTCGGATAGCCCAGCGAGATATCGGTGGGGAAGTCCCAGCCTTGAGATGGTAAGTGGCATGATGCGCATGAGGTGGAACCGTCACCGCCGAGGCGTCCGTCGAAGAACAGCAACATACCTAGTTCGATCTTGGCATCGGTCTGCTTGTTATCGGCAGGTACCGGCACTTCGCCCAGTGGTGCCAGCGCTGCCGGAGACGGCGTGCGCATAGTTTCGGCCACGACCGCAGGGTCGGCTGTTGCCATCGCCGCTGTTTCCGCCATCGGTTTGGCTTCGGTGGAGTCAGCGCTTTGCTGCGTATTACTGCTACAGGCGACCAGTAAACTGGAACCGATTACTGCGGTAGCCAGTAGTGGGGCGCCTGATTTAATCAATCTTTTCATGAAAATGCTCCCCTAGTTCCGTGCCTGTTTCCAGTCCGGAATCACCTGATAGCTATAAGAGTCGGTATCTGTATAGACATGCTCTTCGGTGGTCAGCTGATCACCGGACAGCGCCCGCAGGAAGTTCACCAGATCGGTTTGGTCCTGCGCACTCAGCTTCAGCGGCTTGAGGCGGCTATCCTTATTGCTGTCTTCACCACCACCCTGGTTGTAGAAAGCGACGACATCGGCCAGCGTTTCGAGGGTGCCGTTATGCATATAAGGCGCGGTGTACTTAAGCTCACGCAAGGTCGGCGTCATGAAAATACCGGCGTCGGATTTGTCCGCCTTCTTCTCGATGATATGGCCACCCATATCACGCTTAAGGTTCATGTAGTTCTCGGTACCCATGAACATGTTGTAGGCGATGAAGGCCTGGTGGTTAAGAGGATCGAGGAACACGTCCAGATTCTCCGGTACACCGGTGTTGTACATCTGACCATCGCTGAAGGTCGAACCGTTGTGGCACTCGACACAACTGGCCTTGCCTTTAAACAGTGCCATGCCGCGTGTGGCGGAAGGCCCCAGCGTATCGGTGTCAAAGCGTGAGTTGCGCGAGGTTAGCGTTTGCAGATACTCAGGAATGGCCTTACGAACGCTGCCGTTCGATGGCTCACCGTAACCGGCATCCTTGAACATCTGGACGTAAACCGGATCTTGCTTGAGACGCTCCTGCATCAGCCGCATATCCATGTTCATCAGATAATCTTCGGTGATCATCTCACGGGTAACGTCGTTGAGGTTGGTGCCCAAACGGCCGTCATGCATCCATTGTGACTTGTGCGCCACGTTGATCAGCGTCGGCGCGTTACGGAAATGTCCGTTGCCGGGATACCCCGGGGATAGCGCCTGCTTGGATGAATAGCCGTTGTCAGGCTGGTGGCAGGTGGCACAAGCGATTGCTGAATCGCCTGAAAGCCGCTTGTCGAAAAACAACCGCTTACCGAGGGCCGCTTTGGCCTCATCGACTTTGAGTTGTGGTAAAGGGCCCAGTTGATCAGCCGCTGTAGCAGAGCCCGCCAGCATAGCCAGGCCGGTCGCTACCAGAGTTACGATCTTCCGGGGAGCAGTGGTTTTACCCATCTAGATTTCCTCCCATAGACGCACAGGTCATATGATTGTTGGAGTTGTTGTTGAGTGCTTTGTCATGGAATGAACCAGCACAGGAAACGCAATCACATATCTGTTAGCAGTATTTAGGCCAGTTATTAATAACAATAAAAATTCTATGTTTATCAATGACTTGTTTGGTGGTAGGGATCATGAATTGTTTTTTTATTGATAGAAATGAATGTTTCATTCAATCGCCCAGTTGAACGAAATATTAAAGTTTAACGATTCGTTAAATTTGTGCGGTAGAGTAGCTTTCGATTTTTGTGATCTGGCAGCAGATAAAAAAAAGGGAGTCCATCAGAACAACCAGTTAGCGCCCTTTCAGACGATTAATCGTCATTCAGCCCGAGCGGTGAAGGAAGTTGGTACGGATGCTGCTATAGGTGTTGGTTATGAACAGCCCGCTGCTACCGGCGGCGGGCGGTATTGAGACTTATGGCTGTTAGAGGCCATGCCGTAGCTACCCGATTGCCGTTGCCCATGTGTGTAACCGGCGACGCCGTAGCCTTGTTGGAGACACCGATGAACAGCAAAATTCAAGCGATAGAAGCCCTGATTGGTCAACTGGAAAACGGTGACGAGGTCGATCGCTGTTATGCAGCGCAGGCATTGGGTCAGCTACAGGACCCTACGGCGTTGGAGCCACTCTATCGTCATCTGCAGGATGAAGATCTGGATGTTTGTATCGATGCTGCGGCGGCACTGGGACAGATCGGCAGTGATGATGCCGTACAGGGGTTGATCGATGCGTTGCATTACCACTCTGAGGTCGATGTTAAGCAGGCCGCAATTGAGGGACTGTCGAAGTGTGGCGGCGAGCTGGCCAAACAAACGCTGCAACAAGTGCTGGATCGTCCTGATGACATTCAGATGAGTGAGACCGAAGGCTGGGATGACTGGTGGGATCTGCAACTCCAGGCGGTCAAAGCGCTGGGCGATAATGCCGTTGCCGATGCCGCTGAAGCCCTAGCGGAGATGCTTGATTCCGACGACGGTCAGGATATCGAGAGCGAAATTCTTAAAGCACTGGTACAGACCGGTCCGGCCGGTATTGACCAGTTGATTCAGCGGCTGGACGGTTCAGCGCCGCGGCGACAACGCCGGATCGCGGTCGCGCTGCAGTATGGTGATACCGAAGCGGCTCACGAACTGCTGTTTACCCTGTTTAATAGCGACGATGCCGATGTCAGGGAGGCTGCAACTCAGGCATTAGCTGCGAACGGTATGATTGCTACGACGTTGGGTTCACAACAGTTGGCCGCGTTGAGTGTGCTGCTGCGCGATCCGGCCGCTCAGGTTCAGACCGCCGCCTTAAAGGGATTGCAGCGATTACGGTCACTCAGTGATGTGTCGATCAGTGAAGACAAGTTGCTGGAATTACTGGAAAACAGCGATAGCCGGGTGCGTAGTGCGGCTTTGTATATGTTGACCCAAAACCAAGAACTGCCGGATCAGCAGTCGGCCCTGCTTTTTCACTTACAGCAAGGCCTGGGTAGCGACGATGAGGAGGAGCAACAACTTTGTTGTGAACTGCTGGGGCGTATCGACCCAGCAGTAGCGCAGGATCAGTTGCTGGCGTTGATCGGTGATATTGCCACGCCGATGCCCGTGCGGCGGCAGGCGATTCGGGCGATAGGCCAGTCGGCAGTTGCCGACGCATCAATGTTGGAGATGTTGTGGAACAGCAGTTCTGACAGTAACGCAGCGATCCGTCATGTGGCGTTACAGAGTTTGCAGGTGCTCAATAACCGCTCGCTTCAGAGCCCAACGCTAACACCTGTTTCTGCAGATACGGACGCAGATACGAGCGCAGATACGAGCGCAGACACGGCCACGAGTGCCGACGCAGCAGAGGGAGCGCCGACCCCATTTTCGTTGCTGCTCAGCAGTCTTACCGGCAGTGAGGTTATTTGGCCGTCTGCGGTTGAAGAGGGTGATAAAGACAGCGACTCGGATATTGTTGCTGACCAGACAGACGACCAGCTTATCTCTTTGGTGTCGGTCGATGGTGAAGGCCATGAAATAAAGCCGGGACTACCACCGATGGTCGCCAAACCCGGCATCGAGCAGATTTTGGCTTCGGTCTCTGACGCCTATCCCGCGCCTTACCCTGAGACGGACGTTGACAGCGGCGCCACTGTCGAGATGGGTTCGACGTTGGAATCGATCACCCGCAGTAACATTGAAGCCACGGTGGGTGTGTCGCAGGAACTGAGTAGTGACTCAGAGCGTATTTTGGGTTTGGTTGACGAACTGCCGCAGGAATTTGATGCCTATGCCGAGGTGGTGCACACCAACGCCCGCAGCGGTGAACGGATGCTGGAAGGTAAACGCCGTAAGCCCGATGAGATTGCGGTAGAGCGACGCATTTTGGCGGCACGGGTGCTGGGTGATTGTGCTCAGGCCGAGGCGGTGCAGCCGCTGCTGGGCTGTCTGATGGACGAAGATGCCAACCTGCGTCGTGAAGCGGCCGAAAGCCTGGGGCGGCTGGTGAGTCTACAGCCTAAATTACCGGGGCTAAGCAATATCATGGGACCGATTGCGACCCAGCTGCGCGCCGGTAACGAAGAGATTCGGCTGGCTTGCGCCCGCACTCTGGGTGCCTTAAAGCACAAAGCGGCCATTCCGGCGCTGTTGGCGGCGCTCGATGATCCGGACACGCTGGTGCGGATTCAGGCAATTCGTTCGCTGACGCTGGTGACGCTGGGCAAAGGACGGATGCTGACCGAAGAAGATCATGTCGTGCTCAACGATGTTACCCCCAACCGGGTTACCCAGGCGATTCTCGACTGCCAGGACGATGCCGAGATTGGCGTACGCAAGGAGGTGATCGAATCGCTGGTTCAGTTGCGGCGACTGGATCTGGAATTGCTGCTCAAACTGGGGCTGGAACAGGGCGGTGCGCTGACTCCGACCGCCGCTCAAGCACTAAAAAGGCTGGATCCTGACGCCGCAACTGAGCGGTTGATCGAGTCGCTTGCCGAGCAAGGTGACAGTTCAGTTCGGCGTCTGGCGATGCAGATGCTGCAGCATATTCACCGGGCTGAAGCCGCCTAAGCGGCCCTGCTAACGATGCCGAATACCCACCGGGCACCCATATCGCTGGATTACAGACGACTGCTGCTGCTGTTCGTGCCGTTGGCGCTGGCGATTTTTGGGGTGATGCAGACCCACTACTGGCTCACCATCAGTGCTGAACGGAGCAAACTGCAGGAGAGCCAGCGGTTGGGGGTGGAACTGTCACGTCGGGTGGTGGCCGATAAACTTGATGATGTGGTGTCAGAGATACAGTTTCTGGCCAACCATATTCTGCAGCGCACCCTGGTTAGCAGCCTGTCCGGCAACGAGCGGCGGGAGATCCGTCAGTTTCTGGCAACGTTTAGTCGTTATCAGGCCTGGTACGATCAGATTCGCTATCTGGGCCTCGACGGCAACGAGTTGATTCGGATTAATCAGCGTCGGGGGCAGGTAGAGATGGTGCCGCATGAGCGGTTAACGAATAAGTCCGGGCGCTACTATTTTGACCGCTTATCCGAGCTTGAACGTGGCCAGGTCTATATCTCACCGCTCGATCTCAATGTTGAAAATAATCAGGTGGAACTGCCGGTCAAACCGACTATTCGCGTCGGGGTGGCGCTGTTTAGCCGTAATGGTGACAAGGTGGGTTACCTGCTGGTCAACTACAATGGGAAGCGGTTGATCGACGATTTTAAACAGGTTTCAAGCCATATCGCTGACGAAATGATGTTAGTCAACGATCAGGGTTACTGGTTGATTAGCCACAACGAAGGCAATAACTGGGGCTTCATGTTCGACCATAACAAGCGGTTTTCTGACACCTTTGTGGAGGAGTGGCAACGGATTCAAGGCAGTGAAACCGGCCAGTTTGATAGCCCTAATGGCATGTTTGCCTATAAGACGCTGTTGCCTTACCAAATGGTGGTTGATGGGCAATCTGAATCGTCGCTGGCGACTGACCGCAGCCCGGGCATTAATGAAAAACGTAATGCGGAAGCCCAAGGCTACCACTGGAAAGTGATCTCATTTGCCTCCCAGCAGGTGCTCAATGGCCAGCGTTTTGATTTTTTACGCAGTAATGCATTGATCTACTTGCTGACTCTGATGCTGGCGCTGTTTGGTGCGGTGGTTATCACGTTGGCCCGGCAACGCGATGAGGCGGCCAAACGGCAACATAGCTACGAAAGCAGTTTTCGGCGTGTGCTGGAAAATATCCAGCTGGTGGCCGTGATGCTCGATAGCCACGGCAAGATTATTTTTTGTAATGATTTTTTCCTGCAGCTTAGTGGTTACCAGCGCGATGCGCTGCTAGGGCGTGATTGGGTTGATTTGATGCCTGCCGATGAAGGCCGTTCCGGAGAGTACAGCCGCTTTCTGGATGAACTGCGACAGCAACGATTACCGGAACAGTCGGAGCACGAATTGATGACTCGACAGGGGCAGGCCTTACTGTTGGCATGGAACAGTACCTTTAACTTTGAAGCCGACGGTAATATCGCAGGCGTGACGCTGTTAGGGCGTGACATCACCCAGCAACGTGATATTGAAGAGCAGCTGGTCAAACTCAGCCAGGCGGTAGAGCAGAGCCCCAATACGGTGATGATTACTGATCTGCAGGGCAATATTGAATACGTCAATCCGCAGTTTTCTGAACTGACCGGCTATTCGCTTCACGAAGCGGTCGGTCAGCGGCCGAGTTTGCTGCAGTCGGGTGATACCGATCCGCAGCTGTACCGTGAGATGTGGCAGCAGATCAGCAAGGGGCAGACTTGGCAAGGGGTGCTGAAGAACCGCAAAAAGGACGGCGATTTCTACTGGGAGCAAACCACTATCTCGCCAATCTTTGACCATAATCAGACGATTCGTCACTACCTGTCGGTCAAGGAAGATATCAGCGAACGGTTGCGGTTAGAGCAAGAGATCGAGACCCAGAGCGAAGAGACACGCAAGAACCGGGAGCTGGCTGCCGTGGGCCAGATGGCCAATATGGTGGCGCACGACCTGCGCAATCCGCTCAGTTCGATCAAGATGGCGATGCAGATATTGAGCAAGAACCCAGCGCTCAATGATGCGGATGAAATTCCCGAGTTAATCAGTATTTCGCAAGAACAGATCGGCTACATGGAGGCGATCTTAAGTGATTTGCTGAGCTATTCACGCCCCGCCTCGCTGAAACCCGAGTGGCTCTACCTTGACCGGCTGATGGAGACCACGGTGATCGGTCTGCAGAAACCTATTTTGCAGCATCAGGTAGAGCTTGTTGAGTACTACCAGAAAGGGTTACCGACTCTCTTTGGCGATCCGGTTCAGCTGCGGCAGGTGTTCAGTAATCTGATCACTAATGCCGTTCAGGCGGTCGAAGAACAACCCGAGCCGAAAGTCACCATCAGCATCACGCTGTTGATGACCGATAGTTCGCCGAAAGTCAGGGTTGATGTTACCGATAACGGTCCGGGAATCGATCCTTGTCTGAGCACCAAAGTGTTTGAGCCGTTCTTCACCAACCGTGCCAAAGGCACCGGGTTGGGGCTGGCGATTGTGAAGCAGCGGGTGGATCGGCACCGCGGCACCGTCAGTCTGAATGCGCTGCCGCAGGGCGGTACTCAGGCGACATTGGTGCTGCCGGTCAACCCACCGGCGGACGACGAGAGTTAAACCTGTTCTGTCGGGACTGGTCTCGGCAACTATCTGTTAAACAATAAATAAGTGTGAATGCCTGCGATGGCGAATATAGGTGAGTGAATGAGCCAATTACTAGTTGTTGATGATGATCTGGGGATCTGCCGAATGCTGGAACTGCATTTTCGGGGAGAAGGCCACCAGGTGCAAACGGCGCATTCGGTTGATGAAGGGCTGGCTTGTGCCAGCGAGGAAACGCCCGACCTGATCATTCTGGACATCCGCATGAGTGGCAAAAGCGGCTTAGAGGGGTTGCTGGAGTTTAAGTCGCTGGCACCCGACGCCCGGGTGATCATGATTACCGCGTTCCACGATATGGAGAGCACTATCCAGGCGATGCAGGGCGGTGCCGATGACTATATCCATAAACCGATCGATCTGGCGCAGCTCGATCAGGCTGTCAACAAGGCGTTGCAGGTCGGCCAGCCGCTTGAACATGAACCGGATCTGGCGCTGGCCAGCTCCAGCGCGATGGTCGGTAGTAGCAGCGTGATGCGCGAAGTGTTTAAAACCATCGGCAGGGTTGCTGGTAATAACGCCACGGTACTGATCCATGGCGAGAGCGGCACCGGCAAAGAGCTGGTGGCGCGGGCGATTCACAACGCCAGTGATCGCCGCTACGGCCCGTTTGTGGCGATCAACTGCGCCGCGCTGGTCGAGACGTTGCTCGAATCGGAAATGTTCGGCCATGAACGGGGTGCTTTCAGTGGCGCGGTGTCACAGCAAAAAGGCAAGTTTTCGCTGGCCGAAAACGGCACCCTGTTTTTGGATGAGGTGGGCGAATTGCACCCCTCGATTCAGGCCAAGTTGCTGCGTGTGCTGCAGGAGAAAGAGTACTTGCCAGTTGGTGGTAAGCAGACCTTACCGACCAACGCCCGGATTATCGCCGCCACTAACGTCGAACTGAAACAGGCGGTAGCGCAGAAGCAGTTTCGAGAAGACCTCTATTACCGGCTGGAGGTGGTGCAGATCCAATTACCACCGTTACGCCAGCGGTTGGGTGATGTTGCCGACCTGGTACCTGCATTGCTGCACCGTATTAACAGCGAGTTGAACGCCAAAGTGACCCGCGTCAGCAGCGAAGTGATGGCGGCGTTGCAGAGCCATGACTGGCCCGGCAACGTCCGCGAGTTGGAGAATATTCTGACCAAGGCGATTGCGTTGTGCCCCTCCACCATCCTGACGCCGGATCTGCTACCCGCGTCATTACGGCAAGAGATAGCCGATGCGGATGTTGAGCAGGCCGCTCTGGATAAACCGCTGGCGCAGTACAGCCTGAAAGAGATCGAGTGCGATCATGTCCGACGGGTGTTGAAAGAGACTGCCGGCCACAAAGGTAAGGCCTGCGATATTCTGGGGATATCCCGTCCGCGACTGCAGCGGCTGATCGTCGAGTTTAATCTGTAAGAAGCCTCTTATTAAGTCCGACAGCGTTTCTGCAAGGATTGAAATGTGAAGAATCTAGGCAGCAGCTAGTGGCCGTCGTCTTTAGTAACGTTGCTCCCTAAACTCAAAGAAGGGTTCAAACAGGTCCGGTTGGTCGAAGTAGCGGCGGTTGGCAAAGCTGATCGCATGTCGGCCCCAGATCCGCATCGCTCCCGGAGAGTCGACCCCCATCGGCCACAGTAGCCAGCGTTCTGGCCGCTCGGTGCCTGTCACCAGTCCATCTCTTGCAAATAAACCTCGACGCCCTGCGCCTGCCGGAAGGCTACGTAGTTGGTGGTAGCTGGCCAGCCGGTATGGGGTATTTATCGGTGCAGGGTTGTTCCTGATGTCCCCTTTAGATTTTGTCCCTTCAATGCGATCGCGTTCAATTTGTGTTCTTTGGGGTTGCAGCGCTATCCCTTGAAGAAAGTGTTCCTGCCCGGTCAGTTGCAGCACGGTGCGGCCCTGCGAGCGTTCAAATGCCACCGCTTTGATGATTAACGGTTGCTCAACGTTAACGTCTGCAGGCTTGGGTTCTAGCCGGGCTGAAACCGGAAAAATTTGATGGTAGCAGCCGCAGGGGTGGATGCTGTCATACAGCAACACGGTGCCATCGCTATCGAGGGTGACTCGCCACAGCAGGCCGTCGAGCGCACCGGCGTAGAGATCCAGTGACTGTTGCGGTGGTCGGGCGTTAAACCAGACCAGATAATTCAACTGTAACAACCAGCGGCCATCGATACGGGTGTAGGAGGGCATTAGATAGCTGGTTGGGTCGCTGCTGTTGAGCGCGGGCAAGGTGTCAGGCCGACCGTCAGGCCAATAAAGACTGCCGATCAGGTCACTGTCGGGGCGGATGTAGTTGGTTATTTTGGGATCGATTGTGCTGGGCGCGATCGGCGTGCTGATCTGCCACACCGGGGCGAAGTGGCGAAATAGCCTTTGTAGCCGCTGCGTATTCAGTTGTGGAAGTTGCAGCGGGTCGTTGCGTTGCGCCTGCTCTAGCCACTCGCCGATCTGCGATACATCCAATGGTGAGCTATCGGGTGGCGCATAGCGGCGGTTGCTGCCGTGAAAAAGCGTTGGGTTATTAAACTGATCGTGCCACCGTTGCTGCTCTTTGCCGATCTGCTGCAGCACGATCTCACGGGTCAGCGGGAACAGCCCTAACGCGCGTTGGCCGCTGCTGTAGAGCTCGGGGACTTGGGTCTGCTCGAGTAACTGTTGGTGGAAGTTGTCGGCCTGACGGTCGCTGCTTGCCTGCTGCTCGATACAACCCTCCAGTCGGCTGACTGCGTCGGCAGGATAGGGTGGGTGGAGGTTAGCCAGCTCGAACTGTCGTGCCTGTTTTGCCAACGTGTAGAGTCGCTGGTACCAGCTATTAAACGCGTGTTGTTGGTTTAATAGCCTGTCTAACGGTTCGCCCGCTGCGTTTTCTGGTTGGACGAAGCTTGCCAGTGTCCGGTCAACGCGCAGGTAGGGGTAACCGTCGATGGCATAACCATAGGGGTCTTCGATCGCGGCGCTTTCGATTCGTTGTCGGTAGTGGGCTATCCGGGTCGGACAGTCGCTGGCCGCCGTCAGTGGCGTCGCTTCAGCCTTGGGGCTGCTGGCAGATGGCAGACCGCTACAGCCGGTAACGAGCGCCGCCAGAGCCAGTGTCAGCAGGCCTGTCGCCCGGTTCGGACAGCGCATCGGTCGGTGGAGCTTCACGGTCACCTCCTATCTCGCCTTAGATCTTGTTATGCCGTTACCATCTTAACGCGGCTGCCGTCGCGATTACTGACCACATCCAGTCGTAGTGCCATCTGCTCTTTTAGCTCGGCCACGTGTGAGATAATACCGATAGTACGGCCGCTGGCCTGCAGGTCGATCAGTGTCCGTACCGCCAGGTCGAGTGATTCGGGATCCAGGCTGCCAAAACCTTCGTCGATAAACAGGGTATCGAGTTTGATGCCGCCGGCGTAGGACTGGACCACGTCAGATAATCCCAACGCCAACGCCAACGCGGCCATGAACGATTCTCCGCCAGACAGCGTGGCCACCGCGCGGGTGGTGCCGGAGTAGCCATCTTCGACCTCCAACTCCAACCCCGAAGCCTTATTACCCTTGGCGCGATCCTCCTTGCGGATCAGTTGGTAGCGCCCCTTACTCATCAGACTAAGCCGGTGCGAGGCCTGAATCAACACATCGTCGAGCAGTACGCTGAGGACAAAACGTTGCAAGCTGATCTTATCGCCGGTCTGGCCGTTGGCGACCTCACTGAGGGTACCAAAGACCCGATATTGGGCGTCGAGTTGTTGGTTTTTCAGATGGGCGCGGGCCAGTTTTTGTTTCACCCCGAGCAGTGCGCTGTTGCGCTTGTCCAGTTCCAGCCATTGCTGATCTGTCTGGCTGAATACCTCGATGGCGTGGCTTAACGTCCGCTCGAGCGCTATCAGATCGGGACGGCTAAGGCCGTCGAGTTGGTGGTCGAGCTGTTGCAACGCGCCGATTAGTGCATCGAGCGTGGAGCGGTATTGCTCGAACTCATCGCGCAGTTGCTGTTGGCCGTTGGGATCGAGCTGAGCTTGTCGCACATCTTCGAGCTGGTCAAACGGGCTGGCGGCTAAGGCTTGTAACCAATCGGTATCGGCGCTGGTGGCGCGAAGCTGTTGCTGTTGTTGCTGCAATGTCAGGGCGTCGAGTTGGGCGGCGGTTTTGTCGGCCTCAGAGCGGTGTCGGGCTAGCGTATCCTGCGCTTGCTGAAGCTGCAGATCGAGCGAGGCGATCTGCTGTAATAACTGTTGTAACGCGTGCTGTAGTACGTTGCCCTCGCGGTATTCGACCGGTAGCAGTGCCTCGAGCTGACTAACCTGAGTGCGGACTTCAACCTGCTGCATCTGAGCCTGATTGGAGGCGGTTTCCAGCGTCGTAAGTTGGCGGCTGGTCTCGGCCAGCAGGGGGTGTATCGCCTGTAGCCGTACGCTGATCTGTTGGCGATTTTGTTGTAGCGCGTTGAGCTGCTCGATCTGCTGTTGCAGGGCGACCAGTTGCTGATCGACTTGCGCCAGCGGCTGCTCGGCTAACTCGCCCATCGCCTCGCTGAGCTTCTTACCCTGCTCAAGACTCTCTGCCACGGCCCGCTCGCTCGCCTGCCACCGCTCTTGGGTTTGTTGTAATGTTTGTCTGGCTTGCTCGAGCGCGGCGCGAGCGCTGTCGAGTTGCTCGTTGCTGATCGGCTGCTGGGACTCTGTGTCACTGAGATTAGATGCTTGATTGTTGGCCGGTTGCGGATGATCGGGCGAACCACAGACCGGGCAGGGTTGGCCCTGTTGCAGTTGGCGGGCGAGTAGCATCGCCTGACCACTGTGCCAGCGAAATTCCAGCTGCCGGGTGGCCGTTTCAACCTGTTCAAAGTTGGCCTGTTGGTCATTGTGGCTCTGTAGTGCCTGTTGTTGCTGTTGTTTGAGCTCCCTGTGGTTGTTGCGCAGGGTCTCGAGTTGCTGTCGCAGGTCGCGGCGCTGTTGTAGCTGGAGGCGTTGGACCTCTAAAGGCGCTTGCTGCTCTAACGCGCTGCTGAGCTCGACCAGTTGTCCCTGTTTGGTTTGCTGTTCGTCGTGGAGCTGCTGTTGCTGTTGCTGCTGCTGGCGCAGTTGCTGCTGGCTTTGATCTGCGCCCTGCTGGCAGCGCTGTAGCTTTTGCTGTGCCAGTGCCAGCTGTTCGATATGGCCCTGGTGTTGCTGTAGCTGCGTTTGCTGCTGCTTTAAACTATCGACGTTGGTGTGCTGGCTTTGCGCCTCGGTAAAGTGTTGCTGGGCCTGCACCTGTTGCTGCTGGGTTTGCTGCAGCGTGCTGGTGCATTGTTGCAGTTGTTGATCGATAGCGTTGAGTTGTTGCCGTTGTTGTTGCTGTTGTTGCAGCAATGGTTGTAACGCTTGAGCAGCCATTGCTTGCGCTAACGTATGCTGTTTGGCATCGATCGCGGGCTGCTGATCGCGCTGTTGTTGTAGTTGTTGTTGGCTGTGGTCGCGGTTATCGAAGCGTTGATTGAGCGTGTGGGCTTCATCGTTGGCACGCTGAGCTTGAGTTTTAGCCGCAGCAGCTTGCTGTTTCTGCCCGCTGGCGGATTCAAGTTGCGGTTGCAGTTGCTGCTGTTCTTGATCCAGTAAAGTTTCGGATTCGACCTCGGCGGCCTGCAAGATACCTTTGATCTGATTGTGGTGTTGCTCCACCGCTTGGCGAATACCTGCTGCCTGCGCTTTGAGTTTGTCTTCGATCCGTTTGTAGATCTGGGTCTGAAACAGCTGGCCAAAAATCTTCTCGCGGCTTTGTGAATCGGCCATCAACAGTTCGCGGAACTTGCCTTGCGGCAGCACCATCACCTGCCGGAACTGCTCCACTTTGAGGCCGATCAGTATTTCGATCTCGTCGGTTGCTTCCTTCACTTTCTTGGCCACGATCAGCGAACCGCGATCGCTATCATTAGAGCCATCGACAGAACCGTCGCCCGACCTATCGAGTCGCCAAAGCTGTGCCTCGGCTTGCTGGGTGGTGCTGCCGTCGCCGCGTGACTTGGGCCGCTGCTGGGTCGGCGTCCGGCGGATGCGGTAATGTTTGTCGCCCAGGCTGAAGTCGAAAATCACCTCGGTCAGCAGAGAGGGTTCGGCATAGTCGCAGCGCATCTGTGCTGGTTCGCGCTCGGCACCGGTGGTTTGGCCATAAAGGGCGAAACAGATGGCGTCGAGAATTGAACTCTTACCGGCGCCGGTGGCACCGTTGATCAGAAACAGCGGGTTGGAGCCCAGTCGTGCAAAGTCGATCTGCTCGGTTCCGGCAAAAGGACCAAACGCCTGCAGGCATAACTTGAGCGGCTTCATGCGTCGACCTCCGGGCGGTTGGTCGATGTGGCCGATGAGGCGGAGGTTGGCAAAGTAGTCGGCGCTAACTGATCCGCCGGGGCATCGGCCCGATGTAACTCAGTCAGTGTCTGGATTAAGGCCTGGTCTTGCTCGGCGGTCAGATCATGGCCGCTGACCTGAGTGAAAAAGTCGCGGAACATCTCCAGTTCACTGCGCTTGAGTTGTTCGCGCTTGAGCTGCGGATCACCGGCTTCGAGCATTCCCGGTTTTTCCAAGTGCAGCACGTTGGGGTAAACGGTGCGAAGTTTACCCATGGGGTCGAGGATGGCGTGGCGATCAGTCAAGCGAACTAGCAGGTAATCGTCACTGTTAGGGTCAAGCTTTCCCTGTTGCAGCAACGCCTCAAGATCGCCTTCGACGATTCGCATATCACGTAATGGCGTCAGCGGAAGATGGCGGGTCGATTGCAAACCGCTGCTGTCGATATCGACCAGCGTGACCCCTTTACGCTGATGCTGCTCACCAAAACTGTATTTGAGGATCGAACCGCTGTAACGGATATGTTCCTTGCCCTTGTATTGCGGGCTGTGCAGATGCCCCAGCGCAACATAATCAAACGGCTCAAAATGCTGGTACGAGACCCGATCAGCGCCACCGATCGACAAGGGGCGCTCCGATTCAGATTCCTGCGCACCGTCGATAAAGCAGTGGCTGATCACCACGTTCGCGATCGCTTTGCTATCGTTCTGTTGGAGATGGTGGTCGACCTGCTCGGTCAGCTTCTCCAGTAACAGACGGTGTGCGTCGTCATGACTGGATACGTCGGCGTCAAAGTGATCACGGACCATCGCCGGATCGTTATAGGGGATGCCATACAAGTGCACCTCACCTTTACCTTCATTTTCATCGCCGCTGTCGCTGTCCGACAAGATGACCGGCGTCAGCATCTGCTCGAAGTCACCGATGATATGTAAACCTGCGCGCTGTAACTGGCGAGCACCAAAACGGAGTCGCTCGGCACCGTCGTGGTTGCCAGGAATCAGAATGACAGGCACGTTGAGTTCGGCACAGACTCGGTTTAACACCCGATCCAGCAGTGCTACCGCCGCCGCCGGAGGCACCGAGCGATCGTAGATATCACCGGCGATTACCAGTGCATCGACCGCTTCGGTCTCGATGTAGCCCAACAGCTGGTCGAGCACATGCTGCTGGTCGTCCAGTAGTGAGACGTTGTGAAACTGGCGGCCGATATGCCAGTCGGAGGTGTGGAGCAAGCGCATCTGCAGGTCTCTTGAGCGTGGTCTGGGGTGGGTTGCTAAACGGTGCTCGTGCTAGGGTTCAGCTGTCAGGGTGTAGCCCTCGATATTACGCAATATCGTCGCTTGCCGCGATGGGGCTAGCCGTTTGAATCGATATTAGTGGTTTGAGACGGTAGGTGTGTTAAAACGTCACGGCGACCAGCGGCTATATTGTCGGTGAGCTTTTTTCTGGAATTAGAGTTATCTGAAATTAATGTTATCCGGAGTTAACAGCGGCCGGAGTGATAAAAAGATCTTGCGAGAGAAGACTAAATGAAACCACGTTGGCTAAGTCACCTGTTGGTTTGTTTCATGGTATTGGTTGGGGGGTTATCCGATCTGAGCCGTGCCGAGTCAAGAAAGTCGGTACTAGTGATCGAAAGCTACCATACCGCTTATCAGTGGGATGCCGACTATACCCGCGCCATCAACGACCAGCTTTCCGGCTCGACGGATTTGACTTTCGTTCAGTTGGACACCAAGCGCAGGCCGCCATCCGAGTACGTGGCTAGCGCCGAGAAAGCCTGGCAGCACTACCTTGAGCTGCAACCCGACCTGGTTATCCTCGGTGATGACAATGCACTCAAATATCTTGGTCCGCGCTTGGCGGACACCGATACACCGGTGGTGTATCTAGGAATTAATAACAATCCAAGAAACTATTTTCAAAACCGTCCCAGCAATATCAGTGGGGTTCTTGAGCGGCCGTTAATAAAGCGCTCGATTGTCTACATGTCGTCGATCATGGAGCAACGATTCCATAAGGTGTTGGTGCTGCTTGATGATGGCACCACCTCGAAAACGGTTTATGCAGAGGTGTTCGGAGGGGAAAGTCACCGATCCATCGGGCTGGTAGATGTCGATGTCCGGTTGATCGGAGATTACCGCGAGTGGCAGCAAGCGATACTTACCGCACCGACGCTGGGTTATGATGCGATCATGATCGGCCTTTATCATACGATCACCGACGCTGACGGAAAACATGTGTCTGAACAACAGGTTATTACCTGGTCGTCGGCTCAGGCGCAGCGACCGTTGTTCGGTTTTTGGTCATTCGTGGTCGGCTCGGATATGGCGATTGGCGGCTATGTGCTGGATGGTTATGAGCAGGGAAAACTGGCGGCAATGATGGCCAAACGTGTGTTGGCCGGAGAACCGTTACCGCTGTTACCGATAACCTCAAGCGAAGGACAATTTGTGTTCAGCCGGTCACAGTTATCCAAGTGGCAGATTGATCTGCCGCAGGATGTCGCCAACCAATCGACGTTTGTTCCTTAAGGGTTTCGCTTTTTTAGTCATCGCAAATGCACCCATGAACCCACAAGCCAATAGCGGCTAAGCGTTCTGCACCGAGGTTTCTACCGCCGCACATGGCCAATCGACTCGAACCACCCTCTAAAGCCGATATCCTGCAGTTTCGCCCTTTCTCCGGGCTGCCGATCCAGCGCATTGTGGTACCGACCACGCCCGAGCAGCTTGCCGAGGCGTCTGCCGACCTATTGCGTTGCCGCTTTGTCGGTTTTGATACCGAATCCAAACCCTGTTTTAAGCCGGGAGAGATTTCCGACGGTCCGCATGTGGTGCAGCTAACAACGCCTGAACGTGGCTACGTCTTTCAGCTATACCGTCCGGGAACGTTGGCTGTGGTGAAGCAGCTGCTGGAATCAACCACCCTAATTAAGGTGGGTTTTGGTTTACGCTCGGACCGTCGTTACTTGCAGCGAAAACTGGCCATTACGCTGGCGGCAGTGCTGGATCTGGATGTGTTGTTCCGAGCCGAAGGTTACCGCAGGGAGCTGGGTGTTAAAGCGGCGGTGGCCGTGGTGTTGCGGCAACGGTTTCATAAATCGAAACGGATCTCGACCTCAAACTGGGCGCGTGCCGAGTTACGTACTAACCAGCTGTTGTACGCCGCCAATGATGCCTATGCGGCATTGAAGCTGCTGTTGGCGATGGATGTCGATCTGGGCAATTTACCGATTGAAGTGATGGAGCCGTCGGTTGAACGATCCTAGCAAGCGGATCAGTTGACTTTGATACGCACAACTTTCATCACTTCAATTTCAAACCCGGCCACGCTTTCGGTGGTGGGATAATAGGTCAGGTTGACCTGTTGCCCGGTGAGGTTCTTGTACTTTCGCTGGCGCAGGTATTTAAACGGGACGTTGTAATCATCGAGCATAAGCGTATTGACCAGTCCATCGTCGGTTGGGCGTTGGACGTGTGATCGTACCGTTACCCCCTCTGAATGAGTGAGTTCCTCGTGCTTTTTCAACAGTTTGTCGGGATCAGATTGCATTTATTCAGGCCGTTTTTGTTAGCGATAAGTGACCGAAACGCGGTTGAGCGAAGAGGGCACGGCTTGGGTTGACCCCCCCATTATCAGGGTTGAGAGCACACTTGTCAGTAGCTGTGGCATTACTGACCTTGTCGTTCTTCAAAACGCGACAACGAACTTCCTGTTTTAACCTGCAGGTTGGACAATGGTCTAGCTGCTGGCAGATCACTTTTTAATCAGCGTATTAAGCGATAGAATGCAGCGTCTGGGCATCGGTTCATAGGGTGTAGTACTTATCAGCAGTACTTCCCCGTCGTATCTATCAGTCGTGACTACAGGGATGGAGTGTTAGCAAAATGCAGGATCGAGTTTCGGACTCGGAATCTGGCGAGCAAGATTACCGCACGCTGTTTGAATTGATGCCTTTGGCCTGTTGTGTTCATGATCAACAGGGGCGGGTGGTCGAGGCTAATCAGCAGCTATGGCGGTTATTGCAGCGTGATCCAGATCTAAGCGGCGACGTTAATATGCTGGAGGAGCCCCTGCTTCATTGGCAGGATCGTCAGCAGATGGCCCTGCGGTGGCAGCAGTTGGCCGAGGGTGGTCGCAGCTTCCAAGAGGTACGCCTGCTCACCACCGATCGCGATATGCAGCGGGTAGCAGAGTTACAAACCGTCGATTTTTCTTTTCAGGGCGGTCGTAAACTGTTGACCACCTTCAGCAATATCAGCCGCCAGAAACAAGCGGAAACGTTGCTTGAAGACCAGATGAGTTTTCTACAAGACTTCTTCGATACCATCCCTTGCCCCGCTTTTTACAAAAACAGCCAGGGCACTTACCTGGGCTGCAACGGCGCTTTTGCCCAGCAGATAATCGGTATCGCTCCCGAAAAACTGATCGGCCACAGTCTGTTCGACCTGCCTGAGCTGATTCCACCGGAGAAGGCGCAGGTCTATTACGAGCATGATAACCAGCTGTTTGATAGCGGGGGTCAGCAAGTTTACGAAACCAAGGTGCAGTGCGCTGACGGAATGCAGCGCGATTTCCTGTTTTCCAAATCGACCTTCAACAACGCGGCTGGCGAGATTGCCGGGCTGTGCGGAGTGATGATCGATCTGACCCCACGGGTAGATGCTGAACTGAAATTGCGTCAGGCCAACGTCGAGCTACAGCGCTTGAGCCACCTTGATGCGATGACCGGGATTGGCAATCGGCGTTACTTCGACCTCAACTACCGGCGTTATTGGCATGAGAGTCAATTCGCAGCGACACCGTTATCGCTGATTATGATCGATATCGATTACTTCAAAAATTATAACGATCATTACGGCCATCCGGCGGGTGATGCCTGTATTCGCCGTGTGGCGGAAACGTTGCAGGGACATGTGCTACGTCAGGGTGATCTGGTGGCCCGTTACGGTGGAGAAGAGTTTGCCATTCTGCTGCCAGATACCAACTTGGAAAGTGCTGCTGCGATTGCTGAGCGAGTTCGTGCTGCGATCAAAGCGCAGGAGATCAGTCACCAGCAATCGCATATCGCCGAGCATGTCACCATCAGTCTGGGGGTTTGTAGCGTAGTACCTTGCGCCGATCAAGTGGCCGAGAAGCTGCTTAAAGGTGCTGACAGTGCGCTTTATCTTAGCAAACAGCAGGGGCGAGACCGGGTCACCGAGTTCAGTAACAAGACGAACTAATAGCCTGTCTTGTTGTTTTGTTGGGTGGCTTCCGCAGTCCGCTTACCTCTCTTTTAGATGACTCTTCGTTGGAATCACCCTTCGTTGAGATTCCCCTCGTTTAGATAGTCTTTACGCTTGATCTGATACTGCTGCATCTTGTTGTTGAGGGTGCGGCGGGGCAGTTTCAGCTCCTGAGTGACTTCGAGCACGTTGGCATTGTGTTTACGTAACGATTGGATAATGAGCTGCCGCTCAAACTGTTGCACGTGATCCGACAGACCGTTGGCTGAGTGGCTATCTACCGCCGGATCTTGGGCTTGTCCTAAAATAGCTCGCACACCGCTACCCGGATCCATCGCCAGTACATAACGTTCCGACACGTTCTTGAGCTGGCGGATATTACCGGGCCAGTCGTAATTCAACAACGCTGCCAGGTCATCCTCGGATGGCGTCGAATAGGGGCGGTCAAACTGCAAAGCGGCTTTACGGCCGTAGAATTCGAACAGTTGAGGCACATCTTCGAGCCGTTCGGACAGTTTTGGCAGGTGTAACTCGGCGACGTTGAAGCGGTAGTACAGGTCCTCGCGGAACTCTCCGGCGGCGGAAGCTTGTTGCAGGTCGACCTTGCTGGCGGCGATCACCCACAAGTCGAGATCGATCTCTTGGTTGGAACCGATCCGCTCGAGCTTACGTTCCTGCAGTACCCGCAGCAATTTGATCTGGAAATTCAGCGGCATGCTCTCGATCTCATCGAGAAACAGGGTGCCGCGGTGGGCGTATTCGATCTTGCCGATCCGTTTGTTGGCCGCACCGGTGAAGGCCCCTTTCTCGTGGCCGAACAGTTCGCTCTCGAACAGGTTTTCGGGGATGGCGCCGCAGTTCATCGCCACAAATGGCTGATCGCGGCGACTGCTCATATCATGCAGGCTGTGGGCCACCAGCTCTTTGCCTGTGCCGGTCGCGCCATTGATGATCAGATCGACCGGCGTCGCCGCCAGGTGCAAAATCTGCTGTCGTAGCCGGGTCATCCGGTGTGACTGACCGATGATCCGGCTTTCCAGCTCGGGGCCGTGGCTGACGATTCGTTTCAGGTTACGGTTCTCCAGTACCAGTTGCCGTTTTTCCCAGGCGCGCTCGATCCGATCAACCAAAAGTTCCGGTTCGACCGGCTTCTCGATAAAGTCGTAGACACCCTCACGCATCGCCTCGACCGCCATCCGGACATCGCCGTGGGCGGTGACCAGCAGTACCGGCAGATCGGGGTCGATGCTGTGGCAGCGGCGGGCAAACTCAAGCCCATCCATGCCTGGCATCTTGATATCCGACACCACCACCGAGTTGGCATGTTGGTCGATGTCGGCCAGCGCCAACCGAGCGTCGCTGTAATCACTCACCGCCATCCCGGCCAGGTTGAGCCATTGCCGGGTTGCTTTACGGATCGCATCTTCATCATCGATCAGAATCACCCGGATCGGCGCAGGCGGTTGTTGTTCTGAACCGCTTTGGGAGCCGCTATTTGATTCGTTATGTGAGCCGTTATGGGGTTGCATCGGTATCCTCCGGCGGCTGCGCCGCGTCGAGAGAGTGTTTGTCGAGAGAAAGCCTAAAAACGGTGCCGCCGCCGGGGCGATCGCTGGCCAGTAGATCACCGCCAAAGTCACGCGCGATCCCTTGCGACACCGACAGTCCCAAACCTAGCCCTTCACCCGGATCTTTGGTGGTAAAGAAGGGATCGAACACTTTGGGCAGGTCTTCAGGGTTGATGCCGGCACCGTTGTCTTTGATGTAGAGATTGGCTTTGCCGCCTTCGAGCGTCAGCTCGACCTGCAGCAAGCCCATCGGCTCGCTTGAATCAGGATCGACAGGGCGCTCGCTGTTTTCGACAGTATCAGTATCGATCGCATCCAATGCGTTGCGAATCAGGTTGACCAGTATCTGCTCCAGCTTGATTTCGTCGGCTTTGACATAGACCGGCTCGGTCGGTGCGCTCCAACTCAGCTTGACGTCAGATTTTGATAGCCGTGAATTGAGAATCAGCAGTGCATTGTCGACCACCTTGCTCAGCTCAATCCGGACGCGATTATCACGTGACTTGCTGGCGAACGTTTTGAGGTGCGAGACGATGGCGCTGACCCGCCGCGCCATTGAATTGATATCGTTGATATTCTCCAGCGCCGTCTCGGTCTGGCCGCGTTCAACCAGTAGCCGGGTGCTGGCGATAAACGTCTGCATGGCTGATAGCGGCTGGCTGATTTCGTGTACTAACCCAGCTGAGAGTTGTCCAATGGCGGCCAGCTTTTCAGCCTGAATCAGCCCTTCGTGCGTTTGCCGTAGCTGCTCTTCGGTTTTGGTGCGTTCGTTAACCTCCTGCACCAGCTGACGGTTACTCTGGTTAAGCGCCTGGGTGCGTGAAGCGACCCGTTGTTCGAGTTGCTGCTGGTGGCGGAGACGGTTGGCCACGACCAGCCCCAGAGCGGCTATCAGGGCTGCTATCAGCCCGGCGATCAATATCACGTGTTTGTTGCTGTCGCTAAGCGGCTGCAGATCAGACAGGTAATAGAGGCTCCAATCGAGTCCGTCGATCTGGCGCTGGTGGATCAGGTAGCGAGTGGATGGGGTATTTCTGGCGCTGCCATCGCCGGACCGCTGTAACTCGATAATGGGACGCCCTTGCGGAGAGTCTTTACGGGCGCTGAGCGGCAACGGTGTCACCGCGTTGTTGCTGTATTTCTGCTCGGCTTTGAGACGATCCAGAGTAGAGGTCGGTAGCTTGGTCAGGCTTTTGTAACGCCAGCGAATATCACTGGCCAGGAAGATCACACCATCCTGATCGGCGACCCAGATATTTTCCCCCCCCGCAGCCCAGTCTTGCTCTAACTCGGTCATATCGATCTTGATCACCGCTACCCCGATCACCTGCGCGTTGACGATCACCGGCCGCGACAAAAACAGACCGGGCCGGCCGGTGGTGACACCAACGGCAAAGAACTGTCCCTGTCGGCCTTCGAGCGCATCCTGAAAATAGGGCCGGAAATGGTAATCCTGACCGATGAAACTGTGCGGCAGTTGCCAGTTGCTGGAGGCGACCACCTTGCCACGGTTGTTCATCAAATAAAGATCGGCAGCATGCGCTTGCTGCTGCCAGGCTTCGAGTTTGCGATTAACGCTGTCATTGGCGCCTTGCAAGCTTTGCCCTTGCAACAGCTGATGCACTTGTTGATCACCGGCAACAATAAAGGGCAGGTAGTCAAAGCGTTTGTGCGCTGCCTGCACCGTTGAGGCGTAGAGATCGAGGCGCTCGTTACCGACCCGCTCCAGATTGGCAAAGTGCTCTTGTTGACTTAGCTGCAATAACAGCGCTGACAAGGCCACACCAACCACCACCGCCAGCGCGATAATCAGGGTAGTGAGATTGATTCGCCCGTCCTGCAGTCGTGCGGAGGTGTTGGATCGTAGAGTCGGTTGATGCATAGGTGGCGGAATCTCTGTGGTTGCAATCAATGCGTCACCAAATAAAAGCAAGTTATACGCCAAATTCGGCCGATGCCTTGCTACGGCGGTGTTGGGGGAGTGGCTACCGATAGAGTTAGCCAAAAATGGCTCATTTGACCATAATTGTCATTCTAAATAAGCCAAATATTGCCGATAGTAGGGCTCCGCGAATCTATGTTTATTTTTCGCCTCATCGGTGTTGTTGTAATTCGTGTTTTAAAACAGTGCCTTATGATTTATTTGTGCTAGCTTTATTGGGTTGGCCTAACGCTTGCTCTGGATATAGTGCCAGCGTGTAATGATCGACTTGGCTCAGGCTTGGGGCGATGAGGGCTCTTTTAAGGGGTTCAACAGCGCAGCCGAAGCATTTGATAAGAAGCATCGAATAAAAAACGTCTAATAAAAGCATCTAATAAAAAGAACAGTGGAGCACATTGAATGAACCAGTTAAAAAAAGTTTTGATCACAACGGCAGTATTGGGTGGTTTTGCAATGGCAGAAGCACAGGCTGCGACTGAGTGGAACGTGTCCTTGTGGGGCAAGCGTCGTGCCTTCACCGAAAACGTTGAGAAGCTGGCGGAGCTGGTTGAAGCCAAGACCAACGGCGACTTCAAACTGAAGATCTCCTACGGTGGTCTGTCTAAATCGCGCGAGAATCTCGACGGAATTTCGATCGGCGCGTTTGAGATGGCGCAGTTCTGCTCGTTCTACCATACCGCTAAGAACCCCTCCATTACGGTGACCGAGCTGCCGTTCTCTAAAGATGTCTCACTGGCACGGGTTGCTGAGATCTACACCGAGGTCTTCAACCACCCGGTGGTCAAGAAGGATCTGGCGCGTTGGAACGCAACGCTGCTGATGCCGACCCCGCTACCGCAGTACAACATCGTCAGCAAGGGTGATGCCATCGCTCAACTGTCGGACTTTAAAGGGCTGCGGGTTCGCGGACCGGGTGGCATCATGGGTGTATTGGGTAAGCTTGATGCGGTCAAAACGGGCGTGCCGTTTGCCGAAGTACGCCAATCAATGGATTCGGGCGTGATCGATGCCGCGTCTTTCGCACCGCATGCGCATCTGGCGACCAACACCCATAAAGCGGGTAACTGGGCCACCACCAACCTCAATCTGGGGTCGGCTAACTGCCCAGTCGTGGTCAATACGGACGCACTTAACGACCTTGCACCGGCGCACAAAGAAGCGCTGCTTGGCTCTGTCGATGAAGCGCTGGCGTTCTACGTCAGCAATTACGACAACAACACCACCGGTGCCTATGAAAAGGCGGTGAAAGAGGTAGGTTTGCAGATGGTGACGTTTGACGCCAAGCAGACTGCCGAGTTGAACCAGCTGGCCGGTTCGGTTCGTGAGGAGTGGGTTGCCAAGTACGCTGAAGAGTTCGACTCGAAAGAACTGTTTGATTACACCGCAGCACTGTTTGCTAAGTGACGTTTGCTAAGCAACGTTCGCGAACTGATGTTTGCTAAGTAAAAGATCCACGTTATGACTGGCCCCCCGTCTACCTCTCTGGCTGACGGGGTGTTCAGCCCCCTAGCGCTGACGGTATGGGTTTGTCTTCCGTGTCGCCATCGCACTGTAAATTCCGGAGTTCGTTATGTCCGCTTCTGCTTCCGTCCTTGAGGACGGTTCGCGACTGAGTCTGGCTGATCGGTTGTTCTTTCGTTTCGAGTCGATGCTGAATCTGCTTGGCGGTGGGGTGATCCTGCTACTGGTGCTGTTGGCGACTGTCAATGTGCTGGGACGCTGGTTATTTTCCTCCCCCATCAACGGTTACGTTGATTGGGTTGAGCAGGGGATGGCCTTTATCGCCTTTCTCGGTATCGCTTATACCATGCGCCAGGGTGGCCATATCCGTATGGATATTGTGGTGGGTCATCTGCAAGGCCGCTGGTTGTGGGCGAGCGAGCTGTTGTCATCCTTTCTGATGCTGCTGATGACGCTGATTCTGATTTACGGTTCTTACCTGCATTTCTGGCGCGCCTTCAGCATTGGCGACTCGTCGTTGGATATCAACCTGCCAACCTGGCCCGCCAAACTGGTGGTGCCTGTTGCGCTGACGGTGTTGGCACTGCGGCTGTCGTTGCAGATCTGGGGTTACTTACGGGCGGTGCGGCACGGTGGCGATAACCCGGTAGCGGTGCCGCTGGTTGAAAGCGCGGCCGATGCCGCAGCCAGAGAGGCCGATACGGTCTCCGGCCACGACAATGTGGAGGTGTCGAAATGAGCGATCTATTCGAGACCATGGCAGCGATGGATTCGACCTCTATCGGCCTGTGGGTGACCGGCGCGATGCTGGTGTTTGTGGTGATCGGGGTGCGGGTCGCTTTTGCGGCGGCGGCGGCCGGATTTCTAGGGCTGCTGTGGATCTTCTCGGCCAAATTGGGGTTTGAGAAAGGTTTTCTGGTGGCGGTGAAAATGGCCGGGACGATACCGCATTCCAAGGTTTCTTCGCTGGCATTGTCGCTGATACCGACCTTTATCCTGATCGGCTTTCTGGCCTACCACGCCGGTCTAACCAAGGCGCTGTTCGAAGCGGCCAAACGCTGGGTCGGTTGGTTGCCGGGCGGTATGGGGGTGGCGACGGTGTTCTCTACCGCCGGTTTTGCTGCTGTTTCGGGCGCTTCGGTAGCGACCTCGGCGGTGTTCGCACGGATCGCGGTGCCGGAGATGTTGGCGCTGGGTTACGACAAACGTTTTGCCGCCGGTGTGGTTGCCGCCGGTGGTACGCTGGCGTCGTTGATTCCACCATCGGCGATCCTGGTGATCTACGCCATTATCGTCGAGCAGGATGTTGGCGCGCTGCTGATGGCCGGCTTCCTGCCGGGCGCGGTGTCGGCGCTGATCTACGGTGGCCTGGTGGTATTTCTGGCGATGACACGCAAAGATTTTGGCCCGCCGGTCCGTGGTTACAGCTGGAAACAGCGATTCGAATCGGTACCCGCAGCGATGCCTATCTTCGTGGTGATCGCGATCATCATGGTCTGCATCTACGGTGGCGTTGGCACGCCGACCGAAGCTGGCGCGCTGGGTGCCTTTGTCATTCTGTGCATGGCGTTAATCAACGGTTCACGCTGGCCCGAGCTGAAAAGCTCGCTGATGGAGACCGCCAAACTAACGGCGATGATCTTTGCCATTATCTGGGGCGTGTTGCTGTACGTGCGTTTCCTCGGGTTTGCCGATCTTCCCTCGACCTTCTCCGACTGGATCGTCAGTCTGGACCAAAGCCCGATGCTGACCTTGTTGCTTATCCTGTGCGCCTACGCGGTGTTGGGTATGTTCATGGATGCTATCGGCATGCTGCTGTTGACGTTACCCGTCGTCTATCCGGCGGTTATGGCGCTCAACGGTGGAGAAGGGGTCGCCGCTGTTGATTCGGCGTTTGGTGTATCGGGGGTAGGCTGCTCGATCTGGTTTGGCATTATCGTGGTGAAGATGGCTGAGCTCTGTCTGATCACCCCGCCGATCGGACTCAACTGCTTTGTGGTGGCCGGGGTGCGACCCGAATGTACCGTGCAGGACGTGTTCCGAGGCTGTTTACCGTTCTTTGCCGCCGACGTGGTAACGATCGGTGTCCTGATCGCATTGCCGGGTATCGTGCTGTGGCTACCGGGACTGATGGGCTATAGCTGATGGCTTATAAAGGACTAGGGGCTAACTAGCGGTTTGATGACTTGGCGGCGCTCTGAACAGAGCGCCGCTTTTTTATCTCTCAATGGTGCGTGCGGAGCGGTTTAGTAGTTGTAGATATTACAGACCAAAGCAGGCGAGACCTTTAAGGTCGCTTTTGCCGACTTAGGGGCCATCAGGCTCGAGGAACCTTAGGTAGCAGATCAGCTCGTTTTGAGCCTCTCAGCATGAACCGAATTCAACCTAATGATGAACGTGGAAGGCATCACTGTTCGAGGTTGGAAGATTAGTGCGAGGTCATCCTACTTCAGCTTATGCGCCCATATCTGACCTCCATTGGTTACTAATTTCTCAATGCCTCAGTGTAGTAACGCGGTCATCATGGAGATGCCGCCTCGAGTCTCGCCACAGTGATTTAGACAGCACAATTACCGCCGCATCTGTGGCTTACTAAGCCTTTAAATGTCTAAATCGTAAGTACAATGATGAAAGGATGTTTTTAGTGCGGGTCTTTGAAGGTTTGCTTCTGAGCTGCCATTTTCTGGATGCGTAGGATGCCATAGATACTCGTCATCATCGACGCTATCAGGCTATGGATGGAATCGGCGAATCACGGTACTGCTCTTACAGTCTGAGGAGGTTAGTAAGGCCCAGGTCGGGGCTACTGATTTATGGGGGGGGGGTGGGCAGTTTTTTTATCGAGGGTACCCTATTGAACCGCCTGAAAATTTCCTGAGTTCACCTCCGGAAATTTAAGATCCATACGTTCGAGCGTCTGTTGGTTAATTAGTACACGAGGGTTTTTGACCTGCATGGAACCCATGGCATTGAAATCTGTTCCTTGTCGATGTTGGGTGAGGATACTGGCGGCCCTTGCCCCCATCTCCCGGTAATCAGGCACCAGGCCGAGCAAGGCTCCATGGCGGATATAGTCTTGATGAGCAGCCAATGCGGGTATTTTTTCCGCCAGCAGCAACTGACCGATCTGTTCTGCTCGGGATAACAGGTAGCTGTCCATGGGTAAATAGAGAGCATCAATGCTAGGGCTATGCTGATGGAACCGGCGAATCTGCTGAAACAGGACTTTGTCGTTTGCCGGTGTTCTGAGGGGGATGACTTCAAACCCCTGGGTTTTCCCTATCCGCTCCAATCGCTCCAGCACGATGACAGAATTCTTTTCATTGGGATTGAACAGCACCCCGACGCGTTTCACCGCGAGCGTTCGTTTCAGTAGCCGGAACTGGTCGGCGAGGGGAACCGAGTTACTGACGCCAGCAATATTGGCCGATGCCTGACCGGGAGGCAAAATACCTGCGGCGATAGGGTCGGTGACTGCATTGAATAGCAACGGCACGCGCCCCCTTACCAGCTGTTGAGTCATCTGGGTTGCGGTGGTGCCGAAACAGTAGATGTAATCGTAATTCGAGAGCGCTGGCAGCAGTTGCTCCCGCAGCAGCCCTGCCAGCCGATCACGGCTCTGTTGTGCATCGAAGTTGTGATATTCGACCTGGTACCCCTGTTCTTTAAGTGTTTGTTTGAAGCCGACCTCGGCCGCAGTGTTGCCGCGCCAGAGTATCATTGCGACCTGTAGAGGCTCGGCCAGCGTGACTAATGGGGTCGCTAGCATTAGCACTAGTGTTAACAGCCGAAGAACAGCGCTTCGGTTCATGATCGTGCCTTTAGTGGTCGTGGACGGCTCCCCCATAAGAACCATAATAAGCCCAGTAGCTGCAGCACTCCGCAGATACCGAATCCGAGCTGGTAGGCAGGAAGCGGCGAAAACTCGGTTTGGCCCAATGCACCGATCACGGCACCGATTCCCCACTGCATCAGGAAGGCACCCAGGAAGATTAGCAGATTGAGTGTGGTATTACCCCGGCCGGTCTGTCTAACGGGGAAGCGCTGGGACAGCACCGCAAACATCAGGGTGCCCGAGGTTCCGAAAAAACCGAACAGCCACCAGAGTATCGCAGGGGTTGTCGATGGGCCGGCAAAGATCCATGACTGAACCAACAAGAATAGCGTCATGCCGCCGAAACAGACCTGTCCCGGTGTCATACCATGGTGTTGTAGCCGGTCGGCCAGCCAACCCAGCGACAGGAAACCGCAAGTCATGCCGAAGGCGACGGTGAACAGCTGGTTGGCCAGCTCAAGACTGTCGAGTCCCTCGACGTCTTTCAGCCACAGTCCCACCCAGAGTCCCTGGATGGCAGCAAAGGCGGACTGAGCCAACATGCCGGCCGGAGCGCGGAGGTAAAATTCTCGATGGGTCAGAATCTGCCAGGTCCCTAACAGTTGCTCTGACAAGCTTTCTGCCTTACCGATGGGCTGATGACGGGGAACGACCCAGAAAACCAGCAGGCTGACCAGTACGCATAACCCAGCCAGCCCCAGGAACAGTGTCTGCCAGTTACTTACAGCCAGCACCAGTTCTACCGGGCGAGTGGCGGCTAGCGCCCCGAGCCCACCGGCAGTCAGTTGTAGGCCATTTACCAGCGGCAGACGCTGCAGCGGGAACCAGACGCTGTAGGTTTTGAAAGCGGCCATCAGGCAAGCGGACACGCCCAGCCCGATCAGCCCCCGGCCCAGCATCAGCTGGCTGACACTCTGGGCACCAGCAAACAACAAGGCCCCCAGAGCGGCCACCAGCAGTAGTGCGGCCAACACGCGGCGAGGTTCGTAGCGGTCCAGTAGAATCCCCAGGGGTAGCTGGAAAGCGGCAAAGCAGAGTAGATAGGTGCTGGTCACCAGGCCGATCTCGGCCGGGGTCATGGCAATATCGGCGAGCAATTCCGGAGCGATAACCGCGTTGATGATCCGGAACAGGTAGGATAGAAAATAGCCCAGCGCAAAGGGCAGGAACAAACGAATCAGCGGCAAGGACGCTGCGCTAGCAGAGTCCTTGTCGGCTATTTCCTTGTTACTGCCCGGGGCTACGTCTATGGGGTCAGACATTTAAAAGGTGCCGGGGTAGGCGCCGCCATCCAGCAGCAGATTCTGGCCGGTGATAAAGCCGGCCTGTTGGCCACACAGAAAAGCGCAGGCGGCGCCGAACTCTTGAGGATCACCGAACCGCTTGGCAGGGTTGGCCTGCATCCGTAACTGTTTAGCCTCCTCTTCTGACACTCCCAATCGTTTGGCATCGCCACCGACGATAACCTTCTGCCGATCGGTATTGAACGGCCCCGGTAGTAGGCCGTTGATGGTGACGTTGCTGGCCACGGTCTCACGCGCTAGCCCGGCCACGAAACCAGTCAGACCGCTGCGTGCGCCGTTGGATAATCCGAGGATCGGGATCGGTGCCTTAACCGCCGCCGAGGTGATATTGACGATGCGACCGAAGCCTCGTGCCATCATGCCGTCGACCACCGCCTTGATCAGAAAGATCGGAGTCAGCATGTTGGCGTCTAACGCGTCGTGCCAGGCTTTCTCATCCCAGTCGCGAAAGTTCCCCGGCGGTGGTCCACCGGCGTTGGTGACCAGGATATCGGGGGCAGGGCAGGCCGCCAGCACCTGTGCGCGACCCGCCTCGGTGGTGATATCGGCGGCGACGGCGATCACCTCGCCCCCGGTCTGTTGCCGGATCTCCGCTGCGGTCTGCTCTAAGGCCTCCGGGTTGCGGGCGTTTATGACCAGATCGACCCCCTCTTCGGCCAAGGCCAGGGCGCAAGCCCGCCCCAATCCCTTGGACGCGGCGCAGACGATGGCTTTGCGGCCTTTTAATTTCAGATTCATGGTATCTAATCCTCAGACAAACGGTTGGATGATGAGCCTGTTGAGCGCGAGGCCGCAGGTGATCGGGTGAAGGTTAAAAACGAAGCTTGCTGAAATAGATTCTCCGTCACTTAGAACAACGCTTGGCCAGCGGCAAGTCGGGAGCGAGTCATGCTGGCGGCATGATAACGGTTTTTAAACCCCGCCTTTCGGCAGGAGCGTGCTAAGTGGACCTTGACAGTATTGAGGCAGATATTCATTCGCTCGGCGATCGCTTGGTTACTTAGCCCCTGTTGCAGGTTGAACAATACCTTACGTTCACCCAGGGTCAGATCCGTTAGGTCAGGGTGGAACCCTCGTTTTATGTCGGGATCCGACAGAGCCTGCTGTCTAACCTGAGATGTGCTTCCCCGTAGCAGTCTAGTTAGATAGTTTCTTGTCTGATGCAATGGTATCGAAAGCGGCAAGCAAAGATCGATCTTGGCGTCGAGCACTAGCTTGAGATGGCGATTGCCTTGGCAGCCAGCGAAGAGAACCACCTTACCCGGGGTCAACCGGGGGCAATGATCTAGCTGAGCCATCAACTCGATATCATTGGTGTCGGCACAGATTATCAGCAGATCGCTCCGCTTCAGGTCCATGGCCGGTATCGCCAAAGGGTGGCCCGACACCTGCCAGTGTAAATCATCGAGGTGTTCAAGCTGGTTGGCCACCGCCATCCGGTAGAGTGGTTGCGAGCCGCTGATCAGTACTTGAATCATGACTTGCTGGCACCTTGCTGCTGCAGTACGCGCTCGATAATATGGCGGCCGATCGGGATCGCCGAGGTGGCGGCCGGGGAGGGTGCATTACATACATGCAGTGAACGCGGGCTCTCGGCAAACAGGAAATCGTGCACTAGGGTGCCATCGCGCAGCACCGCCTGGGCGCGGATGCCAGCCGGATAGGGCTGCAGATCGTCAAGTGAAATGGAGGGGCAATACTTCTGTACCAGACGTAGGTAACCCGGTTTCCACCAGGAGTTCTTGGTTTCGATCAGTCCTGTTTTGATATGGTTTTTCAGTACCCGCCAGAAGCCGGGGAAGCGCACCATATCCCATATATCTTTCGGGCTGATATTGATCTGGCCGTAGCCTTCGCGTTTCCAGCCTTGTACCGCGTTGGGACCGACCGTGACCGAGCCGTCGATCATCCGGGTCAGGTGGACGCCCAAAAAGGGTAGCTCGGGATCGGGGATGGGGTAGATCAGGTGGCTGACGATGCCATTTTTTGTCGCTGGCAGCCGATAGTACTCGCCCCGAAAGGGCACGATCTGAAAATCGGTCGGGATACCAAGCATCCGCGTCAGCCGGTCGGCCATCAACCCCGAGCAGCAGATCAGGTAGCGGCCACTCAAACTCCCCTGATTGGTGTGAACCCGAATCGCTTCGCTGTCCTCATCAATGCCGGTCACCTCGGTGCTGAGCCGGGTTTCACCGCCCAGTTGCCTAAATCGTTCGGCCATTTTGTTGCAGACCTGGCGATAGTCGACGATGCCGGTGGTCTTGACCAAGATGGCGCCCAAGCCCCGGATGTTCGGCTCCCTCACTTTGAGTTGCTCGGCATCGAGCAGCTCAACCTCAAGCTGGTTCTGCTGGCAGCGCTGGTACAGGGCCAGCATCCGCTCGTGCTCCTGAGCGGTTGTCGCCACCAGTAGCTTGCCGCACTGATCGAACTTGATGCTGTTGTCGCGGCAGAAGGCGATGGTTTTCTCCACCCCTTCGCGGCAGAATTCGGCCTTAAGACTCCCTGGGGCATAGTAGACCCCGGCGTGAATCACGCCGCTGTTATGACCAGTTTGGTGGCGGGCGAATCCCGCTTCTTTTTCCAGCAGCACGATCCGCTTATCCGGACATTGTTGTTGCAACTGCCAGGCAGTGGAGAGACCGACGATACCGCCGCCTACCACCAGATAATCTACTTGCTCTGTCATCGTTGACCTCATTAGAATCTTGTCGCTGATAGTGTCGAGGCTACGCCTGTGAGGTGGCTGGAACAGGAGCCACAGTCAGGCGCGTCCGGCGACTGTAGGCGAACAGCGCCACAAACAGCACTAGACCTGCCAGTTGAACCCATAGTGGCAGATTGGGCCACAGCAGCATCAGGCCACTGATCAGCGCCACGGCACGCCCGAGCAGGCCGAACGGCCCTTCGAGATAGCCTTCCATAAATCCGGCCAAGGCGTAGATGCCGAACAGGGAGAAGATGAAGATCCGCAGAATCTCATCGATCTCACCACCGATAAAACCGGTGTAGGCGAATAACACAGGAATGATGTACAGCCCCTTGGCGATTTTCCAGGCGGTCATGCCGGTGGCCATCGGTGGCGTCCCGGCGATGGCGGCGGCGGCAAACGCGGTCAGGCACACGGGCGGCGTCACATTACTGTCTTGAGATAACCAGAAAATGATCATATGCGCCGATAGCAGCACCATCGATAGAGTCACTGGATCGATTGCTTGTTCGATCAGGGTGGTCTTGAAGTCAGCCGGAACGTTAGCCAACAGGGCTTCGGCATCGACCGGGGTCATCGGCGCAGCCAGGGCCGCCACCTGATCCGGAGCCACCAGCATGAAGATCGAGCGAGCCGCCTCGGGCAGGCTGCCGTCGACCAGCAACTGCAACAGCTGGGCTTCGCTGATTAATCCGTACAGTGCCGGTGCCGAGAGAGTACCCAATACGATATAGGAGGCCGTGACCGGCAGCCCCATACCCAGTACCAGCGAGGCGATCGCCACCAGCACGAGGGTGATCAGCAGGCTACCACCAGCCCACTCATTAATCATCAGTGAGAAGGTGTTGCCGATGCCGGTGGTCGAAATCACATTGACGATCAGGCCGATGGCGACCAGCAGCACGGCGGTGGTCGTCATGTTCTTGGATCCCTGTGCCAGGGAGTCGAGAATATCGCGGATCCCCATCGGGTGTTTTGACAACCAGGAGGAGGCGATCACCGCCAGGATGCTGATCCCCGCCGCGTAGGTCGGGGTATAGCCGTAGATCAACAGTGCCACCAGCACCACCAACGGCAGCAGGAAATGCCAGCCACCCTTGAATACCTCCAGCACCGAGGGTACGTCAACTTCAACCGCCTGGGCGTGGCTGCGCTGGGCTTCGATACGGACGAAGAAACCAACCGAGAGAAAATAGAGCAGCGCCGGTAGCGCCGCGTAGGCGATGATTTCCAGGTACGAGATCTGGGTGTAGGAGGCCATGATGAAGGCACCGGCCCCCATCACCGGCGGCATCAGCTGGCCACCGGTGGAGGCGGCAGCTTCGACACCGGCGGCAAACTTGGCAGGAAAACCGGCTTTACGCATTAATGGGATAGTGATAACGCCGGTGGAGACGGTATTGGCGACCGCTGAGCCGGATACAGAACCCATCAGGCCTGAGCCAAATACGGCCACAAAACCGGGACCGCCAACGAATCGCCCGGCGATGCTGCGTGACAGATCGACAATAAAATCACCGGCACCGGATTTGACCAGAAATGCACCGAACAAGATAAACATGAACACGTAGGTCCAGGAGATACGGGCAATGGTGCCGAACATCCCTTCACCACTGAAGAAACTGCGGAACAACAGCGTCTCCAGGCTTAAACCGGGAAAGTGGAACATCCCACCCAAATACTGCCCCCACCAGAACACGTAGGTCAGCGCGACCAGAATCAGTACCGGGATGAACCAGCCGGTGGTGCGACGGGTCAACTCCAACGCGACGGCAATCGCCAGTATCGAAGCGACCCAGTCGCTGGAGATATACTCAACCCCGCGGTCGTACAGAGCGGTCTCGTATAGGATCAGATAGACCGCAGTGCCGACGGCTATCAGACCGATGCTCAGGTCGATGGCCAATGCAATATGCTGCTTACGACGACCCAGGTTGAGCGGCACCATCAATGCACAGAGCAGGCCGAAACCGCCAAAATGGATGGCTGATACCCAGAGTTCAGGCAGGGTGCCTAGCGTATTGAAATAGATATGGGCAAGCGCAAAAGAGATGCCGAACCAGTAGATCAGCTTGCCGGTAAAACCTTCAGCGCCGCGTTGTGTCAACTCCAGCTGCTGGAGTTTTTGTTGGGTTTTTGGGTCGGGCAATCCCGTAACCGTGCTGGAGTCATTGTCGGTTGAGGGGGGGGCTGTAGAGACCATGAGGCAACCTGCTGCGTTGTTATTCAGAGGATAAATGGTGAGCCCGCCGGGAGAACCCGGCGGGCATTGGAGCGGGGATGACTCCGGCTGTGCTTACATCAGGTTGGCTGGAATCTCGATGCCCTGCTCGCGATAGTAACGTGCAGCACCGGGATGAAGAGGCACGGGCAGACCGGCAATCGCCTTCTCCAGGCTCATCACCTTGGTGGCCTTGTGGATACCCTGCAGGAACGGTAGGTTCTCGTAGATGGCCTTGGTCAGCATGTAAACGTCTTCCTCGGAGATATCATCCCGTACCGCAAGGAAGTTAGGCTGAGCGATCGTTTGCGCAGGCTTGGTTTGGCCAGGGTAGGTGTTAGCCGGAATGGTATAAGGCGTCCACAGGTTTAGACCGTTGTTGGCTTCTTTGAGCTGCTCATCGGTGAAGTCAAGGATACTGACCTCGTCGCCCAGAGCGGCAAAGGCACGGGTAACCGCACCCACAGGTACGCCTGCAGAGGTGTTCATGCCAACAATGGCGTTGTTTTGCAAAGCGTCAGCACTAGGGCCGTAACCCAAGTAAGCCAGATTCATGCCTTCTGGATCGATATGGAGTCCATTCAGGATGTGGCGGTTGGCGCCCTCGGTACCTGAGTTACGCTTACCGATGGAGAACTTCTTGCCCTTGAGGGCTTTCAGGTCGTCAACAGTACCGCTAGAGACCAGATCTTTGCGAACCATGAAGTGCTCAACATTCTGCCACAGCATGCTGACGGAACGCAGGTGTGTTTGCGGACCACTGTCTTTTAAACGACCGGAACCGTCTTTGGCCCAGGCGCCATAGAGGCCCATCATAATAGCGAATTGGGCTTGGTTTTCTCTCAACAACTTAACGTTTTCACCGGATCCGGCAGAGCTGATCGCCGACAGTGAGATTTTGTGTTTGGGCTCCAATTTAACTTTGGACAGGGTCGCCAGTGCTACACCCACTGGATAGTAGGTTCCACCGGTAGTGGCGGTCGCCAAGATATAAGAACGTTTTTCAGCAGCCTGAGCCGGTTGCAGGGTTAGGGATAGGGTGCTTGCCAGGGTAAGGGCTATCCCTACTCCTTTAATAAAACGGCGCTTAGTACTCTGCATAGTATCGATCCTTAGTCAGTTTTTATTGTTGACGAAGTTGACCTCCGTCTACAGGCTATAGCAAACGCTATGCCAGCGGACTGCATAGCTGTTAACTTACTGATATTAAGGTATTATATGTTTTTGTTGGAGTGGTTGGTTAGTCACTATGAGCCGATTGTTGCTGGTTTGTATGAGGCCGTCGGCAGTTTTTTGCTCAACCTCCTCAGGGTCGATCAAAGTGTTACCGTACTTCCCAGTTACCGGGTTTAGAATGGATGGGGACGTTGTCAGACCGTGGAAAACAGAGCGCGCAGGCCAGTTTTATTCAAGCTTAAGATTTGATTGGCAAAAAACAGCCTATTCGGTGAAATGAGATCGATTTATGCCGTATTTCAGCATTTTCTGGTTCAGCGTGCGCCGGGGAAGATCGAGCGCTTCGAGCACCGCCTGGATATTACCTTGATGTTTTTGCAAGGTTTGTCGGATCAACTGCGCTTCAAAATTCTGCACTTGCAAAGACAATGGCAACCCAGCTTCGCCGCATTCACTGAGGTACGGAGTGGACGGGTTCAGTAGTTCCGTCAGGTTGCAGTCCGGATCTAAGCCATAGCGGGTGGCGATGTTGCGCAGCTCCCTCACATTGCCGGGCCAAGAGTAGCATTGCAGGGTTTTCCATTCCTGACCGCTGCAGGGCGAGTAATCAAGCTCTTGGGCGGATGCGGCTTGGCGGGCGTAATGTTCGAACAGCAGTGGGATATCTTCGGCGCGCTCGCGCAGTGACGGAATATACAGCTGACCCAGATTGAGTCGATAATACAGATCCTGTCGGAACGAGGGTTCTCCTTTAAGGTCGGATTTGGTCGCGGCGATCACCCGTAGGTTGACCGAGCGTTGCTGGTTGTCGCCCAACCGTTCGATGGTGCCCTCCTGCAGGGTGCGTAGTACCTTGACCTGCAGGTTCAGCGGCATGCTCTCGATCTCGTCCATAAACAGGGTGCCGCCATCGGCGTACTCGAACTTGCCCACCCGGCGTTTGTTGGCACCGGTAAAAGCACCGGCCTCGTGGCCAAACAGTTCGCTCTCGAACAAGTTTTCGGGGATGGCGCCACAGTTGAGCGGCACGAATGGCTGCTCTGACCGAGGGCCGAACTCGTGCAGACACTGAGCCACAAGCTCTTTGCCGGTGCCGGTTTCACCGTAGATGATCAGGTTGGTATCGATCTGGGCCAGACGGAGGATATCCCGGCGTAACCTCTCCATCGCTGGCGACAGCCCTATCAGCCTAGTTTCGATCCCCTGACTGCCGTTGAGTTGCTGCTGCAGGCGTTGATTGTTGAGCATCAGTTGGCGTTTTTCGCAGGCGCGTTGCAGGGTTTCCACCAACCGTTCCGGGTCAAAAGGCTTTTCGATAAAATCGTAAGCGCCTTCGCGGACGGCGGCAATCGCCATATCGACGCTGCCATGACCGGTCACCAGGATCACCGGCAGCTCCGGCACCCGTTTTAACGCTTCATGCAGCAGCTGCTGGCCATCCATCCGCGGCATTTTAACGTCGGTGACCAGGATGCCGGGGTAATCGCTGTGCAGTGCTGCCAGCGCCGATGCCGCATCAGAGTATTCGGTGACGTCGAACCCGGCCAGATCGAGCCACTGGCTGGTCGTTTGTCGTACCAGATCTTCGTCATCGACCAGCATCACCTGTCCGCGTTTAGTCATAGTTGTCTCGGTATCAATCGTTGTTTTTAGAGAAATAAAGAGGGAGGGCGATGTGGAACAGCGCGCCGCCGTCGGGGTGATTCTCCGCCCGGAGGCTGCCGTCCAGATCGCGCACGATGCCGTAGCTAATCGATAATCCAAGTCCCAGCCCCTGGCCCACCTCCTTGGTGGTAAAGAAGGGATCAAACAGATGCTCTTGTACCTGTTCAGACAGACCGGAGCCGGTATCACTGATGGCGATTGTCGCATGCTGGCGGTCCTGCCCCAACACAATCGTCAGCCGCTTAGGCTCGCTATCAGCCATGGCATCGAGCGCATTACCGATCAGGTTGATCATCACCTGCTCCAATCGAGGTTGATCGGCCAGCACCTCATCGGGCCGCTCTCCCTCGATCTGCAGCGTTACCTGTTCCTGCTTCAGTCGCGCATCGAACATCGGCAGTACCTGATCCAGCGCACGTTGAATCGACACCGCTTGTAACTTTTCCGGGCGTTTATGAGCGAAGGTCTTGAGTTGTCTGGTGATCAGCGCCATGCGTTCGGTCATCTGTACGATCTGCGCCAGCGTCTTTTCGGCGGACTGATACTGATCCCGTTCGAGCAACAGCCGGGTACTAAAAATCGAGGTACGGATCGCCGTCAGGGGTTGATTGAGCTCGTGGGCAATAGCCGCCGACATGGTGCCCAATGCGGCCAGCTTGGATTGCTGGATCAACTCGGTCTGAGCATCGTGCAAGGCACTGGTGCGCTGTTGGACCCGCTGTTCGAGGACGTCATTGGCCTGTCGCAAGGCCTGTTCGGCGCGTTTTCGCTTGGTGATATCGACAACGGTCGCCAGATAACCATCTTCACCTCCCCAGGCAATGGGGTTGATGGAGATCATCAGCTGGATGTGACTACCGTCGCCTCGAACGCCGACTCCCTCGACTAGGTTGATCGGTTGAAACCGGGAGCGATTGGACAGCGTTTCAGCTAGGTTTTGCAGCTGCTCCTGCGCCGCAGGGGCGGCAATAAGGTCATCGATAGGCAGAGAGAGGATCTGCTCTTGGCGCAAGCCGAAATCGGTCTGCGCCCGTGGGTTGATAAAACGCACCCTGCCACGATCATCAAGCACGATCAGCCCTGCTTGGGTATTGCTGATGACGGCGCGTTGTTGCGCTTCGTTCTTGAAAAGCAGTTCACGGTTCTCCCGCCGAGATAGGATTTTGAGTCGTCGTTCACGGATAAAGAGCACCAGCAACGCAAGCGCTAGACCTCCGCCGAGGCTAAACAATACCACCGATTTAAGTCGGCTCTGCATCGGCGCCAGGTCTGAAAGGAAATGAACATTCCAGTGCAGGTCGTCGAGCAGCACCGATTGCACCAGATAGCCATTGCCTGTCGCGTCCTTGAGCAGAGTGATGCGAGTATTGTCCTGCAACAGGTCGGGCTTCCATTGGTACGGCAGGCTGGGCAAACCTTGGCTTAAAGTGGATTCACTTATAGGGGGTTGGTTTGGAAGTCGGTGGTAACGCATCGATTCCAAACTCGACAGGAAAATCACCCCGCGGTCATCGCTGACGGCCAGGTGCTCACGGGTTGCCGGCCAGTTATCCTGGAGCAGTTGCAGGTCGACGCTGATCACCGCCACCCCGATCAGGGCTTCATGCAGGTAGATGGGTGCAGAGAGGAAATAGAGTGGTGATCGATCTTGCTGCGGAGCGAAATAACCGCCGAATTCGTCCCCGGTCAGCGCTTCCCTGAAAAATGGTTGGCCGGCGTAATCTTTGCCCAATTCGGTGTGGGAGCTGCGCCAATCGCTGCTGGCCACCACCTGCCCCTGGGCGTTCAGTACCGACCAGTGGCTAGTCCCCGAGACCTGATTGGTTTGCTCCAGAGAACGGTTTACCTTCCTTTCAAGAGCCGAAGTGCCACCGCTGAGCAGCTGCTTAACATCCTCGCTCTGGGTGAGCACATAGGGCATGGGCTTGAAACGATTGAGGTCACGGCGGATGCCGTTAATGTAGGCCAGCAGGCGATCCTCGCCGTGCCGGTGCAGCTCACCCAGCGACCAATCGCGGCTGTAATTGTATGCCTGCCAGGAAAACAGCAGGGTCAGTACCACCACCAGACAGAAGATGCTCAGGCTGCTTAGGGACTTCAAACGTGCAAGGCTAGCTCTCATTCCAGGGTCCGATCAGGCGAAATCGCTTAAACAGACTATCAATAACCTGAATCCGGAGGGATATCTATAACTCGAATGGTTATACCTGGTACTACGGCCATGAAGACACTTGCCGGTAGCTGGTGCTTTGCTGTTCATTACCCAATGTCAGCAGAGTTGTTGGGCTGGGGTCAGTTGGAGGCTGGAGCACATGTCGCCCCGGATTTGATATTTGCTGCTGGGGATTGATCTATTTGGGAGAGCCATGACAGAGGGATCGCTAAAGACCGTAATTGGGCGGGAGAAGCCGCAGCAGACATTTCAGCGCCGGGATTCCCAACGGCTGCTTTGTCGATACAGCAGTACTGCAGATCTCCTGAAGTGAGCAGCAGGCGCATCAAATAGAATTAATGTATGGAATTTTGGAGGCCAAGCACTTCATGAAAATGCTGCATGAACTGGAGTTATGGAAGAGTCAGTAACGATGGAGGAAAAGTAGAGAAAGCGCCCACGTAGAGCAGGCACCGCACGATTACACTTCGGTCCATCTCCAAGGTGTCATCGACTTAGATGCCAAGATAGCGGACAGCACTCTCTAGGTTGAGATGCTTGGTTCGATTTTTCTGCTCGTCGATAGGAGCGATGGAGGTAAGGTAATCACTAAGATTGTGACTACTCTCAGCAGGTATGATCAATCGGTATTTCGATTAA
>JBALVL010000043.1:0-41862 GCA_036961355.1 Motiliproteus sp.
GTTCAAAGGCGCGGTGACACCACAGGATTTCATTGCCGAAGCAATGGGAAAGCAGATTATCAATACGTAATGCGAACAGAGCCTAAGTTATTGTTAATTAGTTTGTTATGATGTCTTTCGTCCAATCGAGCATAGGCGCAACGCAGAAGCGTCGAGAGGGCTCGTTGGACGAAATCGGTCTTGAATTTGAAGTTGTGTTCATTCAGAAAAGCATTCAAAGGAAGATAGAGAGCGCAATTATACACTGACCTCACCCCTAAGGCGCGGGCTGAAAATCAGAGAATCTTTGGGCGTTGTATGGCTGTTTGGAGCACAAAGGATACTGTCAACTTGGATCAGTCGCTGCTTGACCTTATGTCTGATCTATACACCATTATTTCTCATCCAACCTTTGTTCTTTTCGTAGTTATCAACGCTCAAACAGCCCCGATATTGCCTCAATTGCGACTGGGCGACTGTGAACTGCAACGTTGAAAGTTTGGTCGCTAGCACTTATCGACCGATACCGCAGTCACGGCGCCAACATACCTCCTCGAACAGGCTATTTTCTATGTCCCAACCCGTAGTCTCAGCATAGCGTCTAATATTAAGGGCTATTAAACATTGCAAACTGCGAGCGGAGTACACCGCTATGTACTACCCGACTATCGCTTTCACGCTGTATCTGTTCTGGCTGCTGCTATCCGGCTACGTTCAACCGCTGTTATTAGGGCTGGGAGCCTTATCTGTCCTGTGGGCCGTTTGGTTAGCACGGCGTATGGATCGGGTCGACCGAGAGCCCGGTTTTATTCCGGCGGCGCCGGGACTGTTCGGTTACGGTCTGTGGCTGCTCTGGAGTGTGGTGAAGTCAAACATCGATGTGGCCCGCCGTATCTGGACACCATCGTTACCTATCCACCCCAACTGGCGACGGTTGGAAACCCGCTTGTCCACACCGCTACAAAAGACCTTGTTTGCCAACTCCATCACCCTGACACCAGGCACCCTGACTACCGACGTTAATGCAGATCACCTGATCGTGCACTGCCTGTCGGAAGGTATCTGTAGCGAGTTGCATCAGGGTGAGATGGAGCGGCGGATCGAGCGGTTGGGAATCTGAGGCGATGCTGCTTGCTGTGATTCTAGCAATCTTGTTGACCATGATTCTGATCTTGATCCGTGCGCTATTGGGGCCAACGGCTTACGACCGGATGCTGGCCACTAACCTGTTCGGTACCAAAATCGTGCTGCTAATGGTGGTCGCCGGTCATGCGCTGGGTTGGTCGAGTTTCATCGACGTAGCGCTGCTCTACGCGATGATCAACTTCGTCAGCACCATCGCCATCATGCGTTTCTTTGAACACCAGGGGGCGTCGTCGCAGGCTGCCATCCGGGAGCGCGTCAAATGAGTGACTGGATCACGCTAGCCAGCGGCTTGTGTTTTAGCCTCGGCGGATTTCTGTGCATTACCGGCGGAGTAGGGTTGCTGCGCTTCCCCGACTTTTTCAGCCGTGTTCATGCCGCTGGGGTCACCGAGACTTTGGCAACACCGCTGTTGCTCAGTGGTGTCATGCTGCAGTTGGGGTGGTCGCAGGACAGCCTCAAACTGTTGCTGGTGATGGCCTTTGTGCTGGCGACCAACCCTACCGCTGCCCATGCGATGGCTAAAGCGGCGTTGGACGGGGGGTTGCGGCCTCAGATTGAGCAAGACGATACGACTGACCAGGAGGGCCGTTCATCGAAGCCTTGATGGATATCGTGCTATTGGGATTTTTGCTGTTGACTGCGATAGCGGCGATCCGCTTGCGCGATCTGTTTGCGGTGGTGATGTTGTTTGGTATCTACAGCTTTCTGGCAGCGGGCCTGTTTATGGTGCTCGATGCTGTCGATGTCGCTTTTACCGAGGCTGCTGTCGGCGCAGGTATTACCACGGTACTGATGCTAGCGACGCTACGCCTGACCGGCCGTTTCGAACGTTCGCCGCGACCAGTGAGGTTGTTGCCGCTGGTGGTGGTGGCGATGACCGGAGCCGCGTTGATCTACGGCACGCTCGATGCGCCACTGCTTGGCGATGTTCAGGCTCCTGCGCAGCAACATGTTGCGCCACGCTATATCGAACGCACCATGGCCGAGGTGGGAACTCCGAATATGGTGACCGCGGTGCTGGCCAGCTATCGGGGTTACGACACGCTGGGCGAGACTGTGGTGATCTTTACCGCCGGACTGGCGGTGTTGCTGTTGCTGGGTATTACCGAGGTGCCTCCGTTGCGGCTCGGGCGGCGGGTGATCAATGATCAGGTGGTGCTGCATGTGATCGTCAAGGCGTTGATCCCTTTTATCTTGCTGTTCGGCGCCTACGTTCAGTTTCATGGCGATTACGGTGCCGGTGGGGGGTTTCAAGCGGGGGTTGTCGTGGCGACCGGCTTAGTGCTCTACGATCTGGTGTTTGGCGACGGCCATGCCCAGTTGGTGGTACCACCGACCTGGTTGCCGCGCATAGCCGCATTCGGGGTGCTAGTGTACGGCGCTGTGGGTCTGTTGAGCCTGCTCCAAGGCAAAGCACTACTCGACTACAGTGCGCTGGCACAGACACCGCTCAGTGGTCAGCATCTGGGGATTATGCTGGTGGAACTGGGAGTGGGAATCACCGTCTTTGCGGTGGTGCTGGCTATCTTCTACGCCTTCTCCGGTCGTAGGCGTCAAGCATGAGCTCTCTATCATGAACTTTCTACCATGAACATGGTGCCAGGACTGTTCAATTACTGGGTGGCAGTGCTGTTGATGATGGCCGGTCTCTATGTGGTGATCGCCCAGCCCAACCTGGTCAAAAAAATGGTGGGGCTAGCGCTGTTCCAGGCTTCGGTATTTATCTTCTATATCTCTATCGGCAAAGTTAGTGGCGCTCATGCGCCGATCTTTATCGCAGGCGAGACGCTGTACTCTAACCCGCTGCCGCATGTGCTGATACTGACCGCCATTGTGGTCGGGGTGGCCACCACCGCAGTGGGACTGGCGCTGGTGGTGCGGATTCAAGAGGCTTACGGCAGCGTCGAGGAGGATGATATTGACGCCAAGGACCGGGAGCAGAGTGATGAGGACGACGGGGGAGGCCCGTGATCTTACTTGACCATCTGCCCGTGTTGGTTGTGGTGCTGCCGCTGCTAGCAGCGCCTTTGTGCGTGTTGATTGGGCAGCAGCGGTTGGCGTGGCTGATCGCGCTGGTTGCCGCAGTGGCCAGCGCTAGTGCGGCGGTGCAGCTGCTGTGGCAGGTGTCGCACAGCGGTAGCCTCAGTTATGCCCTCGGCGGCTGGGCACCTCCGTGGGGAATTGAATACCGGATCGACCTGCTCGGCGGCTACGTACTTCTATTGGTGACGGTGATGGCGGCGCTGGTGCTGAGCTTCGCTCGGCGCAGTGTCGAGCGGGAAGTTCTGCCATCACAGCGGATCAATTTCTATGCCGCTTTGCTGCTGGTGCAGGCCGGATTGACGGGCATCGTCGTCACCGGTGATGCCTTCAACCTGTTCGTGTTTCTGGAAATCGCCTCGTTGGCCTCGTATGCGCTGGTCAGCATGGGGCCGGATCGTCGGGCGTTGAGCGCGGCGTTCAACTATCTGGTGATGGGCACTATCGGCGCGACCTTTATTCTGATCGGTATCGGCTTTTTGTACATGATGACCGGCACCCTCAACATGCAAGACCTGGCCGCTCGGCTACCCGCCGTCGCCGATAGCCGCACCGTACGCGCCGGGTTTGCTTTTCTCAGCGTCGGGGTCGGCCTCAAGCTGGCGCTGTTTCCGCTCCATTTCTGGCTGCCCAATGCCTACACCTATGCGCCGTCGGTGGTCAGTGCGCTGTTGGCGGCCACCGCCACCAAGGTTGCGCTGTATATCATGCTGCGGTTGATCTTCGGTGTGTTCGGGCTGACGTTCGCCTTCGAGCAGATGCCGATGGGGGCGCTGTTGATCGCGCTGGGAGTGGTGGGGGTGTTGTCGGGATCGTTGGTGGCGCTGTTCCAGGATAATGTCAAGCGGTTGCTGGCCTATTCGAGCATCGCCCAGGTCGGTTATATGGCACTGGCGATGGGGCTCGGGTCGGCAACCGGGGTGACCGCCGCGATGCTGCATCTGTTCAACCACGCGTTGATGAAAGGCGCTTTGTTTCTGGCGCTGGGGGCGGTGACCTATCGAATTGGCGCGACCGGGCTCAAGGATTTGGCCGGGTTAGGCAAACAGATGCCCTGGACCTGCGCGGCAATCGCCATCGCCGGATTAAGCTTAATCGGAGTGCCGGCCAGCGCCGGCTTTATCAGTAAGTGGTATCTGGTGCTGGCGACGCTTGAGCAGGGGCTATGGCCGTTGGCGTTGGTGATCTTGGTCGGTTCTTTGCTGGCGCTGGTCTACGTCTGGCGGATTATTGAGAGCGCCTATTTCAGCCCGTGGGATAACAGCCGAGCTGCGGTGCAGGAGGCACCGCTATCGATGCTGCTGCCGATCTGGCTGCTGGTGGCTGGCAATCTCTATTTCGGCATCGATACCGACTTGACCGTCGGTGTAGCTAAGCAGGCGACCGCCGTGCTGCTGGGCGGTACCCCATGAGCGCGGCGCTGCTGTTGCAATGGATCCTGCCGCTGCCGCTGCTAGGTACTGTGGCCATTGTGCTATGCCATCGCCACCCCAACTGGCGCGAGGCGGTGACCCTGGCGACATCGGCTCTGCTGTTTATTCTGGTGGCTTGGCTGAGCGCTGAGCTGTCTTGGGAGCAGCCGCCGAAACTGGTGCTGGCAGAACCGCTGCCGGGTCTGACGCTGGCACTGTCACCCGAACCACTCGGAATTTTGTTCGCGCTGGTGGCCAGCTTCCTGTGGCCGGTCACGTCGGTCTACGCCATCGGTTACATGCGTAGCCACGGCGAATCGCACCAGACCCGTTTCTACGCCGCTTTTGCGGTTTCGATTGCGGCGACGCTGGGGATCGCGCTGGCGGCCAATATGTTCACCCTGTTCCTGTTTTACGAGTTACTGACACTGGCCACCTATCCGTTAGTGACTCATTCCGGCACGGCGGCGGCCAAGCGGGCCGGGCGGCTCTATCTGGGGTTGCTGATGGGGACCTCGATCGGTTTTATGTTGCTGGCGATGGTCTGGACCTGGCAGCTAACCGGCACGTTGGATTTTACCCGGGGTGGCATCTACCCGGCACAAACCGAGAGCTGGATATTGGGCACGCTGCTGCTGTTGTTTGTATTCGGCACCGGCAAGGCGGCGCTGATGCCGTTTCACCGTTGGTTGCCTGCGGCGATGGTGGCACCGACCCCGGTGTCGGCGCTGCTGCACGCGGTGGCAGTGGTGAAGGCGGGGGTCTTTACAGTGCTGAAACTGGTCGTCTACCTGTTTGGTCTGGAGCGTATTTCGACTTTGGCTGCTGCCGACTGGCTCGCCTACTTGGCCGCCTTTACTATCATCAGCGCATCTCTGGTGGCGCTGACCCAAGACAACCTCAAGGCTCGATTAGCCTATTCAACCATCAGTCAGCTCGGTTATATCTTGCTGGGAGCGATGCTGGGGGTGGCGGCCGGAGTGACAGGAGGCAGCCTCCATATCGTCATGCACGCATTCGCCAAGATCACCCTGTTTTTCTGCGCCGGGGCGATTCTGGTGGTGACCCACAAAACCCAGGTTAGCCAACTCAACGGTCTGGGGCGGCGGATGCCGTTGACGATGTTGGCGTTTGCAGTCGGTTCGCTGTCGATTATCGGTCTGCCTCCGATGGGGGGAACCTGGAGTAAATGGTTGTTGATCCAGGCAACTTTGGATAGCGGTGCCCGGATGTTGACGTTAGTGCTGCTGGCCAGCTCGCTGCTCAACATCGCTTATCTGTTGGTGGTTCCGGTGCGCGGTTTTTTCGGTCGTGCCGAAGCGGCAGTCGATACCGAGGGTGCCGATCAGACGGGCACTGATACCGGAGCGATCAAAGCTGGAATCTACGAAGCGCCTTGGGCCTGCCTGCTGGCGATCGGCATCACCGCCACCGGTTGTATTGTGCTGTTTTTCCAGGCTGACGCGATCTTGCAATTGACCGAAGGGCTGCTGCAATGAGCAACCATCAACACAAGCCTCACCTGTTCGATAACCCCGCTAATGTCCGTTGGCTGGTGAGAGGGCTGACCGCACTGTGCATTGTCCTGTTCGGCCTTGACGTGGTACTGCACCGCCATGCCGAGCATCCTTGGGAGGGCGTGTTTGGCTTCTACCCGCTGTACGGTTTTGTTGCCTGTGTGTTGTTGGTGCTGCTAGCGAAGGAGCTGCGTAAGTTGGTGATGCGCGGTGAGGACTATTATCGCGACGCTCCCAACTCCAATGATCACGAAGTCGGTAACACCAGCGACCCGTCCACAGATAAAAGGGGTTCCGATGATTGAACTGTCGCCGGTCTGGCCGCTGTTTATCGGTGCGCTGCTGGCGGCGCTAACTAGCGGGCGACTGCGAGCGTTGGTGATGCTGGCCGCCCCGGTGTTGGGGGCGTTGTGGTTGTATCAGCTTGAGCCGGGTCTAGCGGGTCAAACCGAGCTGTTGGGTTATCAACTGCAGCCGGTGCGGATCGATACGCTGTCACTGGTGTTCGGCTACCTGTTTCATCTGGCGGCATTGATCGGGGTGATCTATGCGTTGCACCTGCGCGATCGGCTGCAGGATGTGGCGGCGCTAGCTTACGCTGGCAGCGCGGTGGGCGCTGTATTTGCTGGCGATCTGCTGACGCTGTTTGTCTATTGGGAGCTACTGGCGCTGACCTCGGCGGTGTTGGTGTTCGCCCACCGCAGTGAGCGGTCTCTGGGTGCGGGGTTGCGCTATCTGTTGCTTCAGGTAGGGTCGGGGATTCTGTTGTTGATCGGTGCCATCCTCTACGGCGCGGACGGCAACGATCTGGCCTTTCATCATATCGGGCTGGATGCCCCCGGCGGCTGGCTTATTTTTATCGCCTTTGGCATCAAGAGCGCCTTTCCGCTGCTGCACGGCTGGCTGACCGACGCTTACCCCGAGGCAACCCCCACCGGCACCGTGTTTCTGAGCGCCTTTACTACCAAGGTGGCGATCTATGCGCTGGTCCGGGGGTTTGCGGGTACCGAACTGCTGATCTACATCGGCGCGGTGATGGCCTGTTTCCCGATCTTCTACGCGGTGATCGAGAATGATTTGCGGCGGGTGCTGGCCTACAGCCTGATCAATCAGCTTGGTTTTATGGTGGTCGGTATCGGCATTGGCACCGAGTTGGCGCTCAATGGGACGGTCGCCCATGCCTGCGCTCATGTTTTGTATAAGGGGTTGCTGCTGATGAGTATGGGGGCGGTGTTGCATGTGACCGGCGAGATGCGCAGCTCGGAACTGGGTGGGCTGTACAAAAAGATGCCCAAGACCATGCTGCTGTGCCTGGTCGGCGCGGCGTCGATCTCGGCATTTCCGCTGTTCAGCGGCTTTGTCAGCAAATCGATGGTGATGAGCGCCGCGTTGCTGCAGGGGCACGAGGTGGTCTGGTTAGCGCTGTTGTTTGCCGCGGCGGGGGTGTTTCACCATGCCGGAATCAAAATCCCGTTCTTTGCCTTCTTCGGCCGGGATTCGAAATATGTCGCCAGCGCCCATGAGCCTCCCGCCAATATGCTTCTCGCGATGAGTATTGCGGCAGTGCTCTGTATCGCTATCGGCTGGTTCCCGCGCGACTTCTACGCGCTGCTGCCTTACGCGCTCGATTACAGCCCCTACACTGTCGGCCACGTGCTGGCGCAACTGCAACTGCTGGCCTTTTCGGCGTTGGCGTTCACTTGGCTAAAATTGTCCGGGATCTATCCGCCCGAACTACGGTCGGTCAATCTAGATGTCGACTGGTGTTATCGGCGTGGACTGCCGGCGGCAACCGCCAAGCTTCGAACCGCGGTCACGCCTTGGGATCAGCGGCTGCGGCAAGCGTCGATGCGGCTAGCGAGACATGCGCTGAAGATGTTGGATCGCCATCATGGCCAGCAAGGGGTGATGGCGCGAGGCTGGACCACCGGCAGTATGGTGCTTTGGGTGGCGTTGCTCCTGGGGCTATCGTTGGTCCTGTACTACTTTTAATCGTTAGTTATAGTTGGTGGGCTGAGGTGGATCGTTGCCGCTGACAGACGCGGGATGACATACGCAGGCTGGCTGACATCTGAGCGGATGGCAGTGAGCGGTTGCTAAAACGGTGTGGTTAGCCGATCGAGGTCGCCAGGCTGCGAATCAGTTCGATCAATGGGGTCGGCAGTGTGCCTAATAGCAGCGTCAGCAGCGCCAGACTGACCAACGCCAGCGTGCTGCCACTACGCCAGCGAAGGGTGGTGCTCGCGTCGGCATTGTCTACCTCGCTCGAGTCGCTAAATGTCATCATCAGCACCAATCGTAGATAGTAGAACAGGCCGATAGCACTGCCGATCACCACCGTTATCAGCAGCATCCATAGATCCTGCTCCACCGCGATGGTGAAAATATAGAACTTGCCGATAAAGCCTACCGTCAGCGGAATGCCTGCCAGCGATAACAGTCCCAGAGTCAGGGTCAGGGCCAGCAATGGTCGGCGCCAGAATAGCCCCTGGTAGTGTTCAAGGTCAGTGCGTTCGCTGGGGTTGGGTTCAGAGCCGAGCTGCATGATCACCGCAAACACCGCCAGGGTGGAGATCAGATAGGCCACCAGGTAGTAGCTGACCGCCTCCACCGCCAAGTCTGGACTACCGGCGTGGCTCAGCGCCAGCAACGCGACCAATAGGTAGCCGAAATGGGCGATGGAGGAATAGGCCATTAGCCGTTTGATATCCTGTTGCAGTAGCGCCAGCAAGTTACCCACCAGCATCGAGGCAACGGCGATCAGGGTTAGGGTCCAGACCAGTTGCGGCACCGCATAGCCGTTGCTGACCAGGTACCAGCGCAGCAGCAGGGCGGCCACCGCAGCCTTGGAGATGGTGGCCAGCAATGCGGTGACGGGTGTCGGGGCACCCTGGTAGACATCGGGGGTCCACAGGTGGAACGGCACCAACGAGAGTTTAAATCCGATCCCAGCCAATACCAGCATGATGCCGGTCACCAAAAGTGGCTCTTGTAGCAGCAATGTATCGATCAAGGAGTGGTTTAGGGTTTGGCTGAGGGAGGCGAAGCCGAGGCTGCCGAGGTCGGCGTAGATCAAGGCAACCCCGAACAGCAGCGTGGCCGATGCGACACCAGACAACAGCAGGTATTTGATCGCGGCTTCCAGCGGGTAGTCGTAGCGGGCGGTGAACGGGTAACCGATCATCGCCACCAGCGATAGCGACATTAGCTCCAGCCCCAGCACAAAGCTGGCAAAGTGTTGGCTGCAGACCAGCACCAGTGCCCCCAGAATGCTGAGAGTGAAGAGCAGGTAGAATTCGTCGAGCTGTAGCTGACGGTGGCGCCAGTAACCGTGGCACAGCGGCAGTAGCAGGATCCCGCAGGCTAATATCAGCCCCATAAAAAACAGCGCGTAGTGATCGATCAGTAACAGTGGCGTGGCTTGCTGCGGCAGGTGATCAAACAGTGCAAACAGGCTGCCGAGCGCCGCGATCAGGCCGTAAAGAGTAAGCCGGTAACACAGATCAGCGTCGCGGCGGAAACTGATCTGCAGCAGTTGAAGTACTACCAGTGCACTGATCAACAACAGCGGTATCAGACTGAACAGGCCGTCGGCGCCGATCGGCGCGGCTGTCAGGTTGTGAGTACCGAGTTCCGTGCTGTTCATCGCATCACTCCGGCTAGCTGGTGGGTGGAGTGTTGGGCCAACAGTTGCAGTTGTTCCATAACGGGCTGGAGCAGATTCAGCGTTGGTTGCGGGTAGAGTCCCAGCATCAACAGGGCTAGCATCATCAGCGTCATGGTTGCCAGCTCGCGGCGGTCAAAATCAGCCAGGCTGTGTGTGGTTTGTTGTTGGCCGTGAAACACCCGCTGGATCATGATCAACGAGTAGACGGCCGCGCCAACCAGTCCCATCGTGGCCAGTACGGTGGCAGGAACATTGGTTTGGAAGCTTCCGATCAGCACCATGAACTCGGCGATAAAGTTGCCCAATCCGGGAATTCCCAGTGAGGCCATGGCGAAAAACAGGGCGATAGCGGCCATCCTAGGGGCCTGCGACCAGAGTCCGCCCATTTGGCGCATGTCACGACTATGAATTCTTTGTTGTACCGCTCCGGCCAGCATAAACAGCGCAGCCGCACTGAAGCCGTGGGTCAGCATCTGCATCACCGCGCCTTGCAGCGCCACAGCGTTCCAGGCGTAGACTCCGAGCAGGATAAACCCCATATGACTGATGCTGCTGTAGGCTATCAGCCGCTTTAGGTCGGTCTGGGCGAAGGCCAGTAGTGCACCGTAGAAGATACCAATTACGCCGATCGTCATGCCCACCGGGGCAAAGCTGTCTAGACTGTCGGGAAACAGCGGGATCAGGAAACGGATCAGGCCGTAAGCGCCGGTCTTGAGCAGCACTCCCGCCAGAATCACCGAGCCTGCAGTAGGTGCTTGGGTGTGAGCGTCGGGGAGCCAGGTGTGCAGCGGGAAGGCGGGTAGCTTGACCACGAAGGCGATGAATAATCCCAGCATCAGCCAGAAACCATAGGGGGAGCGGTTACCACTTCCGAGTAGGTCGAAGTAGTCAAAGCTGTAACTGCCGGTGTGCTGGTGATGCAACAGCGCCAGTCCAACGATGGCGATCAACATCAGTAGGCTGCTGACCTGGGTGAAGATAACAAATTTCAGCGCCGCATAGTGGCGATCTTCGTGGCCCCAGATGCCGATCAGGAAATAGACCGGGATCAGCATCACCTCCCAGAATACGAAGAACAGAAACAGGTCGAGGGCGGTAAAGACTCCAACCACCCCAGCTAGACAGGCGAGTAAGTTAAAGTAGAAAAATCCCTGCCGCTCACGAATCTCGGTCCAGGAGGAAGCGATAGCGATCAGCCCCAGTACCAACGTTAACAGTACCAATAGCAAGCTCATGCCATCCATCGCCAGCAGCCAGCTGATGCCAAATCGAGGAATCCAGGCGTGACGTTCGAGCAGTAACCAGCTATCGCCCTGAACCGCGATCAGGACCCCGTTGGCAGTGTTGAATAGCAGCGGCAGTAGAAATAGCAGGGTGATGCCCAGAGTCGCCAGTGCCACCAGCCGTGGTGCCTTGGTTGATTGCCGCTCTGCCAGCCAGGCGAGGGCTGCGCCGAGTAGCAATAGGACGATCAGCAGGGTTAGCATGGCGCGCTCCGGTGACCAGCAAGATACGGCGAGTTTTCGGTCATATCAGTACCCCTAGGCCGATCAACAACACGACGCCGCAGGCCATGATGCTGGCGTACCAGCGGATCTGGCCACTCTGCACCTCGACTAACAACTGGTGGCTGAAGCGGCTGCAGACGGCGACGCCTTGGCTGAGTTGATCGGCGATGTCATTACGGTTAACCCGGGCCAGCCACAAAATGGGTTGGCGTAGACAGCGATCGTACAGTCGGTCGAAGCCCCAGCCATCGCGCCAAAACTGTCGCAACGCCGATGTGCCGGGTAGCTGTTTCAGGCGGGTCAGCAACTCGGGGTTGAGCCGGTAGAGGCTGTAGCAGGCCAGTACCCCCAAAATGGGAATCAGGGTATTGATCGCTTCAATTAATAGCGGTGGGTGGATCTCGACACCGGGCAGTACGGTTTCCAGCGGTAGCTCCAATGTGCCGCCAAACAGCGCTAGCAGCGCCAGTAGCGACAGCGCGATCGGCATCTTCAGCGCTACCAGGCCAGGACGTTGCACCGGATGGGGTTCGGTTCGCAGTTCGCCGAAGAACACCACGAAGATCAACCGGAAACTGTAAAGCGCGGTGATCAGTGCTCCCAGCGCACCGCCGAACCAGAGCAGTGGCGCTTGCTCCCAGGCCTGGGCCAGGATCGGTTCCTTGCTGAAGTAACCCGAGGTAAACGGTAATGCTGCCAAGCAGGCGCTGCCGATCAGGAAACAGCCGAACACGAACGGCATCCGCCGACCCAGCCCCCCCATATCGCCGATATCCTGTTTGTGGTGCAGCGCCAGGATTACCGAACCGGCCGAGAGGAACAGCAGCGCCTTGAAGAAGGCGTGGGTGACGAGATGGAAGATCGCTGCCGACCAGGCACCGACCCCCAGCGCCAGAAACATATAGCCGATCTGGCTGATGGTGGAGTAGGCCAGGATGCGTTTGATATCGGTCTGCACCAGTGCGCTGCAGCCCGATAACAGCAGCGTCAGCAGCCCGATCACCGCGACCGTTGTCATCGCCAACGGTGACAGCAGGAACAGCTCGTGGCAGCGGGCGATCAGGTAGACCCCGGCGGTCACCATAGTGGCCGCGTGGATCAGCGCGCTGACCGGGGTGGGGCCAGCCATCGCATCGGGTAGCCAGCTTTGCAGCGGCAGTTGCGCAGATTTACCTACCGCTCCGCCTAACAGTAGCAGCGCTGCGATGGTGGCGGTGCTGGAGCCGTCGGGCCAGCGTTCGCTGGCGCCGCTCATCAGGGTGCCGATATCCAGGCTACCGAGTTCGCGGTAGAGCAGGAACAGACCGATCGCCAGTGCGGTATCGCCGACTCGGGTGATGACAAACGCCTTACGCGCGGCCATACCGTTGGCCGGATCCTGGTACCAGAAGCCGATCAGCAGATAACTGCACAGCCCAACACCCTCCCAACCCAGATACAACAACACCAGGTTGTCGGCCAGGGTCAGGATCAACATCGCCGCCAGGAACAGATTCATACAGGCGAAGAAACGAGCGTAGTCGGGGTCGTCGTACATATAGCCTGCCGCGTACAGGTGGATCAGAAAACCGATACCGGTGACCACCATTAGCATCACCAGCGACAGACCGTCTAGGTACAGCGCAAAGTCGGCACTGAGTGTTCCTACCGAGAACCAGTGCCAGAGCAGTTGGCGGTAACTGTCATCGGCGTTGAACCCCGCCGCAATGCTCAAAGCGATCAGTGCCGCCAACCCCACCGAACCGACACCGCAGATCACGATTGAGTTTTTACTGAGCCGTCCTGCACCCAGCATCAGTACCAGACTGCTGAGCAGTGGCAACGTCGGGATCAGCCAGAGCAGGTTTAGCATCTTAGCCTCAGATTCGGAATAAGAGTCGGTTGAGTTGATCGGACTTGAGGTTGACGCAGTGCCGGGATCAGCCAAAGTAAATTAAGCATCTTAACCTCGCAGTCGGTTGAGTTGATCGAGATCGAGGCTACCGCAGCGGCGTTGCAGCTGAATCACCAGCCCTAGCCCCAGTGCGACTTCGGCACCGGCCAGGCTGAGCACCAGGATAAACATGATCTGACCGTCGGCTTGTTGCCAAGCGGCACCGGCGACTACAAATGCCAGCGCGGCGGCGTTGAGCATGATCTCCAGGCTCAGCAGCATAAACAACAGATTGCGTCGCACCAGAACCCCGATCAGGCCGATACAAAACAACATGCCCGCCAACAGCAGGGCGTGATCGAGCATTGGGGCGTTCATACCGGGGCCTCCTCGGTGGTGGCCGTTTGGGTCGAAGTATGGGGCTGATTATGGGGCGGTGCAGAGTGTTTTGTCGTATTGGTTTGCGGAGGCTGAGCTGCGACGGCGCCGCGTTGCAGATAGGGCCGGCTAAGATGATAGGCACCGACGAGTGCTGCTAGCAGCAGCATCGATGCCAGCTCTACCGCCAACATGTAGGGACCAAAGAGGGCTGTTCCCAGCGCTTTGGGGCCGACGTAGCTCGGCGCTGCCAGTCCACTGTTATTTAGCACCAGCAGCAGCTCTGCCAACAACGCAGCGACGAGCACACTGGGACCGAGCCACATGGAGGGTCCCAGCCAACGTTGCTCCTGCTCCTGCGTGGCGGCACCGAGGTTTAGCATCATGATCACGAAGATGAACATCACCATTACCGCACCGGCATAGACCAGTACTTCGAGTGCGGCGGCGAACGGTGCGCCGAGCAGGAAGAAGATCAGCGCGCTGGCCAGCTGGGCGACGACCAGATAGAGCAACGCATGAACCGGGTGGTGGCGGGTGATCACCATCAGTGCGCTGATCAGGGTGATGGCGGCGGCTAAGTAGAACAATGCGACACTCATGGCAGCAAACTCCTACGGTCGATGGGGGCTTGCTCGGACTCGCCTTGGCCCTTGGCTTTAACCCCGACATCTTTGCCCGCCCGGCGGTAGACCTTGTAGTCGTGATTGACGTGGGGGTGAGTGCCGGTGCCACTGAGCAGTAGGTGCTCTTTTTCGTAGACCAGGTTTTGACGATCGTATTCGCCGAGTTCGATACTCATGGCAGCAAACTCCTGCGGTCGATGGGGGCTTGCTCGGTCTCGCCTTGGCCCTTGGCTTTAACCCCGACATCTTTACCCGCCCGGCGGTAGAAGTTGTAGTCGTGGTATTTGCCAGTGCCACTGATCAGTAGGTGCTCTTTTTCGTAAACCAGGTTTTGACGATCGTATTCGCCCAGTTCGAAGTCGGGGGTTAACTGGATCGCATTGGTAGGGCAGGCTTCCTCGCACAGGCCGCAGAAGATGCAACGTGAGAAGTTGATGCGGAAGAACTCGGCTCGCCAGCGCCCCTGCTCGTCTTCTGTTTTCTGTAGCGCAATGCAGGATGACGGGCAGGCAACGGCGCACAGATTACAAGCGACGCAGCGCTCTTCTCCATCGGGGTCGCGGGTCAATACGATGCGGCCCCGGTAGCGCGGTGCAAGATACGGTTGCTGCTCCGGGTATTCGACAGTGTCGGTCTCGGTGGTGGTGTGTTTGAGCACCTCCCATAAGGTGCGGAGCTGACTTAGCATCGTAGGCCCTCCATTAGTACGTGTCTCGATGTGGTCGTCTTGCCATCGCATTCATCCGATCAACCTGCCCAGAGCAGCGTCAACGCGCCTGTCAGTAGTAGATTGAGCAGTGCTAATGGCAGCATCAATTTCCAGCCAAACTCCATCAGTTGGTCGAATCGCGGTCGGGGTAGTCCGGCTCGTATCAAAATAATCAGTGCTACCACCAGCGCGGTCTTGAGGCAGAACCAGACTATCGGTGGCAGTAGCGGCCCCAGCCAGCCACCTAAAAACAGGATGGTTGTGAGGGCCGAAATCAGTAGAACCCCGAGGTATTCACCGACGAAGAATAGTCCGAACTTCATCCCCGAGTACTCGGTGTGAAAACCAGCGATGATCTCGTGCTCGGCCTCGGGTAGGTCGAACGGTAGCCGGTGACTCTCGGCCAATCCCGCGATCAGAAAAATGACGAAGCCGATGAACTGCGGCACGATGTTCCATAATCCGGCTTGCGACTCGACGATTTGGCGCAGATCGAAACTGCCGCTCAGCATTACCACGCCCATCAAAGAGAGACCCATAAAGACGTCGTAACTGATCATCTGCGCGGCCGAACGCATGCCGCCCAGTAGCGCATACTTGTTGTTGGACGACCATCCCGCGAGGATGGTGCTGTAGGCCGCTAGGGCGCTCATGGCGAGGAAGAACAGCAGTCCAATATTGAGATCGGCCACGCCCATGCCTGGAGCAAACGGCACCACGGCGAAAGCCATCAGCATGCAGATCACCACTACGCAGGGGGCGAACACAAACACCGCCTTGTCGGCAAAGGGGGGGATCCAGTCCTCCTTGAAGAAGAGCTTGATCATGTCGGCTACCACTTGCAGCACGCCTAGCGGACCGATGCGGTTGGGTCCGAGCCGATCTTGCCAGATCCCCAGCAACCGCCGTTCGACCCAGATCAGCAGCGCCGCCAGACCCAGAAGCACCGAGATAATCAGGACTATGTTGGCGAGAGTTAGCAGGGACTCAGTCATATCGCTGCTCCTGTTGTTGGTTCCGGTCGCTGGTGATCAGTGGATTGGCGCTGATGCGGGTGACGTCGCTACGCTGCGGCAGGATGCAACCGCACAGCGGCGGCATGCCATCGGCCACCCGTGCGGTCCCAGGTGCTTGACCGCTGTCGAGTAGCGCTTGCAAGGTGACGTCTTGCTGGTCGAGTACGATGGCAACCCGGTCGCCATCGCTAATGCCCTGGCGTTGGGCGTCATCGGGGTGCAGCCACAGGCAGGCCACTTCGCTACGAGCGTTGATCGCATCTGCCATGCTACTCAGCTCTTCGGAGCCGAATGCGAGGGGTTGGGGCACGATCAGTAGCGATGGCTGCGAGGTGGTGTCTGTATATGTGTCTGTGGATGTGTCAGTAGCATCGGTGCTGGCGGTATCAGGGGCATAGTCGTTGCGAACCGATGGCTTCGCGCTAGGTATAAGCCTAGCCTCGGCAACCTCACGTCCCAGCTGACCGCGACGCTGTTGGTCAAACTTGTGCAACGCTTGGTTAGAGTTCCAGCCGGGGTACCAGGCGAACGGCAGGGGTGGCAGGTTGGCGTCTTGGCTGGTTACCCGGCGATAGACCGGTACGCCTTCCATGGTGTAGCTCAAAGCCGAATCGGAGTCGCTGGGTTGTTGCGGCTCGTGAACGTTGAGTTGGGCCTGTAGAGCGGTGCGACCGCTGTAGCGGTGCGGCATCCGAGGACTCCGCCAAGCGGGTCGATGATTCAAAGCCAGCGACTGCAGTGGTGCTAGCAATGGATCGCTGGCTGCTAACTCGGTCAGTAGTTCGGCGTCGTCGTTGACCTTTGTCAGCCGGTTGTCGGCCTTGGCTACTCGCCGCAACCATTGCCAGCTCATGGCCAGTTCACGCGGGGCAGAGTAGACCGGGAACAGAGTCTGAGCGCGGCCTTCGTTGTTGATCAGGGTACCGTGACTCTCGGCGAAACTGGTGGCGGGCAGCAGCAGGTTAGCCTGAGTGGTGGTGGGGTTGGCAAGTAGATCGATTACCACGCTCTCGTCGAGCTGATCGAGAAAGCGTGCCACCTTTGGCTTGGGGGCTCGGCGGTAGAGATCGTTTTCCAGAATCAGCGCCCGGGTTGGTTTGATCGCGGCTACCTCGAAGGCGTCGTCGAGGCTGTTCTCGTGTTGCTGGCGAGTGAGTAAAGCAAGCCCAAGACTGTTGCTCTCGGGAAATACCAGCTGCAGCCCTGCCTGCTTGGCATCGCCGCGCTGGCGATTGAGTGCCTGATGGATCTGGCCACAAGCATGAATCAACTCGAGGCTGCGGCTCGAAGCTCCAGCGACCAGCAGAGGGTAATCGGCATTGATCAGGCTGGCGGCGATCTCATTGGCCAACGCTTGTTGTTGCGGCGCCAGTCCGGCCACAGGTGGTGCCTGTGGGTCTATCGCATGGGCGATGGCCAAGCCGAGCCGGGCTTGCTGTGACGGGCTGGCGTGATAGCTATCGCGGGCTAGGTTATCGAGTTCGCTGCGGTGACTGTGAAGCATATACAGTGGGTGGCCTATATCTTGGCCTGCGATCTGCACCGCCTGGTCTTGCCATAACGGTACTCGGATCGCATCGGCTTTGGCACGACCTGCGGCGCGGACTGCTTGGCGTACACTCAGGCCCAATCGTGGGGCGCTATTGAACAAATCTTCGCCGATCACCAGCAGCGCATCGGCCTGTTCGACTTGCTGTAGTGTGGTGGCCTTGGTGCAGCTCAGTAGCAACGACAGCATCGCTTGCTGTAGGGTCTCGTCGGCTCTAGCAAGACCGGAGAAAAAGTGATCCGGCCCCACCAGTTGCTGCAAGGCCCAGTTGCTTTCTAGCGTGGCGCGGGGTGAACCGATACCGATCGGTCGGCTTTTGTTTGGATCAACAAACTGTTTGAGCGCGTTAACCGCAGCCTCGGCATCGATCGGCTTGAACTCACCACCCTGGCGTTGGGACGCGTGGCGAATTCGCTCTGGGTGATTGACGAAGTCGTAACCGAAGCGGCCGCGATCGCACAGGAAGTAGCCGTTGATCTGCGGGTGGTAACGGTTCTGAATCCGTTTTAGTACCCCGTAACGCTCCCCTGGGCTGGTGTTGCAACCCAAACTGCAGTGGACGCAGACCGACGGTGCACACTGTAGATCCCATTTGCGGCTGTAATGGGCGGCCAGGGTTTTGTCGGTGAACACCCCGGTGGGGCATACCTCGACCAGGTTGCCGCTAAATACGCTTTCCAGAGTGCCATCCTCGAAACGGCCGAAGTAGATCCGATTACGTGAACCGTAGGCGTGCAAGTCGTTGCCACCGGCATAGTCGCGGTAGAAACGCAGGCAGCGGTAGCAGGTGATGCAGCGGTTCATCTCGTGACCGATACAAGGCCCTAGGTCCTGGTTGGTGAAGGTACGTTTGGGACCACGAAAACGGCGCTGGTGGTGTCCGCTCATCACCGTCATATCCTGCAGGTGACACTCGCCACCCTCTTCGCACACCGGGCAGTCGTGGGGGTGGTTGGTCATCAACGTTTCGATAACTCCCGCCCGGAACGTCACCGCGTTGTCGGCCTTGATCGACAAAATTTGGCCGTCGGCCACCGGTGTCATGCAGCCCATCACTAGCCGACCACGGCTGTCGTCGGCGTTTTGGTATTGCAGCAAGGCGCATTGACGGCACGCACCGACCGATCCCAGTGCCGGGTGCCAGCAAAAGTAGGGCAGATCTAGGCCAAGGCCGAGGCAGGCTTGGAGCAGGTTTTGCCCCTCCTCGACATCGTAGTCCTGTCCGTCAATCTTGATCGTTGCCATCATGGTTCCTACTAGGCGGTTGTTATGTCCGGTTGTCGCTCCGCCGGTTTGATTTTTATCGGTACTCATTGAGCTTAGCCAATCAGTGCCAGGGGCAGCCCTTATCGGTGATATGGCGTTCGAAATCGTCACGGAAATATTTCAGCGCGCTCTGGATCGGTTCTGCAGCCCCGGGGGCTAACGCGCAAAAGGTGTTGCCTGGCCCCATAAAACGACATTGCCAAGCCAGCGTGTCGAGATCCTCCATCCGCCCGCGACCGGCTTCGATTTCATTCAATAACTGCTCGGCCCACGGCAGACCATCGCGGCAGGGGGTACACCAGCCACAGGACTCCTGCGCGAAGAAATGGGTCAGGTTGCGCACCATCGCCACCGGGCAGGTCTGATCGTCGAGTACGATCAACGAGGCGGTACCCATGCGGCTGCCAGCCTTGCCGATAACGTCGTAGTCCATCGCCAGGTCGAGGTGTTCGGGCAGCAGGAAATCGGTCGAGGCGCCACCGGGTAGGAAGCCGCGCATGCGGTAGCCCTCGGCCATGCCGCCAGCACAGTCTTCGAAAATTTCCCTGATCGGGGTACCCATCGGGCGTTCCCACAGCCCGGGTTGGCGGACGTTACCGGCGGCGCCGAAGATCTTGGTACCGCTGTCGTGGCCGCGCCCTAGGCTCAGATACCAGTCAGCCCCGTTGGTCAGGATATGGGGGATATTGCACAGGGTTTCGCAGTTGTTGACCACGGTGGGTTGACCGAACAGGCCGCAGACTTGGGGGAACGGTGGCTTGGCCCGCGGGGTGGCGCGTTTACCCTCTAGCGAGTTGATCAATGCGGTTTCTTCACCGCAGATATAGCGACCGGCGCTGGTGTGCAGATGGATCGTCAGACTGTAGTCGCTACCGAGCATGTTGTTGCCCAGGCAGCCGGCGTCGAGCGCTTCTTGCAGCGCGCGTTGCAGGTGAGCGGCGGCACGACCGTATTCGGCCCGTAGGAAGATATAGCCGATTTCGGCTCCCAGCGCGTAGGCACTGATCGCCATCCCTTCGAGTAGCTGGTGCGGGTTGGCTTCCATCAACAACCGATCCTTGAAGGTGCCCGGTTCCATCTCGTCGGCGTTGCAGACCAGGTAGCGCGGTGTTGGGGCGCTTGAGTCGCGCGGCATAAAACTCCACTTCAGTCCGGTGGAAAAACCGGCGCCGCCGCGGCCGCGCAGGTTGGAGTCGGTGACCTGTTGCAGTACTTCCTCCGGGGTGAGCCGTTTCAGTGCCTGCTCGAGCCCGCGATAACCACCGCCCTGGCGATACTCTTTCAGGCTCAGTGGGCTACGGTCGGGTTTGATCAGCGCCGTCAGCGGTTGTTGCAGCATGGCATCGGTCGAGTTAGCCATCGCCTGCGCCTCCCGTATCTTTGCCTGAATCCAGCCCGGCCAAGATCTGGTCGAGCCTATCCGGGGTTAGGTTGCCGTGCTGTTGCCCGTCGACCATCAGTGTAGGAGCGCGGTCGCAGTCGCCCAGACAGACGATTGGTAGCAGGGTGACGCGGCCGTCGGGGGTGGTTTGACCTGGCTGGATATCGAGTTTGTCGCAGAGGTATTGGTTGAGTTTATCCGAGCCTTTGATCCAGCAGCAGACGCTATCGCAAAGCATGATGACGTGACTGCCGACCGGTTGACGGAAGATCAGGTTGTAGAAGGTGGCCACACCGTCCAACTCACCTTCGGGCATCTCCAGGTAACGTGCTAGCGCCTTGAGGGTGCCGTCTGAGACCCAGCCGCGATGCTGCTGAACAATCTTTAAACCCTCGATGGCAGCCGCTCTTCGTTGCGGATAGTGGCCGCATTCGGCGTCTATCTGCTGTCGTTCGATGCTGCTGAGTTCGGGTTCCAGGCTCATGTGCTTTCCTCAGCGATCCACGTCGGCCATAACAAAATCGATACTGGCGATGATCGCAATCAGGTCGGACACCATCAGGCCTCGACTGATCAACGGAATCATCTGCAAGTGCGGGAACGAGGGGGTGCGAATCCGAGTTCGGTAAGAGGTGGTACTGCCGTCACTGACCAGGTAGTAACTGTTATTGCCTTTGGTTGCCTCGACCCCAACACAGGCCTCACCGGCCGGTATTACCGGTCCCCAGCTGACACCGAGAAAATGGTCGATCAGGGTGTCGATATCCTCCAGAGTTCGTTCTTTGGGTGGAGGGGTGGTGAGCGGATGATCGGCTTTGTAAGGCCCCTCGGGCATGTGGTCGAGGCATTGGCGTATGATGCGCAGGCTCTGGCGGATCTCATCGACCCGTACGCGGCAGCGGCCGTAGCAGTCGCCACTGTTGGCGGTGCAGACGTCAAAGTCGAAATTTTCATATCCGGAGTAGGGGCGGTGTTTGCGCCAGTCCCAATTGAGCCCGGTGGCACGCAGACCGGGGCCGGTCACGCCCCACTCGATCGCCTCGGCGCTGCTGTAGCTGCCGATCCCCTGGCTACGGCGTTTGATCAGACTGTTGTCCATCACCATGGTTTCGTACTGATCGAGCCGGGCGGGCATATAGTCGATGAACTCGCGTACCATCTTGTCCCAGCCCAGCGGCAGGTCCTGGGCGACGCCGCCGATGCGGAACCAGCTCGGATGCATTCGTGCACCCGTGAATGCCTCGATAATGCCGAACAGCTTTTCGCGATCGATAAACATGTAGAAGATCGGCGATAACTGGCCGATGTCCTGGGCGAAGGTGCCGTAAAATACCAGGTGGCTGGCGATACGGAACATCTCGGATACCATCACCCGGATGCATTTGACCCGCTCGGGTACCTGGATGCCGGCCAGTTTCTCCACCGCTAGCACGTAGGGGAGGTTGTTCATCACCCCACCGAGATAGTCGACCCGGTCGGTGTAGGGGATATAGCTGTGCCAGGATTGGCGCTCGCCCATCTTCTCGGCACCGCGATGGTGGTAGCCGATCTCGGGCACCGCGTCGATGATCTCCTCACCGTCGAGTTGGAGGATGATGCGGAACACACCGTGGACACTAGGATGGTTGGGACCAAGGTTAAGAAACATGAAATCGCTAGTGTCGCTATGGCGTTTCATTCCCCAGGCTTCGGGGTTGAAACGCAGCGCTTCCTGCTCCTTCTCCTGACGCTCCTCGGGCAGGCTGTACGGTTCCATCTCGGTGGCGCGGGCCGGGTGTTCTTTGCGCAGCGGGTGTCCCTGCCAAGTGGGCGGGGTCAGTATGCGTCGCAGTCCTGGGTGACCGTCGAAACGGACCCCGAACATATCCCACACCTCGCGTTCGTACCAATCCGCGGCGGGCCAGAGCGGGGTGATCGAGGGCAACACTGCGTCGATGCTAGATAACGGAACCTTGATGCGCAGGTCGTCGTTACGATCGTACGAGAGCAGGTGGTAGACCAGGGTGAAATCGGCTTCGGGTTGCTGCTGGCGGTTGGCACGCTGGCGTTCGTCGATGGCGGTCAGGTCGTAGAGGCATAGAAACGGACCATCGAGTTCTAGCTTGAGGTAGCGCAATAGCTCTAGCAGGCTTTTGCGGTCGATCCAAAGGGTGGTTATCGCGTCACAGCAGGACTGGTTGGCCAACAGCGCGTCGCCAAAGCGGCGGCCGATCTGCTGATCCAAAGACAGTTCTGCTTGAGCTGCTTCCATGTCTGCTCCTAGACGCTGTTAGGTGGGCGAAGGGTGGTGGCCGCCTTACGCTCGGCTTGGTGCAGGTCGCGTTGGGACTTTTTATCCATCTTGTAAACGCCCTGAGGGCCAGCTACCCAACTCAATGGCCTGCGCTCCTGGCCGATCGATTGCTGTAGCAGTAACAACCCCTGCAACAGCGCTTCGGGGCGTGGCGGGCAACCGGGGACGTAGACGTCGACCGGCAGGAACTTATCCACCCCCTGCACCACGCTGTAGATGTCGTACATGCCGCCGGAGTTGGCGCAGGCGCCCATGGCGATCACCCAACGAGGTTCCATTAACTGCTCGTAGAGGCGTTGAACCACCGGTGCCATCTTGCGGAATACGGTGCCGGAGATGACTATCAGATCGGCTTCGCGTGGGGTTCCACGAATCACCTCGGAGCCGAAGCGGGCGATGTCGTGGCGACTGGTGAAGGCGGTGGCCATTTCAACGTAGCAGCACGATAGGCCGAAATTAAACGGCCAGATCGAGTGGGCTCGGCCCCAGGCCACCAAGTCTTCCAGCCGCGAGAATGCGACATTGCCTTGCGCTTGCTGCTCCAGTGATCCGGCGCTGGAAGCGATTAGAGGGCTATCAACGGGTTCGAGTTGCCATCCCATAGCATTTGTTCCTCAGGGCTGTGGTGGTCTGATGGGTGGGGGAGTTCCCTGCAGCACCGCGCTGTGACCCTGCTGGGGTGGTGTTCGTTGCGGCGCTTTTCCTCGTGGCCCCCATTCGAGAGCACCAACCTTCCACAGGTAGAGTAGGGCAACGCCGAGGATGGTGATGAAAATCAGTATCTCGAGATAGCCCGCCCAGCCGTTCTCGTGCAGCGTCACCGCCCAAACGTAGATGAAAGCGGCTTCCAAATCGAAAATTACAAATAGGATGGCGATCAGGAAATAAGGGGCGGAGAAGCGAAATTGAGTATCGCCGATATGGACCACTCCGGACTCGAACGGTTCACCGGTGGCGGGTTCTTGGTGGCGCTCACCGAGTAGGTGAGAGATAGCCAAAATCAGCAGTACCAATCCCAGCACGATGAAAAAGTAGGCTGCGAGCGGCCCGGTCTGATCCAGATAGTGGTTTAGTTCGCTCAAAGTCATCTCCCCAGGCGACCCTCGGATACAGCTTGAGTTGGTCATGACGTCGGCACGTGTTGATGAAGTGTAGTTATGAAAACAAAATAGTCAGTTGACTAACGGCTTGTTTTTTTACTTATCCATTGTTGGTGTATGGGATTTCAGAACCTACTCTATTGTTATAGCAAACGCGGTCGTGATATTGATCGCGTAGCTTGGCTGCTCACTGGGTACAAGGACAGCCGGGAACGATAGAGATACTTATCAGGGTGGTATGTATCGCAATATTACTCTGAAACAAGCAGAGGGTGACACCATGAAATCCGTCAAAGTTAGAGATTATATGAATACCAATCTGGTCACTTTCACGCCAGATACCGAGCTGTTCAAGGCGATCGACATCATGCTGAAACGCCATATCTCTGGCGCACCGGTTTTGGACAAGGATGGTCAACTTGTCGGTACCTTGTCGGAGTGGGACTGTCTGAAGCGGATACTACACGGCAGTTACTATGAGGAAGTCGGCGGTATGGTCCGGGACTATTTGCGACCCACAGAAGAGGTGAACTGCATCGGACCCAACGATGATATCGTTGATGTCGCCGAGTCAATGACACAAAATAACAGGCACCGTACATTGCTGGTCATGGAGAATAAACGTCTAGTGGGGATTCTCAGTTGCCCTGATATCCTCAAGGTTATTTACGACTTTGATACCGGCAATCTCTGAGTTAACCATGGCAGGAATGGCTTTGCAGTGTCGAACCAAGCCATAGATCAAGCAGAGGCTCATGAAAATCTGCTTAGCCTTCACATAAGGGCCGAGAGGGTCGTCTTTGAACGCTGTAACAGGAATGGCAGCCAACAGAAGGTCATCAGGTCACATCGTTTATGTTGTTGAATCATAGTGTGGCCTCCCCTCTATATGGGCATCCAATTCTAGTAGTTGTGTCTGCTTATGCGCCCAAACCGGAAATTTTAGAGGTACTTGACCCGTTCGAGATATCTTGGTCTTTTTCTATAACCCAGACGTAATTGCGCAATAGGCTGCCTGTTACACTTTGTTATCTGCAGTGGTAGGCCCCTAGTTTTCTAGAGCTTCGATAACGCCTTAAATATCGCCCTACGAACTCTTTTCAACTGACGCGAATTTTAACTCGACTGGTTATCACCAATGAGTTCACCCAGCTCCAAAGCGGCTTGACGTAGGAGGGGCTCAAACTCCAGCAGTTCATCCAAGCTCTTCCTCAGAATTGGAGCATGGGTGAACAGGCAGGCAAATAGTCGTCCGTTTTTATCCCTGATAGGGACTGAGAAGGCGACCATACCATCGACAAACTCTTCGTTGTCGATGCCGCGATCATTACTGGCGGTTTCCAACAACGCCGACTCCAGATCCTCCGGGGTGGCGAGGGTGTTGCGGGCCAGTTTTTCCAAGGGTAGGTTGTGAATGATGCGCTGGCGACGATCCTCCGGCAGGCTACTAAGATACAGCTTTCCGCTGGAGGTACACCATACCGGCGTGTGGCTGCCGATTGGCAGGTGCACCTGTAACGGCCAGTTGGTCTGGATCCTGTCGTAATAGATCATCTCTGTGCCGTCAGGGATGGAAATTCCGCAGGTCTCGCCAACCTTAGCTGCCAGGTTTTTCAGAATTGCTTGGCGTAGGGCCTTAAAGCGGCTGGTGTAGAGCACTCCAAGAGCGACGCTATGTAGCCGGTCGGCAGGCACCAGCAAACCACGCATATTCGTTTGCAGGTAACCTTCAGCCTCGAGCTGCTGCAGTATGCGGTGCACGCTGGGTTTGGGAATACCTAACTGCAGGGCTAGATCGGCCGGGCTTAAAGGGCGTTCGGCGCGAGAAACTGACTCGATGATCTCGAGTACCCGGGTGATGGAGGAGGTTTTTTGTCTCCGCTGATCTGTCATTACATGCCCTGCCACTCAAAATTTGTGCCTATTATAGGCAAACTATGAATCACAAAAAACCATAAAGGCTAGCCCTCTCTATCAAGAGGGCTAGCCAAGGTTGGGAGCTATGACGATCCGACGTCGGGCTACTTCATGGTGGGCATGGAGAACTCGACACCTTCGCGGACGCCTGCTGAAGGCCAGCGCTGGGTGACGGTTTTACGTTTGGTGTAGAAACGCACTGCATCAGGACCGTAGGCATGCAGGTCACCGAACAAGGATCGCTTCCAACCGCCGAAGCTGTGGTAGGCCACGGGCACCGGCAATGGCACGTTGATCCCGACCATGCCTACCTGGATATGGTCGGAGAAGTACCGGGCGGCCTCGCCATCACGGGTAAAGATACAGGTACCGTTACCGTATTCGTGGGCATCGATCAGGTCCATCGCTTCCTGCATTGTGTCAACTCGGACCACTTGCAGCACCGGGCCGAAAATCTCTTCCTTGTAGCTCACCATCTCGGGAGTCACGTTGTCGATCAAAGTGCCGCCGACGAAGAAGCCGCTTTCATAGCCCGCAACGTCAGGATTGCGGCCGTCGACTACGACCACAGCACCCTGTTCTTCGGCGCTATTGATGTAGCCCACCACTTTATCCTGGTGCTGCTTAGTGATCACCGGCCCGAAGTCGTTGCTGTTATCGGTATGGACACCGACCTTCAGTTTCGTCATCGCTTGCTGCATCTTGGCGACCAGTGCGTCACCGGCGGCATCACCGACAGCGACCGCCACCGACAGTGCCATGCAACGTTCACCGGATGACCCGAAGGCGGCACCGAGCAGCTGGTTAACGGCATTGTCCATATCGGCATCGGGCATGACGATAGCGTGGTTCTTCGCACCACCCAGTGCCTGGCAACGCTTACCATTGGCGTTAGCGGTGCTGTAGATGTACTCAGCAATGGGAGTCGAACCGACAAAGCTGACCGCCTGAATCCGCTTGTCGTGTAGCAGCGTATCGACAGCCTCTTTATCACCGTTGATCACGGTCATGACACCGTCGGGAAGGCCCGCTTCCTGCAACAGTTGAGCGATAAACAGGGTTGAGCTGGGATCACGCTCGGAAGGCTTCAGTATGAAACAGTTGCCGCAGACGATCGCCATCGGATACATCCACAGCGGTACCATCGCCGGGAAGTTGAACGGGGTGATGCCGGCAACCACGCCCAGCGGCTGGAACTCGCTCCAGGAATCGATACTGGGTCCGACGTTCTTGCTGTGCTCACCCTTAAGCAGCTCGGGAGCACCACAAGCGTACTCGACGTTCTCGATACCGCGCTGCAATTCACCCGCGGCATCGTGGCCGATCTTGCCGTGCTCTTCACCGATCATCTGGCAAATCTTATCGGCGTTCTTCTCTAGCAGTTCCTTGAATTTGAACATCACCCGCGCCCGCTTGATGGGTGGGGTGTTGCGCCATGCGGGGTAAGCCGCCTGCGCGGCGGCAATGGCCTGCTCGACGGTGGCTTTGGAGGCCAGGTCGACCTGCTTGCTGGCCTCCCCGGTGGCGGGATTAAAGACGTCCTGGCTGCGAGTTCCTTCGACGACGAGCTGGCCGTTAATCAGATGTCCTACAGTGTTCATATCAGTTTCCTCAACGGTAAATCGGGTAGCAGTACGGCCACCCTCAGTAGTAAATAGGGACAGGGTTAGATTTTCGTTCTTCAGTTACAAGGGCTGAGTTACAAGGGCTGAGTTACAAGAGCCGAATTAGAAAAGCCGTGTTTCTAAACTAGGGCTACCAAAGCTGTTTGTAGATCTCCATAACCTCCTCTGCACTGGGCACCCGGGGGTTGTTGTTGGGTGATCCTGAAGCCAGGGCCTGCTCGGCCATGGTCGATAGCAGGTCAAAGAACGCCTGACGCTCGATGCCAAACTGCGCCGGGGTGGGCACTTGCAACTCATCGTTGATCGCGACCAGCTCCTCCAGCAGTTTCTGGTTGGCCTGCTCAGCGCTGTCCTGTTCGCTGGCGACCCCCATGGCCCGGGCACAATCGGCGTAACGCTCGGGGGCGGCGGGAATCGAAAACTCGGTGACGCTGGGCAGCAGCATGGCGTTGGAGAGCCCGTGGGGGACGTGGAAGGCCGCGCCGATGGGGCGGCTCATGCCGTGAACCAGAGCCACCGAGGCGTTGGAAAACGCTATGCCAGCCAGGGTGGAGCCCAGCATCATCGCCTCGCGGGCCTCTTTATCGGAACCGTCGTGGTAGGCCCGGCGCAGGTTGGGACCGATCAGGCGCATGGCCGACAACGCCTGGCTATCACTATAAGGGTTGGCCTTTTGGCTGACGTAGGATTCGATGGCGTGGGTCAGTGCATCGATGCCAGTGTCGGCGGTAATCCGTGGTGGCAGGCTCAGGGTCAGGCTGAAGTCGATAAGCGCCGCCACCGGCATAAAGCCGATGCCGACACAGAGCATCTTCTCGTCGCTCTTTTCATCGGTGATGATGGTGAAACGGGTAACTTCTGAACCGGTACCCGCCGTGGTCGGAATGGCGATGATCGGCAAACCTGCCTCAATCACCATCCGCGGGAATTTGTAATCCTGCATCTTGCCACCGTGCTTGGCCAGAATCGCGATCGCCTTAGCGCTGTCGATCGGGCTGCCGCCGCCAAGGGCGATGATGCAGTCATAATCGCCACTGCGGGCGGCTTCGACGCCAGCTTGAATCGAGCTGACGGTCGGCTCGGGCATGGTGTCGTCGAACACGTCGGCAGAGATCTGCTGGTCGGCCAGGCACTGCTGGACACGACCGGCGTAGCCCAGTTCTACCATCATCTTATCGGTGATAATTAACGGCCGTTGACAGCCGAGGCTGGCCAACACATTGGGAACATCCTGACTGGCGCCTTCACCGACCTGCATGATGCGCGGGAGAATCACTTGAATAGACATATCAGCTCCTAAATTCGGGATCATCAGGGACAGCAAACCCTCTAGGCTAAGAAAACCCATGGCTATGCCCTGATTGAGTGGTACACCGCCGCCGGTTGGTAGCAGTGCGGGTTAGCGTTAAACGCTGCGGATAATCTTGCTTCTAGCGGTGCCGGAAAACCGGTGCGCGCTTGGCAATAAACGCATGCATGCCCTCTTTCTGACCTTCGGTCGCAAAGGCGGCTTGGAACAGACGCCGTTCATGGCGCATGCCCTCAGTTAGGCTGGTCTCGAACGCGACATTGACGGCTTCTTTGGCCATGCGTACGGCGGGGCTGTTGTAGCCTGCGATGGTGTGTGCCGCTTCGAGTGCGGTCTGCAGCAGTTCGTTGGCGGGCACCACTCGCGCGACCAGTCCGGCGGCTTTAGCTTCATGAACGTCGATTGTTCGCCCGGTCAGTACCAGGTCCATGGTCAGGGCCTTGCCGATAGCGTTGGCGAGACGCTGCGACCCACCGATGCCGGGCAACATGCCGAGTTTGATTTCTGGCTGGCCAAATTGAGCATCTTCTGCGGCGATGATGAAGTCGCACATCAGCGCCAGTTCGCAACCTCCACCCAAGGCGTAACCACCCACAGCGGCGATGATCGGTTTGCTGATCAAGCGCAGCTCATCCCAAGGAGCAAAAATATCGTCGCAATAAAATTCTGCGTAGGTCAGATTCGCCATCTCCTCGATGTCAGCTCCGGCGGCAAACGCGCGGGCACTGCCGGTAATCACTATCGCACCGATGTTATCGTCGGCATCGAAGGTTTTGAGGGCCTCTAGCACTTCTCGAGCCAGCTGCCTGTTCAGGGCATTCAGGCTTTTGGGTCGGTGTAGGGTGATAATGCCGACCCGTTCACGCCGCTCGACCAGTATGGCTTCTGGGGCATCTACGGCCGATTGAACCGCAGATGCGGTATCGGCTTGAGTCTCGGCATTGTTCTGCTCGGTGCTGACTGACTTAAGTGTGGTGCTGGTTTTTGTTTTCATCATGAGTACCTAAGGGTCTGGGATATGAGATTTAGACTGCAGAAACGGCTTCGTAGAGAGCGACTTGCTCAGTGTCATCGACATCTTCATTGGGGTGCGTTGTCGGCGCGTAAGCACCGTTATTGGCCATCAGTTCTTCAAGAATCGCCTCGCGATGCTGGTTAAGCGCCGGAGACTGGATCGGGACTTCGGGGTCAACTTCGGACAGGGTGCTCATCTTGATGGGGTTACCGGCGGTACGTACCGGCCGCTCATTTTCCCCTTTCACCTTGACGATCATGTTGCGGGCCAGAAGCTGCGGGTGGGTGAACAGCTTGTCGATGGTGTTTATCGGTGAACAAGGCACCCCGGCTTCATTGAGGGCGTCGATCCAGTGCTGCATCGGCTCGGTTTGGGTTATCGCCTCGACATCCTTGACCATTTGTTTACGATTTTGAACCCGTAGGTCGTTGGTAAGATATTCTGGTTTCAGCGCCAGCTGCGGCGATCCTAAGGCGTCGGCCATCAGCAGGAACAGGGTGTCATTGCCCGCGCACATGACGAACTTACCGTCACCGGCCATAAAGGTTTCAAACGGCGCCAGCGAGGGGTGATTATCACCGGTCCGCGTCGGCACGATCCCTTCCACGTCGTAGCGAGCCAGTGCCGTTTCCATCAAAGCCGCCTGGCAGTCAAGCATGCCGATGTCGACTCGAGCGCCTTGCGCATCACGATTTCGGCTGTGCAGTGCCGCCAGAATACCCACCACGCCGAACAGTGCGGCTCCTAAGTCGCCAAAACTTGTTCCAACGCGGGCGGGCTCCTCATCGGGCCAGCCGGTCAGGCTCATGACCCCGCCCATCGCCTGCACCACCATATCGTAGCCCGGCAATTCACTGAACGGACCACTGTGGCCGAAGCCGGAGATGGAAGTGTAAATAATATGGGGATGGGTTTTGGCAAGCCGCTCGGGTCCGTAGCCGAGACGCTCCATGACGCCGGGGCGGAAGTTCTCGACCACTACATCACAACTGTCTAAAAGGCGCTCTAACAACTCCCGGTCACGGGGCGATTTGATATCAAGCGAAATACTTTCCTTGCCTCGATTGAAGCACATGAAATAAGCAGAATCCGTTCCCACGAAAGGACCGAATGCACGGGTGTCATCGCCAGTGCCAAACCTTTCAACCTTGATTACCCGTGCGCCGAGATCCGCCAACACCATGGTGCAATAAGGGCCTGCAAGCACGCGGGAGAAGTCCAGTACGGTTATTCCAGCCAAAGGGCCCGGCTTTACATCTGTTTCACTTGATTGGTCCATAAATGTTAGTCCGAAAGTTAGTTAATGGGTCTCTAGTAACGATACAAAGAGTATCGATATTGGAATAACGAAAAGTATCAAGCAGTCCTTTAAAACAATACGAATTGGATCGGTATGGTAATTAATATAGATTTTCTTGTCTGTTTCGTTCGGTTGATCCATATAAGTCAATCCAAAGGCCAGTTGCAGATGCCAAAACGATACAAAACGTATCGTATTTGAATGCAGGTCGAAAATCAACCAATTTGTCATACAAATAGATTTGGCCCGAAATAGGACGAATGACGAGGGATAAGGAGGTGATGAAAAAGGTTAGGGTGGGCAAGCTATAGACAACAAATATGGGTGCCTAAAAACCAGTTAAGCGCCCTTGATAGACTTGTTATCCAAGACCACCAAGAGTGATGGATGCCAGGCGAGTTGGAAGCTACAGTAGTAGCGCAGCAATAGAAGCAGGCAACGACGATGCCTCTCGTTACTGAAGATGGAGATCTAGAAATATAATCTCCGAAATAAGTACGCTCTAATGTCAGCAATGTCGATATAGCCGAAATTCCAACCTAAAAAATAGGATCTGCAGTGGCACCTGCTAGAAATAGCGTACGAAATGTTAGCCGCTAACCACTTCATGAAAATTATGCATGCGTTGGAGTCGTGGACGAGTCAGTAACGATGGCCGTTCAGTCGCAACAGCAGGCACCGTAGAGTGGGCCGAGAACGGCAAGTTTCTCTACTTTCCGGTCATCAGGTTCGAAGAATCTTAGACCGCAGATCAGCTAGTTTTTATTCTCCTAGCATGAACCAAATTCAATCAGCCAATGGGCATGTAAACCGCCATCGTACGAGCGTAAGCTTATTTAATAGATCAATCGACTTCAGCACCTGCGCCCATTGCTGACATTACAGAAGGCCATCAGTTGATCTAACCGATAGCCACCGAGAAAATGTCGTGGGGCCAACAGCTGAAGCGTGGCCACCCGCTATGCGAACTTAGCGGACACTCATACTCAATGACACTGGCGGCTCCTGTCGGCCCATAGCCGCCACTTAAAAAGAACTTGTCTAACGTCAGTAGTCGGCCCATAGCCGCCACTTAAAAAGAACTTGTCTAACGTCAGTAGTCGGCCCTAAGGGGCCACCTAGGGACTGCGAACACGGCAACCCTCCCGGCTTACTAGAAATACGAAAGCAGACGCTTATTTTTCAGTCATGAGCGGCTGTTAATGGCAGGAGTTGGCCCATACCGGACGTTTTGTCAGTGATCGTTTATGGCAAGTGTTGCGGCGTGGAGGGGCTAGACACCTAAGAATTGTCGGAGCGAATAAGATTTAGGGTTGTTTCGGTACCATCAGCGCATTCCACTCTTGACGGGTAGAAATCGCACGAATCTCCAACATCGAATCAATCACTATATTGAGCGTCTCCCGGCGGTCTGCATCGATTGATTCTAGAGCCATAGCGATATCATCATTAGATGATAATGAAGAGCTGGTATCGGCATTTAGTAGCGGATTTCTCTTTCGCTTTTCAAGAAGAATTTCGTTGTAGCTCTGTATCTTTTCATTCAAGACTTCAATTTTTGAAGTCATCACTGCAGCACGATCGGCTGCAACCACTTCATCGATCCGGTTAATAAAACCCTCTGAAAAGAGGTTTGTACCTCCGCCCCCTACCAAGAACCACGCCGTAAACAATGCGATCAACATAACCGGACACTCCTAAAATTAACCGGTTCAGGACAGACTATTAAAGTTCCAACCCTGAAAATTGTTCAGAGAAAGCGTTCAACGCTGTTTGTTCAGCCTCAGAAAGCACCGACCACTCATCAACGGCAGCAGCCGCTTTCAGCTCAAAATGTGCTTTAAGCAACGCTTTTTTCAGATCTATGCGCTGGGTTTCATAATTTTCTATAGCGACACCAAATTCAGATCGTTCACTATCGTATTCGGCATATAACGTTTTAAGCCGCTGGTGGTATTGGGCAGTGGTAGCCTGATAAATATCGAGATAATGTTCAAGTAGATCGACCGATTTGATCATCTGCTTACGTCTGGAATCATCAGCTACAAGCGAGCCGATTTCAGAACGTAGCGGATCAAAGTGGCTCTGCTGTTTGTTGGTCTCGCCATCATTCGTTAGATGTGCGCAGCCAGACAATACTAACCCGAGGGTAAGCATCAACCATGGCACGAGGATTTTCATATCGTTGGACTTCCTTTATTAGATCTATTGTCGGATGGCTAGTGACATTAACCGGTTTTAAGCAGCCTGAAGCGATACAGTGGCATTACTACAGGCTGCGTTATTGAGTGCAGCACTTGGCAATTGATTTATTAACTGCCTAACCATTCAACCAACAGCCGAAAGAAAACGGGTTTTGAGACCGTAATCTTTGGGCCGTAATCTTTGGCCAATCCTACAGTGTGTTTTTGTACACTTTGCCATCTTTCATAATAATCCGAATGGTCTTGGGGCTCTTTGGCGGCGTCGGGGCGTCGAACCATTTGTCACTCGACCCCATCACCGACAGATCCTTAAGCGGGTTACCATCAACGATCAGGATGTCTGCATAGGCACCTACCTCGATGACGCCAAGCTTACCGTCGGGATAGGGGTTCATAAATTCGCCTGTCATCGCCGCGATTTCACCGCCAACCGAGGTCATTGCTACGAGAGCGTTGTAAGGCCCAAAGTATTCTGCGTTGAGACCTTTCTCATAGGCGACTTGCTTGGAGCACGAGACAACGTCGCCTACACAGTCAGTATGAAAGCCACGCTTCACCGGGCATTTTTTCATGTTGTCGATGTAACCGGCGAATGTTTTCGAAGCCGATTTAGCTTTGCGTAAGCTGGCCGGTACGTTCTTCACTGCAGGGATGTCCAATAAACCCGGCGCGAAAGCAGTGAGGTTCGTGGTGATATAAGCCCCTTTTTCCTTCATTACTTTAGCGACATCACAGTCGAAACCGAAGCCGTGTTCGATCGACATAACTCCCGCGTCCAGCGCCCGCAGAATTGATTCTTTCTTGTAAGAGTGAGCCATGGCATAGCTGCCATACTGCGTGGCGATCTCCACCGCTGCTTTAATCTCCGGAACAGTACGCCCCTCCATTTCCCATGGATCGAAGGCCGATACAACGCCACCGGACTGCATCACCTTGAGCTGGCTTGCCCCCATACGGAAGTTGTTGCGCGCAGCCTTCAGCATGGCGTCCACACCGTCGACTTCTTGCGACATGTTCAAACGCGAGAAGTTGTTAGCATCGCCCATCAGGGCAGTAAAATTGCCAAAGTCAGCGTGACCTCCTCGTCCACCTAAGAAAGCAGCCGACGGGTACAATCGGGGGCCCAGGATGGTACCGGCGTTGATCGCCCGCTGCAGTCCAGCATTGGATCCACCCGCGTCGCGGAGCGTGGTAAAGCCCTGCATCAGATACATCTCTGCCATCTTGGTCCCGTGGATAGCGAAATCCTCCCACGTGACCATGCCTTCCATTGCAGGAAGGGATGGGCCCATAAGCATCAGGTGCGCATGGTTTTCGATCAGCCCTGGCGTCAAGGTTCGTCCACCACCATCAATGACTTCCGCATTAGCAGAAACCGCCAGACCTGAGCCTACCGCTTTGATAAATTTATTTTCAATCAGCACTTCTTTACCCTGAATTAGCTTGTCACTCTTACCATCAAAAATATTTACATTTTTGAATAAGATTTGCTGAGGCGCTGTATCAGCGGCTATCGCGAGAGTGCTCGTAGTAGCAAAGATGCCTGCGGCAATCATCGGTTTAATCTTGGAGGTGAGCACCATCTGGAATTACCTTTTTTGTTTTTTCTGAACGTTATTGAAAGATAGACGCAAAAAAAAAACAATTTCAAACAAATGGCAATTAATGCATCTTGGACAGCTGGCCCGGCACCAAGAAGACCTTCCGTTAGAGGGGAGGCTCTCGGGGTGTTCAAGGAGGGTGCCTACGCCGATATGCTATGGATCGAAGGCAACCCACGGGTGGATGTGACGGTCATAGCCGACTGGAAAGCCAGCATCAAGCTGATCGTCTAAGACGGAGAAACCTACAAGAACAGCCTATAACTCGGCCATTGCCGTGCAGCATGGCGGCTTGAAAAGGATCAGCGGTCGGCTACCTTTATCAGGATAGCTGCCGTAAAACAGCGACATGCAGTGGCAATAAAACCTAGAGGTAAATAATGATACAACGCCCCCTGATATTGGCTGTCGTCATGCTAGCCGCTTCATCATCTCAAGTGAGTGTTGCCGAAGAGAACAAAACCACCGGTTTCGGCGGCCCAGAAGCCGTCGACAATCGCATAGCAAAAGATAAAACCGACCGTGACCTGCCGCTCAAGGATCAGCTTGCTGCCGACGGAATAAGCCTAGCTGTTGATTACTCAGCCGTTGCGCTGAACGCCAACGAGTCGCTACCCGGTGCCGATGATTCGGCTGCCGGTGGCATGGTGCGTTTTTATGGCAGCTGGGAACTGCTCAATCGCGGCGAGACCAATGTCGGCAGCTTTATCTGGAAGCTTGAGCACCGCCACGCTTACAGCGACACATCTGTTAACAATCTTATATTTGGTACCGGCGGGCTGGGCATGACAACCCCACCATTCAGCGATCAAAAAGGCCGCTTGACCAACCTTTACTGGAAGCAGCGCTTTAACGATGGCCAAAGCACCGTAGTCGCTGGATTTCTGGATGCTACCGACTATGTCGATGTCTACGCGGTTGCGAGTCCCTGGACCGGTTTTATGAACTTTGCTTTTAGCACGGGCACCACAACTATGGCCTTACCAGGGGATGCGACACTGGGTGCTGCAGCGGCGACCCTACTCGGGGATCAGTTCTTTGTCATTGGCGGCATCGTCGATATGGAGTCGGACCCCACCGAACCACTCGATGGCTTCGATACATTTTTTAGCGATGGTCATTATTTCAAAACCCTGGAGCTGGGCTGGACCGCCTCACAAGAACAGATCTATGTCGATAACATCCACATCACGCTGTGGGATTCGGATCGCAGTGTCCAGATGAATCAGGCCGAAGACAGCGGCGTCAATATCTCCGCCTCAAAGATGTACGGCGCTTGGTTACCGTTTGTTCGCGCAGGTGTCGCCGACAATGGCAGCCTATTGGGGATCGATAAATCCCTGAGTACCGGTTTTGCCTACTATGGCCTGGGAAATGCTGCCAACAACCTGGGGGTTGCGATCAACTGGGCCGACGCCAACGCAGATGATGATCAGCTCACGTTGGAAGCGTTCTATTTCATTAAGGTATTGCCGTATCTGGAACTGACTCCCGATCTTCAAATCATCAAAAATCCAGTTTCAAACCCGGCTGAAGACACCATCGTGATCGCGGGAATCCGAGCCCGAATAGTTTATTAACACGATATTTATCAGGGAACGCACAGCCTTTATCCGCAGTACTACTGGCTTCCGGATTGCGAGGCGGTATCGTCTCGAAAGTGTTGTAGCTTGCCTCATTGAATTTAAGTAAAGGTATCTTGTTTATTGCCGCGCCAACCCCGGGCTGCGCAGCCCAGTGAGAGGTAGATCATGAACCACCGCATCATTACCAAGATTGCACTGCTGGGTTGTACGCTGGCTTCGTCGCTGACGATTGCCAAGGAGGGTAGCAAGAGCGCCGATGAAATTGCCAAGGAGCTGGCCAACCCGAATACGGCTTTGGCCAGTCTCAACTTTAAATTACAGTACCGTACCTTTAAAGGCGATCTGGCTCAGGCCGACGATCAACAAAGTACTATGGTCCTGTTTCAACCCTCCTTACCATTTCCACGCGAAGACGGCTCTAAGGTCATCTTTAGGCCAGCGATACCAATTTTGACCGATCAACCGGTATTGGGTGCGGGTGGATTTACCGATGAAGGCGGCCTTGGCGATATCACTTTTGATTTAGTCTATGCCCCTAAAGCCGCTCCAGGGGCACTTCGGGCCTACGGGCTGTTTGGTACCCTGCCAACCGGAAATGAGGATGTCGGCCAAGGCGAGTCGACGGCTTTGGGTCCCGATTTTCTTTACGGTCAGATGACATCCGAAAATGTGTTTGGCGTGCTGGGCTTCCACCAATGGGATATCGCTGGCGACGTCGACATTAGCCAATCAAACGCTCAGATCATCGCGGTATTTCTACCCGGTGGTGGCTGGAGTTACGCCAGCTCGCCAACCATTAGCTATGACTGGAAAGGCGAAGAGTGGACAGTCCCACTCAACTTTAACTTCGGTAAAACATTAGTACTGGGCAGCCGGCCATGGAAATTCGGCCTGGAGTTTAACTATTACCTTGAGCAACCTGATGCTTTTGGGCCTGAATGGATGGTCAGTTTCAGCATTTCACCGGTGGTTGATAATGTGATAGCTAACTGGTTCCGGTAGGAAATTAAACGACATAGCTTCTGCTTCGGAAGATGATGCTGTCGAGATCGAAAGCAAGCACCATGTCTCCTTAGTGCGCATTCCTGTCTAATCCTGAAACCCAGGGCAGTGTCCGCTTAGGGGAACTTGGGCTGATACTGGGAAGTCTAGGCGGAGGGATCGTCAGTGGCGGCTAAGTGTCGACAAGCGCCCCCTGGGATCTCAGATGCCAAGGGCAAAATACGGCCCAATAGAGACCTGGGAGTCTGCCGAAAAGTGCAATTGATTGTTGATTTGAACTACAGATAGCGGACGCAGGTGCTCAGTAGAACCACAATAAAGAGCCTAAACGGAGCGACGATCCAGCCTATTTTTCTGGCGTTGTTTGATTATATTTCTTGTTGCACATATTTTGGAATATCGAATGCAGGTTTTTGAGCGGAGAAATAAGCATCAAGCCCATATGCCATTTTTTCTAACGGAGCATTGTTATAACCATTCTCGTTAAGTTCTTGAATGTAACGTTCTATGAAGCCAGATCCCCCTAAACAACGCCATTGAAGTACATGAACAAGCTCATGGAAATGGAGTCTATAATTGCTTGCGAACTCTTTCTTTATGAAATATGTATTCTTATATGTGATTCCAACATGATCACCATCAATAAAATCACCAAGTCCCATTTGACGAAGTTCAGGAAAATCTGGTTTCGGTATTTCATCCACTAAAACAAAGAAACTCTCTTCTAGGAAATCAGCAGGATAAAAACCGTTTAAGTGAGGCAAAAGGACCTTACATGAAACCTTGCTATCTGAATAAGCATCTAACGTCTCATCAATCCATTGCTCTATCTTGGCTAGCACCTATCTCTCCTTTAAAATATAACGCTGCTTTCTCAGACACCTCGTCTGAAACACCAATATTGCTGCTCCAGATCGCCTTCTCGCCATCAACAGTACTGGTTATGACACTTGTGCCTGACTCACGATCTAAACAGCGTATACGCACTGAATCGACATCAGTTCGCTCACTCGTGAACTGAAAGCCAGTAAAGGACAGCTCCCACCGCTTACAAGGGCTGACATAGAAAGCATCAATTTCATTCTGAGCTGCATTTAGTTCAGATTTTGCTTCGCGTAAGGATTTACGAATAACAGCGAGCTCTTTGTTCTGCGCTTTGATCTCCGAGTTTTTAACTACCATTTTCTTCTTGAGATCTGCCACGTTTCTCTTTAAACGCTCAGGATCTAATGCTTTTAGTGTCTTTAATTCAGCTTTGACTTCACGTAAAGCTAATTTGGCTCTATCAAGTTCTGCTCGGGTGATACTGGCCTTTTTGTCCATTTCAACTAAAACTTCAAGGCGCTCTATAGCAGGCTGGTCAAACATGAATAATCTCGTTTTTTAAGGACCACGTATTTTGGTTGGCCTTTTCGAATAATATCAAGATATTACTACAGATTACTTTTTTTTTGCTACGACATTGTGAGGTGTGGCGGTACATTTGAACAGCTGATTTGTGCCCACTCCTGCCGTGAACTATAGCTCCGTGGGGTGTCGGCTATTGAGAACTCAACAGCCTATTCTGGCCAGAGGTGAGTGGCAGCAATGTGTCCGCAAGCGCCCCCTGAGATCTCTGATGCCAGGGGGCAAAGTACGGCCCTAACCGGCCATTCGCACTTACTTGAACCTGCCTATACCAACAGTCAAATCACTCACAATAGCGATGCAGTTACCTTGTCAATTACCTGCTCCTACCATTCGTCTAAAATTCGGCTGGACTATACTTTTTTCTGATTTCCCCTGACCTGACGATCAGGTCATTTCGTGATAACACCATCAAATCCATATTTTCAGAGGAGGTTCGTATGACTTATGTTGATTGGCGTATAACAGGGTTAGAGTTCTCCGCCTGCAACTGTGACTTCAGTTGCCCATGTCAGTTTAATGCCCTACCAACTTATGGCGACTGCCGCGCCGCTATGTCGATGATTATTACCAGTGGCCACTTCGGCCAAACTAAACTGAATGGACTCAAATTTGTGCTGACCGTGGCTTGGCCGGGGGCTATTCACGAGGGCACCTGCCAGGTATTCATAGACGAAAATTCCGAAGAGGATCAATGTAAAGCGTTGTTAACCATTCTCTCCGGTGAAGAGACTACGCCCGGCTCGACGATTTTTCAGGTATTCAGCAATACCCTGACCGAAGTGCTTGAACCGCAGTTTGTCAGTATTGAACTGGATATAGACCTGGAGGCCCGTCGGGCCAGGTCCAGAATTGCCGGTGTAATTGAAGCTTCGGGTGAGCCCATCCTAAACCCCATTACCAGCGAGGAGCACCGAATAAGCGTCAAGATACCTAACGGTTTTGAGTATGCCGAGGCTGAATACGGCAGTTGTAAGGTTTCGGCCGAGGGGGCGATCCCCTCGCTTTTGAGAGCAAGCACGCCCACTTTGCCCACTTGGATATGACCCAAAACGGGGTAGTGCGCTGAAGGAAAAGATGCAGTTACGCAGGGTGCTGAACCAGATCAAAACACCGCTTATTTCGGGCATCTCGATAGTGGTGATCGTCTGCTGGCTATACCTCTGGCAAATAACGGCGGATATTCCATCGATAATGAAAGATCCGCAGATGGGGATCACTCTTTGGTCGGCGGTAGATTTCTGGCAGATGTTAGTCATGTGGATGGTGATGATGGTCGGCATGATGTTACCCAGTGCCGTTCCCATGTTGCTTATCTATGAAAGAGCCTGTGCTCCGGATGATAGGATTGCGACCTTATTGTTTATGCTGGGATACCTCAGTATCTGGTTGCTGTTCAGCCTAGCGGCAACGCTGTTGCAGTGGGGTTTGGATCAAGCTGCGTTACTCTCCCCAATGATGGTGAGTAGCAGCCCGACGCTGGGCGCAGGAATATTAATAGCGGCCGGACTCTACCAGCTTTCCCCCCTCAAGCATCGTTGCCTTTCCTTTTGCCGTACACCGCTCCAGTTTTTGACGACACACCTCAGAACAGGGCGATCCGGTGCATTACGGATGGGGCTTGAACATGGTTTTTTTTGCCTCGGTTGCTGTTGGGCACTGATGGGATTGTTGTTTGTGGGCGGTGTAATGAACCTGCTTTGGATTGCCATCATTGCGCTTTTCGTACTAATGGAAAAAGTGCTTCCTTATGGGGTACAAGGTGGCCGCTATATAGGTAGCCTGATGGTGCTGGTAGGGCTCTATTTACTCTTCTGAACGAAGAGAAATGCCATTTCGGTCATGCGCCAAGCCATGCTGTGAGCCTTGATCTCTCGCGGATCAGCCCATCCTGACTGAAGTGGTGAATGCAAAAGTGGGCCCATGAATCTTCGAATGTCATCGCCATATCACCCGTCACCGAGGTCGTACCTAGTCCGATTTCTGCGTAGGTAAACTCGAAGCTTCCGCTAGGACGCGCCAGCGCAATGTGGAGCGGTTGGCCATTAAACGCGTTGATTATCGGTTTGCCGTTGCTCCTCATGATGCCCGGTATCTCAACCGTTGCTGTTCTGAGTTCTAAGTTAGCTTCGAGACTAATCGGCAGGAACAACGTCTCGGAAAATTGCGAGCATGTTGACGCGAATACGGAGAACAAATTGCTTAGTGGTTTGCATGCCTCGCCTGAGATAATTGTTTCAAGTGCGCCCCGTTGAGCTTCATCCGCGCGTTCATCGATAACAATCTGGCGTTTGCCATTTCCCTCGGCTATTTCGCCAGGCCACTTGTACAGCCCCGCCCAATTCAGCCCCGCGAGCGGTGTATCGTTGAAATGACCTTCAATGATGTTACCGACGAAAGCCGACTGACAATAGCCATGGGTGCTCGGTAAGTTGAATTGGCAGCCACAATTAACAGCGCAATTGCAGTTATCGTAAGTTTCGCTCTTGAATAGCCATTGATTAGCCATCTCACCGATCCTCTTCTAATTCGTCATTTAGAGTATAGGAAGTATAAAAGCCCGCTGAGTATCGGAAGAATAAAAGCCTTTTCCCGGAAATTCACATCTAACAGGCAACTCAAGTCGAAGGGGTAGGTCTTGCGTTTTGTCTACCCAGTTACCATGGGCTGAGTGACCGTTATGTGTCGGCAAGCGTCCCCTGCGACCTCAGATGCCAGGGGTCAAAGAACGGCCCTAAACCGACAGTTGGTCACGCCTAGCAACAGGTCTTCTTTAGGCTGCAGTTTGGAAATGATCAACCTTATTAGTTGTAGCTTGTTCCTCGAACGGTAGTATCAGGGTGCTACCTTCTCCCTTATCTATAACTGGGCAACTTGCTAGGGCTTGCTTGATAGGATCCAGCTGATCTGAATCGACCAATATCAGATGGCGACCCAGCTCAAGATCAAGATGGAAACAATTTATCTTGTAATTTTCATGGTACAAACCGATTAATCCACCCACCGTACCGCCTACAAACAAAGGTCCGAGGGTCGCAGCAAAAAAACAAAACTCTTAAGTGAGGCGCTCATCGCCCAAAAAGGTGCTCCGTAGGCGGCAATGCAAAAACAACAGATGCTTGCGACTAACGCAACTAGCAACCCCTGCTCAAAACCTCGAACTACGTCACTCTTGTGAATAAGATTCGCTGAGTGCAAATGGTGTTGTTTAAGGCCGTCAGAGTCATTGCTAACAACGTGGATATACTTATCGTTAATATGTAACTGTTGATGCAATGCTGCTACGGCTTCATCTACAGCCTCCAAGGTTTCGGCTAAAAAGTATTCCCGTCCCATGATCAATCCTCTTTCAAAAATGAACTGATACGGCAGAAACACACTTAGCTAGTTCTCATCCGGAAACGTAACGTACTAATATTTAAAGATAAACTGAGTT
>JBALVL010000044.1:0-39374 GCA_036961355.1 Motiliproteus sp.
GCCAAGCGCCTTATTAAGAGAGACCCCCAGCACTGTGTGCTGGGGGTTTTTCGTTGTGGGCTTTTTTGTGCTACGAAGAAAGGGCTACCCGTTGGGTAGCCCTTTTTTATGGCTGCAATGTAATGAAGTCTTCAAGTTCCTACCGGCAAGAGAAGCGATTAGCTGTTTTGCTCTGACCTGTGCCGCCACAATACTTCCTGCCCACCGTCACGGCGAGCTAACATTCTGGCGGTAACAAACAACAGGTCAGATAAACGGTTGAGATAGGTTTGGCACTGAGGGCGAAGTTCTGCGTTTCCTGACAGGGTGACGACCCGACGCTCAGCACGTCGGCAGATACTGCGGGCTTGATGACAGATCGATGCAGACCGGTTGCCTCCGGGCAGAATGAAGTCTTTTAGCGAAGGTAGCTCGGCATTGATCTTATCAAGCAGATGTTCGAGGGCTGTAATATGTTGATCCTGAATCATCTCGTACCCAGGTACCGACAGTTCCCCACCTAGATTGAACAGATTTTGTTGAACTTCATATAGGTTTTGCTGCAGAGGGTCTTGCTGGGATAGTTCGCAGCACAGTAGACCGATGGTGCTATTGAGTTCGTCGATATCGCCAATCGCTTCTATACGACTATGGTCCTTGGCGATTCGTGAGCCATCACCCAGCCCTGTGGTGCCTTCATCGCCAGTGCGTGTATAGATTTTAGAGAGACGGTTGCCCATAGAGTTGTCCTGTTGTAGCTGTTCCAAATGTGGTTATGCCTACTTTGATGTGGTCATCTCAACGCAAGTACCGTATCAACCAGTGCTTGGTTGTATGGCACATCAATACCCTGTTGGGCCGCCTGCCGACAGATAAAACCATTGATGAAATCGATCTCGGTACGGCGTCCGTTACGAACATCTTGTAGCATTGATGAATAGTTAGTTGAGGTAGCCTCGGCTATTTTCTGAGCATGCTCTATCAGCGGTTGTGCAAAAAGTAGCTGGCCAGACGTTTGGGTGACTTTTTCTACTTCGCGACACAGTTGTTCCATCTCTCTGAAATAAAGCGGGTTACTGGCCAACTCCCCATTGCAGCATCCATGTTTAGCGGTGAGGCCGTTGATGGCCGCATTGATTGCCAACTTCTGCCATAGCCATTGGTTAATATCCTGATCGTAAGCGGCTTTTAGAGGAAGCTCAAATAAACTGTTTAGGTCGTCTTTACCACGCAGCCTAGCATTGCTGTTTATCGGTCCGATCCAGCTTTCACCGCTGCCGGCATGAGTCAGCTGGGTGGCAGCCTGTCGGTAGGCACCTTCGGTGGTGGTCGCGGCATAAACGGTATGTCCGGGTAATAGCTTGCTAACTTGTTGATGCTGGCCCAAGCCATTTTGCATTAACACGATCACGCAATCTTCGGTTAAACGATGGCTGATGCTTTTGACAGCGTCGAGACAGTCATAGCTCTTGGTGGTAACCAGTAAGCGGCTGATTGACATATCTTCGTTAGCCAGCTCCGCTGAAAGTTGCAGTGTCACAGGTGCTGTTTTGCCACTGATTGCCAACGGTTTGGAAAACTCAGCCAAGCGTTGCGGTGTGCGGACGATAAATCGAACAGAAGTGTCTTTTAGGCTCAGGTGTACCCCCCATAGGAGTCCGATTGATCCAGCCCCTAGAATGTGCCAGCGTTCACTTTTTTTGTGGGTGCTCTTCATAGTCTTTCGGCTTGTGATGGCGGGTGTAATCGCCATGTGAGTGGTATAGAATCGGTCGCTGTTTACTCTTGGCTTGGTTGACTCCGGGATTCGATATTTCTGCCGGGTTGCAAGCTGATTGTGCCATGACTATACACGCTCACCAACAAGTACAAGGGGGAATCATGCCGTCATTTGATGTGGTATCCGAGCTGGATTTACACGAGGTTAGTAATGCTGTTGATCAGGCTAATCGGGAAGTAGGAACCCGGTACGATTTTAAAGGGGTTAATGCCAGCTTTGAATCGACGGATTCCGATATTACGATGTCCGCTGACGGGGATTTTCAGCTGCAGCAGATGCGCGATATTCTGATCGCTAAGCTGGTGAAACGAAAAATTGAGGCCAAAGCGTTGGATTTTAACCCGCCTGCAAAAAGTGGAATGCAGGTCAAGCAGCAGGTGGTTCTGAAACAGGGGCTGGATCAACCGACAGCTAAAAAAATCGTCAAGATGATTAAAGACAAGAAGATGAAGGTGCAAGCTGCGATTCAGGGAGATCAGGTGCGTATCACCGGTAAGAAACGCGACGATCTGCAGCAGGCGATGGCCGTACTGCGCGAAGCAGATCTGGATGCACCCTTGCAATTTAACAACTTCCGCGACTGATTCTGTGCATGGGCAAGACTCCCTAGAGGCTCAAACTTCCCCGCCGGATAGCGTGTGGCAGGCGATCTTTAACCGGCGGATGCTGATCTGTATCTTTATCGGTTTCTCCTCAGGCCTGCCGCTCTACATTCTCTATCAATTGATTCCCGCCTGGCTACGTGATCAAGGCGTCAGTCTTGAAACCATTGGGCTTTTCTCGCTTGTTGCCTTCCCATATACCTGGAAGTTTTTTTGGTCACCAGCACTGGATCGGTATGTTCCGCCGCTGTTCGGCCGCCGTCGTGGCTGGATGTTCATTACCCAGTTGGCGCTACTACTATCGATCGCGGCTTTTGCGTTGTTTGATCCAACAGAATCGATCACCTCAGTGGCGTATGTGGTCTTTGCCGTCGCATTTTTTAGTGCCACCCAAGATATCGTGCTGGATGCCTATCGGCGTGAATTGCTCCCCGATCATGAATTGGGGCTTGGCAATTCGATGTTTGTTAATGCTTATCGATTTTCCAGTTTGGTCCCAGGTTCGTTGGCACTAATTCTGGCTGATCAGTTGCCTTGGTCGACCGTTCATTTGGTGGTCGGGTTGTTTATGTTGGTGGGGCTGATAACAACACTCTGTGTGGCAGAGCCTAAGAGCGCATCGCCGCCGCTTTCTCTGCGCGAAGCCGTAGTTGAGCCTTTCCATGAGTTTTTTTCGCGAAGTTCGGTCAAGACGGCGTTAGCTGCGTTGGTCTTTATTCTGCTGTATAAGCTTGGCGATAGCATGGCAACAGCACTCTCAACGCCGTTCTACCTTGATCTGGGGTTTAGCATGACCGAGATCGGAACCATTGCCAAAGCCGCATCGCTCGGGGCTTCTATTTTGGGTGGCTTGGTCGGCGGTGTGGCGATGATAAAACTGGGTATTAATCGCTCGCTATGGATCTTTGGTGTGGTGCAGGTGCTCTCTATCCTCGGCTTTGCCGTACTGTCGGAAGCGGGTAATGATCCACAGGTACTGTTTTTTGTGGTGGCGTTTGAATATTTCGGTGTTGGCCTAGGGACGGCCGCCTTCGTCGCATTTATGGCAAGGCTGGCTGATAAGCGGTTCACTGCGACACAACTAGCGCTGTTCACCAGTCTGGCCAGTATTCCGCGAACCTTTGCCAATGCCAGTACCGGTTTTCTGATTGAATCGGTGGGTTACACCCAGTTCTTCTTGATCTGCGCGCTGATTGCGTTGCCGGGGATGGTGATGTTGTATTGGGTTGCTCCCTGGAACGGCGACAAATCTAAATAAGAATCATTTGCATTTGGTGGTGTTGTTGTTTAACCTCTCCTTTCACAACGGGAGGATTGAAGATGACATACACAGTGAATGCATGGCTAGAGCGCGGTGCCCCGCAGCTAAGTGTTGTGGATAAATCGACAGGTGCGGTATTGGTCGATTTAAACGCCGCTCGGCTGCGCGAGCTGTTCGATTCGGGTGTGCTCTGCCTTGAGGATCTGAAAGCGCCGCAAGCACAGTTACAAGAGACGGTTCGTGACCTTTTCCTTGAGCAGTTTCTTGAGAGTGCGAAGACTAGCTTTACCCGCCGGACATTTTAATTGTGGCTCTGACCGGTTAGCAATCGCTTTGACGGTTAGGGCAACCAGCGATATTCGCTTAGTCGTACCCTACCTTTATTGACAACGACCCCCTCGGCTTGGAGTCGTTCTTTTTGACGCAGGAAGGCCGGGCTGCCAATCTCAAAACTGATTTTCCCCGCTGCATTGATTACCCGATGCCATGGGAGCTGGGTATTTTTGGGGAGCTTTTTCAAGGTAGCGCCGACAAAACGGGCGTAGCCGGGTAGACCCGCTATTTTGGCCAGTTGGCCGTAGCTAACGACCTTCCCTTCGGGTACCTGAGCCAGTGTTTGCCAGATCTGTTGGCTTTTGTCTGTTGAGTTGTTCATGGCGGCACTGTAGCAGGCCTTACGCGCTTAGGCAGCTGATACCTGATTTTGGTTTGAGGGGCGGTAGCGAGGGTATGAGGTCGAGGGGCGTGGGCCAGGTTAAAATTAAGCCAAAAAAAAACCGGCGCATCGGCACCGGTTTTTTAGATCAATAGTCGGATTACAGACGCAAGGCGCCGTCGACTTCGATAGTACGGCCGCTGAAGTAGTCGTTCTCAAGGATGAACGCGACTGTAGAGGCGATCTCGTCAGGCTCGCCAACGCGTTTTGCCGGGATGCCTCCTGTCATCTTCTCAAGTGCTTCAGGCTTCATGCTCATAACCATTTCGGTGCCGATAAAACCAGGTGCGATGGCACCGGAACGGATACCAAAACGTGCTAGCTCTTTAGCCCAAACGGTGGTCAACGCTACAACGCCGGCTTTAGCTGCGCTGTAGTTGGTCTGACCCATGTTGCCGGAGCGAGAGATGCTGGAGATGTTAACGATACAGCCAGGTTTTCCGCCTTCGATCATCTTGGTAGCAGCTTCACGGCCGCATAGGAAAACACCGGTCAGGTTGACATCGATAACCTGTTGCCAACTGGTGAGTGACATACGTTTAACAACTTCACCGTCTTTCGCTTTGATAAACATGCCGTCACGAGTGATGCCTGCATTGTTTACCAGACCGTCGAGAGTACCGAAGTCGTCAACGATTTTAGTGAACACTGCTTCAACAGCTGCTTCATCAGCGACATTGGCAACGTAACCGCGAGCGGTGATTCCTTTCTCAGCGCAAAGGCTGACAGTCTCATCGAGTGCCTCTTGATTCATATCGATCAGGGCGGGTACGGCACCTTTGCTTGCCAGGTGCAGTGCCATTGCTCGACCCAGACCTTGTCCACCGCCGGTGATAACAATAACTTTATCTTGCAGGTTCATAATACGACCTCATTTTGCGCCCGCGATCTATGCATGGGCTTTTGTTTATCCCTTTTATATCAGTGTCTTGCAAGGGATTTTGGCGCCAATCAAATAGATATTATAGTGGAAATGTTGCGGCGCAGCAGGCATGGTAAGGTTATTCCTGTGGACTTTCAATCGGTTTTTGTCGCAGTGCGTCGTAGATTGCCGATGCTTGGTCTAAAGTTGTAGCCTTGAAAAATTGGAATCCGCTACCATCTAAGCTTCATAATTGAGTTTTTGGAACCGTTGATGCCCTTTCTACTTTTACTCTTTATCTTGATACCGATAATAGAGATCACCCTGCTTATTAATGTTGGGCAAGCGATCGGCGCATGGTATACCGTCGGATTGGTGCTGCTGTCGGCTTTTGTTGGTGTCAATATGCTACGCCAGCAGGGATTGTCGACGTTGATGCGTGCACGATCACGGATGGACAGTGGTGAGATTCCTGCGCAAGAGATGGTGGAAGGTATTATTCTGGCCGTCGGAGGCGCGTTACTAATTACCCCCGGTTTTGTAACCGATTTCTTTGGTTTTTGCTGTTTGATCCCGCTAATACGGCGAGGTTTTGTGAAGCGCTTTCAGCATCGCTTCAAAGTGATGGCCTCGCAGCAAGGCGCTTCGATGTATGGACAATACTCAGCGGGTGCACGTCCAGATATTGAGTCTGCAGAGGAGAGCGCTTCACGTTCGGAAAGTGCTGGTTCAACCGATCCTTTTAAAGAGCGCTCGCGCCCGACCGCCGATGCCAATTCAAAGTCTGGTCAGACGATCGACGGTGAATACCGTCGTGACGAGTAACTCCCAGATACCCCCTTGTTTAATTTATAACCACTATCGCCATGCAGAATGGCGATCTGGTGGGGGTTGGTTAATTCACCTTAATGGTAAAAAAGTGAGGGGCAGTAGTTGAATTTGAAAGGCTCGGCCCCATCTATGCTTTCAGCGTTAAAAGGGCATGCCCTTTTTATACATAATCCAAGTCGATATCGACTTTTACTTGTCAATCAGGAGGCTAACTCTAATGAGCATTCGTCCACTTCATGATCGCGTTGTAGTTCGTCGCAAAGAGGAAGAAACCACCACCGCCAGCGGTATCGTACTGCCAGGTTCTGCTGCAGAAAAACCGACACAAGGCGAAGTTGTTGCCGCCGGTAAAGGTCGTGTCTTGCAGAGCGGCGAAGTCCAGCCAATGGATGTTAAAGCGGGTGATACAGTGCTGTTCGGTCAGTACGCGGGTAACACGGTTAAGGTTGACGGCGAAGAGTTGTTGATCATGAACGAGAGCGACATTCTGGGTGTGCTGGAATAAGCGGCGACACGCTTTTACGGAAACCACGCTTTTCCCAAACACTGTGATTTGAACCAATCAATGAAAGGAGCCGATTCAGATGGCTGCAAAAGACGTAAAATTCGGTAACGATGCACGAGTAAAAATGCTGGCTGGCGTAAATGTTCTGGCCAATGCTGTAAAAACCACTCTGGGCCCTAAAGGTCGTAACGTGGTGCTGGAGAAATCATTTGGCGCACCAACCGTGACCAAAGATGGTGTTTCTGTTGCTAAAGAGATCGAGCTGGAAGACAAGTTTGAGAACATGGGCGCGCAGATGGTTAAGGAAGTTGCTTCCCAGGCCAACGACGTTGCTGGTGACGGCACCACGACTGCAACCGTTCTGGCTCAGGCTATTGTAACTGAAGGTCTGAAATCTGTTGCTGCGGGAATGAACCCGATGGATCTGAAGCGCGGTATCGATAAAGCTGCTGCGGCTGTGGTTAAGCAGATCGAACTGATGGCTACTCCTTGTGCGGATTACAAAGCGATCGCCCAGGTGGGTACTATCTCCGCTAACAGCGATACTTCTGTCGGTGACATCATTGCTGAAGCGATGGAGAAAGTCGGTAAAGAGGGTGTTATCACCGTCGAAGAAGGTTCGGGTCTGGAAAACGAGCTAGACGTGGTTGAAGGTATGCAGTTTGACCGTGGTTACCTCTCTCCATACTTCATCAACAACCAAGACAGCATGTCGGTTGAGCTGGAAAGCCCATTGATCCTGCTGGTTGACAAAAAAATCTCCAACATCCGCGACCTGCTTCCGGTACTCGAAGCGGTGGCTAAAGCCTCACGTCCATTGCTGATCATCGCCGAAGATGTTGAAGGCGAAGCGCTGGCGACTCTGGTTGTTAACAACATGCGCGGCATTGTAAAAGTTGCTGCTGTTAAGGCACCGGGCTTTGGCGATCGTCGTAAGGCGATGCTCGAAGATATCGCTATCCTGACCGGCGGTACCGTGATCTCTGAAGAAGTTGGTCTGAGCCTGGAGACCGCTACTCTGGAGCACCTGGGTCAAGCCAAGAAGATTCAGATCAGCAAAGAGAACACCACTATCGTTGACGGTGTAGGCGAGCATGCAAGCATCGAAGCTCGGGTCGGTCAGATCCGCGCCCAGATTGCTGAAACGTCTTCTGATTACGACAAAGAGAAGCTGCAAGAGCGTGTAGCCAAGTTGGCTGGCGGTGTTGCAGTGATCAAGGTTGGCGCTGGCAGCGAAGTCGAAATGAAAGAGAAGAAGGCTCGTGTTGAAGACGCGCTGCACTCAACCCGTGCCGCGGTTGAAGAGGGTGTTGTTGCCGGTGGCGGTGTTGCTCTGGTTCGCGCGCTGCAGAGCATTGCTAATCTGGAAGGTGAAAACCACGACCAGACCGTTGGTATCCAACTGGCTTGTCGCGCCATGGAAGAGCCGCTGCGTCAGATTGTTGACAACGCCGGTGAAGAAGCTTCTGTTGTGCTCAACAACGTTAAAGCTGGCGAAGGTAACTACGGTTACAACGCCGCTAATGGTGAATACGGCGATATGATCGCGTTCGGTATTCTTGATCCGGCCAAAGTGACCCGCTCTGCATTGCAGGCGGCGGCATCGGTTGCTGGTTTGATGATCACCACCGAAGCAATGATTGCTGATAAGCCACAAGACGGTGCTGCTGGTGGCATGCCTGACATGGGCGGCATGGGCGGCATGGGTGGCATGGGCGGCATGGGCGGCATGATGTAATCAGCCTTCCCGCTAAACGCTTAGCTTAATTACAAACCCCGGTTTTACCGGGGTTTTTTTTTGTCTGCCGGATCGACTTGGAATGACACCAGAAGGCGGTCGATTATCGGTTGAGCATTGGCGGCCAGATGTTTATGCTGGCTGCTTATCTATGATGGAGAGTAACCCGATGAACGGAAGATTTGCTGCTGAAACTATCGCTGAGCTAGAGCTGTTAACTCGTTTTGATCTGAGTTCGTTGCAGGCCGGTTTGAAGATCCATCACGAGGCTCCTGTCGATGTTATCGCAGCAGCGCAACGGTTGTTTGATAAAGGGATGATCAGTCAGGACGACGGTGGTTATCTGACCGACCGTGGCCACGAAGCGGCCGAGTCGCTGCAGCGTGTATTGAGTACACTGGGGTTGTGATCACCGGTTAATCACGATTGATCGACTGTACATAGCTTTTATGACCACTAATGAATGTTTTTTGACCCCGGAGCCGCAACACCCGTGACCCGCGATGAAGAGTTTAATGATATTCCCGAGCTTGGACCGGCTCGGGATGCGCTCGATACTGCTGATATTCCGACCCTCAAGGCCACTGCCGAGAAGCAGTCAGCGTCGCCATCGGCATCTCGTCTGACTGCTTCTTCGGCTGCGGACAAGTCGGCTTCTGGGCTGATGCCTTGGTTGATGTTGTTGCTGATGGTGGTGATCGGTGCTGGTGGTTACTGGGGCTTGATCCATTTTAATCAACTACAGAAGCAGTTGATTCAAGCCAATCTGCGTATCGCAGACCTTGAAGGGCTGATTAATGCGACTGACGAGAGTGCCAATAAGTCAGGTGCTGCACTACAAGCGCAGATTAAAAAATTCCTGCAGGATGAGGATAAGCGGGCTAAACATGTTAACTCTGAATTAGCTAAGTTGTGGACGGTTGCTTACCAGCGTAATAAACCCAAGATCGCCGAGATCGATAAAAGTGTGGCGGAGTTGGGTAAGCAAACTGATGAGTTACAAAAGCAACAGGCTCAAAATATTGCAGGAATCGATAATGCGGTGTCAGGGTTTGCCTCGGTCAGTACCGACATGGCATCGTTTGATCAAACACTGCAACTTACGACAGGTAACTTAAAGGATCTTGAATCGCAGATGCGGTTAAGCGATCAGGCTAACCAAGAGTTAGATTCGCTTCAGGATATTCAGTTTTCTGAGTTCGAGAAAAAGTTAGCTGAAATCCAACGCAACCCTCAGGTGCCTCAGGCATTGGCTGATACGGTAAAAGAGCAACAGCAGGCGATTGAGGCGATCAATAGCTTTCGAAAGCAGGCCAACTCTGAAATGTTGCGGTTGGCCAGTCGAATTGACCAGCTCCAGCGTGCTGCTAAGCAAGCTAGCGTTCCTGCCCCGAATCAGTAGTTGCGACCAGAATCTCGTTACTTGAGGTGATGTCGCGATTGCTTGTTTTTTGAACAGGTGAAATAATGACTTTTTTGAATCAATCTTGCTCTAGTCTGCTGTTACCCCGATGACCATTCGATCTTTCTTTGCTGTTCCTCTCAAAAGTGGTCAGGTACGACGGTTGGCTGATCATGCGGATACGCTCTGTAGCTTCGATAGTAATTTTGATAATGGTAATCGGATCCAGTGGACCGACTCGGCCAGTTATCATCTGACGCTGTGCTTTCTAGGTGATATCAGCCTTGAGCAAGTAGCAGCCTTGGAGCATCAGACCCGGCAAGGGTTTGAAAATCAGTCGCTGTTCACAGTGCAGCTAAGTCGCTCGAGCTACCTGCAAGTTAGCCCAGCGCTGGCCGTGCTGGCGGCGCAGGCTGATCCTCAGCCTGAGCTGATGCAGTTGCAGCAGCAGGTGGCCGCGTTGGTGGCTAAGGTCGGCATTGAAGTGGAAGAGGCCGACTTTCGTCCTCATATCACGCTGGGGCGGTTGTCTGTTATGGCCGATAGAAATGCTCAGTCGGTTGCCGGGGCGACTGCTGACAGTTCGGATGAACCACGTTGGCCCAATCCAGATATGCGGATACAGGTCGATGCGTTAGTGCTTTACCAGAGTAAACCGGACGAGCACGGATCGATCTATACGCCCCTGTTTGAAATACCATTGACAGCGAGCGCTACCCGTCACGATGAAGCGGCCACGGCCAGCTTCGTCTGACGCTATAAATTGCTGTTTTTCATTTTATTTTGACCCGAGATGTTTGATGTTCACTCCTGAATTACTATCCCCCGCAGGCTCTTTGAAAAACATGCGTTATGCCTTCGCTTACGGCGCCGACGCGGTCTATGCTGGCCAGCCACGTTATAGCCTGCGGGTGCGAAACAACGAGTTTAAACTTGAGAACCTGGAAAGCGGCATCGCGATGGCGCATGCGCAGGGTAAGAAGTTCTACGTTGCCAGCAATATCGCGCCGCATAACGCCAAGCTCAAGAGCTATATGGAAGATATGGCACCGGTCGTGGCGATGAAGCCCGATGCCCTGATCATGTCTGATCCGGGTTTGATCATGATGGTGCGCGAGCGCTGGCCTGACGTGCCGATCCATCTGTCGGTGCAAGCCAATGCGATGAACTGGGCTTCGGTCAAGTTCTGGTATAGCGTCGGTGTTGAACGGGTGATTCTGTCGCGTGAGCTTTCGCTCGACGAGGTCGAAGAGATCCGCATGCAGTGCCCGGAGATGGAAATTGAAGTGTTTGTCCACGGCGCGCTTTGCATGGCGTACTCGGGCCGCTGTTTGCTGTCGGGCTACATTAACCATCGTGACCCTAACCAGGGTAGCTGCACCAACGCTTGTCGCTGGAAATACGACGCCCACGAGGCCAAAGAGAATGAGTCGGGTGATATCGTTCCGGTGCAGTCATTCGATCCGAAAGCGGATCAGTTCGAGCCGGGTGAGGGCGATCCGCAGCTGGGTGTTGGTAAGCCGACCGATCAGATCTTGCTGCTGCAGGAAGCCAGCCGTCCGGGTGAGTACATGCCTGCGTTCGAAGATGAGCACGGCACTTACATCATGAACTCCAAGGATCTGCGAGCGATCCAGCACGTGCAACGGTTGACCGAGATGGGTGTTCACTCGCTCAAGATCGAAGGTCGCACCAAGTCGCATTATTATGTTTCCCGTACCGCCCAGACTTATCGTCAGGCGATCGACGATGCCGTGGCCGGTAAGCCGTTCGATATGGGGTTGATGGATACCCTTGAGAATCTGGCCAGCCGCGGCTACACAGAAGGATTCTATCGCCGTCATGTTCATGATGAGTACCAGAATTACGAGACCGGTAACTCGATCGGCGTGCATCAGCAGTTTGTCGGCGAAGTGATGCGCCGCGACGGTGAGATGCTGGAGATCGACGTTAAAAATCGCTTCGAATTGGGTGATACTGTCGAGCTAATGACGCCGCAGGGCAACGTCAAATTTAAGCTCGATCAGCTGGAAAATCGCAAAGGTGAGCAGGTCGATGCTGCGCCGGGTAATGGCCATGTGGTACGGATACCAGCACCTTTCGAACACGAGATGGAATATGCACTACTGATGCGTGACCTGCCGAATGCACCACCGCGCTAACCGCAGTGCCGACATCGCCCCGGATAGCGGGGCGGGGTCCACTCTTCCTTCCTTTATTCAATCGTTACGCCCCTTCTCGCTCGTCGTGGCGTTGGTCTCCTGTGGCTTGGGCGTGGTGCTGGCATTGCTTCAACAGCATGGCGATGGGGCACGAGCCGTGCTGATTCTATCGGCGGGTTTGTTGCTTCAGGGCGGGGTTAATCTGATCAACGACCACAGCGATCTGCCGTTGTTGGAGGGCAAACGCTATCGGCAGCTGCGAATGGTGATTCGGCAGCAGTGTCGATGGGGTTATCTGGCGATAGCCTTGAGCGCCTTGTTGGGTATCGGGTTGGTGGTTGATGTTGGCTGGAGTCTGTTGTTACTGCTGTTGCTGGGCTTGCTGGGTGCGTTGGGCTATACCGTCGAGCCGTTGAATTATAAGCGCCGCGGGCTTGGCGTGCCGCTGGTGTTCTGGTTGATGGGTGTGCTGATGATAGTGGGTGCTTACCATGCGATGGGCGCACCGTTATCGGCTGATGTGTTTTGGCTGTCGCTGCCGGTCAGTATGTTGGTCGCACTGTTATTGCTCAGTAATGAGTTGCGTGATTGGGAGGCCGACCGTCGTAATAATATTCAGACCCTCAGCGTACGGATCGGCTATAGCGCCGCCAGTCGACTCTATCTGTTGATGTTGTCTGTCACCTATCTGCTTTGCTTGCTGCTATGGCAGCAAGGCTTGTTGATTCGACTATGGCCATTGCTATTGAGCTTACCATTGCTGCCGGAACTGCTTTCCTTGTTGTCTAAATCCGCCTCTCAACGCGTCTCGCTAACTCCAAAAAGCGGACGTTTGCTGCTGATCTTCGGTGTGTTGTTTGTCGGCTGCGTTGTGCCATAGCGCGGTGTGTTGCTGCCATTTGCATTTTCTGCAGCACTTTTGTTGGTTATCTGATGCGGCTGGCAGCCTGCTGGCTTGTTATCAGTCCTGTCTTCGTTGCAATTTCCTGCGCGACTAATACCAAAAGCGACCCCTTAAACTTTATTGGGTTGGTGTATAATTGCTCTCGGTTTTTTGCCGGTGCGTGGGCGCCGGTTTGATTCGTCAAATAATTTTAACGGTCTGCGGTCTAACGATCGTAGTGCTCGCCGACAGGAGATGACCCCAGCATGACTGTGATTCGCCAAAACGATCTGATCGATAGCGTTGCCGATGCGTTGCAATTTATTTCCTATTATCACCCGGTAGATTTTGTTAAAGCCGTGCATGAGGCGTATCTGCGCGAAGAGTCGCAAGCGGCTAAGGATGCGATGGCTCAGATTCTGATCAACTCGCGGATGAGCGCTGAAGGTCACCGGCCTCTTTGCCAGGATACCGGCATCGTCACCGTGTTCGTTAAGATCGGAATGAAGGTGCAGTGGGATAGTGAACTGAGCGTTGAAGAGATGATCAACGAAGGTGTTCGTCGCGCTTACAACTGTCCGGATAATCTACTGCGCGCCTCGATTCTGGCTGATCCTGCCGGCGCTCGTACCAATACCAAAGACAACACTCCGGCGGTGATCCACATGAGTGTGGTGCCCGGCGATACCGTCGACATCCAGATCGCCGCCAAGGGTGGCGGTTCTGAGAACAAGTCGAAGATGGTGATGTTGAATCCGTCCGATAGCATTGTTGATTGGGTTCTAAAAACTGTTCCAACGATGGGTGCAGGTTGGTGTCCTCCTGGGATGCTGGGCTTGGGCATCGGTGGCACTGCGGAGAAAGCTGCGGTTATGGCGAAAGAGTCGCTGATGGATCCGATCGACATCCACGAGCTGAAGGCGCGTGGTGCTCAGAATCGAGTTGAAGAATTGCGACTGGAGTTGTTCGACAAAGTTAACCAACTGGGTATCGGTGCCCAGGGGCTCGGCGGTTTAACCACCGTGCTGGATATTAAGATCATGGATTATCCGACCCACGCGGCCTCGTTGCCGGTGTGTATGATCCCTAACTGCGCCGCCACCCGTCATACCCACTTTACTCTCGATGGCTCTGGTCCGTCGCTACAGACACCGCCGTCGTTGAGCGACTGGCCGGAAGTGACCTTCGAAGTGGGTGCGACGACCCGTCGAGTGAACCTCAATACCGTCACTCAGCAAGATGTCGAGAGCTGGAATACCGGTGATACGATTTTGCTGAGCGGCAAAATGTTGACCGGTCGCGATGCCGTGCACAAGAAGCTGTGCGGTATGCTCGACGCCGGTGAAGAGCTGCCGGTCGATCTCAAAGGGCGCTTTATCTATTATGTCGGACCGGTCGATCCGGTCCGTGACGAAGTGGTGGGACCAGCCGGGCCGACCACCGCAACGCGGATGGATAAGTTCACCCGTCAAGTGATTGAAAGTACCGGCCTGATGGGGATGATCGGTAAGGCTGAGCGCGGTCCGGTTGCGATCGAGGCGATCAAAGATAACAAATCGGTCTATCTGATGGCTGTTGGCGGCGCGGCGTACTTGGTTTCTAAGGCAATTAAAGCCTCCAAGACCATCGCTTTCCCCGAGCTGGGAATGGAGGCGATCTACGAGTTTGATGTCGTTGATATGCCGGTAACTGTTGCGGTAGACAGCCGTGGCGAGTCGGCCCATATTACCGGGCCTGCCGAATGGCAGAAGCGGATCGCCGAGGCGCAGGTTGTCGAGGTAAAGTAGTTCAGGTTAAATAATCGATTGCGTTAAATCGCAGCGCACGATAAAACGCGACCTTAGGGTCGCGTTTTTCGTTTGGATTAGGTAGTTGTATTGCATTTGACAACATTAGATAGGCTGTAAATGTGGATATCGATTTAACCGCAGTGATGAATATTATGGGGTTGAGTGCCGCGGCGGTGTTTGCCGCTTCAGGTGCTCTGGATGCCGCGCGGAATAGGATGGACATTCTTGGCTTTATGCTAATCGGCTGCGCCACCGGACTCGGTGGCGGTACGTTGCGCGATGTGTTGCTAGGAAAGTTGCCAGTGTTCTGGATTCGCGAACCCGAGTGGATCAGTATCTGTTTGGTCTCCTCGGCCGTGACCTATGCGATAGCCCCGCTGCTCGCGTCGCGAACCCGCGCGTTGGTCTGGATGGATGCAATCGGACTGGCGCTTTTTTGCGTGGTTGGTACAAAAATCGGCTTGGATCATGGCGTGTCGCCGCTCATTGCGGTCTGTATGGGGGTGGTAACGGCCAGTTTTGGCGGCATCGCGCGCGACGTCCTTTGTGGCAGCACACTGATGCTCAGCAACACCGAGCTCTATGTCACGACGGCGCTGGCAGGTGCATCGGTGTACTTGTGGTTAAGTGGTTTAGCACTGCCGCAGAGCTATGATTTGATCGGTGGCTTTCTGGTGGCATTTACCCTGCGTGCGTTAGCGATTTTATTTCATCTGAAGTTGCCCAACCCTTATCGTAATAGCTAGTCGAGCAGCGGGTGCATGGCTTGATAGGCTGTAACTTGATGTCTTTTATAATAATTGATGGGTATTTCTATTGAAGAGCAGCGACAGTAGAATTTTATCTACGTTGTTTTGGGTGACTAGTGATACCAAACAACCAAATATATCCTAAACGTTTCACTGAGCGCATCGGTGACGCCTTGGTATAGCTGGCGAGTCTGGTGAGTTAGCCCAAAATGAACAACGCTCCCCAATCGTTCTATGGCCTATCCTGGGTCGGTTTAGCTTACTACTGCCGACTTTTCATAAAAGTGGCTCTATCGCAATGGTCAACGACTCCTGTTTCCCCTTAAAAACCCGTCATCATCGCCCACTCTTGAGCCTATTTTTGCTACAATAACCGCCTTTTTGTGTAGCGCCTGCTGCGGGCGTTCGGGTTTTAATGAGTAAGGACCAAAAAATGGGTTTTAAGCCGGTTAAAGTGGGCATCTGTGGTCTCGGCACTGTAGGTGGCGGTACATTCAACGTTCTTCAGCGTAATCAAGAGGAGATCTCGCGTCGTGCAGGCCGAGTGATCCGAGTTGAACAGATCGGGATGCGTCGTCCCAATCCAGACTTTGACATTAACGGCACTCAGACCACCACAGATATTATGGAGGTCGCCCGCAACCCTGAAATCGATATCGTGGTTGAGCTGATTGGCGGTTACGACACCGCCCGCGAACTGGTTCTTGAAGCGATCGCCCACGGTAAACACGTAGTCACTGCCAACAAGGCGCTGATCGCCGAGCATGGCAACGAGATCTTCGAAGCGGCGCAACGCAAGAACGTAATGGTGGCTTTTGAAGCCTCGGTTGCCGGTGGTATCCCGATCGTCAAGGCGATCCGCGAAGGCCTGTCGGCAAACCGTATCAACTGGGTTGCCGGTATCATCAATGGCACCGGTAACTTCATCCTCACCGAGATGCGTGACAAGGGCCGTGCCTTTGACGATGTGTTGGCTGAAGCACAGGCGCTGGGTTATGCCGAAGCGGACCCGACCTTTGACGTTGAAGGGATCGATGCCGCTCATAAGCTAACTATCTTGTCATCGCTGGCCTTTGGTGTGCCGTTGCAGTTCAGCAAGGCCTACACCGAGGGGATCAGTAAAATCACCAGCGAAGACGTTAACTATGCCGAAGAGCTGGGCTATCGGATCAAACACTTGGGTATCACTCGTCGTACTGCCGATGGCATCGAACTACGGGTCCATCCGACGCTGATTCCTGAAAAGCGTTTGATCGCTAACGTTGATGGTGTCATGAACGCCGTGCTGGTCGATGCTGATGCGGTGGGCCCAACGCTGTACTACGGCGCTGGCGCCGGTGCTGAACCGACCGCTTCTGCCGTGATTGCAGACCTAGTGGATGTGGTTCGCACCATGACCGCTGATCGTGATAACCGGGTGCCGCATCTGGCCTTCCATCCATCGAGCATGTCCGACCTGCCGATGTTGCCAATGAGCGAGGTTAGCACCGCATATTATTTGCGGATGCAGGCTGAAGACCATCCGGGCGTCTTGGCCGATGTCACTCGTATACTGGCGCAAGAGGGGATCAGTATCGATTCGATCATCCAGCAGGGCACCAAAGAGCAACAGGTACCGATCATTATCCTGACAGATCAGGTGCAGGAAAAGCATATGGATGCGGCTATTACTGCGATTGAAGCGCTGGATCAGATCAGTGGTGAGGTGACCCGTATTCGTGTTGAAGCGTTGGATTCGCAGTAAACCCTGCGGTAGCCCCATCAACACTTACAAATAGAGCACAACCGGAAATCTACCATGAAATATATCAGTACACGTGGTCAGGCACCCAAACTGAACTTTGAAGAGGTGCTGCTGGCAGGGCTGGCATCAGACGGTGGTCTGTATGTACCCGAAACGCTGCCACAGTTCAGCCGAGAAGAGATAGCGTCTTGGGCGGGGCTCTCTTACGCCGATCTGGCTAAGAAAGTGATTGCGCCCTTCGTCGCCGATGCCATTCCGCAAGCCGATCTCGATGCCATTATCGATGAGACCTACGGCACCTATAACGCGACTAACGGTAAAAATGTCTTTGCCCACGATGCTGTTGCACCGCTGAAGCAGCTCGATAGCAACTTGTGGTTGCTGGAACTGTTCCACGGACCGACGTTGGCGTTCAAAGATTTCGCACTTCAGCTGTTGGGTCGGTTGCTCGACTATGTGCTGGAGAAGCGCAACGAGCGAGTGGTGATCATGGGCGCTACCTCCGGTGATACCGGTTCGGCGGCGATTGAAGGTTGCAAGCGTTGCGACAACGTCGATATCTTCATCTTGCATCCGCATAACCGCGTTTCTGACGTGCAGCGCAAGCAGATGACCACCATCGTTGGTGATAATATTCACAACCTGGCGATCGAAGGAAACTTTGACGATTGCCAGCAGATGATCAAGAACAGCTTTGCCGACCAGTCGTTCTTACAGGGACGCAAATTGGTCGCGGTCAACTCGATTAACTGGGCGCGCATCATGGCTCAGATCGTTTATTACTTCCATGCATCTCTATCGCTGGGCGGGCCTCACCGTGAGGTGTCGTTTGCTGTTCCTACCGGTAATTTCGGTGATATCTTTGCCGGTTATCTGGCCAAAGGGATGGGGCTGCCGGTGAAACAGTTGGTGGTAGCAACCAATCAGAACGATATCTTACACCGTTGTATCAGTGCTAATGATTACTCAAAGCAGCCGCTGGTCCACACCCTGTCGCCAAGCATGGATATCATGGTATCCAGCAACTTTGAAAGGTTGTTGTTTGATCTCTACGATCGTGATGGTGAAGCGACTGCCGCGCTGATGGCACAACTTAACGGTGATGCAGACTCGAATCTGGATCCGGCCCGCCTGGCGAAGGCGCGTGAGTTGTTCGACAGCTTCCGTCTTGACGATGATAACTGTGTCAAGGTGATCGCGGAGATGTTTGAGCGCACCGAAGAGTTGCTTGATCCGCACACGGCTATCGGGGTAAAAGCCGCCGAAGTCTGCCGTCGTGATACGCAAACGCCGATGGTAGCTCTGGCTACGGCGCATCCGGTTAAATTCCCGGATCCTGTCGTTAAGGCCGGTTGTGATGCGCCAGCGTTGCCACACCATCTGGTCGATCTGTTCGAGCGTGATGAGCGTTTTGATGTGCTGCCAAACGAGCTTGGCGCGGTACAGGCGTATGTCGCTGAGAAAATGAGCTGATCCGTTCGCCCTATCAACGCCGGCCAAGTGCCGGCGTTTTTGTTTAGGGTCGGAAAAAATTTGCGCTGCACCGTATCGTTTAGACGGGGGCACTAGAGGGCTCATCGATGGATGATCTATTTTTTACACTGTCGAAACTATTGTGGACGTTTGCCCGCCCAGACCATTTGTTATTAGTGGCGCTAACGGTATCGGTTTTGGTGTTGGGCTGGAACAGTGCTCGAAAACGAGCCCGACGCTGGTCGCTGCTGATCTTGACGTTGGTCTGGCTGATCGCCGTTTATCCGCTTGGGCAAGTGTTGTTGTACCCGCTGGAACAGCGTTTCGATATGCCGCAAAGTTCAGCCGTATCGGGGTTATCGGACCAAGACGATCTTGCCGGCATCATCGTGCTGGGCGGGGCGGAGAAACTATCGGCGATGCAGCTGCGGCAACGTCCCGAATTTAGCGAGGCGGCGGAACGCGTCATGGCGGTACCCGAATTGGCCAAGCGTTTTCCAGACCTGCCGATTATCTACACCTGCGGTTCGGGTTGGTTGCTTGACCAGGAGGTTAAAGGTGCCGATTACACCAAGCTGTACTTCGATGCGATGGGGTTGGAATCGCGCGTGCTATACGAACGTGAGTCACGCAATACCTTTGAGAATGCCAGTCTCAGTCGGGTGTTGGCCGCCGAGCGTATTTCCGGTACCTGGTTGTTGGTGACATCGGCGTTTCATATGCCGCGCTCGGTCGGAGTATTCCGGCAGCAGGGTTGGACCGTTCGACCGTATCCGGTGGATTACCGTGGCCAGCCGTTCGAAGAGGTCGGGATCTATTTTAGCCTTAGCGAAAATCTGGCAGACCTGACCATGGCTCTGCGAGAGTGGACGGGGCTGTTAGCGTATTGGCTCAGTGGTAAGACCTCGGTGTTGTTGCCAGGTCGCTAAATCTTATGCCGACATCATGATTAACTTCTTACTTTTAACGTCGTCGTGACATCAGTGCTAAAACAGCGGTAGGCAAATAACGTATGGAAAAACAGATCGTACAGCGCCAATCTGCTGCTACCGACGGGTTAAGTCAGAGTGGCTTGATACCGTTGTTGCAGCGTATCTACAGTAGTCGAGGCGTCAGTCAGCCAGCAGAACTCGATAACTCGCTCAAAGGGTTACTGCCCTACACCGAACTGCGTGACATCACTCTGGCCGTGGAGCAGATTGGCCAGGCGGTTGAACGTGGCGAGCGTATTTTAATTGTTGGTGATTTTGACTGCGATGGTGCTACCAGCTCGGCGCTGGCGGTATTGGCGTTGCGCGCTTTTGGCGCGGGCTGGGTTGATTATCTAGTGCCTAACCGGTTCGAGTACGGCTATGGCCTGAGTCCGGAAATTGTGGCGGTGGCCTGTCAAAAGTCACCGGATCTGTTGATTACCGTCGACAATGGTATCTCTAGTGTTGATGGCGTAAAAGCGGCAAAGGCTGCGGGTATGCGGGTGGTGGTTACCGACCATCACCTGCCTGGTGATACGCTACCGCAGGCCGATGCACTGGTAAATCCGAATCAGCATGGCTGCAATTTCAGTGCAAAGAACACCTGCGGCGTGGGAGTGATTTTCTACGTGATGACGGCGGTTTGTCGTTATTTACAGCAGCAGGGCTGGTTTGAAAAGCAGCAGTTACCGGTCCCCAAAATGGCCGAATATCTAGACCTAGTGGCGTTAGGGACGGTAGCCGATGTGGTGCCGCTGGATCACAACAACCGAATATTGGTGGAGCAGGGGTTACGGCGTATTCGGGCCGGTCGGGCGTTGCCTGGGATTTTGGCATTGATCGACGTGGCGGGCCGCTCACCCCAAAAACTGGTTGCCGCCGATATGGGGTTTGCCATTGCGCCCCGGCTCAATGCCGCCGGTCGATTGGAAGATATGTCGATCGGGATCGAATGTTTGTTGTCGCCTGGCTACGATCAGGCGCGACGGTTGGCGCTGCAGCTCGATGAGCTAAATCAGGATCGCAAACAGATTGAGCAACAGATGCAGCAGCAAGCGCTGGTGATTCTGGACCGGATGGAGCTGGCGGCTGACGTCGGTTCTGATGACGACAGCGCTGATCATGAGAGTTCGCTACCGTACGGCATTACACTGTTCGATCCAGATTGGCACGAGGGGGTGATCGGTATTCTCGCCTCACGCATTAAAGATCGGCTTCATCGTCCTGTGATCGCCTTTGCATTGGCTGAAGGCGGGCAGATCAAGGGGTCGGCCCGCTCCATTCCTGGGCTGCATATTCGCGATACGCTTGATGCGGTGGCGGCCAGCCATCCCCAGCTGTTAAATAAGTTTGGCGGCCATGCGATGGCGGCAGGGATGAGTCTCGACCAAAAGCACTTCGAACCGTTTCAGCAAGCGTTTGATGCCGAGGTGCGCCGGCGGTTGAAGCCGGAGCAGTTGCAGGCTCGAGTTGAGACCGACGGTGTGCTGAGTGTGACCGATATGTCATTGCAAACCGCCCAGTTGCTTCGTGATGCGGGCCCTTGGGGGCAGTTGTTTCCGGAGCCGTTGTTTGAGGGAGTCTTTGAGTTGGTACAGCAGCGGATTGTTGGCGAACGCCACCTCAAGCTGGTGCTGGCTGAAGCGGGAAACTGCAATGGTTTTTGCGTCGATGCGATCGCGTTTAATGTTGATCTTGATTGCTGGCCAACGCAGGCACCGCAGGTGCGACTGGCATACAAACTCGATATCAATGAGTTCAGAGGCAAAGTGTCGCTGCAGTTACTGGTGGACTATCTTGAGCCGGTAGGACTAGCGTAGCGGTAAGGCTCGTGGTCTCCGGCTACCACAGGTTGCTGTCTTGGCGGCTGGGCTGGGTGGTCGGATTGAGCGGTATCCGAATATCGAACTCGGTTCCTTTGCCGCGGGTGCTGCTGCAGCGGATCTTGCCTTGTAGCAGGTCGGTGATCAGCCGGTAGATCACATGAGTACCCAGTCCGCTGCCACCACTTTCGCTGCGACTGGCAACAAAGGGTTCGAACAATCTGGGTAAAATCGGTTCCGGGATGCCCACGCCGTTATCACGATAGCTGATCCGTAGCTGATCCGTATGCCGTTGTAATGTGATCTCTATCTCTGCTCCGCCGTCTGGTTGGGCTTCTTTCTTAAAGCCATGGCGCAGCGAATTTTCAATCAGTTGGGAGAATATTTGCGACCAGCTATCGCGATATGAAATGATTTCCAGCGGTTGGCTGCAGGTCAGTTTGAAGTTGATATTCCTTGTCTCAAACTGGTCAGAGTAGTTGTGTTCTATTTGGCTAACTAACTTGCACAAATCGATATGCTGCTTGGAGATGTTGTGGGTGTCGACTGAAATTAACCGGAACGCGGAGATCAGTTCGGACATCTTTTGCAGCTGTAGATGAACATGTTGGTTTTGCTGCTGGAGCTGGCTTAGTGACTCATCACTATTACTGAGTTTATCGAGTTGCTGTTGAGCCTGTTCCGATGATTTTAAGCCTTCGGTGACCGGTTTCTCGATTTCGTAGGCGATGCCGCTGACCAGTTTTCCCAGTGCCGCCATCTTCTCCGTTTCAACCAGCTTGTCTTTGGTCTGGGTTAGCTCCTCGATGGTTTCTGAGAGCCGATCATTGGTGTGTTTAAGGGTAGCGGTGCGGTATTTGACTCGTTGCTCCAGGTCCTGATTGAGATCGACCAGCGCCTGCTGGGCTTTCTTCTTCTCGTTGAGCTGTTTACGAATGTTGCTTTGCATCTGCTCCAGCGTAGCGGATAGCTGATCGAGGGCATCAGGGTCACCCTTGCGCAGCATATTGGGCTCCAGTCGGAACTTCTCATCGAGGTTATCCAATCCAAGCCGGCGGGTATAAAGTGCCAGAGCGTTGAGCTGCTTGACGATCAGGTAGTGGACGATCAGTAGAATACAGATCGACACGAAAAAGGTTTTTATCGCCTGGCTGCCCAAAATGATGAAGAACTTTTGCAGCAGTCGCTGGTAGACGTTATCCAGCGTAGCGCCGACTTTTAGCCTGCCAACCAAGGTGTCGCGATAGAACAGTTCGAAGCTTCGTTGGATCGGCAATACGTTGGAGTTATCACCACGAAAGAATACCGATTCTTCACGGTCTGCCACGATCTCGGTGATCGAGGCGAAACCGATATCCGGCAATTTCATAATGCCGTCGAGTTGGATCGATATCTGCTCTTTATCGAGTTTCCACAGACTGGAAGCGAGGGAGTCGAGATAGCCGACTTCAATCGATTCTATCCCTTGTTGGATATCGTCGAGATCCTTTTTGTAATCCCAGAATAGCTGGATCGCGGTGCTAAGGATTGCCAACAAGGTGCTGCAAAGCAGGATATAAACCAATAGCCGGTACGACAGCTGGTTTTCTTGACGGTGTTTGAGGTAGTTTTTGAGCAACTGTGAGGGTCCGGTTGAGACGATAAAGCATTGCTATGGATGGACATTAGCAGACTATCGGGATAACCGGAAAGGGTTCTGTCTACCAGAACTCAAAATACACCTAAAGATGGGGGATTAAAGGCAAAAAAGGCCGGATTTTTAACGATCCGGCCTTTATTCGTAATTATTACGGATTACATGTTGGGGTAGTTAGGACCGCCAGCGCCTTCTGGGGTGACCCAGGTAATGTTCTGAGACGGGTCCTTTATGTCGCAGGTTTTGCAGTGAACACAGTTCTGCGAATTTATTTGGAACCGTTTGGAACCGTCATTATCTTCAACAACTTCATACACGCCTGCCGGGCAGTAACGCTGTGCCGGCTCGTCGTAGAGAGGGAGGTTGCGCTCAATCGGGATGCTGGCATCTTTGAGCTTGAGGTGGCAAGGCTGCCCTTCTTCGTGGTTTGTGGATGACAGAAATACTGATGACAGTTTGTCGAAACTGATAACACCATCCGGCTTGGGGTAATCGATTTTTGTGCAATCAGCCGCTGGCTTCATCTGAGCGTAATCAGGATTACGGTCGTGCAGTGTGACCGGCATTTTGCCCTTGAACCAGTTTTGGTCGACGTAGTTGAACGCGCCGCCCAGCATCATGCCGAACTTGTGCATCGCCGGACCGAAATTACGTGAGCGGTGTAGCTCATCGTTAAGCCAGCTGGCGTTGTAGCTTTCGCTGAACTGGGTTAGTTCGGCGCCGGTGGCACCGTCCTTGATTGCGGTCACAACGCAATCAGCCGCCAACATGCCGCTCTTCATCGCGGTGTGGCTGCCTTTGATTTTGGCAAAGTTGAGTGTACCCGCGTCACAGCCGATCAGTAGTCCACCGGGGAAGGTCATCTTAGGCAGTGAGTTGAAGCCACCTTTAGCGATGGCACGAGCGCCGTAAGAGACGCGCTTGCCGCCTTCAAGGTACTGTTTGAAGACTGGGTGGTGCTTCATTCGCTGCATTTCGTCGAACGGGCTCAGGTGCGGGTTGGAGTAACTCAGATCGGTGATCAGCCCCAATACGACCTGATTGTTTTCGGCGTGGTAGAGAAAGGATCCGCCCGGAGCGTTGCTGCCCAGCGGCCAACCTGCACCGTGCAACACCAGGCCCGGTTGGTGCTTATCGGGATCGATATCCCACAGCTCTTTGATGCCAATACCGTAATGCTGCGGATCGGCATCTTTATCGAGTTGAAATTTCTCGATCAGCTCTTTGCCAAGGTGACCACGGCAGCCTTCGGCGAAGAGGGTGTATTTTGCGTGCAGTTCCATGCCCTGCATGTAGCTGTCTTTGGGTTCGCCATTTTCGTCGAGTCCCATATCACCGGTGGCGATACCTTTAACCGAACCGTCTTCGTGGTAGAGGATCTCGGAAGCAGCAAAGCCGGGGAAAATTTCAACTCCAAGTGATTCGGCTTGCTCCGCCAGCCAGCGGCACAGGTTGCCCAGGCTGATGACGTAGTTGCCTTCGTTGTGCATCGTGGCAGGTACAAACGTATTAGGCATCTTCTGCGCTTTTTTCTCGTCTTTGAACAGGTAGATTTCGTCACCTGTTACCGGTGCGCCCAGCGCTAAGCCCATCTCTTTCCAATCAGGGTACAGCTCGTCCAGTGCCCGTGTTTCAAATACCGCACCGGAAAGGATGTGAGCCCCAACCTCGGAGCCTTTTTCAACCACGCAAACCATCAGCTCCTGCTCGTTGGCTTGGGCTTGCTTCATGATCTGGCAGGCAGCAGAAAGTCCGGCAGGGCCAGCACCGACAATAACAACATCAAACTCCATCGCTTCGCGTTCCACACCCTTCTCCTATTCTGTTTACTTTTATTTTTCATGGCGTTGATACAACAGTTAGAGCATCGGTAGCGCTACCCCTACAGGCCAGCGTGATGCGCTGATTGGCTGTAGTGATAGCGGTGTGACTCGGATAATATTACATCCGATGGTGATGCCTTAAACGATGGTCGTATCAAGATTGAGCGTGATTGTAAGTAAAAACCCCTAATTATTGCAAGAATCATTTGCATGTAATCGAGGGCGGTGATAATTTACTAGGGTAATTACCTATGAGTGGTATAGGCGAAGAACTAAAGAGTTGAACTGCAATTATTGAGGTTCTTCGAGGTAGGTTCTTTGATAGCAAGGCAAACAGGTAGCTTGTTGTTGGTTAACAAAATTTTAAGCGCCGGAGTTTAACACTGGCGCTTTTTTATACGGTGCAGTTTGTACAAAACCTAATAAAGGGCGACCACTACATTTTTGGATAGTGGCCGCATTTATTGATAAATAATTGTCAGCAATAATAAACGAGGAACTCTATGAAAGTTCTAGTAGCTGTAAAACGCGTGATTGACTACAACGTCAAGGTTCGGGTTAAAAGTGATCAGAGCGGTGTCGATCTTGCCAACGTTAAAATGGCGATGAACCCGTTCTGCGAAATCGCAGTTGAAGAAGCCGTTCGTCTGAAAGAGAAGGGCGTTGCCGAAGAGATCATTGTTGTTTCCATCGGCCCTAAGAGTTGTCAGGAACAGATCCGTACGGCGTTGGCTCTGGGTGCGGATCGCGGTATTCAGATCGAAACTGATGACGAGCTTGAATCGCTGGCGGTTGCTAAATTACTGGCTAAAGTGGTTGAGCAAGAGCAGCCAGGTCTTGTCATTTTGGGTAAGCAGGCGATCGATTCTGATAACAACCAGACGGGTCAGATGCTGGGTGCGTTGACCGATATGCCTCAGGGTACTTTTGCGTCGGAAGTAAATGTTACCGACGGTAAAGTTGCTGTGACCCGTGAGATTGACGGTGGTCTGCAGACTGTTTCGCTGACTCTGCCGGCAATCGTTACCACTGACTTGCGTCTGAACGAGCCGCGTTACGCGTCACTGCCTAATATCATGAAAGCCAAACGTAAACCGTTGGATGCTAAGACTCCTGCCGATTACGGGGTTGATACTGCCGCTCGTTTAACGGTGCTCAAGGTTGAGTCTCCGGCTGAGCGTCAGGCGGGCATTATCGTAGCTAGCGTTGATGAGCTGGTTGAGAAATTGAAGAACGAAGCGAAGGTGATCTGAGATGGCTATTCTGGTAATTGCAGAACATGATAATGCGTCGCTGAAAGCGGCCACACTCAACACCGTAGCCGCCGCTCAGCAGATTGGTGGTGATATTGATCTGTTGGTAATTGGCGGAAATTGCGGTGTGGCCGCTGAAGAAGCTGCCAAGGTTAACGGTGTTAGCAAGGTGCTGGTGGCGGATAATGCGGTTTACGCTCATCAGTTGGCTGAGAATGTGGCACTGTTAGTGGCTGATTTGGGCGCGGGTTATAGCCACATTCTGACCGCTGCAACCACCGGCGGTAAAAATTTCTTGCCACGGGTTGCCGCTAAGCTGGACGTAGCCCAGATCTCAGACATCATCAGCGTTGAAAGTGCTGATACCTTCAAGCGTCCAATTTATGCAGGCAACGCCATTGCGACTGTACAGTCGACCGATAGCGTTAAAGTGATCACCGTGCGTACTACCGGTTTTGATCCAGTTGCTACTGATGGTAGCGCACCGGTTGAAGCCGTAGCAGCCGTCCATGATGCAGGTACTTCTTCGTTTGTTAAGGCAGAGCTGGCTGTCTCCGACCGTCCAGAGCTGACCTCTGCCAAGGTGATCATCTCGGGTGGTCGCGGTATGGGTAATGGTAAGAACTTCTCGATTCTTGAGGCAGTTGCCGACAAACTGGGCGCTGCAGTCGGTGCTTCACGGGCTGCCGTTGATGCTGGTTTCGTTCCGAACGATATGCAGGTTGGTCAAACCGGTAAGATCGTTGCTCCAGATCTATATATCGCTGTCGGTATCTCCGGTGCGATTCAGCATTTGGCCGGTATGAAGGACTCCAAGTACATCGTAGCGATCAACAAAGACGAAGAAGCGCCTATTTTCCAGGTTGCTGATTACGGTCTGGTTGCCGATCTATTTGACGCGGTACCTGAGCTGGAATCAAAGCTGTAATCGTATCGATCTACGCGTGATAAAAAGCCCGGTGTTACCGGGCTTTTTTAGGCCTGTCAAAAAGATAGGGGGAGTAGATCGTTGCTAATCGACGCTGTAGTTATGATCTAAAGTTACTTCTCCAGTAACGTCTTTAATGACTCAATTTTGTGCGCCTGATTGACCAGATCCGCCAGGCTATCCGCTTCCATTTTTGACATCACTCGCGCGCGATGTACCTCGACGGTTTTCGGGCTGATAGTGAGCTGCTCGGCGATCTCTTTGTTGGCGAGTCCGGAAACGACCAACCCCATCACCTGCTTTTCACGCTTGCTTAATGTTTCCCAGCGACCGATCAGTTGACTGCGAAGTTGTTGCTCCTGATGCCATTGCCCCGCCAGCGCCATCGCTTTGTCGAGATGGTCGAGTAAGACTAGGTCGTCAAACGGCTTCTCGATAAAGTTCAGTGCACCGCTCTTGATTGCGCTAACGGCCATCGGGATGTCACCGTGGCCGGTTAGGATCAGTGTTGGCAGGCGGATTTCCCGCCGGCTGAGTTCCTGCTGTAATGCCAGTCCACTGATGCCGGGCATCCGGATATCGAGTAGCAGGCAGCCGGGGGTACCATCGTACTGCTCCAGAAAGGCTTCGCCGGAGTTGAATGTGTGAATTTTGTAGGTGGTTGACTCCAGTAGCCAGGACAGCGAGTCACGAAAAGCATCATCGTCGTCGACGATAAAAACACTCAGGGGGGGGGCTGTAATCTGTTGATTCATAATTGAACTCATTCCTGAACGGCTAGTTGGCATGGATAAGCTAGTTGTCTATATGTTAGTTGTCGATAGATTGCTGATTATCGTGGCAGGCTGATATTAAAGGTACTCCCGGTTTTGCCATCGGACTCTGCCCAGAGGTCGCCACCGTGAGCTTCAATGATTGTTCGTGAAATCGAAAGCCCCATCCCTAGGCCGGCATCTTTTGAGGTATAGAAGGGCTCGAACAAACTCTCCATCTGGACCTTACTGATACCGCTGCCGTTATCTTGTATCCGGATCAAAATACGGTCATCGATCTGTTCGGTGCTGATGGTGATTCGCTTTTGTGAACGGTCCGGGTTCAGCGTCGTATCGCTAGGGTAAGCTTCAATAGCATTGCGGATCAGGTTCAGTATGACCTGTTCGATCTGTACTTTATCGGCATCGATCAGCGGCTGCTCTGCATTGAAGGCGAACTCGAAAGCAATACTGGCGTTGCGTGCTTCCTGTCCCAGAAACTGTGCCATCTCTTCGCAGACATCGTTGATGGAAAACTCCATCCGTTGGTACTCGGTCTTTTTCACGAAGCTGCGCAGTCGCTTGATAATATCAGCAGCACGTATCGCTTGGCGTGAAATCAACTGTAGCGCGTTTTCCACTCCATCAAGGTCCGTGATGCTGCCATCTTCAATCCGGCGCAGGGTGCCGCGGCTGTAGTTGAGAATAGCGCCCAGCGGTTGGTTGATCTCGTGAGCAAGGCCGGAGGCCATTTCGCCGAGCGACATCAGGCGTGAGATATGCGCCATCTCGAGTTGATACTGCATGGCTTCGGCTTCGGCTTTGCGTTGTTCGGTAATATCACGGCCGATGATAGAGAAATAGATTAACTCGCCCTGCAGGTTCCAGTGTGCAATTACCTGCTCAATGATGGCGATACGATCTTCAATCGACCCAGGCTCGAGTAGCATCTCTCCTCGCCAACCACCGGTTTCCTTTGCATGCGGAAAGACGTCTTGCTCCAGCTTGGCGTAGTTCTCTTTGCTGAACAGGTCATCGATATGCAGCGTCGGGAAGCGGGCCTTATCGATATTTAACCCCCGAATAGCCGACTCATTGAGGTAGCGAACCTGGTATTCCGGGTTGCAGAACAGCACCAGGTCCGAGGTCGCCTCCACCACGCTCGCTAATCGGGTCAGCGTGCGGTCTGACTGCATTCGCTCGGTGATGTCGCGAGAAACGCAGAGTATCTCTTCAAGCTCCCCGGTTTTGGGGTGGCGGATGGTTCGGCTTGTTGTTTCCAGCCAGATGTAGTCGTTGTTCTTATGTCGTAGCCGATAGACGCTGGTATAGACGCCTTCGTTGTAGGTGACATTGCTGGTGCCGTTTTTCCAGGCTTCGAGATCTTTGGGATGGAAAAATTCGTTAACCGAACGACCGATTACCTCTTCGCTGCGGTAGCCTAAGATCTTCTCTACGGCTGGATTGACGTCGATAAAGGTGAGATTTCCGGGGGTGTGGCGGGAGATAAAATCGGGAGACTTCTCGGCAAGCTGCCGATATCGGTCGAGGGGTTGATAATTATCATCATGCTGCATTATCGAAGTCGGCCCACAGTCCGTGAATACTTTATTTTTTTGCCATTGTCGGTCGTAGCGCGTTAAGACACAAGGGCTTATCGTCGATTGGTGCGCTCCGCAACGGGTCTGTTGTGTTTGGTTGTAAAAAGATTTGCAGGGTGGGTGGGTTCAGCTGACCGGTTGATCGGACTTGCGCGTTTGGTTTAAGGGTTAATGATCATGAACGTTGTGTCGTCGTCGTAATCAATCTGGAGGCCATACCTGCGATGGCTATCTCGAGGTAGGTTAGAAGGGCGCTTTAGAAGTGCTTCGTCATGGAGAGGAAGCGCGCTTTGTCACGGAGAAAACGCTTATCAGGGAGTGTGGCGGCTTAGGTTGGTTCGGTTTTACTGCCAGGCTCTTTAAGCGAAGAACGCAGCACCAAAAATCCAGCGATACCGCAGATCAACGAACCGATCATCACGCCAAGGCGCTCGTCGAACAGACTTCGAGAGGTCTCCTCGAACGCCAGCGAACCGATAAACAGGCTCATGGTAAAACCAACGCCGCACAGTAACGCAGCCCCGTACATTGCCATCCAATTGACCCCTTCCGGCCTGCGCGCTAATCCCAGTTGAATGCCAATCCAGCAGAAACTGAAGACACCAACCTGTTTGCCGATAAACAGTCCCAGCGTGATGCCAAGTGTCACCGGATGCAGCAGAAAATCGGCTTCGATATTGCCCAAAGATACGCCGGAGTTGGCGAACGCAAAGATCGGCAAAATAGCAAAGGCAACGGCACCGTGAAGGTCGTGTTCGAGTGTTTTTAGCGGTGAATAACCGGGACGACTGCGGCTGTGCAGAGGAATAAACATCGCTAGAATAACACCGGCTAGCGTGGCGTGAACACCGGATTTGAGTATCGCCACCCACATCACGATGCCGATCAGAATATAGGGGGTAAACTCCATCACCCGGCGTCGGTTGAGAATGAACAGTATCAGTATGCAAGCCGCAGCAAACATCAGTGCTGACAGGTCGATGCCGTCGGTATAGAACAGTGCGATGATGGCGATCGCTCCGATATCATCGAAGATTGCCAGCGACACCAGGAACACTTTCAACGTCAGTGGTACCCGGTTACCGAGTATCGCTAAAATCCCCAGCACGAAGGCGATGTCGGTTGCGGTGGGAATCGCCCAGCCACGCAGTGCCGCCGGATCATTATGGTTGAACAAGGCATAGATCAAACCGGGCACTACCATGCCGCCAATGGCACCGAAGGCGGGGAGAGCCACTTTGCGCATGTCCGACAGTTCACCCTCCAGCGCCTCGCGTTTTAGTTCTAATCCAATCAGGAAGAAGAAGATCACCATTAGACCGTCGTTGATCCACAGCAACAAGGGTTTGTGAATATCCAGCGCGCCGATACGAACCTGCACAGGGGTGTCGAGCAACAGGTTATAACTCGATGCCAGTGGGCTGTTGGCCAGTACCAACGCTAAGACCGCTGCAAGCACCAGAATGATGCCGCTGGCAGCCTCCAGTTTGAGAAAATTTCTGATGCTTACGAGCATAGTGAAGTACCGCCTGATTTATGATCCGTTATGGGCTCGGTATTAGATCGCAATGAAGTTATTAGTGATCTGCTTTGATGAGCTAAGTTCCACTGTTTAAACGAATTATTCTAGCCGATTAAGGCCTACCCTCTAATGACGACTGTCTGCAATGCGGTTAACGATCCAGCGCGATCTTGGGTCGCCATTGTAACCACTTATTATCGACCTTCTGATGGAGAGTAAAGCGGCTGCCCGCCGGGCTTGGCTCGCCACGCTGCTGCGGATCTTCGGGGGTGGCGAAACTGATACCTCCGTCGAGCAATGCCTGAATCGACTCGGTGCGCAGCTCGGCTCCTGAGAGCCATTCAAATTTGAAATCCAGACCGCTGCTGTTCCAGAACTGAGTGTTCTGGTGGACCAGCGGCGCGTATTCAGGGTCGATGCTGATATGTATCAGCACTTTATCGGCCTCTTCACCGAGCTCATAGCCCCGAACCTGGCCAACAGCAACCTGGCGATAGTAAACCGGTGCGCCCTGAGCGATCGAATTGAGTCGCTCGGCTTCCAACGTGAGGTGCATGCCGTTGCTGTCGTAAATCAGATTGGGCGCTTTTTCTAGGCCGATAACCTGCCGTACTTGCTCGCCACCACCCGGGTGGAAGTTGATGTAATTGCCGGTAACGATGGTCCCCAGGTTTTTGCTTTTGATCAGTCCCAGCTCAGGTGACTCAATCCAGAACCGGCTTTCAGAGGTCATCTGGCTGGCCATTTCGGTATTGATCAGGCTGACGACAGCGAGTCGGTTGGTGTCGGTGTCCAGTCGAATAGACCGCACTTCGCCGATCTTGAGACCGCGATGACGAATTTCAGTACCAGCCTGGATACCGTCGGCCTTGATAAACAGTAGTTCAAGTTTATAGCCACGTCTGAGCGCGCTCTCTTGATCAAGGTAGAGGGTGAAACGGTGATCGTCGGGCAGTGCCTTAGCACTTTTTAGAGCACCGATAGTATCGAACTCGATTCCGCCCGCCAGCAGCGTTCGTAGTGGCGGAATATTGAGTTTGAGGTCGGTCAGGCTTCCGCTGGTGGTTAAGGCGGCGAGTTTCCAAAAGCGGGTGCCGGTATTGATCAGTGAGGCATATTTCTGCTCGATCTGTACATCGATAACCACCTTGTCACCTTTTTTGGTCAGCCGGTGCCCCTGAACGACACCAACCGGTATACGGCGATAGTAGACAGGTGCGCCGCGACTCAGGTCTGCCAGGTTGCTGCTCAGTAACTGCAGATGCAGTCCCGGTAAATTGCGATCGAACGGCGGCGGCTCATTAATTGCCCGATACTCGGTCTTGATCTGATTACCTACGCCGGGATCCAGCTCGATATGGTTACCCTTCACGATCGTTTCCAGCCCCGAAATCCCCGACAGCCTAAGTTGCGGTTTGACCATCCAGAAACGGGAATTTTGATTGAGTACCTGCTGCGCCCGCCACGGCAGGCTGATTTCAGCGATCACCTCCTGCAGGTCGTCACGTAAGCGAACATCAGATACCGTGCCGACTTTGATACCGCGGTACTGAACGCTGGTGATGCCGGCCTGCAAGCCTTCGGCACTGTCGAAAATAACATCAATGGTGATGCCGGTGCTGGCCGCTTCAAAATCGTCGTAGAGGGTGAATTGTTGATCGGCGGCGGCGGCGGCCCCGTTTGATTTTCCGCGGGGGATATCAAAGCTAAGTCCACCCAGTAAAATGGTCGCGAGTGATTTGGTGCGTAGTTTGAGACCGCCAATGCCACCCTCTAGGACGATGCCGCTACTGTTCCAGAAATGACTGTTGACCCGCACCAGCTCACGGTAAGGTTGATCAATTTCGACAAAGATCACCACATTGTCCTGCTGAGTATCGAGCTGATAACGCAATACCCGGCCAACGGTAACATCACGGTAGTGAACCGGTGAACCTTCCTGCAGCGATCCTAGGCTATCGGCGATTAGCCGGATTACCAGCCGTTGATCTGTGCCAGTATCCTGCGGGGCTGATTCAAGCCCGACAAACTGATCTTGCGGTTCGCCGTCACCGGGGGACAGGCTGATATATTGCCCGGATAACAAGGTGTCGAGACCGGACACGCCTTGCAGTGAAATTTGTGGTTTGACCCGCCAGAATCGGCTTCCCTCGCGGATCAGATGACTGGCGGTTTGTTGTATGACGATATCAGCGATAACCCCTTTCGAATCGGGAGCCAGTGTGACCGCTTCGACCTGACCTATCATGACCCCTTTATACCGCAGCTCGGTTTTATCCGCTTGGAGGCCGTTGCCGTTATTAAATCGGACCTGGATGAGCGTGTCAGCAGCGAGCATCGTCTGATACAACAGCCAAAGACCGATCGCCAGCGCCACCAAAGGCACCAGCCAGATAACAGAGAGCCGCTCCTTAGTACGCACATTTGCAACGGGGATGGGCCCCTTAGCGTCGATCATAGGGATTCCTTAGCTTGGCTGGCGCTGTCTGATTCGGTGAAGGTGCTGGGGTCCGTTTCGCGTGTTGTCGGGATGTCGCGTTGCAGGTCCCACAGTAATCTGGGGTCATAACTGGAGGCTGCCAGCATGGTTAAAATAACGGCGCAGAGGAAAGCTGTTGAGGCAGGACCTGCGATGATGTCGGCGATTTGACCCAGATTGACCAATGCCATCAGGATAGCGATCACAAAGATGTCCAGCATTGACCAGCGGCCAATAAATTCAACCATCCGGTATAGCGTAGTGCACTGGCGTGGGTTGAGTTGCCAACGACGCTGTGTGGTGGTCAGTAGCAATGCCATGCCAGCCAGTTTTAATAGTGGTACCGCGACACTGGCAATAAATATCACTGCCGCGATCGGGTATTGGCCAGCGCGGATCAGATAGAGGGTGCCGGACAGAATGGTATCAGCGCTGCTTCCGGCGAGGCTGTTGACCTCCATAATCGGATACAGGTTAGCCGGGATCAGCATCACGATGGCGGCAAGACTGAAGGCCCAGCTCTTGGTCAGACTGAGGGGGCTGCGGCTATGCAGTATCGAATTGCAGCGGTCGCAATGGAGCCTTTGGCCTTTTTTGCCCGTTTGGAGTTGCTGCAGCAAACCACAGCAATGGCAGCTAACCAGGCCTTGGCTTCGCGCAGTGGTCATCAGGCTGATGGCTCCAATTGCTGCCAATGTTGCTCGGCACTAAAGTTGTTCAAACCGACAAACAGCGCGATCATCATTATTACGTAACAGAGCAAACCGGATCCCAGAGCTAACCCGGCCATCGACTGGATCTTGACGATCGAGACCAGTAGTCCTAGGAGATAGATATCGAGCATCGACCACTCCTTCAGGACATGCAGTGATTTGAGCATCAGTCGCTGCAACGCGATAGGCAGTTGCTTGATCTGTAGTAGCAGCAATAACTGCAGTAGCAGCGCGGGGAATATCAGACAAAACAGGGCGATGGACAGAGCGACCAGCGGATAGCCGTTTTGCCAGGTGACCGTTACGCTATCGACTAAGCTGGCGCTGTTGGAACGGCCGAGAATCTCCACGGTCAGCATAGGCAGAAAATAAGCAGGCAACAGCATGATCAATCCGGTCATTGCCAATGCCAGGTGTTTCTGTGGCGTTGCAGAAACTGACTTGGCCAGCGTGGAACCACAGCGAGGGCAGCTGGCACTGGCGCCATCCGGCAGGGAGGGTCGGTGCATCAACAGATCACAGTGGTGGCAGGCGGTCAGGGGGGCGTTGGTGGCTGCTGTCTCTGTCATAGAAGAATTAAGACTCTACATCGGGTCGTGTCATGGATCGGGGTTTGACCCAAGTTTTTGGCTGCAAATAAGTTCGTTATGATGACGACCTTAACTGATTGTAAATATTTGATAAGTCAGTCGACTATTCATTCGCCAGTATAGTGCACTAACGTTATGATCGTGTGAAAGCTTGAGTGGATTACTGGGTGTTGGCTGGAAACGTTCAAAAAGGCTATAAAGCGACCGCTTGTTGAGTTACTGTCTGCAACTTATTGGACAGGTCAGATAGTCGTATGCGGGTGTTGATGACCGTTGTTTTGTCGGCTGAAGTTTCGTCACGCTAAAGCGGTGACGGTACAAATATTAAGGAGAGCTTTGTGAAAACGCGGATAGGTATGTTATTAACCGTGGCGGCGGTATCGGTCGCTCAGCCTGTGATGGCAGGTAACCTGCTTGAGATATACCAGCAGGCGCTGGCCAGTGATCCTCAGCTTAAAGCCGCTAAGGCGGTGTATAACGCGGATAGTGAAGCCAGTACACAGTCACGCTCAGCCTTACTTCCCAACATCGCGCTCTCGGCCTACAGCCAATACACTGAGCTGGATCCGGTGGTTGTCAACGAGGGCAACAGTAATGGTTACCAGCTGAGTTTGACTCAGCCGCTGTTCCGGGCCGAAGAATGGTTTGATTTCCAGGCGGGTAAAGCACAAGAGGAGCGTGCAGCGCTGGAGTTCAGCCGCTCACAGCAACAGTTGGTTCGCCGCACCGTTGAAACCTATCTTGATGTGTTGCAGGCGCAGACCGGTTTTATCACCTCCAAAACCGTTGAAGCGGCGTTCAAACGGCAGTTGGATCAAGTGCAGGCGCAGTTTGATGTCGGCTTGATCGCGATTACCGATGTTGAAGAAGCCCGTGCCGGTTACGACAGTGCTCGGGTTTCCCGCATTCTGGCGCGGGGACAACTCGATAAAAGTTATGAAGCGATCGACCGTTTGACTGGTCAAAACTGGACCCAGTTGGATGAGTTGAGCATCAAATTCCCGGTTGCAGGGATGCAGCCTGCTGATTTTCAGCCGTGGGTTGATAAAGCGCTGATCGGCAACCTCAGTTTACAACTGGCTGACCTTGATGTGGACAACGCCGAAGAAGGTCGTAAGGCACGTCGTTCGCGCCATCTGCCCACACTGGACCTGGTTGCCGGCTATGGCAGCGACCGGGGGTTGTCGTCGCAGAACCTAAGCGGCGAGCAAGATACTTCATTTGTCGGTGTTAATTTTAACTGGCCACTGTATCAGGGTGGTGGAGACTCTTCGCGAGTGCGTCAAACCGAAGCTCAACTCGACGCTGCGATGCAGTTGCGTGAAGATACCCGCCGTGGCGTGGTTCAGAGTTCGCGCTCATTCTTTCGGGATCTGTTGACCGACGTCGAATCGGTTGCTGCCCGCAAGCAGAGTATCGTGTCTAATGAGACCGCTTTCGAGGCGATCTCTGCTGGATATAGTGTTGGTACCCGTAATATTGTTGATGTGTTGCAGGCAGAACGGGGGCTCTACACGGCCATTCAGGACTATCAGAACGCCCGTTATACGTATATTCGTAACCTGCTGCAGTTTGAAGAGTCGTTGGGAACGCTGAGCCCTGAGGATGTTGAGCAACTCGATCAATGGTTGGTTGAACCGGGTAGCGAAGAGCCGATCTTCGAACGCAAAAAGAGCAACAATCAAGGCTAGGTACTTGTTAGTGAGTGCTTATTAGTAAGCACTCATTGCAGTGTAGCCAAAGGGCTTTGGCCCATAATCAGGGTATCTCGATGTTAGCAATCAACCGCAACACCCCGTCTGCGTTGCTGTTGATCGCCTTTGCTTGTCTGTGGTCCTTGCCGTTGGCCGCCGAGTCACTAACGCCGGAGATGAAAGCCGAAGTGGCTACCACCCGGTTGGCGCTGGCAGCCAAACACCGTGGTTTTATCGCGCGTAACCTTGAGCTTGAACCCTCGCAGAATCAGCAGTTTTGGCCGGTTTACGACGCTTATCTTGAAGCCAAGCTTGGCGCAGATGACCTGAGGTGGCAGATCATCTTGCGCTATGCCAATGCGCACAATCAAGGCGGTGTCAGCGAAGCTCTGGCCGACGATCTGTTAGCGCAGGGGGTGACGTTGTTGGAGATGCAGTTGGCCCTGCATCAGCAGTTTTTACCCCGCTTTAAAGCAGTATTACCCACCGTGAAAGTGGCACGCTTTTATCAGATAGTTAACCGTCTCAATACCAAAATGGAGATGGAATTGGCGCGCAATGTACCGCTGGTAGACTAGCACCGTCGGCCAATGCCAGATATTACGCTGCATGTTGTTCTTTCTTTTGCCACTCACCCCTTAGCTCCCCCTCTTTGTCTTGCTGATTAGCCCTGCTTGTTAGTCCCGCTTGATTAGTCCCTTTTCTAGCCCTGATAGCGGTTACAGCATTCGTCTCGCACTTTCTCGTCATTGTTCTCGCCAAGGCTAGCTGCCGACGCTGATCTTTTAACCCTGTCGGCAGCGCCGCTCTCTGGCATAATGAGCGCCGTTTCTAATCTTCCATCCAGGTGGTGCTATGTCCGTAACTCAGGCGATTGTTCATTACATCAATAAGCGCGAAGGCGAGCCGGTTGAGCTATCGCCTCGGCAGACTCTCTTGCCGATCACGCCTTCGGTCGAAACCCTGATCAGCAAACTCAGCGCCAGCTATAACAACCGTTCCGGTAAGATCTACGGCGGTTTTGAGGTCGACACCGAGCGGGCGCCGTTCAGTCGTTGGTTGCGGGCCGAACTGGATGGCGAGATCGATTTTGTCCAGCTTACGCGCCAGACCGCCGAGCGCCTTAAAGCCGAACTCGACCCGCAGAGCGAAGCGGTCAATGGTTATCTGCTTTTCGCCCGGATGGAGGTGTTAGGTGCCCAGCAATTGTTGGTTCTGCTACTCAGCAGCAGTCCGGCTATCGTGATTGACGAGCAACTAGAACTCAGCGATTCACAGCACCTGGATGTCGGCAAGGTGCAGCTGGGCGCGCGGATCGACCTGGATATCTGGCAGCGCGACAATGCCGAACAGTACCTGTCTCTGGTGCGTTCGCGCACCGGTAAAGGGATCAATGCCGCCTTCCGTGACGCCTTGGGTGCCACCGAAGAGCTTGACTCCAAGGAGCAGACGCAGACGCTACTCAAAGTGTTTAACGAGTACTGTGATACCCAACAGTTACCGATCAAAGAAACCTCGGATGCCAAGCAGCGCGCCTACGAGTACTGTAATGATCAGGTGGAATCTGGTGAACGGGTTCAGATCAAACAGCTGTCCGGGGTGATCGATACGGCTGCCCCAGACAAGTTCTATAACTATGTCGGCGAGCAGAATAGTGCCCATAGCGACGAGCAGGGTGGTAGTTTGGCGGCTGAAATCCCCGCCGATAAGCGCGGTTTGCAGCGTTTTGTTCGCTACAGCGGCTCGATGAAGGGGTTAAGCCTGAGCTTTTCGGAATCGATGTTAGGTGAGCAGGTGATCTACGATGCTGCCAGCGATACCCTGACCGTGCGTGGCCTGCCACCGACACTGAAAAAACAGCTGGCCCGTAATCGCGGCTAGTTTGCAGCAAATTGAACCGGGCAGGTCATCAGCACAGGCTGACAAAAGGCAATAGATAGCCGTTTTTGATCTGTCCAATCTACTGATTTATTTAGCATTAACGTCGCGGTCGGTAGCAATCCACGTTCAGCGGGTCTAAGGTAAAGATAACGAATACAGATTCATTAGGAAGTTCGCATGTAATGTTGTTTGCGGGGCGTGTTGCACGCCTGCCGTAATCCTTCTTTGGTCGCGGACGTCGCGCCAACCAGAACACTCGGGGAACATCCATGGCCGAATGCGATCAACCAGCAGCAAGGCAGGGCCGCTCATCGACCAAGGCGGCAGTGCCGTCTATTGCGCTGACCAGTATCGCGCTATTGTGCAGTGTTCTGCTGATTACGCCGCTGCCGAGTCCGGTTCAGGCTGCCGAGCATCAAACCCAATCCCCGGTCCAGTTTGTTACCCAGCACTTTCCACCATTCAGTTATCTGGAGCAGGGGCAGGTTGCCGGCCCTGCACGCGCGCTGATTGACCTAGTGTGTCAGCAGATGGGAATTACCTGTCAGCATCAACTGCTACCTTGGGGGCGTGCCCAACGGTTGGTGCAGAAGGGAGAGCTGGATGGCTTATATTTGATCGGCTGGAACCCGGAGCGCAGTAAGGATCTTTATTTCAGCGTACCGTTACTGTCCACGGAATACGGCTTCTTTGTCCGCGGTGACGACCCGCTGCATCAGACCAGTGTTGAGGCGTTGAGCGGCTATCGGGTGGCGGTGCTGGGGGTGTCTAATACCCTCAATAGCCTGAAAACGCTGCAACAGTCCTCTGCCGCACTGCTGCATCCTGCTGTGTCTGAGGCAGCCGCGTCTGCCCCAAAGACCGGATCAGAAGATTCGCCGCTGCCGTTTGAGATCATCGAGGTGACGGATAGTGAAACCGCTTTTCGATTGCTCAATGCCGAGCGGGTCGACGCGGTCTACTCCAACCGGGCCGTCGGGCAGGCACTAATACGTCAGTTGCAACAGAAGGATGTTCACTACGCCATATCGCATCGACGGCTGGCCTATTATGTTGGCTTCAACAGAGAGCAAATATCGCTGGAGTGGCTGCAGCAATTTAACCGTCATATCGAGCAGCTACAGCAACAAGATAAATTAGCCCCGATCCTGCAAAGCTACGGTCTTGAATGAACGGCTTTGAACGAATGTCCTCCGCAATCCCGTCATTTCAATGAAGGGTCAAGGAGGACG
>JBALVL010000078.1:0-3403 GCA_036961355.1 Motiliproteus sp.
CGCCGATGCCAATGAGGCTTTTGAGGCTGGCTGAAGATTATGGGTAATCAGGTAATCCGTTGACATGACTCACCGATCATCTGGATTCGAAGCGACTCGCTGACGCTATCCCCGCGTGCTTCGACCGCACCCACCGCCTTAGATACGTCAGCTACATCAACACTAACGGTGCAATTTCGCCCCAATGCTTTGGCACGGTATAAAGCCACGTCGGCCCTTTTTACCGATTGTTTGATATCACAAGTTCGGCAGAGCTGAGTCACGCCAAAGGATGCGGTGACTGATAGTGACTGGTCCAGATGGTCGATCGATGAAACCGCCAGCGCTCGCCGAATTCGTTCACTGGCAAGAATAGCGTTGGCCAGGTCCATATCAGGCAGCACAAACAGAAACTCCTCCCCTCCAAAGCGGGCTACCGTATCGTGCCGCCGAATGGCCCCATGGAACACCGCAGCGGTGTGCTGAAGCACCCGATCCCCCACATCGTGGCCGTAACCATCATTAAACGCCTTAAAACGATCAATATCTGCAATCACCACACAACAATGTGAATCCTCAACCCGTTCCATCCGATGTTTTTCATTGGCCAGAACGGTGTCAACCGAACGGCGGTTCATCAACTTAGTGGTCAAATCAAATTGGTGTTTGTTAACTACCGAAAACTCAAAGATAGCCTGCATACTGTCAAAAAAGCTACGTTGCAATTGGAGAAATGACTCAAGCTCATCCGCGTCAACCGGCACCGCTCTATTCAACTTATCCATCATTGTTCTCGCGGTAACGTGGAGTTGTTGATGACTGCGGTCGAGCTCGATAAACACCTTCTGATTAAAAGCCTCATCCTCTAACAGATGCCGTATCCAGCGGCCAAACTTGCAATGCAGATGGGCATCTTCAGCCACAAAGGCATCGTCTTTTAACGGACGCTGTAGCACGAGGGCAGCCGTCAACTCGTGCAGCCATTTCAGGTGCTCGTTGAGAGAGCGTTTTATATCGTTAGAGAGTGATTCAAATTGGTGGTGATCTATACGCTCGAGCAGGTGCGCTAACATGAGTATATCCTTATACACATTTTGCGTGGGTCAAACGGGAGGGGTCAATCTAGCCTTATCAACGCGGCAAATAAAGTCTGGTTGATAGTTTCACTATGCTAGATCAAAATAACAAAAAAATGGCATTAGGTAATAATTTTGTTACTGCTGTTGGTGCTTTGCTTTGCTATCTTCACATGATGGCTTCGTCCGCGCCTACCATGCAGTAACCTACCTTGTTAACACGTGAGATGTAAACGTTATGAAAAAGATGTTGTTAGTCGCAGTTCCCACTCTGGTGCTTTCCACCCTATTATCCAGCCAGCTGGTTCTAGCCGACCTGCTGGAACTCAACAACGGTAAAACGTTCGAAGGCACATTAGTCAGCAAAGAGGGAGACAACATCGTCTTTGATGCAGACGGCATGTCGATCACCGTCAAAACGGCCGATGTAAAAAATCTTTCTCTCGGCTCATCCAACACACCGGCAACCGAGCAAGCGGCCCAAGCCAAGACAGATAAAGTACCAGCAGCAGCTTCCGATGCTCGTCCCATGGCACCGGTCGGAACGCGCATAGCCATCAAGCTAGGCCAACCTCTCGATAGTCGAAAAGTGACGGAGGGACACCGTTTCGAGGCGGTTCTCCAATCGGCTATCGTCGTTGATGGTGTCACCTTAGCACCGTCAGGATCCGTCGTTTACGGGGTCGTCAAACAGAGCGAATCATCGGGCCGTATCGCCGGTGAATCATCGATCTCGCTAACGCTAACCGACATCAAAGTGAACGATCAAATGAAGCCGATACAAACCTCGGGCATTGCCGCCGTCACTGAAAACACTGCTAAGAATAGCGCGGGAAGAACCCTACGCGGAGCAGCTCTAGGCGGTCTGGTTGATGGCAAAAGTGGCGCCAGAACCGGTGCCAAAGTTGGCGCGGGTGCGGCCATATTAAGCGGGGGAAATCAGGTTGTGATTCCAGCTGGAACCCTGTTTGACTTCACCCTGGCGCAAGCCGCTCAGCTGTGAACTACCCAGCGACACTTCGTGATCACTGGGCTTCGGCGGCCTATGCCGCTTCTCTTTGCGCGGTTCCTCTAGCAAACTTGGGTTGATCTCCCAAGACTTTCGTTTGATCTGCTAGTTTCTTCCGCGCTGTGGCAGGGTTATCCCACCGCACCAGTGTCCCACTGGCGCATAACTCTTCGATGCCGGTTCGCTGAATGTTGATTCCGCTGTTCCAGTCGCGGGGTCTGACTGCTCGGCATTCGCCGCACTTATAGACCCGTTCATCTAATCGAACATGCTGTAAATGACCACATTCACAACATTCTTTGGTTGTGGGCGCAAACCGATTTATGGCATGAAATAATTTGCCTTTCAATTCGGATTTGTACGCTAGATGCTGGGCCAGCATCGCCCATCCGGCATCGCCCACCATGCGACCATTCCATTGCTGCATTCCCTTCACGTTCAAGCCTTCCACTACAATCAAATCATAATCATTGGTTATCTGATTGCTGATTTGGTGCAGTAGATCCTGCCGTTGACGGGCAATGGTCTGGTGAATCTTTTGTAGCTTTAGCTTAGATTTACGCCACCGAGTTGAGCCTTTCTTACGGCGGCTGAGTTGTCGTTGAATCCGCTTTAGTCGTGCTTCGGATTGGGCTAGATGTTTGGGGTTAAGAACGGTGAAACCATCGCTCCCGACCACCAGTTGTTGCGAGTTCAAATCCAAGCCAATGGATCGTTCAATATGTTCGACTGGGGCTGCGGCAGGCACCTTGACCACAAAAGAGGCATACCAATGACCTGCTTCGTACTGAATCGTAACCGTGGTGATCTTGCCGGGGATTTTTCGATGCAACTTGATCGGCACAAGGCCGACTTTGGGCACCTTCAAGCATCCGTTCTCGATACGAACGCAGTTGTTGTTATTGACCGCCCGAAAGCTGTCAGCATGGAGTTTTTTGCGCTGATAGCTGGGTTTGAATTGCGGGAACCCGTAGTGTTTGCTGTTGCTGATTTTGTTCCGCAAAGCTTGATCAAGATCTCTTGCAACCTGCTGGGCTGCTGCCGAATCCATCGATTTTAACCAAGCGAATTCTTCAAAGGTTTTCAGTTCTTTGAGGAGCGCAGCCATGTCTTTATAGAACAAGAATTTTTTGTCATAACGATAACGGCGTTCAGTTTCTGAGAGCAAAAGATTCCAGATACCCCGCGCATAGGCGCTAAACAATACAAGCATATCCGCCTGCTCTTGTGTGGGTTTGAGGCGGTAGTTGTACCGCAATGTCTTCTCGCTACTCATACTGTATATTTATGGCTCTGTTCCATTTGGGTGTTGGTATCTGTACTACACTTGAAGGATCAT
>JBALVL010000045.1:0-37925 GCA_036961355.1 Motiliproteus sp.
GGAAAAACAGGCTGCATAATTAAAGAAAACGACAACTACCTTGAAAAACACCGAAGGGCAGTAACAGAAAAGTGAAATAGAAGTTGGACAGTTGGTTGTTTTCGACCCTGGAGAGGGTCGATGGCGCGATGTTGCATCGTTCACTCAATGTTTTAAGTGTTAGATTTTGCTGCTGATGGGCCTGTTTGTTCTTATACGCCAGTTGTTCGGGTTCACTGAACCCCTGGGCTTTTGATTCTGTTGTTGATGGCTAGCAATTAAAAATAAGGTGATTTATAGGGTGCCGGTTTGCATCGTTGAGCCCCTTTTGTTGTTATCTTTGAGCCGTAAAAAACTCCCTATGGGTTAATGAAAGACTGTGTTAATTGCCTCAAAAAAAACAGCGATAATGGTTACATAAGGGCACCGCTTGGTGCCCCGTATATGATCTTCAAGCTATAGGTTGATCCGGTCGACACGGCCCTTCTCTTCCGCCAACTTGGCAGCGGCTGATGCCACTGCCAGGTCTTGCAGGCCAACGCCGGTGCCGTCGAACAGGGTGATCTCATCGTCAGATTGGCGCCCTGGGTGGGTGCCGTTGATCACTTTGCCAATGGGGGTGATATCCGTTTCGACGATCACACCCGAGGCGATCGCGTGCTGAGCTTCACCGATAGAGATTGATTGGGCAATTTCATCGGTAAATACCGTTGCCAGCGCCAGCAGTTCGGGGTCGACTTCTTGCTTACCTTTGGTGTCGGTGCCCATGCAGGCGATATGGGTGCCTGGCTTGATCCAGTCTTTCATTAGTAACGGTTCGAACGCGGAGGTGATGGTGATAATCACATCGGCATGGGCTCCGAGTTGCTCGCGCGAAACACTTTCGAACGGCAGGCCTAGCTCTTCACAAACAGCCGATAACCTTGAGAGGTTTTCGGGGTGGGGGTTCCAGGCGATCACTTTCTCAAAGTTACGTTGCTCGACTGCAGCACGTAGCTGGAACGTTGACTGATGACCAGCACCAACCATGCCCAGCACTTTTGCATTTTTGCGAGCTAGGTGAGCGATCGATACCGCAGACGATGCGGCGGTGCGTACCGCTGTCAGGTAATTCCCCCCCACGATCGACTTTACTCTGCCGGTATCGGGATCGAACAGCACGATGGTGGATTGGTGGTTGGTCAACCCCTTGGCCGCGTTGCCGGGCCAGTAACCGCCGGATTTAACCCCGAGTGCCATGCCGGCGCGATCAAAGCCGGATTTGAAACCGTACAGCGCATCGGCATGACCGATCGCTTCACGTACCACCGGGAAGTTGTAAGCATCGCCTGAGGCCATCGCCGCAAATACACTTTCGACAGCACGGAAGGCGTCGGGGCGGCCGACAACCGCTTCACACACCGCTTCGGAGATAATGGAGATACCGGTATCGATAGCGGCCACATTTTGAGTTGCCATGAAGGTTTTCCTTTCGATAGATAACCGTTGCGACCGGGTGATTGGACGCAGGTTAGGTTGGACTAGAAGCTAGAGCAGGGTTTGGTGTTGATCACCGCCGCGCTGCCGCACCGAGGAGTGTTCCAGTGTTTGGAACGGTGCGGCAGTGGGTGGGTTAGGATTTGATTAGAAAGCTTTACCGCGGGCTGATACCGGCCACAAAGATTCAACCTTGCCGTTACGCACGCCGACGTACCAGTCGTGGACGTTGCAGGTTGGGTCACAGTGACCGGGAACCAGCTTCAGTTTGTCGTTAATTTTCAGTACGCCTTTAGGGTCGGCGATCACGCCGTGTTCGTCGGAACACTTGATGTACTCGACATCATCGCGACCGAAGATGACCGGTAGGCCGCTGTCGATCGATTGGGCCTTGAGACCGGCATCACAGATCGCTTTGTCGGCTTTGGTGTGGCTCATCACGCTGGTCAGGATGAACAGCGCGTTGTCCCACTCACCCTGATCGATGCGGTTGCCGTTTTTGTCGAGGATACGGCCGTAGTCGGCATCCATAAAGGCGTAAGAGCCGCACTGCAGTTCGTTGTAGACGCCCGAGTTGCTCTCAAAGTAGTACGAACCGGTACCGCCGCCAGAAACCAACTCAGGTTTTAGATTTACTTCTGTCAGCGCCTCGGCCGCGTCTTTAACCATAGCGATAGCCTCATCGAGCTTGGCCTGACGATCAGCGTAGGCATCGATGTGTTGCATCGCCCCCTGATACGCTTGGATACCGGTGAACTTGAGGTTTTGTGCCGCATCGATAGCCTGAGCGATCTTGACCACATCGGCGGTATTGTTGACGCCGCAACGTCCGGCGCCGCAATCGATCTCAACAAAACATTCCAGCTCGGTGCCGTGCCGTTGTGCTGCTGCTGATAACTCGGCCACGTTGTCGATCTCATCGACGCAAACGATGATGCGTGAGCCCAGCTTAGGCAGCTTCGCCAGACGGTCGAGTTTTAATGGATCGCGTACCTGGTTGGATACCAGTACGTCCTTGATGCCGCCGCGAACAAACACTTCCGCCTCGGATACCTTCTGACAGCAGACACCGATCGAGCCGCCTAGCTGCTCTTGTAGCTTGGCGACGTCGACCGATTTATGCATCTTGCCATGGACCCGGTGACGCATACCGTGTGCCTTGGCGTAGTCACCCATTTTTTTGATGTTACGCTCCAGTGCATCTAGGTCGAGGACCAGGCAAGGCGTTTGAATATCGGCCTCATCCATGCCAATTGCTGCAGGGATGTCATAACCAACTTCGGGATTGTTCAGGATCGTTTTTGCATTCATTTTATTTTCTCCAAACACGGTTTTATTCAGGTGTTACGTCAGATTAAATCTTCAGTTTTTTAGCCACGGCAGGACGTCAAGATCAACGTTACCGCCCGTGATGATCACGCCGACACGTTTGCCCTTGAATACCTCAGGGTTTTTAAGGATGGTGGCTAGCGGTACCGCGCTGCTCGGCTCCATCACGATCTTCATTCGCTTCCAGATCAGCTTCATTGCGTCGACGATCTCATCCTCGGTTGCGGTCAGGATGTCGGTGACGTGGTTACTGACGAAGTGCCAGGTCAGATCCTTGAGCGGCACTTTTAAACCATCGGCAATGGTCTCAGGTGCATCGTCGGCGATGATATAGCCGGCACGAAACGAACGGGCTGCATCGTCGGCGTTGAGCGGCTCGGCGGCGTATATTTTGATCTGGGGGGCGATGTTGGATAGCGTCAGGCAGGTGCCAGAAATCATCCCGCCACCACCAATTGGCGCCACCACGGCATCGAGGTTGTCGACCTGACTGACCAGCTCTTTGGAACAGGTTCCCTGACCGGCAATCACCCGCGGGTCGTTATAGGGGTGGACAAATTCGGCACCTGACTGCGCCACCACTTCGGCGAATACCGCTTCGCGTGAACTGGTCGAGGGTTCACACTCGACGATCGTGCCGCCGTAACCGACGACCGCATCCTTTTTGGCTTGCGGTGCAGTGCGGGGCATCACCACAGTGACCGGAATACCGCGCTGTCCCGCTGCATAAGAGAGCGACAGCGCATGGTTGCCGGAGGAGTGTGTCGCCACGCCGATCTTGGCGGTCGCTTCGTCCAGTCCGAATACCGCGTTGCAGGCGCCACGTACTTTAAAGGCCCCCGCTTTTTGGAAGTTCTCACATTTGAAGAACAGTTCGGCACCGGTCAGCTCATTAATAAACTGAGAGGTCAGCACAGGGGTCTGGTGAATGTAGGGTTTGATCCGCTCATGTGCAGTGATCACATCACCGTAGCTTGGGATCGTCATTGGAGTCTCAGTTGAGTCGCTCATGCTAGTCCTCGTATTGATATCGTAAAGGTAGGGCGGGCCAGTGCCATGACACTAGCCGCTACTGATTTAAGCTGCTGCCTGATCCTTACCGGAGCTGCTGGCTTGAGTGCCTGCGGCGGCGCGGGCTGTTTTACGGGCCGTTTTACGATAGTACTGCTGTGCAGCGCGGACTCCTGATCCGAGCTCAACCGGGTAGTCCAGGTCGGCCATCGCCATCTCGATGGAAGCCAAACCGGACAGCACCATGACGTCAGTTAGCGACCCCAAGTGACCGATCCGGAATGCTTTGGTGTTCATCTCACCCAGACCAATGCCGAACGAGACACCGTAGGTATTAAATGCATGTTCGGTCAGTTTGTTGCTGTCGAAACCTTCGGGTACGTAGATCGCGCTTACCGTATCGGAGCACAGCTCGGGCGAGTGGGCACACAGCTTCAGACCCCAGGCGGCAACGGCATGGCGTACCCCTTCGGCCAGTCGATAGTGACGTGCGTAAACGTTATCCAAGCCTTCATCGAACAATATCGACAGGCTTTCTTTGAGGCCATGAATTAGTTGCAGTGGCGGGGTATAGGGGAAACCACCGCTGCTGTTGGCTGCCATCATGTCGCGGAAATCGAAGAAGGTACGCGACAGTTGGGCGGTTTCCATCGTCGCCAGCGCTTTCTGGCTGACGCCGAGGATGGCCAAGCCGGTAGTCAGCATGAACCCTTTTTGCGAGCCAGACACCGCAATATCAACGCCCCAACCATCCATCTCAAACGGCATCGAAGCCAGCGAACTAACGCAATCGACAAAGAACAGAGCAGGGTGTCCGGCTGCATCTATCGCTTGACGCACCGCGCCGATGTTGCTGACGACACCGGTAGCCGTTTCGTTGTGGGTCACCAGCACGGCTTTGATCTCATTGCCGCGATCGGCTTTCAGCGCAGCGGCGAAGGCGTCGGCGGGTGCGCCCTCACCCCAAGGGCATTCGATAATTTGAACGTCTAGGCCGTGGCGCTGACACAGGTCGATCCAGCGATGCGAGAACATGCCATAACGCGCGATCAGAACCTTGTCACCCGGAGATAGGGTGTTGCATATGGTCGCTTCCCAACCGCCGGTTCCTGTTGACGGAAAGATGATGACCTGGCCAGTACTTGTGCCAAACACCCGCTTGCAGTCTTCTAAGACGGGCGCGAAGGTTTCGATAAAATCTGGGGCACGATGATCGCGGCTATTGATGTGCATCGCATTGAGTAAGCGAGCGGGAATATTGGTGGGGCCGGGTATAAAGATCGGGTTTTGGTCAGACATAGAGGCTGCTCCATAAAGATCAGGAATTAATTTGAGAATGTTTTGAGCGACAATTCGTATCAGCGGACTTTCTTGATTGCCGTGCTCAACTGATCGCTTCTCGCTGTGATTTAAGGCAGTGGTGCTGAGGCGCTTGCGCAACACCGCTGTCGATTGCCGCTTGGGAGACCGCTCTGCTGACTTCATCGAGTAAACGCGCGTCCGTGGCTTTGGGGAGGATATAGTCCGGTCCAAAGGTCAGTGCTTTCAGCTCATAAGCATCAAGCACTTCCTGCGTGACTGGCTGTTTCGCTAATTCTGCAATGGCATAGACCGCAGCCAGTTTCATGGCTTCGTTGATTATCGAGGCTCTGACATCAAGGGCGCCGCGAAAAATGTAGGGGAATCCCAGCACGTTATTGACTTGGTTGGGGTAGTCGGATCGACCTGTCGCCAGGATTACATCACTTCGAGCAGCAGCTACCAGCGATGGATGAATTTCCGGATCAGGGTTCGAGCAGGCAAATACGATGGGGTTAGGGGCCATGCTTTTTAACATGGCCGAAGTCAGCATGTTGGGGCCTGATAACCCAACAAAAATATCGGCGCCGTTGATCGCTTGTTCGAGGGACCTTAGGTCGGTATCGATGGCAAAGCGGGATTTCTCGGTACTGAGATTACTCCTGCCCTTATGAATAACACCCTGACGATCCAACATACAGATATGCTGAGCGGGTACGCCGATACTACGCAAAAGATCCATACCGGCGCTGGCCGCTGCACCAGCGCCCAAGCAGACAATTTTCACCTCGGTCAGCGTTTTTTTGGCGAGTTCAATGGCGTTGATCAGGCCTGCTGCCGTAACGATGGCAGTACCGTGCTGGTCATCATGAAATACCGGAACGCGGCAGCGTTTGATCAGTTCTTTTTCGATGTAGAAACACTCAGGGGCCTTTATATCTTCTAGATTGATCCCGCCAAAGGTCTCGGCAATATTTGCCACGGTGTTTACAAAATCTTCGGGATCTTGGGTGTCGACTTCGATATCGACCGAATCGATGCCGGCAAAACGTTTGAACAGTAGCGACTTGCCTTCCATCACCGGCTTACTGGCTAAGGCACCTAAATTACCCAAACCAAGAATGGCCGAACCGTTACTGATGACAGCAACAAGATTTCCCTTGGCGGTGTATTGGTAAGCGGCCTCCGGCTCCTTAGCGATCGCTTTAACCGGCTCAGCTACGCCGGGACTATAGGCCAGTGATAGGTCGTAGGCGGTGTCGGCGGGTGTGGTCAGTGTTACCGCCATCTTGCCGGGAGTAGGGAGTGCATGGTAATCGAGTGCTTGCTGCCTAAAGTCGCTGTCCATTGTTTTATACCTCGAGAATTTTATTTTTTGAATCGTCTAAAACATCACAGGATTGACGTTAAGGGGGCTAGTTAGGCTTCCTCAGGTGATCGACGATAGCCTTGCCTGAGCCTCTAACGTGGTTGGCGAGGGCGTGACCGGCTTGCTGGGAGTCGCGGTTTATTAAAGCCGCCGTCAATGTGCGATGTTCCTCTACTGACTGTTTCCAGCGACTTTTGGAGGTTATTGCTCTAAAACGTGTTCTGCGTGTTCTTGAGACCAGCAATCGATGGGTGGTAGTCAAAATCTGGTTGCCGGCGAGCTGAATCACCATTTGGTGCGCGCTTTGGCACGCCGAAAAATATTTAGAGCGATCATCGTTGGCGAAAGCGCTGTCCATCTGTGTCTGTAGCTGGGAAAACACCTTAAGGCTGCTGTCATCAGCCAGTTGACAGCACAGCTCAGCGGCCAGCCGTTCGATACCGGATAAAACTTCAAATAACTGTTCCAACTCGTCAGCGTTGATGATGCTGACATGGGAACCTCGGTTGGGTTCGATAGACACAAGCCGTTCTGCCTGGAGCACTTTTAGGGCTTCGCGAAGTGGGGTTCGAGAGATGTCAAAACTGTCGCACAAGGCGCTTTCGTCGATGTGGCTCCCCTCGGGCAGAGTCTCATTGGTAATCATCTCACGGAGATATTCGGCAACATCTTCGTGCAGTGGCCGACGGCGAAATCGCTGCGTATTACTGTCAGTGCTTGTCGTTGTCATCTCCTGACTCCTGCTGGGTCGTTGATTACTCTGCTATGACGACAGTTCTTTGTCGCGTCAGGTCTATCCAGTCCTAATAGCGGCCTGCTGTGATAATTACAGAGGGTTCGGGTCAAGCAATCTCGATGGTTCGGTTGTTGTTGAGTTTGTTTCAATACTTGAGATCACGTTGGTTCACTAGCTGTCCTGTAATATATAATTACATATCATATGACTATTGGGCGAATGTTTTGTCAACTGCTAAATTTCGTATTTCCGATAATGTTTCAATTAAAAATATTGCTATGTGTAGGTATAACAATACGTTAGGTGTGTTTATATGATCTATAATTATGAATAATAAATTAAAACTTGTTTTTTCAGGCTTTGCTGAGGTATTTTTTAAACAGCGAATCCAAGGTTTTATTTATTTCTTTTGGTTTGCTTACGCAAATGAGCGCTACTTTTTTAGTCGCGCAATCTGCGGTAACAAAAATGCAAAGGGTTAGAGTATTGGTGGTTAGCCAAGAGTTGCTGCGCCGCCTCTGATCAAAAAATAGAGACAATGACGAGGAATGGGCCGTGAGTATCAATCAGCGCAGTGCAGACTGCTCTTCAATGGGACAACTTTGGGTTCAGGAGCATCTGAACGAAGACTATCGCAGTGTTCTGACCGAGGGCGCCCTGCAATTTGTTGAGGAGCTGGTGGTGCGTTTTGCCGGTTCATTGGATGACTTGTTGGCCTTGCGCCAGACGTGTCAGGAAAGCTTTGATAAGGGCGATTTGCCGGGGTTTCTGCCCAGTACTGAAGAGATCCGTAGCGGTGACTGGAAGATCAAAGGGATACCCTCTGTACTACAGGATCGGCGTATTGAGATCACCGGGCCGGTCGATCGAAAGATGATCATCAATGCCATGAATGCCAATGTGAAAGTGTTTATGGCCGACTTTGAAGATTCGCTGGCTCCGACCTGGGATAAGGTGGTGCGGGGGCAGGTCAATCTGCGGGATGCTGTCAACGGTACGATCGAGCATTGCGATCCGGTGAGCGGTAAGCGCTACACACTGAATGAAGAGCATGCATTGCTGTTGTGCCGTGTTCGAGGCCTACACCTTCCAGAAAAACACGTACGTCTGGGGGACCGTGTGGCTCCCGGCGCTCTGGTCGACTTCGGCCTTTACTTCTATCACAACCACCGCAAGTTGCTGGATACCGGTCGTGGCCCATATTTTTACCTTCCCAAGCTGCAGAACCATCTTGAAGCACGATGGTGGTCCGAGGTATTCCACTATGCAGAGGACTGCTTCGAGTTGGATCACGGGACGATTAAAGCGACCGTGCTGATCGAAACGTTGCCCGCTGTGTTTGAAATGGATGAGATTCTGTACGAGATGCAAGACCATATTGTTGGTCTTAACTGCGGCCGCTGGGACTATATCTTCAGTTATATCAAAACACTGCGAGAGCACCCGGATCGGGTGTTGCCCGACAGGCAGCAAATGACGATGGACCAGCCTTTCCTGAGCGCTTACTCGCGACTTTTAGTCAGTACCTGCCATCGTCGCGGTGCATTTGCGATGGGTGGGATGGCCGCTTATATCCCTTCGAATGACGCCGTCGAAAATGCACGAGTGTTGGCCCGAGTGCGTGACGATAAGAGTCGGGAAGTCAGCAATGGTCATGATGGCTCTTGGGTGGCGCATCCGGGACTGGCCAGCGCGGCGATGGCGGTATTTGATGCCGGTCTGCCTCAGGGTAAGAGCAATAATCTCGATTACATATCAGAGGAGATCCCGATAACGGCCGAAGAGTTGCTGCAACGCTGTCCGGGAGAGTTAACGGAAGCCGGGATGCGTACCAACATCCGTATCGCAGTTCAGTACATCGAAACGTGGATCTCCGGCAACGGTTGTGTGCCGATTGACGGGCTGATGGAAGACGCGGCGACTGCGGAAATCTGCCGCACTTCTATCTGGCAGTGGATTCGTCATCAAAGAACCCTTAATAACGGCAAACGGGTAACCAAAATCTTTTTCAGGCAAGCGCTGGCCGATGAACTGAACGGTTTACGCGAGCAGTTGGGAGAGGTGCGTTGGCATAGTGGTCGTTTTGATGAGGCGGCCCAGATTATGGATGACATCACCACCGCCGACCAGCTAGTCGAGTTCTTGACGCTACCTGGATACGAGCACCTGTAATACAACAACTGTAATTAAACAACTGCCGTACTGGTGGCATCAGCATGACGCTGGTGTTGCTACGGCAGCGATTCCGACGCAGCAATGTTGGTAGGCATCTACCAACTTACTGTAGTGACGTTTAATCGTTGTTTGATATCGCTTTGCGTCACCGAACGGAGTCGCTTTGTCAAAAAAATAACAGCTAGAAAGGAACCATAAAATGAAAGACAGAACACTGCTTGGGGTTTTAACCCCATCCTCGAATACGGTTCTGGAACCGATTACAGCATCAATTCTGGCTGACCTTCCGGATGTCTCCTCGCACTTTGGCAGGTTGCGGGTGACCGAAATATCTCTGAGCGATACGGCGTTAAAACAGTTTGATAGTGAGCCCTTTCTTGAAGCCAGTCGATTACTGGCCGATGCCAAGGTTCAGGCCATCGTCTGGAGCGGTACTTCTTCGGGTTGGCGTGGGTTTCAGGACGATGAGGCAGTGTGCAGGGCCATTCGTCAGGAAACGGGTATCGAAGCGACGACGTCGGTGCTGGCGTTGAACGAAGCATTCGTGAAGAAAGGGATTAAAAACTTTGGTTTGGTGACACCTTACCTTAGCGATGTGCAACAGAAGATTTTGCACAACTATGCACAGGCTGGATTCAATTGTGTCGCAGAGCGGCACCTCAACGATCGCGGCAACTTTTCCTTCTCCGAGTACGGCGAAGAACAAATTGAACAGATGGTGCGTCAAGTCGCTGCTGAAGGAAAGTGTGATGCGATCACTATCTTCTGCACCAATATGCGTGGCGCTCGGGTTGCGGCTGAGCTGGAGAAAGAGTTGAACATTCCGATCTATGACAGTGTCTCGACCGGGGTTTGGAAATCTATGTTGATCGCTGATCAAGACCCTAGCCGTATCAAAGGTTGGGGAAGCTTGTTTGACCTCGTGTGATTGTTGTCGCGCTGCCGACTGCAAACACATACTGCCTGTGGCGGGCTTTGCCGTAGGTTGGTTTCGTTTACGCTAGAGGTCGCTAACGCATGCCGCCGCGCATATCAGCGCTAGCGCCGTAGCTGTGCAAAATGGCATCGATGCGGCCAGAACGTCTAAGTTTCTCTAGTCTCAGTGAAAACTCTAAGGCTAGTGCTTGGGGTTTATCGGCGGCCGGCGAGAAGGCAATATATTCTGGTTTTTCATCGTGACAGCCCGCTTGGCGCAGTGGTGGAAGCGATGGGTTGCGGCTTAGGATGTAATTGATGCTGGTCTTTTCTTCGATCAGCGTATCGATTCGTCCGCGCTGCAACAGTTGAATAAGACGTTCAGCAGTGTCTTGCTCACCATGAACGGTCACACGATTGGGAAAACCCTGCAAAAACTGATCATTGATCGATTTGGATTTCACCATCCCCACCAGTGTGTCCGGGTAGCGGTGACCGTAACCATCGTAACGCCAGTTCGAGTTGGTCAGGGTATAAAAACAGAGCTGAGTCGTGACTGCCGCTAGTGGTGGGAACACCAGATCGGGCGCTATCTCTGGTACGACCCCTAGTATCCCCTGGGTGTGGTTAGCCCGTGTTTCGACAATCCCTCTTGCTAACGGTAACTGACGAATACTGATTTCTCGATCGCCTTCGTACACCGCTCGTACTATCTCTACCAGAATTCCGGGCTGCTCTGATTCCGTATCACAGATAAAAGGGCACCAGTCATTGGCCGCGAATACCAGCGGTTGTGCGCTGCAGAGGCCGCTGAAAAATGAGACGGTGAAAGCAGCTATACCGGATCGTAGTAACAAGTTTTGTCCTTATATGCAGCTGGGGTCAATAGTAAGCAGTATGGACCATTTGATAGAAAAATGGCTGCTTTGTAATTCAGAATTATATAATTACAAGTTGGTGGTGCATGACTGATTTTACTGTTCGGTCGCAAGAGGAAGTGAATTTTTTGCTTGTCATTTAGGGGGCAAGGATTGCCATAGAGGGTATGGGATAACGTGTCGTTGGCTTGACGCACGCTGTTGAACAACAGAATAGATGGTTTGAATTTAGGTTCGGTAACCCGGCGGCTGTTTGCTATCCCGGGCGTCATCCCTATCTAACGCCAATGTGGGTTAATCGTGTGGCTATTCATGATGTGTTATGTGGATTTCGACCTGCCTAGGGGCAGAATAACGTACCTTTATTGCTATGTTTTAGGACGAAAAACTAATACGCAACGGAGTATTTAGGTACTGCCGTAAGCCACGATTCTGTTCTTTTTATCTCTCTCTTTTTTGGATTATTTGAGTATTCACTCGAATTATAATTTCCATCTTTCTGATTCTAATAACTTTTCATACCAACTCTGTCGTTTTGGTTGCGAGGGCGTTTTTTGATTTTGACTCAGTCAAAACTCGCTACCATGAAAATTATTAACCCACGGATATTAAATATTGCATTCATAATTATATTCGAGGTATTCTGAGGTTCTGCCTAATCACGTGATTGAGTTTTCGGTTTTGAAAGCGTTAGCGTTCAGTCCGTCAATCATCGGATCAGGAATCACATAATGAGAGGAAGCGCTATGACCGCCATTTCCCAACCCGCATACGATCTTGTCATTCGTAATGGTTTAGTCGCGACAGCTTCAGATCTGTCGACTTGTGATATAGCCGTCAAGGACGGCCGTATTGTGGCGATGGGAGAGAACCTTCCGGCAGGCAAGGATGAGATCGATGCTGCGGGCAAGCTGATCACCCCTGGCGGCGTGGATGCCCACTGTCATTTGGATCAACCGATGCCAGATGGCCTCAAAATGGCGGATGGTTTTGAGAGCGGCACGCGCTCAGCAGCCTGCGGCGGTACCACGACAGTGATCCCATTTGCCGCACAGGAGAAAGGCGAGTCGTTACAAGCGGCAGTGGATGATTACCATCGCCGGGCTGAAGGACAGGCGATGGTGGACTACGCCTTTCACCTGATTGTTTCTGATCCAACCGAACAGGTGCTCAGCACTGAGCTGCCACGATTGATCCGCGAAGGTTGTACCTCGTTCAAAATCTACATGACTTACGACGATCTTAAGCTCGATGATGGTCAGATTCTTGATGTGTTGTCGGTCGCCCGTGCCGAGGGGGCGATGGCGATGATTCATGCGGAAAACTCCGACTGTATCAGCTGGTTGACCAAACGTTTGCTGGCGGCCGGCAATACTGAGCCCCGTTTCCATGCGCAGGCGCGGCCGTTGCTGGTGGAGCGCGAGGCGGTTCATCGGGTGATTGCACTGTCGGAACTGGTCGATGTTCCCATTCTGATTGTTCATGTTTCGGGCGCAGAAGCGGTCGAACAGATCCGCTGGGCTCGTAGCCAAGGCCTGAAGATCTATGCCGAAACCTGTCCTCAGTACCTGTTTCTAACTGCCGAGGACTTAGGTATCGATGGTTATGAAGGGGCCAAGTGTGTCTGCAGTCCGCCGCCGCGTGATAAGGCAAACCAGCAAGTAATCTGGGATGGGCTTGATGATGGTCTGTTTACTGTTTTTTCCTCTGACCACGCACCGTTTCGCTACGATGATCCGCAGGGTAAGAAACCCGACGGCGAAGAAGTTGATTTCCCGTATATCCCCAATGGCATCCCCGGCCTTGAAACACGGATGCCGCTGCTGTTCTCCGAAGGGGTTGGTAAGGGCCGAATCGATATCCATCAGTTTGTCGCACTGACCGCGACGAATCCCGCCAAGCTCTACGGGCTGTTTCCGCAGAAGGGCACCATCGCTGTCGGTGCCGACGCCGATATCGTTATCTGGGACCGTGATCGCGAGGTCTGTATCAGCAATGACATGCTGCATCACGATGTCGATTACACCCCATACGAAGGGATTAACATTACCGGCTGGCCCGAGACGACGCTCTGTCGTGGTGAGCGGGTTTGGTCCGATGGCAAAGTTCAGGGAAAGGCGGGGTACGGACGTTTTCTGGCCTGCGGTAAACCCGATGCGGCCAAGCCCAAGGTGCGCCAAACCTAAGGTGCGCTGACCCTCTCTAACCATTCCGTTTTAACAGTTCTCTTAGGTAGTGAACGCCTGACCGGTCGACTTCGACCGGGGGTATTACTCGGTTCAAAAGAGCCGAAACAACAAAAATAAACAAGGAATTTACCGATGAGTCATCGAAGTGGTCGTCACTTTCTTCAAATCCCCGGACCCAGCAATGTGCCCGATCGTATCTTGCGGGCGATGGATCGTCCCACCATCGACCACCGGGGGCCGGAATTTGCGGAGCTTGGGCTCAATGTCTTGAGCGGCATGAAGAAAATTTTCAAAACCGACAATCCGGTCATCATCTACCCGGCGTCAGGTACGGGAGCCTGGGAAGCCGCGCTGGTCAATACCCTAAGTTCGGGTGACCAGGTGTTGATGTACGAGACCGGTCAATTTGCCACGCTTTGGCGAGGGCTGGCTGACAAGCTGGGGTTGAACGCCGATTTTATCGAGGGTGACTGGCGTCACGGCGTAGATGCCAGCGAGATCCAAAAACGGTTGGGCCAAGACAGCGATCACCAAATTAAAGCGGTATGCGTGGTTCATCACGAAACTTCTACCGGCGTGACCAGTGATATCGCGGCAGTTCGCCGTGCTCTCGACGCCGTGGGTCATCCTGCGCTGCTGTTGGTCGATACCATCTCGGGCCTGGGGTCGGTGGATTTTCGTACCGACGAATGGGGTGTCGATGTTGCGATTACCTGCTCCCAGAAAGGATTAATGCTGCCGCCCGGATTGAGTTTTAACACCGTCAGTTCAAAAGCGCTGGAAGCTTCCAAGAAGGCGGGGCTGCCTTGTGCCTATTGGGGTTGGGGCGAGATGTTGAAGCTTAACGTCAACGGCTTCTTTCCCTACACGCCGGCCACCAACCTGCTTTATGGCCTCAAAGAAGCGATCGACATGCTGTTGGAAGAGGGCCTGGATACAGTCTTCGCCCGCCATGCTCGTTACGGCGAAGCGGCTCGCCGAGCCGTACGAGCTTGGGGATTAGAAGTGCTGAGCCTGGAACCTTCCGAGCATAGCGATGCACTGACTGCAGTACTGATGCCTGAGAACCACAGCGCTGACCGCCTACGCGGGATGATTCTGGACAACTTCGATATGTCACTGGGTACCGGCCTGAACAAAACGCAAGACCGGGTATTCCGTATCGGTCATCTGGGCGATTTTAACGATCTGACCCTGATAGGCGCATTGGCCGGGGTAGAGATGGGATTGGCTTGCGCCAGCGTGCCTTACACAGAAGGTGGTGTGCAGGCGGCGATGGCTTACCTCGCTGAAACCGCTCCGATTCACAGTGAACATGATAGCCGCCAGACGACGGACTGAGTGTAACCGAATAGCTATCTCTGAGGCGATCAGGCCATCGGAGGTAAGAGTTTTGCAGTGAAGGGCTTTGTTGTTCTTTCCTGCGGAGAGTTTGCAGGGTTGTCATGACTCTGCGGATTAGTACGAAAGCTGACCAAACAGCTCATTACAATAACAATGGAGTATTAAGTCATGCGTAAGTCCCTTCTAGCTGCAGCACTCGGTGCCTGCATTATCGCAACACCCGCGCTAGCGGTAGAAAACATTAAACTACGGGTCATTGGCCAGCCGTTGGCGACCGGTCTGATCCAGAAAAATCTTGAGCAACCTTTCTTCGAAAGCCTGGCCGAGAAAACCGGGCTACCGTTGGATGTCAATTATAAGCCGTTGGATACCACCGGTATCAAGGATGTCGAAGAACTTCGGGTACTTAAATCAGGCATGTTCGATCTGGTTTCGTTGCGTCTGTCGCAGGTCTCTAGAGATGAACCCACTATCCTGGGTCTGGACTTAGTCGGCCTGAATCCTGATTTCACCTCAGGCCGTAAAACCAGCAAGGCGTTCAGTGATGTGGTAGACCAACGTTTACAGAAGCGTTTCAACACCAAGTTGCTGGGTGTCTGGCCGTTCGGTCCTCAGGTGTTGTTCTGTAATCATCCGATTACCAAATTAGAAGATGTCAAAGGGTTGAAAGTTCGGGTCTACGATCAGAGCCTGGCGCAGTTCGTCCAATCAGTGGGCGGGGTGCCGGTACCGATCGGTTTCGGTGAAGTGCATCAAAGCTTGGCGTTGGGCGTAGTGGATTGTGCGATTACCGGCCCAAGTTCGGCGAACTCTGCCGGTTGGCCAGAAGTGTCTACTCATGTATTACCTCTGGGATTTCAGATCGCTCTTAATGGCTATGGTATCAACCTGGATACCTGGAACAAGCTGGATGCTGAGCAGCAAGTGACGCTGCAATCTGCCTTCGATGGTCTGGTTGATGAGATCTGGAGTTATTCCGAGGAGTTATTTGAAGATGCGGGTCGTTGCAATGTCGGTAAGACACCTTGTGAAACCGGTACGGCCTTTAATCTCGTTGAAGTGCCTATCACCAGCAATGATTTGTCGATCGTGCAGAACACCGTTAAAGAAGTCTCTTTTCCTGCTTGGGCGGAGGTTTGTAACAAGTCGAACGCGAGTTGTTCTGATGACTGGAAACGCACCGTAGGTCCGATGGTTGGCATGTAAAGCTAACAGGAGGAGCGGACAGTGACTCACTGTCCGCATCCTCCATCGGGTGAATTTCCTGAAACAGATAGGAGGTGTTTCGATGAAACGTCTAGAAACGTTAATGAGTATGCTATTCGGCGGAATTTTTGTGGTGCTGTCACTGATGGTCGCTGCTGAAACCATTCTACGAAAGCTGTTCGGCGCCTCACTGCAAGGGGTGGATGAACTGGGTGGATATGCACTGGCAGTCGGCGCGACGCTGGCATTTTCCATGGCGCTGTTGGGTCGTGCCCATATGCGTATCGATATTTTCCATGAAAGATTGCCTCGCATGCTACAGGCCATTCTTAACTGGTTGTCGGCTTTGCTGATGGCTGTCTTTGCCTTGGTGCTGCTATGGAATTGCCTGCAGGTCGTCAATGAGACGATGGAGTATGGCAGTACCGCTCAGACGCCTTGGGCGACGCCGCTGCAGTACCCGCAAACGGCCTGGCTAATCGGTATTACGCTGTTCGGATTACTGGCGACAGGTTACGCCATCCGGGCGAGCTGGTTGTTAGTGGCCAACCGCATTGACGAGCTCAATGTTGAGTTTCATCCCAAGGGTGTAACTGAAGAGTTGAAAGAGGAGCTTGAAGATTTTGAACAGCGTGTAAAGGAGGCTTCTCCCACGTTTAAGGAAGAGCTAGAGGAGATCACCCACCATCAGGGGCTAGAGCAAGATCTTTGCGAAGAGATCGATCGCGTTTCTGGCCCGGCTAAGGTTGCTGCAACTGGAGGGATATCCCAATGAGTATTGAAATTGTCATGTTTACATTTCTGGCCATGCTGGGGATGTTCCTACTGGGATTACCGATCGCCGTGGTGATGTCCATGGTCGGTATCGTTGGCGGTGTCGCCTTCTTTGGCTGGCCGTTCCTAGAATCAACCGGTGCGGTGGTCTGGAGTGTTCAGAACGAGTATATGCTGACGGCTATCCCGCTGTTTATCTTGCTGGGTGAGTTGTTACTCAGAAGTGGTATCGCCGATCGTATGTATGTGTCCATCAGTGCTTGGCTGGGGCGTTTACCCGGTGGTTTGGTGCATACCAATATCGGTTGCTGCGCCCTGTTTGCCGCGACATCGGGTTCATCGGTGGCGACGGCGGCGACGATCGGAACCGTGGCGTTGCCTACGTTGCATGAACGTAAGTACAGCATGCGGCAGTCACTGGGTAGCTTGGCTGCTGGTGGTACCTTGGGAATATTGATTCCACCCAGCGTTAATATGTTGATCTATGGATCATTGACCAATAACTCTATCGGCAAGTTGTTCATGGCCGGACTGGTGCCGGGGATCCTGCTCAGTTTGTTGTTCATGGGGTATATTTTGGTCACTAATCTGGGTCAAGGCGGAATGCGCGAGGAGAAGATACCGCTGCAGCAGAAGCTGGCACTGTCGGTTCATCTGATCCCCCCCTTTATTGTATTCGGCATCGTGATGGGCAGCATTTATGCGGGTATCGCCACCGCGACTGAATCTGCAGCGTTGGGTGTCTGCGCCGCTATGATTTTTGCATGGCGTTCGGGACGGGTTGATCTGGAGTTTATAAGAAACTGCTGCGTCCAGACCGGCCGAATTACAGGCATGATTCTGCTGATTATCACCGCCGCGTTTATTCTCAATCTGGTGATCAGCCTCAGTGGTGTGGTCGATGACTTGACTCAGTGGGTGACGTCTCTGGGGCTATCAGCCACGGGTCTGTTGCTGGTGCTGGTAGTATTTTACCTGTGCTTGGGAATGTTCATGGACGTCCTGTCGATGCAGGTGGTAACTATTCCGATCACGTATCCCATCGTAACAGCGCTGGGTGTTGATCCGATCTGGTTTGGCGTTTTCATCGTACTGATGTGTGAGTTGGGGATGATTACCCCTCCGGTAGGCATGAACCTGTTCGTGGTACAGAGTGTACGTAAGGATGGCGGTAAAATTAGCGACGTGATGTGGGGTGTGCTTCCCTTTGCGGCGATGATGCTTGCCTTTGTGCTGTTACTGATGGTCGTACCGGAGATCGCCACATGGCTACCCAGCAGCATGTATTGATGAGCGATAAAGCGATCTGGCAATTGAGTGTCAGTGAGTTAAGCGAGCGGTTGACGTCCGGGTCACTGACGGCAACCGCACTGCTCGATAGCTTGCTTAGCCGGATTGATGAGTTTAATCCGGCGTTGAATGCTTTTGTTGCAATGAACCCACAGGTAAGAATCGAGGCCGAAGAGAGCGAGCAGCGTTTGTTGCAGGGTCGGGGCCGCAGCCCGCTGGAAGGGATTCCGGTGGCGATTAAGGACAATATCAATGTTCGCGGGATGGTCACCAGCTGGGGCAGCCATGCCTTTGCCGGTGGCCCGGCAGCGATGTTTGACGAGTTGCCGGTAGCGCGACTACGGGCTGCGGGTATGGTGATTCTGGGCAAGACCAATGTCCCCGAGTTTACCCTCGATGGTTATACCGATAACCCGGTCTACGGTGTAACCCGTAACCCGTGGAATACCGATTTGACTCCCGGAGGTTCGAGTGGGGGGGCGGTGGCTGCCGTGGCTGCCGGGCTCGCGCCCTGTGCCGTGGGTACCGATGGCGGCGGCTCTATTCGTCGCCCGGCCAGTCACACCGGATTGATTGGATTGAAACCGTCCATCGGTCGTATTGCCAGGCATCATGGCTTACCCCATATCATGCTCGATTTTGAGGTGGCGGGGCTGATTACAAGAACGGTCAATGATGCCCAATTACTTTATTCAGTTGTCGCGGGTCCCGATGCGCGGGATCGTAATTCGCTGTTGGCGGAAGAGCCTGAACTAGAGCCCGAGCTAGACCCCGTACAAAAGCTGCAGACAGCGCTGCGTATTTTGTATGTGCGCCGCTTCGGTGATCATCCGCTGGATTCGGAGATCGCAGCCAGCGTTGATCAGGCTGCTGCTCGGCTCAGATCGTTGGGGCACGAGGTGACGGAAGGACAGCTGCCGTTCTCACTCGATTTCGTTGACGCTTTCTGGCCGATGCTGGGAAGAGTCGCAGTAGGGGCGTTGTTTGAACAGTACCCTGAGGCGGAACAACTGGCATCATCCAAATGGCAAACGATGGCCCAAAGCGGAAGGCAGATCAGTGCCCCAAGGTACTTAGCAGCTATCGACGGTATCGATCAGTTTCGTCGAATCGTAACCGAAGCTTACCAAGATTTCGACATCATCATGACCCCGTCGGCGGCGGCACTTCCTTGGCCTGCCGAACAGCCATACCCCGAAGTTATCGATGGCCAGGCGGTTGGTCCGCGTGGACATGCGATTTACACCGGTTGGGTCAACGCCTGTGGTCACCCCGGGCTTAACTTGCCCTCGGCATGCAGTGCATCGGGCTTGCCGATCGGCTTCCAGCTGATTGGCCGTTTTGGCAACGACCGACAACTGCTACGCCTAGGCGAAGCGTATGAGTCGGTGTTGCCCGATGGTTGGACTCGAGTGCCTGTTGATCCGCGTCCTGCATAGCGTGTGCGCGATCGAACTTCCGCCTTTTTGTACGTTATTTTTCACTGAATGTTGCCCCGTATGGGATAGCCGCTAGCGTCTGCTACCTACCATCCCAGGGACGAGGAGAATTGATTATGTCTATGACCCAAAATGAGATTGAAATTGCTGCTGAACTGCTTTGTTCAGCACACACTAATCACTGCCAGCTGCAGTCATCGGTGCTGCTGAACACCCGCCCACCTGGCTCCTTCGATGAAGCTTATGCCATTCAGGACGCGGTGGCGCAAAGGCGCTGGATCGAGCAAGGGGGGCGAACGAATACATGGAAGACGGGGGCACCGAATAACGAAACCACACCCTATGCAGCGCCGATCCCTCCCAATGTGGTGTATGACGGTCCTGTACAGCTACGGTCTAATCGTTTTCATATCATAGGGATTGAATCTGAGTTGGCCTATCGCTTTGCCCGTGATCTTCCGCCAAAGGATGCTCCGTACACCGCTGAAGAGATTATCGATGCAGTGGCAGGAGTCTACGTCGCCATTGAGGTGGTGGATACCCGACTCAAAGATTGGCAGCAGGCTGGCAAGTTATGGCAACTGGCCGACAATCAGATTACGGGTGCACTCGTGATGGGATCGGGACGGCAAGATTGGAACAGCTTTGACCCGTTGCAGCAGTCAGTAGAGCTTCTGGTGGATGGCGAGTTACTCGTGAGTAATCAAGGATCGCATCCTATAGGTGACCCTCGCCCGTTAGTTACCTGGATTATTAACCACTGCGCCGGTCGAAATGGAGGTGTTAAGGCGGGTGATATCGTCACTACGGGGACATGGACAGGCCTTGAATTTGTCAAACCCGGTAGCCATGTCGTTGCCCGCTTCCCAGGTATTGGTGAGGCGTCGGTTAGTTTTCCGACCTAAGCAGAAAATTTCATGCGCAACCTGTTGCTGCTCGCCAGCGCTTTGGCCTTTTCCCAGACCGGAGTGGTGGTTTATCTCTCCTTTGCTGCGCTAACCGGTTACTGGTTGGCTGATGATAAGTCGATGGCGACCCTGCCGCTGGCACTGCAATTTGTTGGCAACGCGTTGGTGGTTATTCCTGTTTCGATACTGATGCGTAAGCACGGTCGGCGAACGGGTTTTATTATAGGGCAATCGTTGGGGGCCGCAGGGGCAACCTTGTCGGTTGTAAGTGTGTTGCAGCATGACTTTTGGTTGTTCTGCTGGGCGGCGATACTTATCGGTGCCCATAATGCTGTGTGGCAGCATTACCGTTTTGCCGCGCTGGAGTGTGTCCGCAGCAGTCGCCAGAGCATGGCTGTGGGGTTGGTGTTAAGCGGCGGTGTCGTCGCCGCTTTTCTTGGCGGCCCGCTGGCTGATTGGGGGGAGCTGTCGTTATCGGTTCTCTATGCCGGTGGATATGCGGTGGTGGTGGGGCTCTGTTTACTAAGCCTGTTTATTCTCTGCTTCCTGCACATAGAGGCGATACCTGAGTCCATCACCGCTCTCGAATTAGAGTCCCGGACTGAGCCTTCTAGTCTTAAGAGACCAGCTTATAAAGTTCGGCCATTAAGGCAGATTGTTTCCACCGAGAAGTTTGTTCTGGCGGTGACCGTTTCTTCGTTTAGTTTTGCCATGATGGCGTTTGTCATGAACGCGACACCGTTGGCAATGAAACTTTGTGGTTTTGAAGTAGAGGCCTCAAACCGGGTCGTCCAACTGCACACTCTGGGTATGTTTGCGCCCAGCGTCTTCACCGCCATCTTGATTCGCTGGCAGGGCCATTTCCGAACGATGATTGCCGGTATTGCCTGTTTTGCCAGTGCGCTGGTTATCAACCTGTCTGGGATTGAATTTGTCCACTTTGCCGTCGCGCTGTTGTTGGTTGGGCTAGGGTGGAATTTGATGTTCATCAGTTCGACTGATCTGCTGGTTCAAACCTATAGGGAGTCGGAAAAGGAAAAAGTGCAGGCAACGCACGATCTGTTTATGTTTGGGGTGGTTGGTGGGACCAACTACTTTGCCGGGGCAAGCTTGATGAAGCTGGGCTGGGAAGGAGTGAATCTGTTGGCTCTGGTACCATTAACGGGGCTGTTGTTACTGCTTCTCTGGCGGGTAGGGAAACCGGCAACTGTTGTGGAACAGTTACCGGCGAGATGATGGATAGCTACGACTGGGTGCCGTTTTTCTCTTTCATAGCGACGAGGGCCGTGGTGCCTGTATGGCGTACATGCTCAAGCAGTATCTGACCAGCTTTAGTGCCGTCGCGTTGCTTAAGAGCGTCTAACAGTTGCTGGTGCTCACTGAGGGCTTCTTCCCAGCGGGTGTCGAAACCAATGGCCATGTAACGACCGCGGCTGGCTTTGTTGAGCAACTGGTTGTGAAGCAGTTCCAGTGTTTCGTTTTTAGCCATGGCGACGATGGTGCGGTGGATTTCCTGGTTCACCGAAAAGTAGGAGTGCCGATCTTCTTTATCAAAGTGTCCGACCATTTTTGTTTGAAGGTTTTCCAACCGCTTGATATCGGCATCGGTGGCGCGTTCTGCCGCCAGTTCTGCTGCCAATCGTTCAAGTCCGCTGACGACTTCAAATAGTTCGTCGAACTCTTGTTCGGTTAAAGTTGCTACCCGGGCGCCGCGGTTAGGCTCGATGGTAACAAAGCCCTCGGAGTGCAGAACCTTCAGTGCTTCGCGCATCGGTGTACGAGAGATATCTAGTTCACCACAAAGGGCAGTTTCGTCGATGCGTTGCCCTTCGGGTAGCTCTCCTTCGATGATCATTGTACGAAGGTGGTCAGCAATTTCTTCGTGCAAGGAGCGCCTGCGAAGGGATTTACGCTTAGTGGTTAAAGCCATAGTGGCAACTCATTAGAATACGTTAATAAATAATTATACATTAAGAACACATATCTGGAAGTGTGGAAAACAGACTAAAACCACTCATTTATTGTATTCATAACAAAAAGTCAATTTTCTTGTTGATAGTCTGTTTCTGGAATTGAAGAGGATGAACTGACTTGAATATAAATTAGTCGATCCTAGATGTCAGCTTTGTCGTGTGCGCCCGTGGGAATGTTTGGTGGCTACTGCTGACAGATCCAGCTCCTTGATGCTCGCTTCTTGCGACAAACCAAACATGCTAAGAACTGAAATTAGGCCTTTGATGGCAAGCATGAGCAAACAATACGAGGTTGAGCCAGCTGCCAGGCTTCCCGGTTACCAGCTCAGTGCTCAATCTATCTGGGAGAGTAATTTGGTTGATAAACTTGCAAAATTTCAGCCCAGGTACTCCGAGGTGTTTCCCCCTGAGCCTGTATCGCTTCAGTGATAAAATCGATGAACACTTTCACTCTGGCGGGTAGATACTCTCTTTTGGCGTAAAGGAGGTAGACCCCGGTTCCGGCCTGGCGCACGCTCGGGAATAGCGGTAGCAGGCGATCCGACCGGAGCCAGTCCCTGGCGATAAAATGGGGTATCTGGGTCAGGCCTAAGCCTTCTGCGCAGTGCTCGGCCATCGACTCACCGTCGTTAACGATAAAATTTCGGTCGGGGTCATACTCAGTAACGCTTTCAGATTCAAGCAATCTAATCGGCAACAGCTTTCCGGTTTGTTTATAGCGAAAGCGAATCCATGAATGATCGTTGAATGCCTCTGGTCCACACGGGGCACCGTAACGGTCCAGATAATCTCTGCTGCCACAAATGAGAAAGTCGATGGGGCTGAGTTGGCGTGCGATTAACTGGCTGTCCTGCACCACACCCGACCGAATCGAGACATCAATTCCCTGTTCGATAATGTCGACATAAGCATCATCGTAGTGAATGTCGATGGTGATGTTGGGATAGAGCTGGCAGAACTCCTTCAACAGGGGGCGGATATAGAGGCGGCCGTAGGAGACCGGCACATTAAGTTTGAGGGAACCTGATGGGGCGTCGTTTTGATTTTTCAGGGTCTCTTCGCACGCCATGAGTTCCCCCAGCACACGCCTGGCGGTGTTGGCGTATAGACGCCCTGCGTCAGTCAATCGCAGCTGCCGTGTAGACCGCTGGAACAGCTGAATGCCCAAATCTCTTTCTAGTCGGTGGATAGCTTTGCTTACCGTCGATGGGTCTGTGCCATAGGCCTTGGCAGAGGCGGCAAAGCTACCGCCGTCGAGAGAGGCAATAAAAAAACGCAGAGAACGGATCTTATCCATAAGGGGGGATGTTAGTCCTATTCATGATTTTTATTCACTATAGATAGTATCACCTGGCTCTTCAATCATGAAATGGCCTGAATATAATGGCCATCAACAAATTATACGTTTTAACAACGAGGTAAAAATGATGGACAAAAACTGGCTCAAGACTCCGATACGGTTGCTGATAGCGACGGTTTTCATGCTTATTACTGTGATCAACACAGCCCAGGCGGCCGATAAACGCATCGGCATCCTGGTTTATGACGGAGTGCTCACCTCTGATGTTACCGCGCCGTTGGAAGTTTTTGGTATCGCGAGCCGACTGACCTGGTTCAGCGACTATGAAGTGATTACCGTTTCCGTATCAGACCAGAAGACCATCACTACAGAAGAGGGGTTGAAGATAGGTGTTGATGCCTGGATAGGGGATGCTCCCGAACTCGACGCGCTGATAGTGACTTCCAGCTACGATATGGACCCGCTAATCGAGAATAAGGAGCTAATCCGCTTTATTAAAGCGACTTCAACGGCAGCTGACTGGATGGCCAGTAATTGCTCAGGAGCCTACCTGCTGGCTGAGGCGGGTTTGTTAGACGGCAAAAGAGCGACAACTTGGGCTGGCGGAGAGTCCGACCTGCAAAAAAACTATCCTGCGGTGAATGTTCAGGTAAACCAAAACCTGGTAGTCGATGGCGGAATTATCACCTCCAACGGTAGTTTGGTGAGTTATCAAGCGGCACTTAAGTTACTGCACCTGATGAGCTCGCAATCCAAGGCCCAGGAAGTGGCGGATACCTTGCAATATTCCCGTTTCTCTACCAAAACCTTTTAAGTAGCGTTGAAACAACCGCGCGATAGACGCGAGGATTATCGAGCTTCAGGGGCAGTTCTGGCGATGCACAACACGCACTGAAATTTAAGGTGGAATGTGTAAGGACTGGACCTGTTGCCTGTTTAGCCAGGTACCGATGGCCGTCAAGGTGATCGCGGCTGGTGCATCCAACGATAACAGCGTACCTAAAATCCCAAAACCCAAAGGGATCTGTACGAAAAAAAGTGATTTGTCATGAAGCAATGCAACCTAATAAAACACATTTCTACGGTTATGGTATTAGCCATAATATCCTTTTCAGCCTTAGCTGATGGAGCCATGGTTACGCCCTTGATAGAGAAAGATTTAGAAGGGATGGTTAACAAAGAAGGCACAGTGCTTATTGTTGAATATGGCCCCGGAATGTCGTCAAAAAAGCATCGCCATGATGCCCATATTTTTGCTTATGTATTGGAAGGGTCGGTTGTCATGCAAGTCGATGGTAATAATCCTGTTACATTAAAAGTCGGGGATACATTTTACGAATCCCCCAAAGATATACACTTGGTATCAAAGAACGCCAGCAGTACCCAAGCTGCAAAGTTTGTAGTTTTTACCGTTAAGGAAAAAAACCTACCAGTGGTTATCCCCCTACGGTAAGTGGATGTAATTAACATAACGATGAAGTAATGGTCAAATATCCAAGAAGCATACACAAAACGGGGCCAAAAATGGTGGGACGGATCACATGGCAGCCGTTGCGAAAAGCGGAAGGCGTATAGAGTGCCTATTAGCCATTGAATGGCCTGCAGTCGATAAAAGGGGTCTCTTATCCGCTGCTATGAAGCATGGCAAAGAATGCTAAATTTTCAGATCCCAACCCCCTTATAGAAATTGACAAGAGTGGAGATAAAAATGATTGGTTACGTAACCCTTGGCAGTAATGATATTTCCCGTGCAGCAAAATTTTATGATGCCTTGCTTGACGAGATCGGTGCCCAGCGTTTTTTGGAGACCGAGCAATTCGTAGCCTGGAGTTGCGGACCAGGGCAACCGGGCTCGTCGATCATGCCTGGAAAGGTCAATCCGGTCATCCCCGAAGCGGTCAATCAGGTGGCCTACCAAGTGATTGGCGCGGATTTGGCAGTAACCATGGCGGCGGAGGCCGGGCAGCTCCAGCTAAACGCTATGGAGCCTTTGATTTCCTATAACCTGCTGAATTCTATTAAGATGTTGAGTGCGGCGATGGATATGCTAAATCATCGTTGCATCATCGGGGTAGAAGCCAACAGAGCTCAATGTGCACTGCATGTCGAGCGTAGCATCGGTATCGTTACCGCGCTCAATCCCTATATTAGTTATGAGAATGCGACCCGTATCGCCAAACGCGCCCTGAAGGAAGATCGTGGGGTGATTGAGTTGGTGCAGGAGGAGAAACTGATCAGTCCGGCTTTACTCGACCAGGTTCTCCATCCCGACAGCATGATCAGACCGAGTGGCGCAGAGGCCATCGCAAAAGCCAGCTGAAGCAGGGAGCGGGCAGGTCCCTCATTTTTGGGAGGCTCGCTCAGACCAACCAAACTAAGACGATAAAGCTAAATACGTAGGGGGTCCTTGCAATACTTTGCTGAAATCAGCGCGACAGCCCTCTCTTGGTTGCTGTTGGCTAGCTTGCTCACATCGTTGATTTCAACCGTCGCGGGTTTTGGTGGTGGAATTCTGTTGTTGTTGGTGATGGCCTCGATTGTCGAACCGATCAGTCTTATCGCGGTACACGGTTTGGTACAGATGGGGGCTGTTGCGTGGCGGGTGTGGTTGTTCAAACACGAAGTCTCGCTGGTTTTCTGCCGACGTTTCGTTTTGGGTAGTGTGGCCGGGGTCTTGGTTTTTTATCAGATATCGGACTTCCTATCCCCATCCTTTCTGCAGGTTTCGATCGGATTGTTCGTTTTGATTACAACCTGGTTACCTACGGTCTTTACGCTAAAAGGCACGCGATTACAGATCATGACCACGGGTAGCGGCGTGACAGTGCTCGCTCTGTGTGTTGGAGGGGTAGGGCCTGCGTTAGCCGCAATCCTGCGAGGGTTGGGTTTTTCCAAGGGAGCATTTGTTGCAACCATATCGGCGTGTTTCTTTTGGGTGAATCTTCTCAAGGTGGGCGTGTACGGTGCATTGGGTTTTTCCTTCGCTGAATGGATGCCATTCGTTGTGCTGATGGTTATTCTCGGAGCCTTGGGAGTATGGGCTGGGCGCCGCCTGTTGGGCCTTCTCAATGAACAACTGTTCAGCCACCTACTGAAATTATTGCTAACTGGCTTGGCTGTCAGGATATTGTGGCAGGGCTTGGCACTATAGCCCTCGGCCCCAGGATATCCTTGTATTACTGATTCTGGAATTACGAGTCCCTGATGATGAGCCGCTCGCTTATCTCTCTCAGGCACTTTGCGTACGCTCGGGCGGTCTCTGTCGGCTTAAAGCGAGTGGGATATAAAATTCCCACTTCGAGGGTTGAAGCCGGCTTCCAAGGGATGGCGATAAGGTCTGGCTCGTTGGTCCAATCTGCGGAAACCGCGTCGGCGATCAGGAAACCATGGCCATCGCGCACCATCTTGCAGGCGGCACTGACCGCCGAAACCTCGATACGAGGCCTGATCGGAGGTTCGCAACCGGCCAGCAGCCGGTCGGCGATCGGTCGCATCATGGTATTTCTAGTCAAGGCGATATGCGGTAGGTCGGCAACGTCCTTTAGGCCGATGCTGCTTCGCTCCGCCAGCGCAGAGCTGCGGGGCAAGATGGCGCAGATAGGAGCCCTGCATAGCCATTCGGTTTGAGTTGCGTCATTTTGAACCGCAAAAGAGGCAACACCCAGGTCAAATTGTTCTGCTGTGATGCGACGCTCTAGTCCTTGAAAAGATTGAAGCGTTACCTGGATGCGTACGTCGGGATAGATTTTCAGAAACTCACTGATGGCGGGCATGACTAGACTATCGGAAAGGCGGGGCATGCAGATGATACGCAGCGTGGTTCCGCATTGTTCCTTAATGTCTTTGACCGCTTGGGGCACGTTGTCGACTGCCCCTAGAATTTGATGCGCTTCACGAAGGAATGCTTCGGCCTCGGGGGTCGGGACCAGCCTTTTCTTGTGCCGGATGAAAAGGCGCATATCGATGGTTTCTTCCAGTAACGAAAGTAGCCGGCTGGCAGCGGGTTGACTGATATGCAGGCGATCAGAGGCGCGCGCTAGGGTGCCTTCGTCCATCACCGATACAAAAATACGAAGCGCCTTGAGATTCATGCATGTAATCCAATTTTGTTATGAAGGTGCTTAGGTATTGTAACTTTTGTTTATATTCTATCAATGGGGAAATATCTAAAACTCACTGAATTAGCATAAGCCCCTAAATATAGGTATTGAAGGGCTCTAGTTGGGGCATCCAGTGCGTCTAGGGTGGGTTGGCTCCTGTTCGAATTGAAGTGCTAGTCGGTTAAGTTCGTAAGGCCAATCCAGTCATTTCTGTCCTTAAAGCGAGTAGGTGACAGTAACTCGTTACCAACAATCCGCTTCGGTAATGTCCGCTTGCTGAAATGAAGAGCAAGAATCGACTCGAATATTCGTTAGTTCTGGATGTCTGTAATGTCGATACAGCAGTAGAATCTGAATGGCTACACCTATGCAGCCTGGGTACTGGACGATGGATAAGTTTTAGATATTGTAAGAATCGTAGTATGAATTGTGTTCATCTTACCGATGGTCACTAGTCGGATTTTATTCCCCGAACTACCCCTCTGTGCGGGTTAACCCGTCGTCTGCAATTGCGCCCAAGCCGGCCGTTTATGGCCTCTTAAAACAGAGTTTACCCAGATACTCGGGAACCCAAAAGCGGACGTTGGGTAGCCGCTATGAATATTTGAATACGGTAAGTCCCGCCCCATTAATCTGGCCTAATGCTGACATTATCGTCTGGTCACCGTAGGTAGTTGCCGCTAATTGAAATTTCAACACAACTCGCACTAAACTAGAGGCGGTCATAGCTCTGTAATAAACTGATACAGGGGACTTGATTTGCTTAGGAAACTTGGAAAAGATGCACTGCTTTTAGTGCTGCTAGTCATCTTAATTGTAAGCGGTTGGCAGGTGCCGAAGAATTAAAAGGCCCTACCAGACAGCTAGGGCCTCGTACTTCAAACAACGAAGGTGAATTAAACCTCTTGACGTCCAAGAATACGCAGGATGCGATTCAGCTTTTCCTTACCGCCAATACTTTCATAATGCTTGGGCCATACGGCCTGGGTAGCCTTTTCGATCCACTCCTTCTCGTTGTTAGCAGGATCGACAATCTGCATCCCTTTGTTGAGCAAATTTTGTTTGATGGCGGCTTCGTTTTTGATCAGGAACTGTTCGCTGGCCTTGCTGGCCTCGAAACCCGCCTCCAGCACCGCTTGCTGGATTTCAGGTGACTGATCCTGGAAAACCAATTCACTCATGATCAGCGGTTCAATCGAGAAGATATAGCGGATATTGGTTACATACTTCTGTACCTCGTAGAACTTCATCGCATTGACCGTAACGTAGGGATTATCCTGGCCGTCGACGACACCTTGTTGCAGAGCCGTAAAAGTCTCTGACCAGGACATTGGTGTTGGATCAATGCCCCAGGCCTTGTAGGTATCGATCATAATCTCGTTTTTGGGCACACGTACCACTAAGCCTTGCAAGTCTTCCAGCGTTCGAACGGGTTTGCTGGAGTTGGTCAGAACCCTGAATCCGGTGTAAGCCCAACCAATGATGCGTACGCCTGCATCACGGATAGTATTTTCGACCAGCTCCTTGCCGACTTCACCTTGAGTCAAGGTTACGGCTTCGTCCAAACTTTGAATCACATAAGGCAGGGTAAACACACCGACCGTGGGGGAAAAGGGGGTCACGTTGTTGATGGCCAGGATAGAAAAATCCAGGGTGCCCATGGCGGCATTGTTGACGGTATCTTGTTCACTGCCTAGCTGACCGCTCATAAAGAGTTTGGCCCGATACTCACCTTGGGTTTTGTCAGACAGTAAATCGGCGAATTTTAGGCCGAATTGATGCTGGGCACTGCCGGCGGAGTCCCCGCCAGCCACCTTCCAAGTGGTTGCTGCATAAGTGGTGGCACTGGCACACCAAAGCAGTGTGGCGGAAAGCGCAATGGATCTTACTAATTTATTGTTATTTTTCATAAAAGCTCCAGCCTTAAAATCAATGAATCGAATATTCTAGAGTGCTCGCAAGAAAACCAACGACCCGTGCAGGTAAGGTCTTATTTTCCTTCGAGCCAGAGCCAACGACCCCGTCATTGGGGCTTCCAGCTCCGAGATACAGTATCTGATACTATTAATGTTGAAATAAATTCAAACTATAGAATCTTCGTGTGCAAAATCAGGAAACAAACGGACGGTACCTGATCGAGCCCCCCCCTGGTATCAGGGCGGAGAACGTGCAGATGCAGCGATGAGGATCTGCGTTTGTCGATGATAGATACGACTGGCGGCTCCCTCTGAGCGAGGGGAGCCGCGAGCCGTCACTGGCAATCGAGTTACTATTTAAGGTATTGCCTAGCCCGTCTCACTCAGGGGGGCGATCCCCTCTTGCTGAGGTTTCCCCGCTAGCAGGCTGGCTACGATCATCGACAGGGTGCCGGCGAGCATACCGTACATGATCGGCTCCAGCGCAGAGACGCTTGTCAGATAGATCGATACCGATACCACAATCGCACTGACAAAGATGGAGGACAGTGCTCCCTGCCAGGAGGCTCTAGGCCAAAAGAAGGCCGCCATCACCGGCACAAAGATACAACCAGACAGATACGCATAGGCGGTATCCAGTGCGGTCCAGACATCACCGACCCAGACGCCTAGCGCAATCACGACCAAGCTGATGACGCCGGTGGCGTAACGTGAAGCTTTCATCTCCGCTTCATCGTCCAGCTTAAGTAGCGGCCGCAGCAGATCGTTGGTTACCAATGTGGCCGCACCCAGTACGCAGGAATCCACTGTCGACATTAGTGCCGAGATCAGCGCTGCTAGTACGATGCCACTTAAGCCCGCAGGAAGTACCTCCATCACCAGTTGGGGCAAAGCTTCAGAGCTGTTGTTCAGACCCGGCACCAGGACATAGGCCAAAATGCCGCAGATTCCCATCGACAGTCCCCAGAAAATTGAGAAGGCGCCGGCTGCCAGCGCCCCTCGCTGGGCGATCTCTTCGGTTCGAGCGGTAAACATCCGCTGCCAGATCTCCTGACCGATCATGATACCGAGGAACAACAGCAGGAAATACGACAACATTCGGTCACCACTGACATTGGTCATGGTGAAAAATTCAGGCGGAACCTGCGCCACCAACTGGTCCCAGCCGCCGACTTTGTTGATCCCGGTCGGGATCAGAATCAAGATACCAATCGTCATCAGCACAAACTGAATCACGTCGGTCACGGTGATAGCGATCATACCGCCGAGCAGGGTGTAAACCATCGTGATCAGGCCACCTACGACGATGGCGGTATCCATCTCCCAACCAAGAAGAGCCTTGAGCACCGTTCCCAGCGCCACGATCTGCACTACAGCAATCATCACCGTATAGAAGGTGCTGATCACGGCACTGACATAGCCGGTGCCGTGGCCATAACGACGCTCCAGCATCTCACTGAGGGTGTAGACGCGAAGGCGGGTCAGTTTGCGTGCCAGCAGCAGCCCGATAGCGACTACCCCCAGGCCGAACATCAGCGTCGGCCAGGCGCCGGATAACCCGTACTGATACGCCTTCGATGCAGACCCAAAGGTGGAACCTCCACCGAGAATGACCGCCGCCATACAGGGAAAAAAGACCCAGAACGGCAGGCTACGACCGGCGACTAGGTACTGGGATGTACTACCGCTGGCCCGTTTCATACTGATAAATCCACACAGGATCATCAGCGCCATATACGCCAATACGATAATGACGTCGATACTCATAAGCAGCTCCTTAATTATTTTTGTTGAGCAGGATTACGCAGGTGCGCAAAGAGCCTCGTACTAGACACCGTGTCTCCAATCTAGAGTCTGCTGTCTGCCGGGCTGATGCCAGTATGAAACGGGGTGTATGTTTCAATAAATGCACAATATTGAAAGCTAAGTGACTAATAGTGGAAACATACCGTTTGATAAAGTTATCCCGTGGAGGAGTAATGACGGGCGTTGAAAGGTGGGTGGACGGGGGAGTGGTGGAGTTAAAAAAGGTGTTCACTGCGCACGGTCCAGAGCGGAAGTACGTAGAGAACACCAAAACACAACCGGATAGCCCTAAGGCCTACACTGCACTCATCAGGAGCGGTACTCCCTTCGCTCTGATGTTGTGAGACAGGCAAACGCCTGTTGACGGACTATGGCGCAGCTCTTATGTTGAGATAAATAACAACTAAAGCATCCTTGTTTTACAAATCAGGAAACATAAATATGAAACGCATGAGCCTCTCCGGTCAGGTCTGCGACCTGGATCTAAAACTACTGCGTGTATTCAAGACCGTGGTGGAGTGTGGCGGATTTTCGGCCGCCGAGGTGGAACTGAACATCGGTCGCTCAGCGATCAGCCGCCTGATGTCAGACCTGGAGACCCGGCTGGATATGCACCTATGCCAGCGCGGCCGTTCCGGCTTTCAGCTGACCGACCACGGGCAGCTGGTCTTTGACTCCACCCAAGAGCTACTGGTGGACCTGGAGAGGTTCCGCGCAAATATCAACGCCGCCCACAGCCGCCTAGTGGGCGAGCTGACTCTGGGCTTAACCGACAACATGGTTACTGATCCCAACTCGCCGATCATCGAGGTGCTAGGTCGGTTCCACCAGGATGAGCCGGAGGTCAAGATCAGCCTTAGGGTCGCCGCCCCCAACGAAGTCGAACGTGCCGTGATCGAAGGCCGGGCCAATCTCGGTGTCATCCCCTACCACCATCAGCTACCCGGGTTGGAGTACCACGATCTACACCAGGAAACCTCACAACTGTATTGTGGCGCGCGGCATCCGTTATTTGCCCTCCACGACCAGGATATTGATCTGCAGCGGATGCGCGACTATGACTTTATCGTTCCTGGCTACGCCCACACCATGCGGCTCAAAGAGCAGTTCCCAGATCTCAAGGCCTCGGCCACCTCGTATCAAGTGGAGGGGATCGCGACCTTGATTCTCAGCGGTCAATACATCGGTTTCCTGCCCAGGCATTACGCCGCCCAATGGGTCGATAAGCAACAGATGCGCTCCATGATGACCGATACCCTGCACTATCAGGTGCCGTTCAAGGTGATTACTCGCCGGGATGCACAACCCAACCTGCTGCGCACGGCGTTTCTTCAAGCACTCTGTACGCCGGGTGTGCCGGCTTAATGTTTCCTGATTGGGAAACCTCGGTCGTCCTGATAGGGATTTAAGAAACAATAATCGTTTTATATAGTCGGTCAAAAGAATCACCAACAGAGACTGGGTGTTATCTATGACAGAACAACAAGCTATGGCCGGACAAAAAAAACGTTTTAGCCCGCTCCCCTCCGAGACGGTGCCCCGTTACGCAGGCATCGCCACTTTTATGCGTCTACCGCATTACGCTCTGGAGGATTCGGCTGGCGCCGATATTGGCCTGTTCGGCATCCCCTGGGACGGTGGCACTACCAACCGCGCAGGTGCCCGACATGGGCCGCGTCAGATCCGAGATTCCTCGGCGATGATGCGTAAAGTGCACCCGGTGTTGAACCTGAGTCCGTACGAGCTGGCCAACTGTGCTGACCTCGGCGATGCGCCGGTCAATCCGCTGCAGATTGAAGAAACCCTGGCGTTGGTGGAAGGATTTGTCGGGGGGCTGGTCGATCGCGGCATAATGCCGCTGGCCGCCGGTGGCGATCATCTAGTCAGCCTGCCGGTACTGCGAGCCCTGGCGAAGAAGCACGGACCGCTGGGCATGGTCCATTTCGATGCTCATACCGATACTTGGGACCGCTACTTTGGCGACTGTAAATATACCCACGGCACCCCCTTCAGACGTGCCATCGAAGAGGGCATCCTAGACCCTAAACGGGTGGTGCAGATCGGTATCCGCGGCGGTCTGTATAGTGACGCTGACGACGCCTGGGGGCTGGCGCAGGGGATCCGGGTGATGCGCATGGAAGAGTTCTCCGCATTGGGTGTCGACAAGGTGATTGAGGTTGCCCGAGAGGTGGTAGGCGACCTCCCCACCTATATTAGCTTCGATGTGGATTGTCTCGATCCGGTGTTTGCGCCGGGCACAGGTACCCCCGAAATCGGCGGCCTGACCTCTCTGGAAGCCCTGCAGGTTGTACGCGGACTGCGCGGTCTGAATCTGATTGGAGCCGACCTAGTGGAGGTCTCCCCGCCCTTCGATCCCAGCGGAGCCACTGCGCTGGTCGGTGCCACCTTGATGTGGGAAATGCTTTGTTTGATGAGCGAAAAGGTTGCCGAGCGAAAGTGCTAACCGGCGTTTCTGGTGGTTGGAACCTTCCCTACAATCGCCGTGTTTTGCGGCGATTGAACTATCGATCAATATACCTATGCCCCGCCTAGCCGTTTTTGGGCTATAGCCCAAAAAGCTATAGGATGGACAACGCTGAGTTGAATTAATTTTGTGCAGCGTGATGTATTGATTGATCCTTATGCCGTGCCCCGCACGGTCAGAGTAATATTTGGATCACTATTCGGGAGCGTCTTTGTCCAGCAGGTTCTACTATGCATCGGACTGTTTAAGGCGGTCTTCGCCTGTGAGAACGCAGCGACGAAACTGTCGTCCAGCGTCGTCGCTTTACTGAAGACGAGATAGAATCGATGCTCGAAGAGCACGAAGTGATACAAGGAGATTAATTGATATTTAAGATCTAACCGGCTGAGCATGCTCATCCCTATGCTACGGTAGCTGACGACCGCATCCAAACCGCTGACCTGTCCACTCTTTGGATTTAAGAACTCGTAAGGGGGCCCGTCATCGGTCACAAGGTAAAACTGGTTGTCAGCCAAAGGTACGGTTATAGGCATCAAGATCAGGGCGAAAACTAATGAGCAGTGTCTGAACATGCCTTTCCCAGAAAGGTCTATGGCAACGTTCAGCTGTTCCGTAACTGCAGTCTAAACGAATAAAAAAGCCGAGACCTATGTGTAGTTCGTTACCAAAAACCCGCTTCGGAGATGTCTGCTTCCCGAATTAAAGAGCAAAAACCTACTCGAATCATAATCAGCCCTAGATGCCTGGAATGTCGATGAAGCCGCCGTTACGGTTATTGCAAGCCAGTGCGATGTCTGATCAGTTGAATCCACAGCCCAAGCGGCCTGCTAGCTCTTTCTTAAAATGATCGCTTAGTCGTAGAGCGGGTTAAAGTATTGCGGTGAAGGCTGCAACAACTTACTCAGACAGAGCCACAAAAAACCCCTCACCGGCGTTGCCGATGAGGGGTTTCTTACTATCTAAAGCGAGTTACGCAAAAGCATGCTCTAGTGGCGGAACAACCTGCTTTTTACGGCTCAGTACACCGTCAAGCCAGACTTTACCGTCGGAGGTGGTGGCCTCGAATGCGCTCTCGATGAGCTGTAGGTCATCGCTGACAACCAGCAGTTCAGAGCCTTCTTTCATGATGTCGGTCAGCAGCAGGCAGACACTGTGACGCTCGCCTTCGGCCTTGTACTTGGCGATATCGGCTTGCAGCTCGTCCTTGATTGCATCGAATACGGACAGATCAACGGTCTCTAGCTGGCCGATGCCAACCTTGTTGCCGTTCATGATGAAGTCTTTAAAGTCACGCTTTACCAGTTCACGAACCGGGGTGCCTTCGACCTTGGATTTAACTTTGAACATCTCGATGCCAAAGGCTTTGTAGTCTTCGATACCGGCGATGGCCGCCAGCTCTTCAACCGCACGGATATCGATGTCGGTGCAGGTGGGTGACTTGAAAACAACGGTATCGCTGAGGATGGCGCTCATCATGATGCCGGCGATCTTTTTGGGGATCTCGACATTGTGATAGTCATACATCTCTTTGATGATGGTGTTGGAGCAGCCAACCGGACGGATCCAGCACTCCAGCGGCGCGGCGGTGGTGATGTCGCCGAGCTTGTGATGGTCGACAATACCCAGCACTGTCGCCTGCGCCAAGTCATCGGGTGCCTGGGCGCGGTCGGAGTAGTCAACGATGTAAACCGATTCGCCAGCGTAAGAGGTTTTTAGCAGCGGTGCTTCCAGGCCAAAGGTGTCCAGAATGAAGCTGGTTTCAGGCGTTAGCTCACCTTGGCGGGCGGCAATGGTTTCTTCGCCAATGGCGTTTTTTAGGTACGCGAGAGAAAGGGCTGAACAGATCGAGTCACTGTCAGGGGTTTTGTGGCCAACGACGTAAGCGGTCATAACTACCTCCATAAAATTTGGTCGCGACTATACCAAAAAACGGAGCAAAACCCAGCCAATACCTTGGTCGATTAGTGATCAATGCCAAACATGAAGTGATTGTCATAAAACAAAAAGCGCAACAGAGGCTGTCTGTTGCGCTTTTGGTTGTTTGTGCGTGTTTGACTAGGTAATGATGGCGACCGTTAAACGGTAGTCAGGTACCACTGGCTTTCAAGCTGACTGACATGGCGTTCAAACTCGGACAGTTCGTCGCGTTTGCAGGTCACATACAGGTCAATAAACTCCGGGCTGAAGTAGCTGCGGAGCAGCTCGCTCTCATCGATGCTATCGAGCGCTTCGAACAGGCGAGTGGGGAGCCCGATGCCGTCTTGATCAAACGCATTGCCAACCGTGATCGGGCGCGGCTCAATCTGGTTGCTGATGCCGTGGTGAATACCGGCCAGGATCGCGGCCATTACCAGATAGGGGTTGGCATCGGCACCGGAGACGCGGTGTTCTATACGTTTGGCACGGTCGTCGCTGGCGGGGATACGAACCGAAACGGTGCGGTTGTCGACGCCCCAGTTTGGTGACATCGGTACGTAATACTCAGGGCGCAGGCGGCGGAAGGAGTTGATGTTGGGGCAAAACAGGCTCATCGATTCGGCCATGCTCTGCAGCAACCCACCAACAGCGTTTTCCATCATCTGGCTGTAAGGCTTACCGGCTTCGGCAAAGACATTGTTACCTTGCTCATCAAGCAGGCTGGCGTGGATGTGCATGCCGTTACCGGCTTCACTCTCGTAGGGCTTGGCCATGAACGACGCTTCCATGCCGTGTTTGTCGGCAACGGCTTTTACCACGCGCTTAAGCAGGATGGCGTTGTCGCAGGCCGCTAACGGGTCATCCTGGTGCTTGAGGTTGATCTCGAACTGGCCCGGTGCGTATTCGGCAACAGCGGTATCTGCCGGGATGCCCTGGGCTGTGGTGATCGCGGCGATATCGTCGAGGAAGTCGCCGTACTCATCCAACACCGTGGTGGAGTAAACCTGTGTGTGCGCCTCACGCAATCCGGTCTTGGGTGAAATCGGTGGTAGCGGTTGGCCGTTGTCACCACGAACGCGGTCAATCAGGTAGAACTCCAATTCAACCGCAACCACCGGTGTTAATTTCAGTGCTTTGAATTTGTCGAGCACCGATGCCAGGACGTGGCGCGGATCGCCGAAGAAGGGGCTGCCGTCAGCTTCGTACATGCTCATCAATGTCTGGGCCATCGGCCGACGCTGCCAAGGGCTGCGCGTCAGCAAGCCCGGTTGAGGGTGGCAGTCACGATCGGGTTCGCCGATGGTCAGTCCCAGTCCGCATTCCTCGACTGTTTTACCGGTGATATCCAGAGAGAAGACCGAAGCGGGAAGGGCGACGCCGTCGGTGTATACCTTTTTAAGGCTGCTGCGTTCTATCCGCTTACCCCGGGTGATGCCATTGAGATCGCTGATCAACAGGTCGACCGCCTCAATATCCGGGTTTTGCTCCAGAAATTGAATGGCTTCGCTACCGGTTGCGGTAACGGATGAGGTTGTGGTGTTTGATGCTGACATGGGAAGTCTTCCTGTTTGAGCTGCGATGTTGTTCATATGAAGAATTTATTGTTCTTTATTGGTGTGTATTCATTTGGTTTTTTTTACTGTAGTGATCAAAATATTGCTCACTTTTGTTGCACGTTAGTTCAATGAAATCTTCGGGTCAAGATAAATATCCCTTTTGTATAGGGGCTCAAGGCTGTGTTTTGTGGTTTTTGATAATTTTTTCTGACGCAGGCTGTTCGCATGTTTTGAATTGTGTAGCGTGATTTTTTGTTGTTTATGTTTTTTTGCTGGGGTATGGTTATTTCAGTCTTTGAATAATAAATACAACAGTGCGGCTGGGTTTTGAGGGTTTATCGTTGCTTTGTAAAGCTTTTATGGTTGCAAGCATTCTCTCTTAGCAGAATCTGCCGAAAGGCCTACAGTCTCCTGTTTTGTGTAACAAATAATTTATCTATGGGTTTGGCCTGCTTGTTCAGGCTGAGGCTTAACAATAAAAGCAAAAATATAGGATCCTGTTATGACAAACCCAGTGACCCCGTTAGCCGTTGATGATCAGCCGTCTGTCGGCAC
>JBALVL010000046.1:0-37150 GCA_036961355.1 Motiliproteus sp.
TTCATTGCCGAAGCAATGGGAAAGCAGCTTATCAATACGTAATGCGAACAGAGCCAATGTAAAAACATTGCCATCATCATCTGCTCGCGTATGCAGCAAGCGGAGTACCCGAATTACCGCACTAACCGGGATATTGGGAATATCCGCCAACGGCTGTTTCCACCCATTATTTCCGGTTGGTTCTAACCACTCAATGCGATCGGAAAAGCCCGATATATCGATCTCAAGTACCAGTGGTTTCTCTTTCGGATCAAAATATGCGGCCGCGATAGATTCAACCGCCTCGCGCAGATTCAGATGAGTTCGGTCCGCTTTCTGGTCGTTGCCGCAGCGCGCCACGTAGTGATGTTTCTGAGCATCGGTCCATGCTGCTTCTGTTATCACCCGATAGAGGTTGCTCATTGTGGTTCCTGTGGTGGTATACCGCAGAAATAACGGTTTTTTACAGACCTGCAGCCTATTCAGTCTTATCTTTAAACTCGCACAGATCTTCAATCAGGCAGCTGCCGCAGCGAGGCTTTCTCGCGATGCAGGTGTAACGGCCCAGTAGAATCAGCCAATGATGGGCATCGAGCAGAAATTCTTTGGGGACAAATTTGAGCAGTTTCTTCTCCACCTCAACCACATTCTTACCGGGGGCGATTTTGGTCCGGTTGGAGACTCGAAAAATATGGGTATCAACCGCCATTGTTAGCTGGCGAAAGGCGGTGTTAAGCACCACGTTAGCAGTCTTGCGACCGACTCCGGGCAGTGCTTCGAGTGCTTCTCGATTGTCGGGTACTTGCGAGTCGTGCAGTTCGACCAGCATCTTGCAAGCCTTGTGGACGTTCTCGGCTTTGGCGTTGTACAGACCCAGTGTCTTGATATAGGTCTTTAGGCCATCGACGCCGAGCGCGGCGATCGCCTCGGGAGTGTTGGCGATCGGAAACAGCTTGTCGGTGGCTTTGTTGACGCCTACGTCGGTCGATTGTGCCGATAACGTGACTGCCACCAGCAGCTCGAACGGGTTGGCGTAGTTGAGCTCTGTCTTGGGATGGGGATTGTCGTCGCGCAGGCGGGCGAAGATCTGCTGCCGTTTATCTTTGTTCATAAACTACGTCCTGACTGACGATTGAACCGTCGCTTACTCGGTGACCCGTAACCGTCACTTACCCGGTGACCCGTACCCGTTTTGAACCCGCACTGGCGCCGGCATTAGCCGGTTTGGCGCGCTGCTTGAGCCGCTCATCGATGATGTTTTTGACCGCAATGATCAATCCCATGCCGACGAAGGCGCCGGGTGGTAGAATGGCAAACAGGAACCCTTGGTAGTCATCGGCAAAGACCAGTTTCCAGCTCTCGGCAGAGGCGCCGAACAGTAGTTGCATGTCGGCGAACAGAGCGCCGGTACCGAGCAGTTCACGGATCATTCCCAGCAGCAACAGTACCGCGCTGAATCCCACACCCATCATCAAACCGTCTAGCATTGCTGGCAGCGGTGGGTTTTTACGGGCAAAACCGTCGGCGCGGCCGAGGATTGCGCAGTTGGTAACAATCAATGGGATGAAGATGCCGAGGATCTCGTACAGCTCGTAGGTGAACGCTTGCATCAGCAGCTCGACGCAGGTTACCAGTGAAGCGATGATCATCACGAACGCCGGTAGCCGGACTGTCGGCGGTACGAGGTTGCGAATCAGCGAGACGAACAGGTTGGAGAAAATCAGCACCAGTGTGGTGGCCAGACTCAGCCCTAGCGCGTTGACGACCGAGCCGGTCACCGCCAGAAGCGGACATAATCCCAGTAGCTGCACCAGCGCGGGGTTGTTGTGCCACAAGCCATCGAGGCTGATCTTGCGCAGTTGCTGCATGGTTTGGCTTGGTTGCGACACGGCTTCGGCAGTACCCGATACAGCAGCCGACTCGGGTTGCAGGGTCGAGCCTGGATTTTCCACGCTGATCGCGTCGAGGGTCGAGGTCGGTACTTGAATCGATGGCTCAGCCATTGTCGTTTGCCTCGGTGGTACGGGTCGTTTCAGCGGATGGTTCAATTGGCGGTTCGGCCAGCAGTAGAGCTTGGTGTTGACGGAAAGTCAGGATCGCTTGCTTGACCGCACCAACCACCGCGCGTGGCGTGATGGTAGCCCCGGTGAATTGATCAAAGCGTCCACCGTCTTTGGCCACGGCCCACTCCGGATCGCTGTCACCGTTGAGTTGCTGGCCATCAAAACCCAGCACCCAGTCCGATTTTTTGATATCGACCTTGTCTCCGAGCCCCGGGGTTTCTTGATGGCGCAGTACGCGTACGCCGGCAACACTGCTATCGATACGGATACCGACAATCAGATCGATATTGCCGGTGTAGCCGTCGGGTGCGATTACCGGCAAAATCACCGTATGGATCTGGCCGTTACTGCGAGCGCGGTAGACATCGACCGGCCCTTGGTAGCCCAGGGCTTCGCTACGATGGAGTTGAACATTGTCGTGTAGCAGATCGTTATCGTGCTGATGTTGCGGCACGATCTGGAACAGCGCCTTAGCGCGGGCCTGTTCGCGATTGTCGCTGATTTTTTGTTTCGTTGCGGACTGGGTCAGGGCGATGGCACCGGCGGTCAACACCGCGAACACACCCAGCGCCAAGGCGTTGCGTTGAACCGCGCTGGCGATGGAAGCGAGATAGCTTGTCGGCTGATCAGGAGTCTCGTTACTGGCCATTATTTTCTCACAATGCCGCGCTGGGCTTGCTTGTGGCCGTAGGTACGTGGCCGGGTGTAATAATCGAGAAACGGTGCACACAGGTTCATCAGTAGCACCGCAAAGGCGATCGCATCGGGGTAGTTGCCCCAGTTACGGATCAGGTAGACCAGAATGCCGAGGCTGAAACCGAAGATCAGTTTACCTTTGTTGCTGGTTGCTGCCGTGACTGGGTCGGTGGCGATAAAAAAGGCCCCGAGCATGGTGGCACCGGTGGTCAAGTGGAACATTGGTGAGGCGTAGTTGCTGGGATCGGCACCGTAAAAGAAGCCCGATATCATAAACAACGCGAACAGCATCGCCACCGGGATATGCCAGGTGTAGACCTTACGAATCAGCAGATAGATGCCACCGAGCAGGTAGGCCAGGCTGATCCCCTGCCAAGGCTGCAAAGCATTCAGCAGGGTTGACGTAGCCCAGAGCTCATCGGTGGTGACCGCACCTTTGTGCTTGAAGGTATCCAGCGGGGTCGCCATCGTTACTGCGTCGGGTAGTTGCAGCTGACCAAAGATGATCGCCACGGTATCGGCGAAGCCGGGCAAGACGGCAGCGGTTAGCGGACCCTCAAGCAAGGTAAAGGGTGCGCTCCAGCGGGTCATCTCGACCGGAAACGAGATAAGCAGCAGGGCGTAGGCGATCATAGCCGGGTTGAACGGGTTTTGTCCCAGTCCACCGTAGAGCTGTTTGGCGATGACGATCGCGACAAAAATACCAATGCAGGTGATCCACCAAGGGATATATGGCGGCAACGCCAGCGCCAGTAACAGTGCTGTTAGCACGGCGCTATAGTCCTTCAGGTAGAAACCCAGCGGCCGCTTACGCAGCTTGATGACGACCGCCTCAAACAGTAGCGCCAACACGCTGGCCAGCAGCACATTGATCAAAGGTCCCCAGCCGAAGTAGTAGCACAGTGCGGCCAGACCGGGCAGGGCGGCGAAGATCACCTGGCGCATCACATGACCGGCTTGACCGGCTTTGTGGGCGTGGGGTGAACTGATATGTAACAGAGCCATGCGGGTTAGCCTACCGTTTCGGAGTTGGGTTTCTCAGAGCTGGGTTGCTGAGAGTTGTGTTGTTGAGTGTTGGACTGTTCGGAAGGAGGTGCCTGGCTGGTAGATTGCTCCGCCTGATCCAGCTGCTGCTGCGCCAGCTCGGCTTTTTGTTTTAGCGTCTCGAGCGAACTGCGAAGTTTGTCGGCGCTGGGAGATTGCTTGGCATCAGCGTCGGCCAGCGCTTTCTCGGTCTTATTAACCTTGGTTCGCGCAATGGCGGCAGCGCTCTTGAGTGCTTTGAGATCTGGGCCTGATGTGGACACTGGTTGTTGCGCTTCGGCCTCTTCGAATGCCTGCTTAGCTTGCTCGGCCTGCTGGCTGAGCTGCGCCAGCTGGGCCTCAAGTTCTGCAAGATCGGCGCTGCCGTCGGCCTGGGCCTGATCGAGTGCTTTTTGTGCCTTTTTGAGCTTGGTGCGACTGATCGATGCGGCGGTTTTGAGCGCCTTGATATCAACCGGGGCATTGTCGACAAGCGTCACCGCGACCGGTGCAGGGGGGGTGTTAGCTGCGGCTTGCTCCAGTGCACTCTGAGCCGCTTCGGCTTTGCTGCGCAGCATCTCCAGCGAGACGCGTAGTTTGTCCGCGCTCGGTGCTTGTTTGGCTTCAGCATCGGCCAGTGCTTTCTCGGTCTTGGTCAGTTTGGTGCGTGCCGTGGCAGCGGCGATCTTCAGCTCTGCCAGAGAAGGTGCCGGTGCCGGGTTTTGTTGCTCAGCTTGCTGCAGCGCTTGCTGGCTAGCTTCGACCTTGGCGGAGGCTTCGCTCACCGTTGTTTCAAAAGGTGCCAGCTCATTGCCGTCGTCACGGGCTTGAGCCAGAGCCTTCTCTGCCTTTTTGAGTTTGGTACGGGCAACGGCGGCGGCGGTCTTGAGTGTCTTGATCAGCGCCTGCGGATCGCTTGCAGTGCTGTCAGCGGTGTTATTGGTTGTAGCGCTGCTCGTTGAACGGCTTACCGGACTGCTCGTCGTGGAGGCGATTTTATCGCTCTGCTCAGCTTTAGCGCGAGCAGCAGCTTCGGCACGGGCCTTACGTTTGGTGGCTTTGTCGCGTTTCTCCTGCTCAAGTCGCGCTTCGCGGGCTTCAAAGCGGATGCGCGCCTGTTCGGCGTTACGTTGATCGAACTGTTCGCGTCGGATCTCGCCTTTGGCAAAACGGTAATACTGCACCAGCGGAATGTTGCTGGGGCAGACGTAGGAACAGGCGCCGCACTCGATGCAGTCCATCAGGTTGTGCGCCAGCGCTTTTTCGAACTCTTTGCCTTTGGCGAACCAGTGCAGTTGCTGCGGTAGTAGTTCGGCCGGGCAGACCTGTTCACACTGGCCGCAGCGAATGCAGTTTTGCGCCGCCGGTTGTTCACCGAACTCTTGTGCGGTGGCCGCGATGATACAGTTGCTGGTCTTGATTACAGGGATCAGTGAGTCGGTGAGGGTGTAACCCATCATCGGACCACCCATCACCAGTCGGTGGATCGGTTGTTCGGCACCACAGTGATCGAGCAGATGCTGGATCGGTGTGCCTAACAGCACTTCCAGGTTGCCAGGGCGGGCCAGCGCTTCGCCGGTCAGGGTGGTGATCCGTGAGATTAATGGCTCGCCGTGGCAGACCGCTCGCTCAACCGCCGACATGGTGCTGACATTCTGGACTACGATGCCGATATCGGCCGGAATGCGTCCGGCAGGGACTTCGATGCCGGTTAACAGTTTGACCAGTTGTTTCTCACCGCCGGAAGGGTACTTGGTGGGTATTACCACTACTTCGATATCGAGTTCGGGTCTTTGATTACAGGCAGCGCGTGCAGCCCGAGTCAACGCCATTGCAGCTTCGGGTTTGTTGTCTTCGATGCCGATCAGGCAGTGGGTCGGCTTGATCAGATGCGCAGCGATTTCGATGCCGCCGATGATCGATTCAGCCCGCTCACGCATCAACAGGTCGTCGGCCGTAATGTAAGGCTCGCACTCGGCACCATTGATGATCAGTGTATTGACGATACGGTCGTCGGAGAGGTGCAGTTTGATCTCGGTCGGAAAACCCGCGCCGCCCATGCCGGAGATGCCTGCGTGACGGATGATACGCGCCAGCTCGGCCTTTTCCAGGCTGCGGAAGTCGGTAACGCCCTGATGATCGATCCATTGATCCAGCCCGTCGGGCTCGAGCGTGACGCACAGCCCCTCCATGCCGGAAGGGTGCGGGATGGGATTACAGCCGATAGCGCTGATGGTGCCGGAGGTTGGCGCGTGCTGGTAGATGCTAACGTGGCCGGTTGGCTCGGCGATCGCCTGCCCCTTAAGCACCTTATCACCCACCTCTACCAGCGGTGTCGCTGGGGCACCGATATGTTGCTGCAGTGGCAGAATTAACTGCTTGGGTAGCGGTGGACGCTCGAGAGGACGCTGCAGCGACTGACGTTTGTTCTCGGCCGGATGGATGCCGCCGTGAAAACTCCAGATACGGCTCATGCGGCGTCATCCTTATTGTTCTGTGATTTACTGTCGCGCTGCGATTGATGCTGTTCGGCTTGTTTGTCCCGCTGCTGCTGTACAGCAAGCCCGCGTCCACGATCGGTGGCGATTAGCTGCACACCGGGTTGTGGCTGGCCCCAGGCCCAGGTCGCCAGCGTTGTTTCTATCGGGATCATATCGATGCAGTCGACCGGGCAGGGTTCGACACACAAGTCGCAGCCGGTGCATTCGGTGGTGATGACGGTGTGCATCTGCTTGGCGGCACCCAGAATGGCGTCGACCGGGCAAGCCTGGATACATTTGGTGCAACCGATACATTCGTCTTCGCGGATATAGGCGACTGATTTGATCTGCTCTTCGCCGTGCTCGGCATCTAGCGGCAAGGCTTCAACATCGAGCAGGTCGGCTAGCGCGGCGATGGTGTTTTCACCACCGGGTGGACATTTGTTGATCGCTTCGCCGTTGGCGATCGCTTCGGCGTAAGGGCGGCAGCCGGGATAGCTACATTGGCCGCACTGTGTTTGCGGCAGTATCGAGTCGATCTGATCGACGATCGGGTTGCCTTCGACTTTGAAACGGATCGAGGCATAGCCAAGCAGGGCGCCGAAGATCAGAGCCACAGCCAGTAGTACCAGTACCGCGAGTAATATGGGATCCATCAGTACAGCACCCTAAACCTGAACCAGTCCGGTGAAACCGAGGAAGGCCAGCGACATTAGGCCTGCGGTGATCATGCCGATAGCGGCACCCTTGAACGGAGTGGGAACATCGGCGGTTGCGATCCGCTCACGCATAGCCGAGAACAGGATCAGCGCTAGCGAGAAACCGAGAGCTGCGCCGAAGCCGTAGAAAGCCGATTCCAGAAAGTTGTTCTGCTTGTTGATGTTGAGCAAGGCCACACCCAATACCGCACAGTTAGTGGTGATCAGGGGCAGGAAAATTCCCAGAACCCGGTACAGCAGTGGGCTGGTTTTGTGTACCACCATCTCAGTAAATTGAACCACCACGGCGATCACCAGAATAAAACTGATGGTGCGCAGGTAGGTAATATCGAGCGGTAGCAGCAGATACTGGTACACCAGATAACTGCAAATTGATGATAATGTCAGTACAAAGGTGGTCGCCAACGACATGCCGATGGCGGTTTCCAGCTTGTTGGAGACGCCCATAAACGGGCACAGGCCGAGAAACTGAACCAGAACGAAGTTGTTGACCAGCACGGTGCTGATCAGGATTAGCAGGTAATCGGTCATCGACCGGCAGCTCTCTTCTGAGTCGGGTTAGCAAAAAAACGGCCCATTTTAGCCATATTGTCGCTGCTTAGCTATCAATGGTGTCGTTATTGATATTGATTGCGAAAACAATGGCTTCCTCATGCCCGACTACGGAAGGGGGCGTAGTCGAGCAGTTGGAATCAGAGGATGCCTGCTTGCTTCAACACGGCGATGGCATCATTCACTGTGTTAACCGGGTTTTCACTATCAACTTTGACGCTGAGCTGTGCGTGTCCGGGTGCTTGGGGGGTGGCACAAAGACAGATCAAGCCCGCGTTAACCATCAGCTCGGCGACGGCGTCGAGTCGCATCGCGGCCTGCTCACGGCAGGCGTCGTCGCTGCCCAGGTCCTGATTGACCGCCTGTTGCAATTGACTGTCACTGATCACCGTGACTGCGCGCCCTTGATCGAACAAGCGCTTCTCCAGCGTATTGGCAACGGCCTGGCGTTGCTGGCTGTTAGCCGCGGTGATATAGAGTTTGGCACCAGACTGGCCAAAGCGACGCGCACGATCGTCGACCGACACCTGGGCGCTGTCATGCAGTTCGGTGCTATCACTGATCTGTACGCCGTTGTGGCTAACGCCCTGGCTAATCATGCCCGCACCAACGGTCAGATTACTGAGTCGGTCAACCACGATAAAGCTACCGGTATCTTGGTGCTTGCTGTAATCATCGGCGATTATCGGACGGTCCAGGTTGAATTCGCACAGTGCGATCTCGTTTAACGCCAGTTCGCTGCCCAGCTGCTGCTCGAGGGTGTTGACGTCGATCTTGTGACGCAGGCTGGAGACGTGTCCGGTAACGGTGGTGGTACCGATCTTTATCAGGTACTCCTTACCCGGCAACATCGCATCTTCGCTCATCCACACTAGGTTGGCGTTGAAACGATCGGTGGCGACCGGTTCGTGATTGGCATGGACGATCATATCGCCACGGCTAACGTCGATCTCATCTTCCAGCGTCAGGGTGACTGCCATCGGCGCGAACGCTTGTTCCAGGTCACCGTCGTAGGTGACGATGGATTTAACCCTGGAGCGCTTACCTGACGGCAGGACTGAGATCTCATCGCCGGGTTTAACCACGCCTGAAGCCAGCGTGCCGCAGTAACCGCGGAAGTTGAGGTTGGGGCGGTTGACGAGCTGGACGGGGAAACGCAACTCGTCGAAGTTGCGATCCGAAGCGATCTCGATTGATTCGAGAATCTCCATCAGCGGTTTGCCGGTATACCAGGGCGTTGATTCGGAGGCGTTGACGACGTTGTCGCCGTTAAGCGCCGACAAGGGGATAAAGTGGACATCAGGCATGTTCAGCCCCTGAGCAAAATCCTCAAAATCGGCTTTGATGTTGTTGAAAACCTGCTCGTCAAAGTCCATCAGGTCCATCTTGTTGATCGCGACAACGGTGTGTTTGATGCCCAACATCGAGGTGATGAAACTGTGACGCTTGGTCTGGGTCTGAACGCCGTGACGTGCGTCGATCAGGATCACCGCCAGGTCGCAGGTCGAGGCGCCGGTGGCCATGTTGCGGGTGTACTGTTCATGTCCCGGGGTGTCGGCGATGATGAACTTGCGACGGGCAGTGGAAAAATAGCGATAGGCGACATCAATAGTGATGCCCTGCTCGCGTTCAGCTTGCAGGCCGTCAACCAGCAGCGCCAGATCGATCTCGTCACCGGTGGTGCCCGATTTAACGCTGTCTGACTTGATCGCCTCGAGCTGATCTTCGTAGATCATCTTGGAATCGTGTAACAGACGCCCGATCAAGGTGCTCTTACCGTCGTCAACGTTACCGCAGGTTAATAACCGCAGTAGTTCTTTATTTTCGTGTTGCGCCAGGTAGGCGTGGATGTCACTGCTGATCAGTTCGTCTTGGTGGCTCATGGTGTCGCTCGTCTCAATTCTGTTGTCGGGTGGCCAAGCTCAAATTTGTATCAAAGAAATCAAAAATGGCTTCAGGGCTTGAATCGGGTCGCTCGGGCTAGGCGGAGAAGATTGAAAGCGCGCAGTTTACTAACGTAAATGAGCAGTTTGAGATCTTCTACAACGACGGCCGAGTGTTCCGAGTCTGACCTGATTCCATTTTTTAGAAGTAGCCTTCTTTCTTCTTCTGCTCCATCGACCCCGCACTGTCGTGATCGATCGCGCGCCCTTGCCGTTCGGAGGTGGTAGTTAACAACATCTCCTGAATGATCTCTGGCAGGCTGGTGGCATCGGATTCGACTGCACCGGTCAGCGGATAACATCCCAGAGTACGGAAGCGGACATTCTTCATCATCGGCTGTTCGCCTGGCTCCAATGGCAAACGATCATCGTCAACCATGATCAGCAGGCCGTCACGTTCGACCACAGGGCGCTCGGCGGACAGGTACAGCGGTACGATCGGAATGCTTTCCAGATGGATGTATTGCCAAATATCCAGCTCGGTCCAATTCGACAACGGGAACACACGGATACTCTCGCCTTTATCGATGCGGGCGTTAAACAGGCTCCATAGTTCAGGGCGTTGGCTCTTGGGATCCCAGCGGTGATTCTTGTCGCGGAACGAGAACACACGCTCCTTGGCACGGGACTTCTCCTCGTCGCGACGGGCTCCGCCGAAAGCGGCGTCAAATTGGTACTTATTCAGCGCTTGCTTAAGGCCGGCCGTCTTCATTACATCGGTGTGCTTCTTCGAGCCATGGACGAACGGGCTGATGCCCATGTCGACGCCATCTTGATTGATGTGCACGATCAGATCCATGCCCGCTTCTTTGGCCATCTTGTCGCGAAACGCAATCATCTCCTGAAACTTCCAGGTGGTGTCGATGTGCATCAGCGGAAACGGTGGCTTGCCAGGGTAGAACGCTTTACGGGTCAGGTGCAGCATAACCGCCGAGTCTTTACCGACCGAGTAGAGCATTACGGGCCGTTCAAACTCAGCCGCCACTTCGCGGATGATATGGATGCTTTCCGCTTCTAGCTGCTTGAGGTGAGTCAGGCGTTGCTCGGAGATCAGGGCGTTGCTTGGTTTGTTTTCAGGTTGGGCTGTCATGTGGGCTCAATCTATAAATGGTTGAAAGTTTGGTAGCTGGGGTGCAGTGCCTGTTGGTTGTTGGTCACAATGGCAAAAGCCCTGGTTGAGAGACAGTGGGCGCACCTTAGAATGGCGCCATCATACGGCGCTGCACAAAAAATAAAAAAGAATAGATTCGAATCCACTTATTCCATTTTGTTATTTAAAGTTATTTTTAATAACTTTCACCGCTTAGGCTGGGGGTTGAATAGCGAGCTGTGCTCTATATTCCATTTTGAACTAGAGGAATCGCTAATTATTCTTTTAAGTTATATCTGAGTTTCTCTATGATAGCGGCTCTGAAATTTTTAAGTCGAGACAGAGATGGAATGGGGTTACAGCTTTGCCGGCCTAGTGGTCGGCTTTATTGTCGGATTGACCGGTATCGGAGGCGGTGCGTTGATGACTCCGATCCTGATCGTCGGTTTCGGCATCAACCCGGCTGTTGCTGTTAGTACCGATCTGCTTTACGCCGCGGTCACCAAAATGGGTGGTGTCTGGCCCTACGCCAAGAAGCGGTTGGTGAACTGGCAGGTGGTGATCGCGTTATTGATCGGTAGTGTTCCGGGCGCGTTGATCATGCTCTGGGTGCTGAGCGGTATTGAAGCCGATGAAACGCTCGACCACCTGATCAACATGACTCTGGGAGTCAGCCTGGTATTGACCTCGATCGCAGTCTTTTTTCGTAATCGGATTCGCACGTATGTGATCGAGTTGGATGCGCCAGAGTTGAAAGCGTTCGGTCGTCGTTGGCGTCTGCCTGTGACATCCGTTGCGGGTCTGGGGTTGGGGATGTTGGTGACTCTGTCTTCGGTTGGTGCTGGCGCGCTGGGAACGGCGTTACTGATTTTGTTATTCCCGCACATGACGATGCGGATGATCATCGCTACCGATTTGGTTCATGCAGTAGTGCTGACCGGTGTGGCCGGTTTGGGTCACTGGCAGCTGGGTAACGTTGACCTGATGTTGTTGGCGTACCTGTTGGCCGGTTCGTTACCGGGTGTTTATCTCGGTAGCCATCTGGGGACAAGGCTCTCGCCCAAGTTTATGCAGCCAGTGATGGGTACGTTGCTGTTTGTGATCGGTATGCGTTTTGTTGTTGCCGGATAGAAAGTTGCTGATAGAAGGTTGTGAATGAAAGCAGCCGGATGAAGGTTGCGGACGGGGATCGATTGCGTCTAGCGGTAGAACATTATGAATAATGACTGATAAAAGTCACTTAAGCTCTGGCTGATGAGTCGGGTTTTTTGATAGGGTGCGCCCTCCCTAATAAGGGGCGATATTTTAAATAGAGAAAGGTGTTTGACGATGTATGTTTATAGCGAGCTGGATCAGCAGCTGATCGAGGAGCGGGTAGAACAATACCGCGCCCAGACTCAGCGCTTCCTGGCCGGTCAGATTCCGGACGAAGAGTTCCGGGTTCTGCGGCTGCAGAATGGTCTTTATATTCAGCGTCATGCACCGATGTTGCGGGTGGCGATCAACTACGGTCTGCTCTCTTCGGCGCAGCTGCGGGCCCTAGCTAAAGTGTCACGCGACTACGATAAGAACTATGCCCACTTCACTACCCGCCAGAACATCCAGTTTAACTGGCCGGCGCTGGAAGAGGTGCCTGACATCCTGGCCGATCTGGCTAAGGTGCAGATGCATGCGATCCAAACCTCGGGTAGCTGTATTCGTAGTGTGACCTCGGATCATTTTGCCGGTGTTGCTGTGGGTGAGATTGAAGATCCGCGGCCGTGGAGCGAAATTATCCGCCGGTGGGCTTCGCTGCACCCTGAGTTTGCCTACTTGCCACGGAAGTTCAAGATCGCGGTTACCGCGTGCGAACAGGACCGTGCAGCCACTCAGGTGCACGACATTGGCTTACGCCTGGCGCGTAACGATGCTGGTGAGGTTGGTTTTGAAGTGCTGGTTGGCGGTGGTCTGGGACGGACGCCGATGATCGGTAAACAGATCCGTGAGTTTTTGCCACAGCAGGATCTGCTCTCTTATCTGGAGTCTATTTTGCGGGTTTATAACCTGTTGGGGCGTCGCGACAACAAGTACAAAGCCCGAATCAAAATTTTGGTTGATGCCATGGGTGCTGATGCTTTCCGCGACAAGGTGGAAGCTGAATGGCAGCAGATCCGAGATTCTGAATTGAAATTGCAGCAGTCTGAGATCGACCGTGTTAAAGGGTTCTTCCAGCCACCGGCTTATCAAGCCGATGCTGCCGCAGATACCAGTTACGCTGACAAACTAGCCAGTGATCGTGATTTTGCAGTCTGGATCGAACGCAACAGTTTTGAGCACAAAGTGCCAGGCTATCGCGCCGTAACATTGGCGATTAAAGGCTTGCTCAAGGCACCTGGCGATGTCACCGATGTGCAGATGGACGCGGTGGCCGACCTGGCTGACCGTTATAACTTTGGTGAGGTGCGCTCCACCCACGAACAGAATCTGGTGTTCGCTCATATCAAACAGGCGGATCTATACCCTCTCTGGAAAGCACTGGTCGAACTCGACCTGGCACGTCCTGTGATCGGTACCATCCACGATATGATCGTCTGCCCTGGCCTTGATTTCTGCTCGCTGGCCAATGCCGAAACATTGAGTGTTTCACGTCAAATTCAGACCAAGTTTGATGATCTTGACTACCTCTACGATCTGGGCGAGATCAAGTTGCGGATATCAGGTTGCATCAACGCCTGCGCCCACCACCATGTTAGCCATATCGGTATTTTGGGCGTCGATAAGAATGATGAATCGTACTACCAGTTCACGCTGGGAGGTTCGTCCAATTCCGATGCCTCTCTTGGCAAGGTGCTGGGCAGGTCGATTCCTCGTGACGAGGTAGCCGACACAATGGAGAAGATCCTCAGTGTGTTTGTTGAGATCCGTAATGAGGGCGAGCGCTTTATCGATACCGTTCGCCGCGTAGGTAACCAACCATTTAAGGAGCGTGTATATGCCGCTGCTCATTGATCAAAAAACGGTCAGCGACGACCGTTGGATCCGTATCACCGATATAGAACAACTTGACCATCAAGCTGCCGAGGCTGACCTGCTGGTCGATTGGGGGCTTTATATTGGCCACTGCGATGCACTGGTTGCTCGCTCTGGTCGGTTGGGCGTGGCGATTCCGAACGACCTCGATGCAGCTGAACTGGCATCGATAGCGGCTCAGTTTGCGCTGATTGCGGTCGACTTCCCCAGTTTTGCTGACGGTCGTGCATTCTCGCAGGCCCGTAAATTGCGTGCCCTTGGCTTTAGCGGCCAGATCCGGGCGCAGGGTGATGTGACCTGGGATAGGCTGCGCTTTATGCACCGTTGTGGCATCGATGCGATGGAGATAGCCGACGAGCGTTTCACCCCGGAAATGACTACTGCGTTCAGTGAGATCGGGGTGCATAATCAGGGTGCGTATGACGATCCGAATCCCAGCTATCGTCAGCACTAATCGATAACAGGAGTTTAATCGATGGATCATAAACTGGAGCCTGAGCTGCAAGCCAAAGTGAATAACTCGGTAGCAGTGCTCAAGAAAGCCCATGACGAGTATGGCGAAGTCACTTTTGCTAACAGCTTTGGTGCGGAAGACATGGTGATCACCGATCTGATTCGCTGCTTTGTTCCGGAGATTGAGATCTTTAGTCTCGATACCGGTCGGCTGCCGGAAGAGACATTGGTGCTGCTGGCGAAAGTTGAAGCCCGCTATAAGTTCAAAGTGAATGTTTACTACCCGGCTGCGGCTTCGGTCGAAGCTTATGTTCGTGACAACGGCATCAATGGTTTCTTCGAATCGCAGGCGTTACGTAAAGGCTGTTGCTACGTGCGTAAAGTCGAGCCTTTACAGCGTGCATTGAGCGGTAAGAAGGCTTGGGTTACCGGTATTCGTCGTGAACAGGCGGTCACTCGCGACGGTGTTGAATTCAACGAGTGGGATGACGGTAACCAGCTGCACAAGATTAACCCTCTGGCTGACTGGACCGAGAAAGAGGTCTGGGCGTTTATCGAGACTTTCGATCTGCCCTACAACGCACTGCATGATCAACACTACCCGAGTATCGGCTGTGCGCCTTGCACCCGTGCGATTTCGGTCGGTGAAGATGTCCGCGCCGGGCGTTGGTGGTGGGAAGATCCAGACGCTAAGGAGTGCGGTTTACATCCCGCCTCATCGGGTCTGACTCCGCCCGTTGAAGAGCCGCTCAAAGACCCTGCCTGATAGGATGGTCTGGTAGTACTACAAGAACCCGGCTAGGCCGGGTTTTTTGTGATCAGAAATTGTTGCCGTCAGTGATTGTTAGTACCAATCAAGGATTGTTATTCAAGCTGGCTGCGGGTGGCCGAAAGAGGTTGGCGCTGGGTCGGATCGAACCAATACTTAGGGTTGTCGTAGATCGGATGGGGGGGCAGTAGCGGATTCTCAAGATAAAATAGATTACGCTGCCACAATTTTGCTTTCTCGATGGCGCTACCATAAAAGCGGAAGAATAGTTCATCGAAGCTGCCATCAGCGTACATCGTAGTTAACCCCGCTTCGATTCGTTTGGCCAGGCGAGGGTGATGCGGGGAAACAAAATAATAGCTGGGTAAGGGCAGGTAGAAAGCGGTGGTCGGCTCGATCGCCATCTGTGAGTACTTAGGTTTGAATAGCGCGTATTCATCGAAGATTTCGTTGATTCCGCGGGGAAAGTAGTCGAAGCGGGCGGCCGCCAGCATGCCGAACAGCCCTTCATAACTGGTTCCGGAGACCAGCTTGAAGCCCAACCTGTCGAGCACCTTGGTACTACTCCACTGAAACCCAGTACCAGCACTAAATTGTTTTAACTGGCCGATATATTGAATATCAGAAAATTTGGTCAGCTGGTTCTGGTTGATCAGTAGCAGGCGATAGCCCATCAGCCCTTTCTTGATCGGGATGCGGACGGTGAGTGCCTTTTCTTCCCATTCAGGTTGGCTGGGAGCGTCAAACACGTTGATGCCGCCGTTAAGCAGCGAGCGTAAGGCTCTGACGCGGCCCATCTCGCCGGCAAATCTGATCTCAAAGGGCCCGAACTCCGGTTCGCTCTTTTTCAACGCGGTGGTCAGTAACTCCAGTGGGTAGGCTTCTCTGGGATCTAGTTCATTTTTGGGCTTGCTGAGCCAGACTGTATCCATAGCGTAAGCGTTTGAGGTACAGAGGAGTAACACCAGGCCGGCGAGGTAAGAAAAGATAGGGGAGTAAAATGGAGCTTTCATTTTAAACGACACTCGATACAGGCTTAATATTCGAGATAAATTGTGAAAAGCTATTTACTGACTGAATAGTACGCAGATGCTTCAAAAGAATATAGGTGCCTTTACACTATTTGATGGGTTTATTGAGTTGTAGACGTCTGCTCACAACACAATGGTTAGATCGATACATTTCAGGGATCAATTGTGCTCGCCTTTGCCCCTTTTTATGCCAGGTTATGGCAAAGTAATCGCTATCAGGCCCAAACACGTATTTGCCGACATTTATCAGGAATTTCTATGGATTACCTACCGCTGTTCTTTGATCTGAAAACAAAGCCCTGCCTGCTGATTGGTGGGGGCATGGTTGCAGAGCGTAAAGCTGAACTGTTGTGTCGTGCTGGTGCGCGTTTGACGGTGGTAGCACCGAAGATGCGGCCGGGATTAATTAAGCTGGTAAAGGCGCATCACGGCGAGACGATTGAGGCAGAATACGACCCAGCCTTGCTCGATGGCAAGACACTGGTGGTGGCGGCGACCGACAACGGTGAACTTAACCAGCAGGTGCAGCAGGATGCGGCAGCGTTGGGGATGCCGGTCAATGTGGTCGATCAACCTGCGCTGTGCAGTTTTATCTTTCCGGCGATAGTAGACCGATCACCGTTGATGATAGCGATCTCCAGCGGCGGTAAGGCGCCGGTATTGGCACGGCTGGTTCGCGCAAGGTTGGAAGCTTTAATTCCGCCCTCTTACGGAAAATTAGCAACGTTGATGGGCAGTTTTCGGCAGCGGGTTAAAGCGCATTTTAAGCAGATCGAGTCACGCCGCGCCTATTGGGAGCGGGTACTTTACGGGCCGGTCGCTGAGCAGTTGGCGGCAGGGCAGCAGGATCAGGCCGAGCAGTGGATGGAGGCGGAACTGGCGCAATCGAGCGAGCGGCAGACCGGTGAGGTTTATCTGGTAGGTGCCGGGCCCGGAGACCCTGATCTGCTGACCTTCAAAGCGTTACGGCTGATGCAACAGGCGGATGTGGTGCTCTATGATCGGCTGGTATCGCCCCGGGTGTTGGATCTGTGTCGTCGTGATGCCGAGCGAATCTACGTGGGTAAAGCGCGTGATGATCATGCTGTCCCGCAAGAGGGGATCAACCAGATGTTGGTTGATCTGGCACGCAAGGGCAACAAGGTGCTGCGTTTGAAAGGCGGCGATCCTTTTATTTTCGGTCGTGGTGGCGAAGAGTTGGAGCTGCTAGCCGAACAGCAGATTCCGTTTCAGGTAGTACCGGGCATCACCGCAGCGGCTGCCTGTTCGAGTTACGCGGGTATCCCGTTAACGCACCGCGACTACGCCCAGTCGGTGAAGTTTGTTACCGGTCAATTGAAGAACCGTGGCGCGGATCTGAATTGGCCCGAACTGGTACACGATAATCAGACCATTGTGTTTTATATGGGGCTGCACCGGATCGAGCACCTGGCCACTCAGTTGATCGCCCACGGTAAGAGTGCCGATACCCCGATCGCTTTGGTACAGGCGGGTTCTACGCCGCAGCAGAAAGTGGTTATTGGTACGCTGGCGACCATTGGCCAGGTGATGGCCGATAATCCGGTAGAACCGCCAACGTTGATCATTGTCGGGGAGGTGGTAGCACTGCACCAGAAACTGGCTTGGTACAAAGGTGCTGATGAGTCTGCGCATCCGGTGTTGAGTTTATAGCAGCGGTTTGTCGTGAATTTATTCGAACTGAACTGCCTCGATCGTGATTGCCATGAAGGGGTTGTGGGAGTATAAATACGCAACTTTTTTCCGGTGCTGCTGAAATTTTTAGTCAGCTTTCATGACGCGGCCTGGTCAACCCCTCGGAGTCTGTATGTCATCTACCTACCGCAAAGACTTCCCGGTTTCATGGGAAGAGCTGCACCGTAACGCTAAAGCACTGTCATGGCGTCTGCTCGAGCAAGGGCCTTGGAAGGGGATTATCGCTATCACCCGGGGCGGGTTGGTGCCGGCGGCCATTCTGGCGCGTGAAATGGATATCCGTCTGATCGATACGCTATGCGTGGTGAGTTATGGTCAGGGTGATTCGACCACTCAGAATGAGCAGGGCGAGCTCACGGTTCTCAAGGGTGTTGAAGGCGATGGTGAAGGGATGCTGCTGATCGATGATCTGGTCGATACCGGCAAGACCGCTCGTTGCGTTCGTGAAATGTTGCCTAAGGCGCATTTTGCCACGATTTACGCCAAGCCTGCCGGTAAGCCGCTGGTCGATACCTTCGTCACCGAAGTCAGTCAGGATACCTGGATCCGCTTTCCGTGGGACATGGAACACACTTTCTCAACCCCATTGGTAGACCGAGATAGCTGATAGCCTGTTTTGCTGATAATGATCGGCTAGATCTACGGTTAAAAAACCCGCTCAGTCCCAAGACTGAGCGGGTTTTTTATGGGTTGTTAGAAACGACTTATTAGAAACGAATTGTTAGATCGGCTGATTAGTAACCGGTTGTTTGTTATCGATACAGCCGTTGTCCGGCGAGAAAAGGGCTATGCTGCCTGTCAGCGTTTTTAAACAAGGCAAGGAGTTATTAATGCAGCAGATCACCCGAATTAACCACGTTGGTTTGCGGGTATCCGACCTGGAAACCACCCGAGAGTTTTATCAAAAATTGGGTTTTGTATTTCTGGTCGGACCGATAGGGCCCGAACCGGTGGCTATCATGGAGCATCCCAGTGGCGTCAATATTAACTTCATTCTTAATGCGACGGATAAGCAACCGTTGAACCGATTAATGGATGTCGCCGACAAACACACGGGTTATACCCATATCGCACTGGAGGTGAGCGACTTGGCGGCGGTACAGCAGCAACTCCAGGCGCTAAATTTTCCGGTTACCGAAGGACCGATCATCACCCCTGATGGCGCTGCGTTTATCTTTATACGTGACCCTGATGATAATGTGATCGAATTTCATCAGCCTGCGGCGGCTTAAGCGGTTGGCCACGATGGCCGTCTAGTCCCGGCCGTAGCTAAGGATGTGTCCTGTAGGTCAAAGGAGATAACTGATGGACAAATTGCAGCGTAATAAACAGACCGTGACCGATTTTTACGACCTGATGTTTAATCAAAATCAACCGCTCCTGGCGGTCGAACGTTATGTGGGTGAACAGTATATCCAGCACAACCCGCATGTTGGCGACGGCAAGCAAGCGTTCATCGAATACTTTGAGCGGATGGCAGCAGAGTATCCGGGTAAGCAGGTCAGTTTTAAGCGGGTTCTGGCTGAAGGTGACATGGTGGTGCTGCACTGCCAGCAGCACTGGCCAACCGACAGTAACAAGGATTGGGCCGGGATCGATATTTTTCGGCTCGACAGTGCCGGTAAGGTGGTCGAACACTGGGATGTGCTGCAAGTTGTCCCTGAGAGGGCTCTCAATAAAAACGGAATGTTTTAACGGCCTCTGTTGTGACTGTAATCGTTAAAATTCATTACCAGGTAGCGTTGTCATGATTGATAGAGGGCTCCAAGCGATGAGCTGTTCGAGATGACGCTTTGCGGTGTTGGTAATAATGTTGAAAGTGGCGTTGTTCGAACGGCAATACCCACCGATGCCGAAGCGATCACCCGGTTGTCACAAGGTTTGGGTTATACACAGAAGGATAACGCTGCTGGCAATGTTGATGCGCAGCAGACAGCTACCGTCGAACGCTTGATTAGACTGTTGGATGCTACCGACCAGCAGGTCTGGGTGTTTGATGCAGGCGGCGAGTTACGGGGTTGGCTGCATGCGTTTATCGGACTACGGTTAGCATCACCGCCGTTCGTCGAAATAGGGGGGCTGGTGGTCGAATCCAGCTACCACCGCCGGGGTATTGCGACTCAATTACTGGCGGTGGTTAGATACTGGGCCGACCAGCAGGGGCTGCCATTACGGGTGCGCTGTCATAGCCAGCGGCAGGCGGCGCAGCAGTTTTACCGCGCTCAAGGGTTACAGGCGATCAAGCAACAAACGGTGTTTGAGAGTATGACCGAGTCAGTGCTCTAGATAGTGGTCGAGCCAGTCCCCGAGCCGGGTTGACAGCAATAACGAATTCAGGAGCTTCTATGCAAGTTCAGATCAAGCGGGCAACTTTCGACGATGTCGGGAAAGTGGCGCCGTTGTTCGATCAGTACCGGGTGTTTTACCGCCAGCCGAGTGACCTTCAGGTTGCGGCAAACTTCATTGGTGAACGGTTGCAGCAGGGCAGTTCGGTTATTTTTCTGGCCGTAGCTGAAAACGATCAGGCAGTCGGCTTTACTCAGCTTTTCCCCACCTTTTCGTCGATCACGGCTAAACCTTGTTGGACTTTGGCTGATCTGTATGTAGTGCCGCAGGCGCGTCGAGCAAACGTCGCAAAAATGCTGATGAATACCGCCAAGGCTTTTGCTGTTGAGACGGGAGCACAGAGTTTGGCGCTGGAAACGGCGGTGGATAATATCCCAGCGCAGATGTTGTACCAGTCATTGGGTTACCAGCGCGAGCAGGACTATTACACTTACTTCCTGAACTTAGAGGTGAAGTAACCGATGCTGCAGTTACGGCCTAACTGTGAGTGTTGCGACAAGGATCTGCCGCCGGCGTCGACCGAGGCCTGTATCTGTTCTTATGAATGCACATTCTGCCGAAACTGTGTCGATACGGTGCTTAACAACGTTTGCCCGAACTGTGGTGGCGGTTTTTGTGCTCGCCCCGTTCGTCCGGCAACCGAACACCGGCCGGGTGTGAGCCTGAGACAGCACCCTGCGGCCACTGAGCGTGTCAACAGCGGCTACAGTGTGAGTCAGATGGATGATTTCTCGCTGCGGTTGAAAGTGATAGCCCCGGCCAAACGGTAGGCGAGGGCTCAGCGAAGGTTATTAGAGGGCCGCTTGTTGGTGCTGGTAGGCGTAAGCCGCCGTGAACGCGGTTATTTGAAATTTTTTCAGCCCTAACTCTACCGCTTCGACTTGCAGCGGGTTGAGTTTGAGCTGCTCTTTGATTGTTGCGGTTGTGATCAGGGTGACAGGCTGCTCGATTAGCTGAATGGCGGCCTCCAGTTTAAAACTGGTAGCGCTGGCGGCCAATTTCCCCTTCTGATGACGTTCGATAATCACCACCTCATCGATCTGATAATCCTGCATCAGTTTGCTAAACGAGAAGTGGAACTCACGAATGCTGTCGGTGGAGGCAGATGCGGCAACCGTATATTGGCGCTGACGGCATTCGGCGACATTAAAGATCCCGTCATCCAGATTTAACAGGCAGAGGATGGCTTCGCCACCCTTAAGTTCGATACCGCAGACGCGCATAGTACACCTTCACACAGATAAAATAGGGGTTGATAAAGCCGCTATTGTAGCTGCTTTAGAGGTTCATGACTGCCATTTTGGCTATTGCGTCATGCACCTGCACTACTTCAGAGCATAAGTTGATTTCTTTGGGTTTTTACTTATTTTGTCGTTGACCTACCAACGGTGTGGGGGTAAAACATCTATACGACTAAAGTCGTTTGTGTGTTTTATTGAAACCGGCATCCATCTGTAGCGGTCCACGTACAGTCAGGTTCCGGACGTTCTTAGCGTAAGAGCGTATTAGCAGCGGGCGGACGTGGAAATATGATGCTAAGAAGGGATGATGTCGCGACTCCGGTTACCGGAGTACTGGACTTTGAAGGTTATGGTAATCTGATTGACGTTCTGGAGCGTGCTTGGCAGCGTTACCCTGAGCATATCGCATTTTCCAATTTAGGCTCTGACCTGAGTTACTGTGAACTGGATCAAAAGTCCCGGGATTTTGCAGCATATCTGCAGTGCTCAACCGTGCTTCAACCTGGCGATCGATTTGCCATCCAATTACCCAATTTATTGCAATATCCGATTGTACTGTTTGGCGCTCTGCGCGCGGGCTTGGTGGTTGTCAACATCAGCCCGCAGCAGAATGTTGACGAGTTACAACACCAGCTCTGTGACTCCGGCGCGAAAGGGCTGCTGCTGCAGGCCTGCGCCGCCTCTCAGCTTGAGACGGTAATTGAACAAACCAAGCTTAATACCGTGATTGTGACCGAGCAGGGCGATGCGCTGCCGAACTGGAAGCGCTTCTTCGTCAACGCGTCTGCACGGTATCTTAAAACCGGGGTACCTGCTTATCATCAGTTACCCGGAGCTGTCGACTATTGCCATGTGATGCAGCAGGGGTCGCGGCTCGCGTTTTCCTCACTGGAAATTAGTGGGGCTGATTTAGCTCTTTTGCAATACAGCGGTGGCACTACCGCCCTTAGCAAAGCGGCGATGCTGACCCACCATAATTTATTGGCTAATCTGATTCAGGTGAAGTTAGCGCTGAACGGCGTTACCGAACCGGGTTGTGAAACCGTTATAGCGCCGCTGCCGCTCTACCATCTCTATTCGTTTACTGTCAGTTGCATGCTGATGCTGGAGATAGGCGCGAAAGTGGTGTTGATCAGTGACTCGCAAGATACCAATGCTTTTATTCATGAATTAAAGCGTCACGAGTTCACCATTTTTAGTGGCTCTAATACCCTGTTTTCGGATCTGTGCCAGCAGTCGGCTTTTTCGAGCCTGCGATTTGATCGCCTTAAGTTGACCATTTCTGGCGGCATGGCGCTCAATCCGGCGGTGGCCGAATGTTGGCAGCAGTTAACGGGTTGCTCCATATTGGAGGGTTATGGCCTGGCTGAGACTGCACCGATCATCAGTGTTAACCCTCCTGCCGCCGCTCGACTGGGTTCGATCGGCTTGCCAGTGGCCGGTACTGAGATACGTCTGGTCGACGATGATGGCGCTGAGGTTCCTGTGGGCGGTAGCGGTGAACTCTGTGTTAGAGGGGCCCAAGTAATGCAGGGTTACTGGAAACAACCGCAACAGACGGCACAAGTGTTTGATGATGACGGTTGGTTGCGTACCGGCGATATCGCCAGCATCGGAGAACGGGGTTATCTGACGCTGGTTGACCGAAAAAAAGATGTTATCAATGTTTCGGGCTTTAGTGTCTACCCCAGCGAGTTGGAACAGGTGATTTCAGCACATCCTGACGTGGATGATTGCGTTGTGGTTGGGGTTCCTGGCTTTGAACAGGGTGAACAGGTCAAACTTTATCTAGTGTCTGCCAACCCCGATTTGACAGTGCAGCAGATTCGCCAACATTGTCGCGAGCGCCTTACTGCTTATAAAATCCCGTCACAGGTCGAGTTTCGTAAAGAGCTGCCGCGCAGCGCGGTGGGTAAAGTGTTACGCAGAGCGCTGCGAGATGCTGAGCAGCAAAAACGTCATCCAGATCGGCCACAGGTAGCTCTGTTGAACGGTGTCCAGTCGACACCGTTCTATACCGAATAGCCGTTCGGTGGTTGTGTTGGCCGTATTCAGTTTGTACCGATTCGACTTCGACCACCTCACGCAACTCCTTTGCCGCTCAGTTGTGGCCGCTGATCTTTGCATGCTGGGGTTTAGTGCGCTCAAAGGTTTCTAACTGTTCGGCACTGGCCTTACCTTGATGGTTCGCTTTCCAGTCGGCGTGGCTCATACCGTAGACCGCTTCCAAAGCCTGGTCGTAGGTCAATTCAACGTCCTGCTCCTTAGCGCCCGCCAAGTACCATTTTGACAGACAGTTGCGGCAGAACCCTGCCAGGTTCATCAGGTCGATGTTCTGCACATCCTTGCGCTCTTGCAGGTGGGCGATCAGGCCGCGAAAAGCTGCGGCTTCGAGTTGAGTGCGTGTGTCGTTATCCATATTGGCTCCATAATACTTAGGGTTGTTTGAGGCTGATCTGTAATTCAGCCGGGACGGTGTTGGTTTCTCTGTCGTTGTTGAGCCAAAGTATACGTCGCTCGCCGCTGGCCGTCATGGCGGCCTTAGCTAATCTTGTATAGCTTGTTGTTCAAGCCTATTTGATTCTTTGCGTGGATCGAGGCAGGGTTATATCGGTCAAAAGAAAGCGTTGGATCGAAGCGATTTGAACTGAAGCGACCTGAGTGCTTCTTGATTGACGGTCGACTTGGCTATTAAAAGAGTGAGGCTTATCCCGGCGGCAATAAGGCTGTCATATCAGCCTCCATACAGCTGTTTTTTACATGGCCGCTAACAACGGCAGTCGGCTCTACCGTCTCGGCTATGGTATTATCTGCGGCCTTTATCTGTCGGCGAACTGCCGTACTAATGCCATGCTTTGCGTGCTGTGCCGCTGATTATTGCTCGACTATTCTGACTTTTAGACACACAGGTAATCACGATGAACTTTGATGAACTGATCCGGACTATGACCCCGGAAATTCACGCCACCATGCGCACTGCCGTCGAGCTGGGCAAGTGGGCCGATGGCCGTCGTTTGACCGATCAGGAGCGAGAGACCTGCATGCAGGCGGTCATCGCCTATGACGAGAAGAACCTTCCAGAGGAAGATCGGATCGGCTACATCGGCCGAACCAAGGCCGACGGCACTCAGCACAGCCCTAGCCAAAGCACCGAAGATATCGTCAAAATTCTGAACGGTTGAACCACGATGACAATTGATCTGCTATCCACCGCTGCTGATGACACAACCACACCTGGTATGACATTACTGGGTCAGGGCCACTTGGCGAAAATGCGTACCGAGCTATGCTCCGATATACGTTCAAATATACGTTCCGATATGCGTTCAGGCACGGGTTCAGACATGGATGCTGAACAGAACTCTGAACAGTCTGATACCAACCAATACTGGTTGCCGCTGGATGAGTCCGAGTTTCATCTCAACCCATTGATAGGCCGCTCGATCAAACTGGTCTATCAGGGCGAGATCCATTGTCAGCACTGCGGCCGGGCCAGTAAAAAGAGCTTTGCACAGGGTTACTGTTATCCCTGTTTCAGGAAACTGCCGCAGTGCGATAGTTGCATTGTCAGTCCGGAAAAATGCCACTTTGATCAGGGTACCTGCCGTGATGAAGAGTGGGGCCAGAGTTTCTGTATGGCTGACCATATCGTCTACCTGGCCAACTCGTCCGGGGTCAAGGTTGGCATTACCCGAGCGACGCAGATTCCGACCCGCTGGATCGACCAAGGTGCAATTCAAGCGCTGCCGATCTTTCGGGTAGATACTCGTTACCGTTCAGGTTTGGTTGAAGTGTTGTTCAAAAATCATGTGGCAGATAAGACCAACTGGCGGACGATGCTCAAAGGGCAGGTTGATGCGATCGACCTGCTTGCGGTGCGGGATCGGTTATTGGCGGAAACTCAATCGGAAGTTTCCGAGTTGCAACAAAGCTTTGGATTGCAGTCGATTCAGCCCCTTGGCGATAGTGAGGTGACCGAACTGCGCTATCCGGTATTGAACTATCCGACCAAAGTGACGTCACTTAACTTTGATAAGACACCGGTGGTTGAAGGTGTGTTGCAAGGGATCAAAGGGCAATATCTGATCCTCGACAGCGGCGTGATCAATATCCGTAAATTCGGCGCTTACCGAGTCGAATTTTACGCCTGATTGTGAGCCCGTTTATCCCATTCGAATCAAGCCATATCATCAACATCGCTGTTTAGCCCCCATTTTCGAGCACAGAACCCTATGAACAAAGACAACCCCAGAACGATCTATCTTAAAGATTACCAAGTACCACCGTTCCTGATCGATGAAACCGAGCTGCATTTTGAATTGGGTGATAAGGCCACGCTGGTACGTTCGACCTTGAAACTGCGCCGTAATCCTGAATCCAGTGATCCCGATGCTGATCTTCAGCTTCATGGTGATCCGTCGCTGCTGTTGCGCCGACTGGTACTCGACGGTAACGATCTGAACGAAGCGGATTACCAGAGAAATGATGAATATCTGACCCTGAACGGCTTGCCTCAGCAGTGCACGCTCGAATGCGTGACCTTGATTAAACCGCAGGAGAATACCTCGTTGGAGGGGCTGTATCAGTCCAACGGTATGTTCTGCACCCAATGCGAGGCCGAAGGGTTTCGCAAGATTACCTTCTATCTCGATCGCCCCGATGTGATGTCGGTGTTCACCACCACTGTTGCCGCCAACAAGGCTGATTTTCCGGTGCTACTCTCGAACGGTAATCCTGTCGATAAAGGCGAGCAGGGCGAACGTCACTGGATTACCTGGCAAGACCCTTTCAAGAAGCCTGCTTACCTGTTTGCGTTAGTGGCCGGTGATTTGGAGGTTGTTGAGGACCGTTTCATTACCTGCAGTGGTCGCGACATAGCGCTGCGGTTGTTTGTGGAGAAACAGAACCTGGACAAGTGTGATCACGCGCTAGCCTCGTTGAAACGCTCGATGGCTTGGGACGAGGAGGTCTACGGTCGGGAATACGACCTTGATATCTTTATGATCGTCGCAGTCGACCATTTCAACATGGGCGCGATGGAGAACAAGGGACTCAATATTTTCAACTCCTCGTGTGTGCTGGCTAAGCCCGAGACTACCACCGATGCCGGTTTCGAACGGATCGAAGGGATCGTCGCTCACGAGTATTTTCATAACTGGTCTGGCAATCGGGTTACCTGTCGTGACTGGTTCCAGTTAAGCCTGAAAGAGGGCTTCACAGTATTCCGCGACTCTGAATACACCGCAGATAGGGGCTCACGCACCGTCAAACGGATCGACGACGTGACCCTGCTGCGCACCGCACAGTTTGCCGAGGATGCCGGTCCCATGGCACACCCGGTTCGGCCTGCATCATTCATGGAGATCTCTAACTTCTACACCTTGACCGTCTACGAGAAGGGGTGTGAGGTGGTGCGGATGATCCACACCCTGCTTGGGGCCGAGGCCTTCCGTAAAGGGTCGGATCTTTACTTTGATCGTCATGATGGCCAGGCGGTCACTACCGATGATTTTGTGCAGGCGATGGAGGATGCTTCGGGCGTCGACCTGAACCAGTTCCGTCGTTGGTATTCGCAAGGTGGCACGCCGCAGGTTGTGGTTAGCGATCACTACGATGCTGCCAATCAGCGCTATACCCTCACGGTGAAGCAGTCTTGTCCGACCACACCGGGTCAAGCTGAAAGCGAGAAACAGCCGTTTCATATCCCGTTGGCAATCGGTTTGCTGGACTCTGAGGGTAATGACCTGCCGTTGGCCGACGGTGATACTACCCAAGTTTTACACTTGACCGAAGCCGAGCAGAACTTTGTGTTTGAAGGCATCGCTGCCCAGCCGTTGCCGTCGCTGTTGCGTGAGTTTTCAGCCCCGGTCAAGCTGAGTTTCCCTTACAGTAGCGAGCAGCTGGTGTTTCTGATGAGCCACGACAGCAACGGTTTTAACCGCTGGGATGCGTCGCAGCGGTTGGCGGTTGAGGTGATGCAGCGGTTGATCGAAGATGATCAGGCGGGGCGTGAACTGGTGTTGGATAGTGCGCTGTCTGACGCGTATGCCAAGGTGTTAGCTAACCGCACCTTAGATCCTGCGATGGTGGCCAAACTGTTGCAGCTTCCCAGTGAAGCGTATCTGGCCGAGCTGTCGCAGCAGATCGATCCGCTCGCGATCCATCGAGTGCGCCAGTTCGTACGCCGCTCGCTGGCCGAGTCGCTGCAAGGTTTGCTGATGGATGCCTACCGTCTTAATCGCAGCGAAGCGGGTTACCTGCTCAATGCTGCAGCGGTTGCCAAACGCAGTCTGCAAAACGCTGCGCTGTCGTACCTGATGGCGTTGCAGCAGCCACGTACACTGGTCTTGGCGCAACAGCAGTTTGAAGTCGCTGATAATATGACCGATGCGTTAGCTGCGCTCAGTCTGATCGCCCATTCTGGCTTTTATGACGAGCGGCAGCAGGCGTTGGATTCGTTCTACCAACAGTGGCAGCATGACCCGCTGGTGGTTAATCAGTGGCTTAGTGTTCAGGCTACCGCGCCCGGTGATGACACCTTGAAGCAGGTCAAGTCTTTGATGGAATTACCGCTGTTCGACCTGTCCAACCCGAATCGGATTCGCGCCTTGATCGGGGCTTTCTGCGGCCAGAATGCGGTCCAGTTCCACCGTGCCGATGGTGCTGGCTACCGCTTCCTGGCGGACCTGATTATCGAACTTGATCCGCTTAACCCGCAGATCGCTTCGCGCTTATTGGCGCCGCTGACCCGTTGGAAACGTTACGACGAAGCACGTCAGCAGTTGATGAAGGCTGCGTTGGAACGGATTCAGTCCGGTGAACTGTCGAAGGATAGTTATGAGGTGGTGAGTAAAAGTCTGCTGTGAGCGAATAGATATAGCCGGTGCGCGTAGTAATCGTAAAGTTTGTGTCAGACATCAGTAGTAGATAGCGCTGCTTGTGATTGATTGGACCGCTGTGCGGACTATACTGAATAGTCCGCCGGTGATTGATTATTACGGACGGTTTAGGAGTCTACCAGTCAAATTTGTCGTCCTCGCCACCTGCGGCGGGTGCGAATTGTTACCAGTCAGAGGATCGTTTCATTATGGAAAGCCACACTACGGGCAGTTACCTGGCCGCTAATCTCAAAGGTGATTACCAACAGCATTATCGCCGTTTTGAGGAGCAGTATGACCAAGGTTTTGAAGCCAACGAAGCGTTGAAGCGGGCTAAGGCCAGCAAAATCTGGATGATCGCTGTCGTTGCATTGTTATTCTCAATGTCGTCAGACTTTTTCCTCGGGGCCGCTGCCGCAATGTTTGGTGTCTACTTCTACCAGATCGTGGTGGCCTATATGAAGAAGGCGCAGGCCGAAGATACCCTGGAGGAGATCGAGCGTTGGTTCAGCCAGAAAGGGTTGATGCTGCAGGACAAGACACCGTTCTTCAAAACTGATGACCAGTTGGAAAATCCGCTGAATCTGTTCGAAGAGAAGATCTATCAATAGAATTTGATTGATCTTTGCTTGGGCTTAGCAACGAACAGTTGCAAGCCCAATCCTTACTCCCCATCCCCACTGCGATAATACCCTACCTGCCTCGTCTATTGAGGCCATAGTGCTATTCCTGGCTGACTTCACCCACATCACGGAGCCACTGAAACAAGTGCATCAACCCAAGAGGATCGTTTATGGACTGGCAGCAGATTATCGATTTTTGGTTTGTCGAGATAGAGCCTGCGGCTCATTGGCGCAAAGACCCGGCCTTTGATCAGTTGATTGCCGATCGTTTCGGCGAACTGGTGCAGTCGGCGGCAGCATGCGAACTGTTCACATGGCGTGAGCAGCCACAAGGGCGGCTGGCTGAAATCATTGTGCTGGATCAGTTCTCGCGCAATATCTACCGCGACCAGCCTCAGAGCTTTGCTAACGATGCTCTGGCGTTAGCGTTGGCGCAACAATCTGTTGATTTGGGTGTTGCCGAGCAGCTATCGGTGCTGCAGCGTACCTTTTTGTATATGCCCTACATGCACAGTGAATCGAAACTGGTTCATCAGCAGGCGGTAGCCTTGTTTGATCAACCCGGGCTGGAGGAAAACCATCGATTTGAACTCAAACACCAGCAGATCATCGACCGTTTTGGGCGTTACCCGCACCGTAATGTGATTCTGGGGCGTGCATCGACGGAGGAGGAGTTGGTTTTTCTGCAACAGCCGGGCTCTTCGTTTTAGACAGCGGCTTTGCAAACAGATGAAATCGGCGAGGCCGGGTATACGGCTGGTGACGGAGTAATCCAGAATTATTTGATCCACAGGGTTGAGCGTTACGCAAGGGTTGCGTCGTGCCGGTGCGAATCAATTCCGAAATGGTATGGTGAGTAATTTAGCATCATCAATTAACTAAAAGTCATTGAATGCTTCCTGATGACTTTGTATGATTACGACCTTAGTTGTTGAGACTTTTGTCTACCAAAGGGAGAGTGTGATGCGATTCAGCAATAACATGGTTTTCACCGGTATTGCCGCCGATGATCGTCGAATTGCCCGTGATTTAATGGCGATGGGCGCTTTTGATCAAGCGCAGGAGGAGCAGCCCTCACTGTTGTCGCAGCAAATCAAAAAGGTTCAGAGTTTTATTACTTGGATGCGTTGGAAAGGTGAAGTTTCTGTTTACGGTTGCCGTATCGGGGTAGATCGTGAAACCCGTCGACTGGAAGCAGCTGGCGCCTGATTGGCGGATACCTGATGACAGCCTGTTCGGGCTGTCATCAGTTTCTACCCAGATAATGGGTTATAAACAGACTCAATCACCACCAACTGCTTTCCAGGTCCTCTCTACATTCCCCCAATTGAGCACGATAACGAGCGGCATTTCTCTCTACTTTGCCAGCAACGCCTATCAGCCAGCGTTTTTGATTATAGGTCTTACGCTTATAACCCCCGTGTCCCTCGTGATACGCCAGGTATTGGTTACGGGCATCCCATTTGCTAATCCCCGCCAATTTATAACTCATTGTTCCGTACCAGCCGATGAAATCCACCGCATCGGAAAAGTCATCACGACTGGCGCTCCAGTTGCCCGTTTTTTCCCGATACCAGTCCCAGGTTCCATCTTTAACCTGTGCGTAGCCGTAGGCGGAAGAGACTCGCCCCCAAGGTATGAATCCCAGCAGGTAGTCCTTTGGAGGGCGAGCATCGTACTTAAACTTGGACTCTTGGTGAATGATCGCCAGTTGCACGTGAATAGGAACGCCCCACTTCTTAAAACTGTTATTGGTATCATCGTACCAATCGTCTTTGTCGTAGAAGATCTCGCAACTGTCGTTGATGTTTTGCGGCGGGGTTGTGGAGCAACCTGCCAGTCCCATTAATGCACACACCAATAAAAGACTGCTGATATATTGCACTGCGCCCCCACTATGATTGGATAACTAATTGTTTAGAAAAACACGGCTCAAAAATGATGGTATGAGGCAGGCCACCTGACGATCTGTAACGTTACGAGACGGAGAGTTAGCCTGCTATATCTGTCTTTGCTGTGACAGGTATAATGAAGTCATTTACATCTTGGGCAGGATCTTAGCATGAGCAATACGATTAATTACGACAACAATCCTCTTAATGGTGTGGGTTTAAAAACTTTATTGACTGAGGTCGTAGATCACTACGGTTTTGAAATTCTGTTTGCCTATTTAAATATCAATTGTTTTAAGACCAATCCAAGCATCGACTCGAGTCTGACGTTTCTTAAAAAAACTGAGTGGGCGCGTGAAAAAGTCGAAGTTTTCTACCTGTATCAGTTTAAAAATTTACCCAGAGCGTCTTCGGAACAGTTCGCATTACCGCCTCGCGACAGGGTTATACCGGATGATCAAAAGCCTAGGGAACCCGCTAAACTGAGTTTTGAAGATGCCGATCGGTTACGTGAAAAGCGGGCGAAGAAAGTGGCCGCTAGGAGCCGTGGAGCAGGAGACCGTTCAGAATCGGGTAAGCGTTATGGGGCGCAACGCGAGCGAGGCGGGCATGCTAACAATCGAGATAAAGATCGCCCTGTGTCTAATGAGCGCGACTCCTCGAAAGCCTCAGGTGCTCCTGTTGAAAGCGGTGCTGACCCGTGGGCGAAATGGAAAAGCTAGTCGGTGGCTAAGGCCGGCTAGGTGTTACGCATAAAAAAGGGCGATCTCAGATCGCCCTTTTTTATGCTGTATATAGTGATTTGATGGACGTTCCTGGCTGTAAGGTGCCGAAAATATATAAGTTCAATCAGACGTAACTTAAGGAGTCACTATCGCGATAGGTCTATCAGAACCGGGGCAAGTGCCTGCATTGGCGATAACACAGTCCGATGCATTGATCGACTTGCAGCAGCAGTTGCTTGAGCTGGGGCAGCTTTTTGCCATAGCAACTGGCTCGGAACGGTAGCTGCCGTTATTAGAGCAACCTAACAATATTGATGCTAACAATACCAATAATGCAGCGAGGCGGGGCGATAGATCTATCCGTGAAGATATCTTCATGGCGGTGCTCCTTCAGTTTTATGGGTACGGAACGGCTTTATAGAACCGGTAGAAGCCGTAACGTAGATCCTTGATTAATGCGTAAGGAAACGATCGATTTTGCGGGCCAGTTCGTGTCCTGAAACAGATATAAAGCGAGACTACTTAGTAAAGATGGTCGCTGATATTTCTACGGTTGCTACTCAAACGTAGTATTAGCTAGGGCTCTGGGCAAGAATCAGTGGTTAAGTAGGGGCTAGCTGAGGTTGGCTATAAAAGCGGCCACTGAATAGCCAACAGTATACGTTGGCTTTTCAACAAGATTAACTGAGGCCGGTAGTCTGAACTTTTGTAGCCGTTTTGGAGTTGTCAGCAGAAACAGCAGCGTCCGGTAAACTCCCACTAGGAACCGCGATAGAAGGAGTACCTCTAGAAGGAACAACGTATGGCACTGATTATCAGAAAGTACACGGACACGGATCTCAATGCTGTCTTATCCTCGTGGGAGAACGGCTCGAGACTCGCGCACCCTTTTTTGACCGAAGCCTTTGTTGAGAAGGTACGGCATGACATTCCTAATCTGTACCTGCCCAATGCTGAGACTTGGGTGGCCGACATAGACGGGATCGTGGTCGGTTTTATCGCCTTGGTCTTTTATCTCAAAGACGATAAAAACTGTAATGAGGTTGGCGCCCTTTTTGTGGAACCGGAGTTTCACGGCCAAGGTATCGGCAAAGCGTTGATGGACAAAGCACATGGCATTCATGGTGAACTGGAGGTTGAGGTGTTTAAACAGAACCCTGTCGGCCGTCGGTTTTATGACCGGTATGGGTTTAAGTGTTTGAATGAATCGATCCATCCGGAGACCGGTCTGCCTGTTTTGCGACTGGTGCTTCGGTGATCGCCGTGGCTAAGCGTTATCCAAGTGTTAGGATTAAAATTCAGTGGCCATCAGGATCGGTGGAGAACCCCCATGACTAACTCTGTTTCTCTGGCCCAACTGGGTTGGAAGCCTTTTTTTCAGCAGCAGCTCACACTTGATGAGTGGGAGCACGCCATCGTCGCACGCGTTGTGGAGCAACATCGCTCCAACCTTGAACTGATGACCGAACAGGGACGGATCTTGTTACCTATTACGCCGCAGATGCCTGTGTTGACGGTCGGTGATTGGTTATTGTTGAACGCAGAAGAGAAATTCGCTCGTGCTTTGGAACGGTTGTCGCTGTTTTCGCGTAAAGCGGCGGGTAGTCAGGTGGCGGTGCAACTGATCGCGGCCAATGTTGATACCGTATTTGTGGTCTGCTCACTCAACAAGGATTTTAATCTCAGTCGGATTGAACGTTATCTGGCGCTGGCCAGTGAGGCCGGTGTCGAACCGGTGGTGGTGCTGACCAAGTCTGACTGTTGCGATGATGCGCATAGCTATGTAGGTCAGGTGCAGTCGCTAAACTCGTTGCTGCTGGTTGAAGCTGTCAATGGTCTCGACCCGGACAGTGTCAGCGCGCTGAAACCTTGGTGCGGCGAGGGTAAAACGGTGGCGTTTGTGGGCTCTTCGGGTGTCGGAAAGTCAACGCTGGTCAACACCTTGATTGGCCAGCAACAACAGGTCAGCGCGACGATCCGTGAGGAGGATGGCAAGGGCCGCCACACCACGACAGCACGCTCGCTTCATCCGATGCCTTTTGGTGGCTGGCTATTGGATACGCCCGGTATGCGGGAGTTGCAGTTGGCCGACTGCCAGCAAGGCGTTGAAGATACCTTTGCCGAGATCGGAGAGTTGGCAGAACAGTGTCAATTCTCCGATTGCCAACATCAGGGGGAACCCGGCTGTGCCGTCGTGGCCGCTATCGATGACGGTGGCTTGGATGCGCGTCGATTGTCGAACTACCAAAAACTGATGCGTGAGCAAGCCCTGAATGGCGCCAGTCTGGCTGAGAAGCGCAGCCGGGATCGCAATTTGAGTCGCTATTACCGCTCGGTGCAATCACAGGCCCGACAGCACAAGAAAGGTTGAGCCTTTGCTGCCGTGACTAGATAAACATGACTAGATGAACGTCGATATTGAGATATATCTGACCGCTCGCTACGTTATTTTATCGCGACCAGAAAACACACAGTTTTGTTCTTCTCCGCAACCAGTATCTTTTCGATCCTGAATCCCGATTTAACCAAGCCAGCTTGCAACTCTTGTCGGGAAAATACGCCAACTTTCGGTATTAGCCGAAGAAAACGGCCAACAGGGGCGATATAGCGGATGTAAGGCATGGTATCGGCCAGGCAGGCGGTGCTGCTGATAAAGACCCCGCCGGGTTTCAGCATCCGGTAGACCTCGCCAATGGCTTCATCCCGGTCGTTTAATAGATGCAGAATGCTCATGCCCAAGACTGCATCCAGTGACTCGTCGGCTACCGGAAGCTCCTCGATGGCAGCATTGATAAAGGTCAGGTTATCGATGGTAGCTGCGGTCTGTTTACGTTGAGCGATTTCGATCATCTTCGGTGATACATCTATCGCCTGGTATTCCTTCACATAGGGCGCGTGAACGATCGCTGTCGAACCGGTGCCGCAGCCAAACTCCAGAACGTTCATCTCCGGGTGTAAATATTGCTGGGTGATGGTCAGTTTCTGCTGATAACTGACCTCATCCGAAATGGGCTTTTTGGCATAGCTGTCGGCGATTCGATTCCAGAATTTGATGGAGTAATCCATGGGGCTCCTTGGTATGGCTGCTCGATCTCTTGGATCAGAACCGCTTGTTGTGTCTGAAAGTCAGAGCATAGCAATACGAATTTTAAGATAGAATGCTCAAAACACACCAATAGGTATGCGTATTTGTATGGATTGGCGATCGGTTAATTTCGACTGGAACCGGGCTCGGGCTTTCCTTGTCGCGGCGGAAGAGGGTTCTATGTCCGCAGCAGCACGTGCGCTGGGGGTGAGTCAGCCGACGCTTGGGCGACAAGTTACCGCGCTTGAGCAAGAGCTGGGTCTGACTCTGTTTGACAGAGGTGGTAGGGGACTGGAGTTAACCCCCAGCGGGCTGGCGTTGATCGAACACGTGCGTGCTATGGGGGAGGCGGCAAGCCGTTTGTCGATGGCAGCGACTGGCCAGTCCGATTCTATCGAGGGAGATGTCTGTATTACGGCGTCGGAAGCGATGGCTGTATTCGGCTTGCCGCCCATTATTGAGAAGCTCAGACGGCTGCAGCCTGGTATCAATATTGAGTTAATCGCCTCGAACAGCACCAGCGATCTGGGACGTAGAGAAGCCGATATTGCGATACGCGGATTCCGGCCGACACAGCCTGATCTGATCGCCAAAAAAATAGCCGATGTCATCGCGCCTCTTTACGCCTCACCCCGCTATCTTGAAAGCCTGGGCAATCCGGTGACACCAGAGGGTTTCAACAACGCCAACTTCATCGGATTTGCCAGTCATGAATTGCTGATGCAGGCACTCAATGAACGCGGTATGGCGCTAACAGCCCGTAACTTTCCTGTGGTGACCGAGAATCATATCGTCCACTGGGAACTGGTAAAACATGGTGTTGGCATCGGGGTTATGGTGCAAGAGGTGGGTGACGTCGAGCCTCAGGTTGTACGGGTATTGCCTGGGTTTGAGATCTATACCGGCACCCTATGGCTGGTAGCACACCGCGAACTGAAGATGAACCGGCGGGTTAAAACGGTATTCGATTTTCTGGCGGAAGAGTTGTCTTCAGCGGACCGTATCTAGGCAGCCCTTGAACAGGGCTGCCTTAGGCTGCAGTCTTTAGCTAGTCTTTAACTAGTCTTTAATTATAAGCACCCGATGCGTAGTGCAGTTCGTAACTGTGGCTGTAAATTTCAAGGATGTTGCCGAACGGGTCTTCCATGTAAATCATCCGATACGGTTTTTCACCCGGATAGTAATAGCGGGGCTTGGCCATCCGTTTTTTACCGCCAGCTTCGACGATCTTTTCAGCTAGTCCTTCGACATCGGGATCTTGAACACAAAAGTGAAAGACGCCCGTTTTCCAGTATTCAAAATTGTCTTCCGGGTTTTGCTGGTTTTTGAACTGAAACAACTCGACACCAATTCGATCACCAGTGGATAGGTGAGCGATTTTGAAGGACTCCCAACCGGCGCCAAAGACATCGGTGCACATTTCGCCGATTGGGCTGTCATCCTCGAGGACATCCGTCGATTCCATGATCAGGTACCAGCCCAATACTTGGGTATAAAATTTCACGGCGGCATCCAGATCTGGAACCGAAATACCGATATGAGAAAAGGTACGCGGGTAAGGATTGATAGCGGGTTGTGGGCTGGTGCTTGTCATGGCGGTTGCTCCAAAGTGATTGCGATGTGGAGCAGGGTATAGACTGGCGTCACTAATATGAAATTATCATCTGTCATGATAATAATAATAAAATATTATGACTATTCATTGTTTGTACACACGTTTGTTAGTCTGGTGAAAACAGATCACTTTACCCGTGCCGCCGAGCTGCTAAACATGACCCAGCCGGTAGTGAGTCAGCATGTTCAAAATCTAAAACATGCTTATCCACCACTACCGGACACTACTGGCATCTTTGTTTTCGATCTGAATGTAATAAGTCTTTATTAAACTACCTCGGTTTCGCTTATTCATACTTCGCCTTGTCCCAATACCAAATTATTTAAAAAAAATCACTTAAAAATAAATGCTTCAGAACGACTGGGGCGCTTCAAATCAAGGCAGTGGGGTTATTGGGGGCTGATATACCATTTAAAAACGAAGTTGTGTGATAAAAACTCTCGTTATAGAAAAATTATAAAATTGTTATATTTGGATAATTTTATAAAACAAATAGATAAGACGACTTTCTGTTGAAAATTTGGACATGCTAGATAGGTCGGGCTGGCACAAATAATAAAGCTCCGCGTTCTGACATACAATTTGCTGGCCCACTACGCTTTAAGGGTATAACGGGCAAAAGATAGGTAGAAAAAAACGCTGCCGAAGTCCAAATCGGGGCGTAATTTTAGTGATTGTTTGGATGAGGAATAACAAGTGAAACACTCAAGCCTTAGACTCAAAGCACGTTTTACCATAACCGGAGCGGTTTTATGCGCGATGCTTGGCTTTGCCAATGTCGCCCAGGCGGTGATGTTAAAAGTATCGGTAAGCAATAACGCAGCGTTAAATGGTTTTTCATTTACGCCGTTATTCGCATCATTACATAGTGCAGCGTTTGATGCATTCGATGCTGGCGGAACGGCCTCGCCAGGCCTGAAGTCTTTGGCTGAGCTCGGAATACCGGGAACGTTAAGAGATGAACATCTGGCTGCTGATCCCAATTCAGTAGGAGGGGCGGTATTTCCTGATGGGGCCATGAGGCCATTATTTTCAGGAGAAATTGGCTCTCAAATATTTAATATTACAGATCCTTCAAGCAATATGTTTTTTACGTTCTCGCGAATTCTACCCTCAAATGATACTTTCTTCGGCAGAGATAATGCGTTGCAAATATTTAATACTACTGGGGGCTATGTTCTTATTAAGTGTTGATCCTGAGCTAAGCTATAGGAAACCCCAGCAA
>JBALVL010000001.1:0-203144 GCA_036961355.1 Motiliproteus sp.
AAAGATCAACAAGCCTGTGATACCAGCCGGATCTGTCTGAAATTTGAATAAAAAAACAGTCTGGAGCGACTTAATCAGACCTTCCCTAGACGCATCAATCAGGCCAGGCACACTCTGAAATGTCGGCATTGGGCGCAAGAGCTGAAGTCGAATCACCACGCACTAACCTTCCACCCTCCGAAAGTGACGGAATCCACCTCAATCACCAGATTGAATTTGGTTCATGCTGGGAGGCTAAAACCGTGCAGCCCCGCTACCTATTTCTTCTCAAGCCTGGTGGCCGATGTATCGCACAACCCACCAGAACAACGCCTTATGGGTTGCAACAATTAACTCATACCTTAGCCTTGAATTAGCTATCGGTTTGAATTAGTTCTCGGCCTGCAAACGGATACCGTCTTCCTGTAGTTCGATCAGCCGCTGCTTATAAAGCGAACCGATCGCCATCTTAAACTTCTTTTTACTGACACCGAAATGCGCCTGTATCTGATCCGCTGAGGAACGGTCATTAAGCGGCAGGAAGCCGTCGTCCCGTTTCAGTTGCTCAATAATCTGGGCGGCTAAGCCCGTGACCGGAGAGTAACCCGGCTCTTCTAACAACAGGTCGATCTTACCGTCAGGGCGCACCTGCTTAATAAAACCGTTGATCGACTGGCCGTATTTGAGATCGCGGAACAGATCCTGAGTGTGAATCAGCCCCCAGGCAACCTGATCAACCACCGCTTTACAGCCCAGTGGCGTGCGCTCGGCGATCAGTAACTGCACCTTCTGATGACGGCGAAAACTCACCTGCGGTAGATCCAGATGTTTATCCAGTTTGGTCGATGCAGCGATACGGTTGGTGTTATCCAGATAGGCACGAACTAGGTAACGCTCGCCCTCCTCTGCAGGATGACGCTGCTCGCCAAAAGGCAGTAACAGATCTTTAGGCAAGCCCCAGTCCAAAAAGGCACCGATCGGACCGGTTGAAATCACTTCCAGACAAGCTATCTGACCCACCATCACTTTCGGCGTATCGGTGGTAGCAATCAGAGCATCTTCGGAGTCGAGGTGCACAAACACCTCCAGCTTATCGCCATCCTGACAATTCTCGGGGACATAGCGGCGCGGCAACAGTATCGAGCCAAATTGACCACCGTCGAGAAACACCCCCACGTCACGCTGACGCACAACTTCCAGGGTATTTAACTGACCGATAGCAACATCGGGACGGTCGAACGATTGAGACATAACAACTCCAAAAAACAACAAAGAAGGCAAAAAACGGCGTCAGTGTAGCACGACCATCGAGGGTACTGAGCAGCGGTTCGCAATGGCCATTATACGCGCTGATAGACCACATCAAAGAGATCGACGATTTAGCACGATAGGCTCGGCTTGTTGGTCGACCTGTTAGTCCATTGACTACAGCGGCTGAAGCTGGCCACGCTCGAGTTTAAGAACCCGATCAAAGCCATCGGTCAGATCAGCCCTGGCCGTTAACATCACCAGCCCGCGGCCTTGCTGCTGCTGACGGATATTGGCGAGTAAACGACGCTCTGCCGCCGGATCGAGTCCCGATAACGCTTCATTAAGCACGATAACATCCGGCTGTTTGATCAGGATCCGGGCGATAGCCAACTTTTGCCGCTGCGCCAGCGACAAACGGGATCCGGCGATACCCACTTGGTAATCCAAGCCAACATGCCGTACATCCGGTTCCAGCCCAAGCTGCTCAACCACGCTATGAATCAGCACGGTGATCCGCTCACGGGCCGATGCCTGGCCATAGGCAAGTCGACCGAATAGCATGTTATCCATCAGACTGAGGCTGTGGTTAAAGCTCTCGACATTAAAAAATTCGATCTTAAGCTCAGAGTCGGGATTGCTTTGTAAGCGTTCGGCCAAGGTAAACCGGGCCTTCACAATCCGCTGCTGGATCAAGGTGTCGATCAATCCCAGACGATGGCGGGCCGGGCACAATTTGAAAGTTAGCGACAGGAATTTACTGCAACTGACAGGGTCGTTGAAATCGAGATTGTCGTCACTGGTACGTTTCAACAACGCCCGGTATTCGGGCAGATCTTCGGCTTGAATAAAGCTGAACCGTTCAAACAGGTCACTACTCTCATCAACCCCGGAGAACAGATCAACCATGATATCGGTGAGTTTGCGGCCGATTTCGACAAACTCTTCAAACAGTCCGACCTCTTTCAAAAAACTGTGCATGATCGGTTTCGAAGCACTGATATCGCTACCAAACTCTTGCTGGAAAGAACCAAACAGAATATTTTCAAACACCGTCAAATTGGTATTGTAGTGCTGCCAGTCAAACGGTTCGACCAAACTTTGGTATTCAGGCTCTGATAGCTGCTGCCGGATCAACTGTCGCGCCTCAAGTAAGCGCTGTTCCAAGGCATCGCTGTGAGGGCTGGGCACCAGTAACCCGGCCAGCCCCATCTGAAACAGATCCTGCTCTAGGTCGGCGTTTGAGATCACCTGGTCCAGCCGTTGCTTCAAGGCATGTTCATCGTCTAACTGCAATCGAGGTAGATCGAACCAACGGCCATTCGGATCGTCAATGCTATTGCCAGACTGACGTGCTAAATTTTGCTGTTTATGCCGCAGTGACAATTGCTCCGGCGACAGTGAATCGTCGACCTGCTGACGGTTTCGCAACGGGTAGAGCAGGTTCTGTCTGATCGAACCGCTAAACAGATGCGCACCGGCTGAGGCATAACCGATATGACGGCCAACCGCTGATTCCTGCAGTTTCAGCATGTTAGCACCCGCCAACGACAGCCCTCCCTGCGTCGGCATCAACAGTCGCACCAGCAACTCGCCCAGCTCCTCCCGACCGCTACCCTCGCTGCCGATGATGGCATTATGACCGCCAATATCGAGTTCAAAACTAAGCCGTTCCAACGGACTGCTACTGTCCTCCTCTTGGTAGCCCATTCGGTTGGCCTGCCAGCCGCCCTCGCCTAGATCCAGCGACAGCTCCGGCAGGTCCTGCAATGCCGGATCAAGCATGCCGTCGATATCAAACATTTCGACCACCTGCTCGTACTTAATTTTGACGTCCTCTTTGGTCTGGTAGTACTTGAGCAGCTCCTTCCAAGGTGCATTAAGATCCTTATACGCCGCCAACACCGCCACCAACGCCCCCAGCGACAACTCGCCCTGAATGACAAAATAACCACCGGCACTGTAGAAAAAGAACGGGGTAACCTGAGCCAGAAAGTTGTTGAGAAATTTGATAAAGAATTTCTTTTTGTAGATCTGGTAACGGATCTCAAAAATTCGCCCTAGCCGCGAGCTGATCTCAGCCCGTTCATAGTGCGAGGTATCATTGGCGTGGATCTCACGAATCCCTGAAATGGTATCGCCGATCCGCTCACCCAGTTGGCGCGCAGCCAGCACCCGTTGTTTACCTAACAGATTGACCCGCCGCTGCAGTTTGGGAATCAAATACATCTGAAACGGATACAGTGCGGTAGCCGCGGCACCCAGCAACAGATCCTGATTAAAGATAAAAAACAGATAGGTCAGCAGCATGCCGCCCTGAAATGCCGGTAGTGCAAACGCTTCGCCGATAAAGCCGCCCAAAGGCTCGGTTTCAGCGGTGATCACCGGTATCACCTCACCCTGCGACAGCCGTTTAAACCGTGGCAACGGGAAGCGCAGCACCCGACCGAACAGCTCGTAGCGTAGCCGCCGTAACATCCGTTCGCCGACCACGCCTCGATAGATATTAAGGACATATTTGATCGCGCCGTTAAGCAGCACCAACAACAAAAAAAGACCACAGAGCACAAACAGATAACGAACCTGATCCATCGGCCAGCCAAACAGGTCCGACGGTATATCGACCCCGCCGATGGCGTTGTTAATGATCAGTTTGGGGATTTCGAGAGACAGATAAACGAACGGGAACGAAACCAGCGTCAATGCCAGAATCAGCAACTGATCCTTCTTGGTATGACGCAAAATAAACTTGAATATGGATGAATCCATCGACGCACAATACCTTTAACAGCTGCCGGTCAGATGCAGCTTTATAAGCGGTCGGCTGCACTTCAACAAATAACTTCTCAGACAATAGCTTAGCTTAGCACTATGTTATAGTCCGATGACCAAAATGTAGGCCAAAAGCCTACGGTTTGTTATCCTCTGGCCGGTTATTTTTACTGTGGTATCGATACCACGTCGACACGCTATTGAAGGAGCGACCCGCTTGGCTGAAACTGTTGCACTGGTACTCAAAGGCTACCCTCGCCTATCCGAAACTTTTATCGCCCAGGAAATTCTGGAGCTTGAAAAACGTGGTTTGTCGCTGCAGATCATATCCTTGCGTCACCCTACCGACAGCAGCCGTCATCCGGTACACGCGGAGATCAAAGCGCCAGTACTCTACCTGCCCGAGTATCTGCATCAAGAACCACTACGGGTGATGCGCGGCCTGATTAGCGCGATCAAACGCCCGGGCTTTGGCAAAGCACTGCGCTGTTGGCTACAAGATCTTCGCCGCGATCCCAGCCGTAATCGAATCCGTCGCTTTGGCCAGGCACTTGTACTCAGTCACGAACTACCCGCTAGCGTTCGCCAGCTCTACGCACATTTTATCCACACCCCTGCATCGGTCACTCGCTACTGCGCTCAGATCAACCAACTTCCGTGGAGTGCATCGGCTCACGCCAAAGATATCTGGACCATCCCTGATTGGGAGATCAGTGAAAAACTCAACGATCTGGAATGGCTGGTCACCTGCACCCGTGCCAATACGGAGCACTTGAAAGGCCTGACCCATTACCCCGACCGGGTCGAGCTGGTCTATCACGGTCTCGATTTCAGCCGCTTTGCCGCAGCCCCAGAGGCAGCTATACCGGCTGACGCTGCACCGTTGTCACGCGACGGCCAACAGGCGCCGGTTCGATTAATTTCGGTTGGCCGAGCAGTAAAAAAGAAAGGCTACGATCATCTGCTCAACGCGCTGGCACAGCTACCCAGTGAGATGCAGTGGCAATTTTGCCATATCGGTGGCGGCGAGTTGTTAGCCCCACTGCAACAGCAGGCCGAGCAACTGGGGTTGAGCGATCGTATCCAATGGCTAGGCGCACTACCACAAGCCCAGGTACTGGAGCATTATCGCAATTCGGATCTGTTTGTACTGGCCAGCCAAGTGATCGGCGATGGTGATCGCGACGGTCTGCCCAATGTTTTGATGGAAGCCCAGAGCCAGCAGCTGTGCTGTTTATCGACCAACATCTCCGGAATCCCCGAGCTAATAGACCATGAACATACCGGCATTTTGGTTCCTCAGCAGGATGTCACGTCGCTGAGCCAAGCGCTGGCACGACTGATCAAAGAACCGGCACTACGGCAACAACTGGCCAGTGCCGGCTATGATAAAGTCACCAATGAGTTTTCTGTCGATAGCGGCATCGACATTCTGGTCGACAAATTCGCACACTGCCTGCCGCAAAACTTATCCGGCAATTGTTGAAGTAGACGGCTATGCAGCGACCTTCGGTGCCCGAAATACACAACCCAGCGGCCCTGAATCAGGCGGCCAGACCGCTGATCGCCTTCTACGCGCCGTTAAAACCGCCGACCCACCCCAATCCGTCGGGAGACCGTCTGCTGGGGCGATTGCTGCAACAAGCACTGCATCGGGCGGGGTTTGAGCCACAACTGGCTAGCATTTTTCGCAGCTACGACCGTGATGGCGACCCGACACGGCAACAACGCCTTAAAGCGATCGCCACACGTTTAGCCGCACGGTTGATTCGCCGCTACCAACGACTTCCCGCCGCACAACGTCCTGCACTCTGGTTCAGCTACCACCTGTACCATAAAGCCCCCGACTGGATCGGTCCGATCGTCAGCCGCGCGCTACAGATTCCCTACGTTGTGGTCGAAGCCTCGTATGCACGAAAACAGGCCGACGGCCCCTGGCATCTAGGACTGCAGGATAGCGCTGAGGCGTTGCAGCAAGCGGCGATGGTGCTGTGCCTCAATCCCGCTGATCACGCTGGTATTCGTCAGTGCCGGGCCGATGCGCCGTTGCATGCACTGGCACCTTTTCTCGATTTGACGCCCTTCGATCAACTTGATGGCTCGGTGAGTAAAGCGCATCTGGCTCGGACCTTTGCCTCTTACCCATCGCCAAGCCCACCGCCAAACTCGCCCCTCGATCCCACCAAAAGCTGGCTGATCTGTGTCGCGATGATGCGTCCCGGCGATAAACTGCGCTCGTATCAAAAGCTCAGTGAGGCACTGCAGCCACTCAAAGGCCAGCAGTGGCAACTGATTGTTGTCGGTGATGGTAAAGCTCGAAATGAGGTTGAGAACGCCTTCAGCACACTGCGCTCGCAGGTCTGTTTCACCGGTAAACTCAGCCCGCAACAACTACAGCCATTGTTACACGCCAGCGATCTCTACCTGTGGCCGGCCGTCAACGAAGCGTTCGGGATGGCGCTGCTCGAAGCGCAAGCTGCGGCGACGCCGGTGCTGGCCGGTGACGAAGGCGGCGTCAGCAGCGTTGTCGACGATGGGAATAGTGGTTGGTTGGTGGCTGCGGGGGATAGCCGTGCCTTTTCAGACCAACTACAACGTTTGTTACAGCAACCTCAAAGACTGCAGCAAGCCGGGCAACAGGCACAGCAACGGGTCACCCAACGGCATAGCCTCGATGCCGCCGGGCAGCGTTTACGGCAACTTCTGTCACCGTTAATCAACGCGGCTACGGACAGGCCCGATCGCTAACCGAAACATCACCAATTGTCATCAACGGACAGCACCATGATTGAACTGCTCACGCTTCGCCACGCCGCCACGAGTTGGAATGCCGATAAACGATTACAGGGGCGGCGTGACATTCCTCTCAGTCAGGTTGGCTTCGATAGTCTGGCCGGGGTATCCGTGCCGGCTCAACTGCAACCGCGTCGTTGGTACTGCAGTCCACTACAACGTTGCCGTCAAACAGCCGCTACTTTAGGGCTAACTTCGGTCGAACTAAGCGACGACTGGATCGAGATGGACTGGGGTCAGTGGGAAGGTCAACGCATCACCGAGCTGCGGATCGCATCGCCGCAGCTACTGCAGCAACAAGAACAGCGCGGGCTGGATATGACGCCAACCGGTGGCGAGTCACCGAGGCAGGTGCGTCAACGTGTGATGCGCTGGCTACAGCAGCACTCAGAACAACGCGCAGAACAACAGTCCGGGCTATCTGGGGCAACCACGGCATTACCCAGCGGCGTTGGTGATCGCGATAAGATCGGTGTGGTCTGCCACAAAGGGGTGATACGTGCGTTGCTCAGCCAGGCGCTTGATTGGAATATGACCGGAAAATGCCCGGTCAAGGTCGATTGGCGTCAGGGGTTGTTGTTTGGCTGGAGCCAGCAACAGGGATTAACGCTGATCGACTACAACTTGCCTCTTGCCCGCAACGATCAATAAAATCGGCTAGTCTGGTGGACGTTGCTAGATGCTCTTGGTCGATAGCTATCCTAGATCGGGCAAAAAAACCTGTTCGGCTGTTAACCACTGCACCGGCTGATCGGCTAAAAACTCAAATAGACGCGTACAAAAATCCCAGCACTGAGGATCATGCGCCAGATGATGGCTCATTAACCCGGTCGCCTCGACCGCATCAACTAATCCGCTACGCCGTTGCTGCAAGTGGTCGATCAACTGCTGCAATACCGTTTTGTCACCGGCAAAACAGCGCCCCTGCTTCCAGTTGACCAGATCGATATGTACGTTGTTCACCCGCAACCCCTTGTGCACGGCCGCCGCTCTTGGCCCCAGCGTTGATAACCCTAGGCAGCCGATCTGCGACAGTTGCTCAACCAGCGCCGAACTCAATCGATTCCAGGGTGGCACCAGCACGGCCACAAAGCGATGTCCAAGCAACTGGGTCAGCTGTTGCTGACCGCTCTCAAGCTCGGCTAACATCTCCGCCAAGGGCCTGTCATCCCCCAGCTCACAGTTACGTTTTCCGGTTTCGGCATGGCTGATATGGCGATAACCGTGCAGCAGCGCCCTAAGTTGCGGCGTGTTATCAAAAAGCGGCAACAGCGAAGCATCGGCACCGTCGGGAATGACGGCCAGACTCAAGGGGATCGAAAAATCCCGACTCAGCGTGCACAACTGTTCTAACTCAGGGGTTGCTTGCCGGGCATCATCATCACGCCACCACAGTGTCGCTGTGCGGTCCAGGTCTCGCCAGCGTTGCAGTTCACCAGCGAGTTGCTGCCAGGGATCAAGCATCGGTATCCACCAGTGATTTTAATATCTGCGCCGAAAGAGCAGCCCCGTTACAGTCGAGCGTTAACGGCTGCGGTACTGACGGATGCTTATCGGAGCCGTCCAACAACTGACACACTGCCCGCGCCAGTTCGGTCGGTGTTAATGCTGCCTCGCGCACCATCCGGCACAGCCCCAACTGCTGCAACCGTTCTGTACGAGCCAGCTGCTCGGTCTCGCCACTGCCCTCAAACGGCACCACCACCGCAGCGCACTCCGCGGCCAGAAGGTCCATTAGGGTGTTATAGCCGCCCTGCGAAATCGATAATCGACAGCGCTGCAACAGCTCTGGAAAGTCGGGCCGTACCGGTTCTAGAATCACGTTAACCCGGTTTTTATCGATCGCTTCCAACAACACATTGAGCCGCTGCTGTTGTTCAACGGTCACATTTGGCCCCAACAGAAAGCGCCAGCAGTAACCTGGTTGACCACTACCCTGTTGATCATGAAAAAGCTGCGACTCACAACGACCAAACAATCCCGGTTGTGCCAGGGCCTCAAGACAGGCCCGCATCAGCGCAAAACCGACCGCTCCACCGCCAGCTGAGATCAGTATCTCATTGACTGTAGCTTGCGGTTGTTTAGCTGCAGGATCTGTCACATAACCGGTATACCGTAACTTATCGGTGAACGCCTGACAGCGAGGGAAGGATTGCTGCAACGGAATAAAGTGGCTATCGCCATGCACCAATACAGCATCAAAATACTGGTCAATCAGCGCCACAGTCTCATCAACCCGTTCGGGTTTACGGGCCTGCAAAATATCCCGAATAGAACAAACTATACGGGGTGGCTGGGCGAGGAGGACCGCACTTTGTAGCAGCGGTAACAGCTCCCAACGCAACTGGCGCCGGCCAAAGGGGTAGTTTTCAATCACCAACAAATGCGGTTGTGTCTGCTGCAAGGCATCCAGAAGCTGCCGGGTTCGCCCCTGCTTGAATGCTGCATCAAGCGGCTGCCCCTCACTATTAACCAGTGCCGAAAAATTAGCGTCACGGGCTTTGACCGGCGCTAGCTGTAACAACCGGGCACCGTCAAACCTAAATTGAGGTACCGGCTCACCGCCGCTAACAACGGTCACATCTAGTCCCGCCGCCAACCAACCCTGAACCAGTAACGATGCCCGCTTAACATGGCCGATCCCCAGCAGGTGCTGGACGTAAAACAACACCCGTAACGGTGTGTTTTGCATGGCGTCGGCGTCAATCACCCTGCAGTAGTGCCAGCGTCCGGTTGTTGACCGAAACTAGCCCCTGCAGAAAGTCATCGTCCATCTGCTGCTGCGGTAGCTTTTGCTGCGGTAGTTCTCGCAGTGCATGGCTCATCGCCTCGGCACTGGTGCCATCCCGCGGATCAAGCAAGCTCACCAGCCCCAGCTCCTGCGCATGGAGCGCTCGAATCAGCTGTTCCTGCCGTGGTGTGGTCCGTGGGATCAATAACGAGCGTTTATTAAACGACAGTATTTCACAAAAAGTGTTGTAGCCACCCATCGCTACAACCGCTTCGGCGCTGTTCATCAACGACTCCATGTGATTGTCGAAAGTCAGCAGACTGGCGTTGTCGAGCTGATCGATACGCTGTTGAAATGCCTGCTGTTCAGCCAGCGCCATAAAGGGGCCGAGCACAAACAGTCCGTGCGACAGCTCTGGGCTTTGTTCGTAAGCCCGCAATACCCAGTCGACCATCTCCACCCCGTCGCCACCGCCACCGGGGGTGATCAGGATATAGGGTTCAGAGGTTGGAGGCAGATGTTTGGATTGAACCATTTCGGGCAGATCGCGCTGCAGGTAGCCGGTAAAGTGAATCTTCTGCTGTACCGATTCGGGGATATCCAACCCCGACAGCGGGTTACCCATAGCCCGGTCACCGTAAACCCAGATTTCACGGTAGTAGTTATCCAGTGCAGGAATAGCCTGTTTGGTTTCCCACTCCGGCTTGAGTAGGTGTGGCGCATCGAGGACATCGCGAATACCCAACACCGAGGGCACCCCTTTTTGGCGAAGCATCTTTAAAGTCGATTCAACCTCACCCTTGAGGCCCAGCGGCTCTTTGTCGATCAAAAATAGGTCCGGTCGAAACGCCTCTGCGGTGTGAAGAATAATCGATTCTCGAAGCTTAAGGGTATCTTGCAGATCGATATGCAACCCCAGCGACGTGTATTCACCGTTATGGAGTTTGATGACCCCAGGAATACGAACAAAATCCACCCGTGCCTTAAAGTCAAAACGGCCTATAATTGGCGAGCCGGTGAGGATGAGTACCGATAGTCCCTTATATTGATCGACCAGAGCGTGAGCGATAGTACGACAACGACGCAGGTGACCCAGCCCGAACGTATCGTGGCTGTAGATCAATATCCGAGCGTCTTCGAGCTTACCCACAGGTTGCGGATCAGTAATCACTGCGCTTTCCAATCCTACACTCCATAAACCGTTCGAGGGCGACATTACCGAGAAACATTGCCGAAAACAAAGGGGCAATCTTAGTGGATCATTATGACCATTACAATTCTCTAAACGTCACCATGGGCAACACTCAAAAAACCAATAAATCTTTTTTGCATCAGTAACATTGACCCCCTCACCTCGTCTAAGATCTACTGACCGAAACAGGAAGACCTGATGCCCAAGATCATCACCCAGTTGCGCACCTTACTATCCGGCGCCACCGAGCCAGACCCTGCGCTCCCGTCCCGGGTCCAGGCAGCGCTGACGTTACATCAGGCAAGCAGCGAACGACTGGTGGGCTGGATTCAGTTATTGGTTGTTGTGACCTTTTCTTTGCTCTATCTGCTGTCACCAAAAACATTCACCTCCGAGGCCGAATTTGCCCCGGTACCCTGGGTACTTGGCGCCTATCTGCTATTCACGCTGGTACATCTGAGCGTCGGGCACAGGCGGCTTCCTCCGGACTGGTTCACCTACCTCTCCATCGCCGTTGATATGAGCCTGATCTACATTCTGATCTGGAGTTTTCATCTGCAATATATGCAGCCACCGTCGTTCTACCTTAAGGCCCCAACCTTGCTCTATGTGTTTATTTTCATCGCATTACGGGCGCTGCGTTTTGAGGTGAAATTCATCCTGTTTGCCGGTGCCACTGCTATCCTCGGCTGGATGGCAATGGTGTTGTATGTGCTATTCGCCGACCCAAGTAACACGATGATAACCAAGGACTATGTCCTCTATCTAACCTCCAATAGTATGTTACTGGGGGCCGAGTTCGACAAAATCATCAGCATGCTGGTGGTCACACTTGTGTTGGCCGCCTCGGTTCATCGCGGTCGCCGGTTATTACTTAATTCGATTGTTGAGGCCCGCAAGGCACGTGACCTGTCACACTTTGTCCCCGATCAGGTACTGGAAGGGTTGAGCCACAATGATGCGGCACCGCAAGCCGGTCAGGCCGACAGCTATCAGGCGACGATAATGTTTATCGATATCGCCAATTTCACCAGCATTAGTGAACGGCTGCCGCCAACCGAGGTCGTTACCAGCCTGAACCAATATTTCACCCAAGTCGAACAGGTGCTGGAACGCCACGGCGGTACCATCAACCAATTTCAGGGCGACGCCATCCTGGCCAGTTTTGATCAGCCCGACAGTATCAGCCTGACTGATTCAAACAATGACAGCAACAGCGCCAATAGTGCTCTGCAGGCGGCGATCGAGATTCAGCAACAACTCGATAGTCAACGCTTCGGCCTATCACAAACGCAGCTCAGCTCCAGGATTGGCATCAATAGTGGTGAAGTGGTCGGTGGAATGATGGGCTCTGCCCACCGCTTGATCTATACCGTCCATGGAGACGCCGTCAATCTGGCGGCCAGACTAGAGCAACTCAACAAGCGCTTTGGCAGCCGTATTTTAGTCTCGGAAGAAACACGTAAACGCTGCTCTAAACCGCACTTCATCTTTACCTCTCAAGGTGAGGTTCAGGTCAAAGGACGACAAAGCCTAACTCAGGTCTACAGTTTGACGGGGTGATTGCCGCTGGCAAATAGCCAAGTTTCGCCCCCCCTAGACCACGTCCCTGCTGTACTCGCTTGTAGGCGGTGTTTACTGGGTAGATGTAAAGGCGATGATGTAGAAGGTATTGATTAAGCCGCGGCCCAACGTTCGGCACGTGCTTCGAGCAACTCGATCAACCGAATGATGTTGGCGCGAGCATCAGTTTCATGATCGGCGTGAAACTGTGGATGATAATAGATCTGTTGCCGACCAATAAGCTGTCGTAAGAAGCCAAGCTGGCAAGCGCAATACTCAGCCCCTTTGAGCTGTTTCTGCTCTGCCCGACAGCGCGCTGTATCACTCAGGTAGTCATTCCAGGGACGACAAAAACTGGCCAGGTCGATATCCAATACTAACGCCTGCTCGGGATCATCGGTCGACAATTGGTGGGTGGTTAAACCGATCATCGTTGCGATCTTATCCAACCATTGTAGCGGCATGTTATCACCTGCCAACTGGCGTAGCAGAGCCACCCCTCGCTGTTCATGGCCTTTCGGATCGGGACTATAACAAGCATCGTGAAACCAGATCGCCAGCTCTACCGCATCCGGATCGTCCACCTGATCGGCGTAACGGTCCAGCCACTCCAGACAGTCGTCAATATGCTGAACATCGTGGTAGAAACGTTGCGGTTCCGAGTAATTCGCCAGCAGCAGCTTGAACACGGCATTGGCGGCTTGTTCGGCACCTCCAACGCCGGACTGATTCTGGTTACGTAACCAAAGCTGACAAAAACGCTGGCTATCCATCAGTGAGCACCTGTCGACAACGCTTGCAGTTGTTGCTGCATTTGCGAGTTACTCTCATGCGCCTGAGCCAGCTTATCGCTAAGCTGACGCATTACGTCCAGCGCCACATCCGAATTACTGGCTAACAACTGCACAAACATCTCACCTTCCATACAGAGCACCGACAGACTGCCCTGCGCACGAATAGATGCGCTACGGCTTTGTTGCGAGATTACCGCCATTTCTCCGATCAGCTCGCCTTCAGAGCGAACCAGTGCGACCTGCACCGCGTCAGCATCAGCACCAGGGCTCTCATCTTCGATCACCACCTCAGCGTTGCCGCGCATGATCAGATAAACCGCATCGGCCGGATCCTGCTTTCGAAACAGGTATTCCCCGTCCCGGTATTCGACCAGACGGCTGGTAAAGGCAAGCAGCTTCAACTTGGAGCTATCGAGCTTGGACAGCATCGGAATACTGCGTAGGTAGTCTACTTCCTGATTGAGATCCAAAAATCTAACTCCTGGCACCAAAGGATACAGATTCGCACTTCAACAATAGGGCTGTCAAGAACACAAAAACGCCTCTGAAAACAATCTCAGAGACGCTTTTTAGTGTAGTCGAAAACGATCCGTAGCAACGTAACCGCCACCAGAGGCCGCCAGTCGCTTAGTCCAGCGCGAGAGCCCGGTATTCTTTATCCCAGCGTTTGGCCTCTTTCTTAGAGGGGCCGCCGACGATATTGAGGGCGTGACGAACCCTGGCACGGCTAAGATCCGGCCCCAGAATCACCATCGAATCGATCACCGAAACCGATGCGGTACTGCCGGAAATCGCAATAAACAACGGCGACAGCAAGTCTCGAATCTTCAAGTCCATTGCCGCAGCCAACTGATTCAGTGCCGGAAAAATCGATTCCTTGTCCCAACTACGCAGCGCTTCTAGCTGCCACAGCGAGAACTGTAATACCTGACGAACCTGATCACGCTCCAGCTTTTTGTGTTCAAAAGCACTTTCGTCCAGATCCAGCATTCCGGCCAGGAAGAAACCGGCCAACGGCATCACATCGGAGAAGGTCTCTACCCGCGGCTGGATCAACGGTACGATCGGCAACAGGTAATCACGGTTCAACGCCCACTGCTTAACACGGTCGGCAAAACCCTCCACATCCAACTCTTCGCGGATCCACAAACCGTTCAACCACCGCAACTTATCGACATCAAACACCGGCCCGCCCAGCGAGATACGGTTGGTATCGAAGGCCTCAAACATCTCCTGACGGCTAAACTTCTCCCGCTCGTCGGGCATCGACCAACCCATCCGACCGAGGTAGTTCAACAACGCTTCGGGCATGAAGCCCATGCGCTGGTAATACAGAATACTGGTCGGATTTTTACGTTTACTGAGTTTGCTCTTGTCAGGGTTACGAAGCAGCGGCATGTGACACAACTGCGGCATCTCCCAGCCAAAATAGTCATACAACAGCTGGTGTTTGGGTGCCGAGCTGATCCACTCTTCGCCACGCAGCACGTGGGTGATCTGCATCAGATGATCGTCGACCACATTGGCCAGATGGTAGGTCGGCATGCCGTCGGCCTTCATCAAGACCTGCATATCGACCTGTGCCCAGTCGATCTCAATCTCGCCGCGTAACATGTCGTTAAATTTGCACTGCCCCTCGCGAGGTACTTTCATCCGTACTACATGCGACTCGCCGTTTTCTAACCGGCTCTGAACCTCGTCCTGCGACAGATGTAAGCAGTGTCCGTCGTAACCCAGCTGACTTTTATTAATCATCTGCTCTTTGCGCAGTTCATCGAGCCGATCGGTGCTGCAGAAGCAACGAAATGCGTGGCCGTTATCGAGCAATTGCTGGGTATGATCGGCGTAAATATCACTTCGCTCGCTCTGCCGATAGGGGCCATGCGGCCCACCGACATCGGGCCCTTCATCCCAGTCCAGCCCGAGCCAGCGCAGCGAATCCAAAATCATCTGTTCAGACTCGGGGGTACTGCGTGCTTGATCGGTATCCTCGATCCGCAGAATGAATTTACCCTGCTGTTGACGAGTAAAAGCCAGGTTGAACAGTGCGATATACGCGGTTCCAACGTGAGGATCACCGGTAGGTGACGGAGCAATACGAGTGCGAACGGTCATATGTGAACTAATTCCGTAATAGAAAGCGTAATTGAGAGAAAGGCGACGACCCAGCTGATCGAAAAATCTAAGCGCACATTATAGCGGTAGACGACCGTAGCGGGCTAGCAAGCTGCGGCGCTGTGATCAGTAACGGTATCAAAAATCAGCGACCTCCTGATCAGCTCTTACAAATTCTGATAGATCCAAACACTTTAAATGTTATATTATAACAACAATGGATTTGCCACACTGTTGCCCTGCAAACAGTCAACGCTAGTCCTGACACCCACCCCCTATATTTCTGGTCCATTGCTTTATGTCGTCTTCTTCTCTACGTTTCGCTATTCAATTTTTATTGCCCTTGTCTCTATTAATCAGCAATCCAGTTCAGGCACTTCAGGTAGTCACCAGCATCAAGCCGGTACAGTTACTGGTCGCTGCAATCAGCGACGGAGTCACCGCACCACAGTTACTGATCCCCGGTGCCAGCTCGCCGCATGATTTCCAACTCCGCCCCTCAGAGCGTCGAGAGTTAGAACAAGCGCAACTGATTTTTTGGATTGGGCCACAATTGGAAATGTCTCTGACCAAGGTGCTACAACAGCTCCCGCCATCAACTCAGGTCGTCAGCCTGATGGCATCATTGCCAAATTCGAAAGAGAGCGTTCACTCTGACGAGTATCACGATGATGAACCTCACCAAGATGAACAGCACGAAGACGAGCGGCACCATGAAGGCCACAATCATGGAGCACACGATAAATCACACAACGACCCACATATCTGGCTTGACCCCGGCAACGCAGAGATACTGGCACACCGAATCGAAACCGCGTTAAGCGAGATAGACCCCACCAATCAAGCGCGCTACCAGCAAAACCTGCAAGGTTTTATCAGCGACTTAAAAGCCGCCGATTTGCAACTCGAGCAGCAGCTTAGCGCCGTCCGTCAGCAGGGATATTTCGTCTTCCACGATGGTTATCAAGGTTTTGAACAGCACTATCGCCTCAATCATCTGGGGGCCTTCACCCTTAGCCCCGAACGCCGCCCCGGTGCGCGCCACCTTGCTGAGATTCGGCAGCAGCTAGAGCACCAGCGAGCCGTCTGCGTCTTCAGCGAACCGCAATTTTCACCGGCGCTGATCGACAACCTGATCGACGGAACCCACGCCCGCAAAGGGCAACTCGATCCGATGGCGACCAATGTGGCGGTTGATGCACAAGGGTACGTCAATCTGTTACGCCAACTCGGACAGAGCTTTACCGAGTGTTTGTCGCAACCGGCAGCCAAGTAGAGGCGTATACCACCGCATTAGCCGTAGCCTAACTTACGCCCAGCCAGGCCTTAGATGATTTTTTTGGGTGATGATGGAACCAACGACAAACCAGCCAGTCATAACTACCGTAACAAGCTTACTTAGCTGGTTTTCATAGTTTTCTCCTTCATTGTTCAGTTTGAACTTTTAAGCCCCGGCAACGGGGCTTTTTTTTGACTTTTCGTTAGCCCCCTCTTACCTAGATACCTGTTTAATCATCATCCCCGTCCACCGAATGCCGCTCCACCGAGCAGAGCGCATGGTTAGATAACACCTCGATAATCCGACAGTCGGCAACCTGATTGCCCTGGCAACGCCCAATCATCCGAGTGAGCTCATCGCGCATGCTCTGCAGCCGCTTGATTTTCGATTCGACCTGCTGCAGATGTTTGCTAGCGATCAGATCGACCTCCTCGCAGGAGTGACTTGGATCGTCGTTTAGTGCCAGCATCTCTCGGATTCGTTCCAGCGAAAAACCCAGCTCACGGCTATGGCGGATAAACCCCAATCGGTTCCAATGCGTTTGTGTGTAGATGCGTTGGTTGCCCTCGCTTCGCATTGGGTGCGGCAGCAGCCCGATCTGTTCGTAATAACGGATGGTTTGGACTTTGCAATGACCCGCATTTGCCATCTGCCCGATCGTGTAGTGTTTGCTCATCACCAATCTCGCTGAAAGTTTTAGTTGAAGCTACAGTCGCTGTAGGTATTACAGTACACCTAAAGAGCCCAAATTTAGTCCAGAAACATTTAGCAGAAACACCAAAAGGCCTGACCGAACGCTCCCAATACAGACCTAAACTAGTTAATACCGCGAGGAGAACTCTGCTATGGCCGGATGTGGGTGCACCAACAATGTGAAATTCGATGGCCTGTCCGCCCGCTACAAAACAATATTGTGGGTAGTGATCGCCATCAACGCGCTGATGTTTTTGGTCGAAGGCAGCGCCAGCGTGGTTTCCAATTCGATGGCATTGAGCGCCGATGCGCTCGATTTTCTCGGTGATAGCCTGACCTACGGCCTAACCTTGCTTGCCATCGGCCACTCGCTGCGCTGGCGCGCCTCGGCAGCACTGTTCAAAGGTGTGACGCTGGCCGTGATGGGCGTAGTGGTACTGGCTTCGACCTTGTACCGGGTGTTGCTGCTGGAACAACCCAACGAGATGATCATGGGGTCGGTAGCGCTGCTCGCGTTCGGCGCCAACCTGTTTTGCGCGCTGTTGCTGATGCGTTATCGTAACGGCGACGCCAACGTCCGCTCGGTGTGGCTGTGCAGCCGTAACGACGCGATCGGTAATATCGCCGTGCTGATCGCCGCGCTAACGGTGCATCAGGTACAAAGCCCCTGGCCCGACCTGCTGGTCGCCGCATTGATGGCGGGTTTGTTCCTACACTCGGCCACGCTGATTCTGCGGCAAGCCATGGCCGAATTCCGCTCGACACAGGCGACGGCATAACGATAGCAAGGCACGAGAGGCTGACGCTCAGCCATAGACCGACGCTGCGGCTAGGTCGCGTCCATCATCACTAGTGATGGCTGAACCGATGACTGCACCGATGACTGAGGTATTACCGCTGGAAATGCCGTAAAATGCCCGCCCTAACGGCTCGGCTCCCGAGCGCTGATAACCCGTTCTACCTTCTCAGCCTGGATCTTTTTCGATGATACGTGTTTCTAATATTAAACTACCGCTTGATCACGACCAATCGGCGCTGACCGACGCTATCCTGGCGCGCCTGCAGATCAGTACCGCACAACTGCTCGATTTCCAGATCCGTCGACGCGGCTACGATGCCCGCAACAAGAAATTGATCACGCTGATCTACACCCTCGACATCGAAACTACCGACGAGGCGCGGTTGCTGCAGCAATTCGCCGACGACACCTCGATCCGGCTGACGCCCGATATGCAATACCAGTACGTGGCCCAGGCGCCGACCGAGCTGGCGCAGCGTCCGGTAGTGATCGGTTTTGGTCCCTGCGGCCTGTTGGCAGGTCTGGTGCTGGCGCAGATGGGCTACAGGCCGCTGATCGTCGAGCGCGGCAAAGCGGTACGCGATCGCACCAAAGACACCTTTGGCTTCTGGCGGCAGAGAAAGCTCAACACCGAATCCAACGTCCAGTTTGGCGAGGGCGGTGCCGGTACCTTCTCCGACGGTAAGTTATCGACCCAAATCAAAGACCCCAAGCAATACGGCCGCAAGGTACTGACCGAGTTTATCGAAGCCGGTGCCCCCGAAGAGATCATGTACGTCAGCAAGCCGCATATCGGCACCTTCCGACTGGTGTCGATGGTCGAGAAGATGCGTGCCAAGATACTCGAGCTCGGCGGTGAGATCCGCTTCAGCGCGCGGGTTGACGATCTGCATGTCGAAGACGGTCGCGTTACCGGCATCACTCTGGCCGACGGCGAGACTATCCGCTCCAACCATATCGCGCTGGCGATTGGTCACAGCGCCCGCGATACCTTCCAGATGCTGCTCGATAAGAACGTACACATGGAAGCCAAACCGTTCTCGGTCGGCTTTCGGATCGAACACGAACAGTCGTTGATCGACAAAGCGCGATTCGGCAAAAATGCCGGCCACCCGATTCTGGGATCGGCCGATTACAAACTGGTGCACCACTGCAAGAACGGGCGCTCGGTCTACAGTTTTTGCATGTGCCCCGGCGGCACCGTAGTCGCGGCGACTTCCGAAGAGGGCCACGTGGTTACCAACGGCATGAGCCAATACTCGCGTCAGGAACGGAACGCCAACAGCGCTATCGTGGTTGGCATCGACCCGTCCGACTACCCAGGCAACCCGCTGGCCGGAGTCGACTTCCAGCGCCAGCTCGAATCACTGGCGTACCAGCTCGGCGGCGAGAACTACGACGCCCCGGCGCAGAAAGTCGGTGATTTCCTGCGCGGCAACAGCTCCGAGACACTGGGCAACGTAGCGCCGTCGTTCAAGCCGGGGATCAAGTTGACCGACCTGTCGCAAGCGCTGCCGGACTTCTGTATCGAAGCGCTGCGCGAAGCCCTGCCCGCCTTTAACAAACAGATCAAAGGCTTCGCCATGGACGACGCGCTGCTGACCGGGGTCGAAACCCGCACCTCGTCGCCGGTTGCGATCAAGCGCGGTGCCGATATGCAGAGCATCAACACCCGCGGCCTGTACCCGGCCGGTGAAGGTGCTGGTTACGCCGGTGGCATCATGTCGGCGGCGATCGACGGCATCAAGATCGCCGAGGCGATCGCGCTGAGCATTAACGGACAGGCCAGTGACGAATAATCGTCGCTGCTTTCGCACTCAACCAAATTGGCAATAGATCACCAACCAGCTCCGGGAATCGGTATGGATTTTTCAGCATTAGGGCTAAACTCGCAACTGGTCAGCGCGGTCACCGCGCAAGGTTACAGCGAACCGACGCCGATCCAGACCGCCGCGATCCCGGCGGTGCTGGCCGGTCAGGATCTGATGGCCGGTGCCCAGACAGGTACCGGCAAGACCGCCGCCTTTGCATTGCCGATCCTGCAACGCCTGAGCGAACAGGTGACCAGCTCCGGTAGCCGTCCGATCCGTGCGCTGGTGCTGACGCCAACCCGCGAGCTGGCACAACAGGTCCATCGCAGTTTTGTCCGTTACGGCGATAACAGCCAACTGCGCGCGGCACTGGTCTACGGCGGCGCCAGCATCAATTCGCAGATCAGCGCGCTGGCCGACGGTGCCGATATCGTGGTCGCAACGCCGGGACGACTGATCGATCTGATCGCGCGCGGCGCCGCCGACCTGAGTCAGTTGCAGCAGCTGGTGTTCGACGAAGCCGATCGTATGCTCGACATGGGTTTTATCGACGAGATCCGCCGCATCCTCAAGAAAGTACCGGCCCAGCGCCAAACGCTGCTATTCTCGGCCACCTTTGGCCCTAACCTGTTCGACCTGAGCAAAACCCTGCTAAAGTCCCCGACGCTGATCGAAGTGGATGCCCGCAACACCGCCGCCAGCCAGGTCGAACAGATCGTCTACTCGGTCGATGCCGAACGCAAACGTGAGCTGGTGTCGTACTTGATCGGCAGCCAGAACTGGCAGCAGGTACTGATCTTTACCCGCACCAAACAAGCCGCTGACCTGCTGACCAGCGAGATGAACAAAGATGGTCTAAAGACTCTGGCGATCCACGGCGACAAGTCGCAAGGTGCGCGCGACCGGGCGCTAGAGGCGTTTCGTCAGGGCGAGATACGGGCACTGGTCGGTACCGATGTCGCCGCCCGGGGGCTGGATATCGATCAGCTCGAGTATGTGATCAATTACGAACTCCCCTATAACGCCGAAGACTATATCCACCGTATCGGACGAACTGGCCGCGCCGGTGGATCAGGGCTGGCGATCTCGTTGCTGAGCCCTGAGGAGAACTACCTGCTCGAAGAGGTCGAAGCAGTGCTCGGCAACAGCCTACCGCAGCAATGGCTACCCGGTTACGAGCCCGATATGACCCGTGAACATCGACCTTCGCGTAAGAACAGCAAGGGCGCGCAGAAACAGCGTGCCCGTGATCGGGCGATGGGAAACACGCCGACCAAATCGACCAAGCGGCGGCGCTGAACCGTATCAACGCCGAAGCTGTAAGCGCCTGACCTGAAAACCACGGCTTGGACGGCACAACGCCCTGCTACACTCCAATCTGACGACTACCTAGTTGTTACGCCCGATCCGGTTAACGGTGACAGTTGTGCTATCGGTGAGCGGGGGTTACCACGCTATATAGCGGTAGGGAAAACGCCGATCTCGCCATCCCTGCCCGCCTCCTGTCCGCTCCTCGATAATCCCATACAAAAACAATGGATAGCCCTTAAAAACAACATTAAGAAATATAATTCTCAAACTTAACCAATTGGCAGTAAATTAATTCCAGCCGTACCCTCTATACAGCTAATTTAGAAACATCGTCTAGCGCAGCTATTTTACAATTCTTAAATACTAAATAAGACGCAGGCCAGACCGATGACTACTTTAATTGAAACCATTCGCAACGCCGTCATTGGCGATAATCAACTGATCGCCACCCCCTTCGGTAACAAGCCGCTGGTCTATGCCGACTACACAGCGTCCGGCCGTTCGCTCTCGTTCATCGAAGACTATATCCGCCAGCAGGTGCTGCCGTTCTATGCCAACACCCATACCGAGACCTCCTACACCGGCGCTCTGACCAGCCTGCTCCGCGAGCAGGCCCGCCGCGAGATTCACAATGCGGTTAATGGCCGATCGCAGGACAAAGTCATCTTTTGTGGATCGGGGGCAACCGCCGCAATTCACAAGCTGATCGATATGCTCAACCTGCGCCTGCCAGCTGATCTTGACGCCCGCTATGCCCTGCAACAACAGATCCCGGCTGACGAGCTGCCGGTCGTTTTTATCGGCCCTTACGAGCACCACTCCAACGAACTACCGTGGCGCGAGAGCATCGCAGAATTGGTGGTGATCCCGCTATGCCCTGACGGACTGCTGGACTTGCCGATGCTCGAAGCCAAGCTGCAGCACTACAGTAATCGTGCCTTAAAAATCGGAAGCTTCTCAGCGGCGTCCAATGTCACCGGGCTTAAGACCGATGTTGACGCGGTTGCTGCGCTGCTACACAGCCACGATGCTCTGTCTTTCTGGGATTACGCCGCCGCTGCACCTTACGTCGGTATCGATGTCGCGGGCAACGGCACCGATGAAAATACTGACAATGACAACAACACCAGCAAAGATGCGTTGTTTATCTCACCACACAAATTCATCGGCGGTCCCGGTACACCTGGCATTTTGGTGGTTAACGAAAAAATTCTTAGCAACCGGGTACCCGCCGTTCCCGGCGGTGGCACCGTGGTCTACGTCACCCCCGAAGATCATCGTTATACCGATGATACCGAGCGTCGCGAAGAGGGCGGCACCCCGGCCATTGTTGAATCGATTCGCGCCGGTCTGGTGTTCAAATTACAGCAAGCGGTGGGGACCGAACTGATCGAGCAACGTGAAGAGGCATATGTGCGACAAGCGATTGAACGCTGGTCAAAGTACGACAATATCGAAGTGCTGGGCAACACCCAAGCCGACCGGTTATCGATCGTATCGCTACGGATTTTGCACGAGGGCAAGGACCTGCATTACGGTTTTGTCGTCGCCCTGCTTAACGATCTGTTTGGCATCCAATCACGGGGAGGTTGCTCCTGTGCCGGCCCTTACGGACATAGTCTGCTGGGCATGGATATAGAATACAGCAAGGCACTGGAGCAGTGTATCGCCAGCGGCGAAATGATCATGCGGCCAGGCTGGGTACGGCTCAACTTCAATTACTTCATCGATCAAGCCACTTTCGATTATCTCGTCCGTGCCATTGAACTCGTGGCCGAACATGGCATTAAGTTACTGCCGTTTTACCATTTTGACCAGGCTAGCGGTGTCTGGCGTTATCAGGACCGCAAGATGCAGTTGTCAGCGAATATCGAAACCCTTGATTTCAATCAGATCGCCCTTGCGGGTAGCGTTGAAGCCACCACTCAAGTCCAGACTGGAACAGAGTCCACAGAGCAGCGGCTCGCCGACCAACTGGCTATCGCCGAACAGGAGTTCTCCCGTACCGATCGTCAGGGAGAGCAATACAGTCTGTCGTTGTCGGGTCGTGCGCAAACGCTGCGTTGGTTCGTCCTACCGCAGCCGCAGGGCGTGGCTACCGACTCGACAGTATCGATGTAGATCGTACAGATTATGATGTTATCAACACTAGCGGTCGGTTTGGTGGTCGGTCTGGTACTTGGCGCCACCGGCGCGGGCGGATCTATCTTTGCGGTACCGCTGTTTATGCTATTTCTGGGCCTTGGCATCAACGATGCGATGGGGTTATCGCTGGCGGCGGTCTGCGCTGCGGCATTAGTCGGTATCATCTTACGCAACAATGCACAGAACCTTGCCTGGAAGCCGGGTTTAACCTTAGCGCTGGCGGGTGCGGTGACAGCACCGTGCGGCCGCTGGTTGGGTGATCAGCTCGACGATAACTTACTGACCGCCAGTTTTGCATTGCTGGCAACGGTATTGGCGTTACGAATGTGGCAGCAGGCCAACAGTAATCCAGAAAGCACCTATGTGGTTCGATCGCCTGTAGAGATCGACGTCAACATGGATGATCCAGCTAGCCAAATTGAACAACTGAATATGGCAGCCCTCCCCTCTTCTCCGGAGTCGACTCCACGTACCGCATTACTAATACCCGGCGGCCTGATTATCGGCCTGCTGTCAGGACTGTTCGGCGTTGGCGGTGGTTTTTTGATCGTCCCGCTGTTGACCCTATATTGCGGCATGAACATCAAAAAAGCGGTCGGCACCTCATTGATCGTTATCTCGATCGTTAGCGCCGCCGGATTTAGCGCCCACCTTATCAACAGCCCTATGGTCGACATGAAACTGCTGTTAACAACCTGTATAGGCAGTATCGGCGGTATCATCAGCGGTACGTTACTACTCAAAAGACTCAGCGGTCCTATACTCCAAAAAACCTTTGCTGCCAGTGTAATCGCACTAATGACAACCAGCCTGCTACAAAACTACGGTTTTCTGTAGTCGCTCAGTTAACAGGAGTTAAGATGTTATTTCGTCAACTATTTGAGCCGCAGAGCTCTGCCTTCAGCTACCTCATTGCCGACGCGGTCGGCGGTAAGGCGATGCTGATCGACCCGGTACTCGATAAGATGGAACTGTATCAACAGCTGCTCGACGAGCTACAGCTGCAGCTAATGTATGCCATCGATACCCACGTCCACGCCGACCATATCACCGCCTTAGCAGCCCTACGGCAACGCTACGGTTGTGAAACAGTCCACGGAGAGCATTCAAAAGCACAAGGGATCAGCCGCCGAGTCGCCGATGGCGAATGGTTGATGCTCGACAGACTTAAACTGAAAGCGCTCTATACCCCAGGCCATACCGACGACAGTTACAGTTTCCTACTCAACGCAACGCCGGCCGACTTGTTATTTAGCGGTGATACCTTATTGATTCGCAGTACCGGAAGAACCGATTTCCAGCACGGCGATGCATCCGCGCAGTACCACAGTTTATTCAATAAATTGTTACGGTTGGACGATGAGACCCGGCTCTTACCTGGCCACGATTACCAGGGAATGACATCAAGTACGATCGGCGAAGAGAAGCGCCATAATCCCAGGCTTCAAGTTAATAGCGAGCAACAGTACCTTGATCTGATGGCAACCGTCAGACTGGATCCGCCTCGGCAGATCGACGTTGCCGTACCGGCAAACCTCAACGGCGGCAGGTTGTCATGAGCCGAGTGTCCGTTAAAGGGACTGGGACTGGGTCTGGAACGAGATCAAGGCCGTTGTTAAGGCCCGTAATAACACGTCAAACTCGGTATAAATATCCCCGCCACTAGCCCTAATAAAATATTCCACCTGCAGGTTAACGGTGCTTCCCAGATTATCGCAGCTCAAACGAAAATCGCCTCGATAGCCATAGATCCGCTTGCCTTTGGCAAAAGCATAACCGATCTCACCCGCAGTTCCGGAATCGACATCAACGCCGTCAAGGTTGGCGACCCCCCAATCACAGTGGTCGATCGCCTCTGCATTGATACGCTCGATTTCCAGGTTCAGTACCGTCAGCTGCTGCCGTTGTAGACTAAGATCGGCTTGTGCCAGCGCGGCCTGCAACTGCGGCGAGTCATTGAGCGCCCAAGGATCTAGCAGCTCGAATCCCGCCGTTTGCAACGCCGGTATCATCTGTTGTTGATAAAAAACGGCCCACTTCAGAAAAACCCAGTGGACCTGCCAGATACAATGACACACTCATAATTTGCCCTTAAATTGGTTCTGATGATCAACGTTTTAGGATGACCTGTGCCCCGTTAAGCGGCCATACAACAGGTGACAGTTGCAAACAATCAAACCTGTCGCAATGTAGTTCCGGCTTTAAAGGCGGCGATATTTTCGGCGATCTGACCGACGATCCGCTGCCGTGCTTCGACACTTCCCCAGGCGCTGTGCGGTGTCACAATCATGTTTGGGATATCGGCTGCCAGCAGCGGATTACCATTGACCGGAGGCTCGGTCGATAACACGTCCACCCCAGCACCCGCCAACTGGCAACTGCGCAGCGCGGAAGCTAACGCCACTTCATCAACAATACCACCGCGTGCGGCGTTAATTAAAAGTGCACTCGGCTTCATCAGCGCCAGTGCTTCAGCATCGATCAGGTTTTTTGTCTGTTCGGTGAGCGGACAGTGCAGCGTCAGTATATCGACCTGAGGCAGTAGCTGCTCAAGCGCTAAGCGCCCTGCTTTGGGCTCGGTTCCGGGACGTGCCGCGACCAAGACCTTCATCCCAAACGCTTCAGCAATGCTGGCCATCTTGCGACCCAGCTCACCATAACCAATGATTCCTAGTGTCTTTCCCTGTAACTCCATGACCGGATAATCAAGCAGACAAAATTGATCACTACGGCTCCAGTCACCGCGCTGTACCGCCGCATGATAGTCGTTAAGCCGCGTTGTCAGCGCCAGCATCAGTGCAAAAGCGTGCTGTACCACCGAGCCGGTGCCGTAGCCCTGACAATTAGAGACGTGAATACCCAACCGTTTGGCCGCCAGCAGATCGACATTGTTGGTGCCGGTGGCAGCAATGCAGACCAGCTTTAGCTGCGGAAGTTGAGATAACAGTTCAGCATTGAGCCCCACCTTGTTAGTGATCACCACATCAGCATCGCCGAGCCGAGCAGCAAGTTGGGCGGCACTGGTAGCCTGATGACAGGTCAGTTGTGAGCTTTGGTTTTCGATTGGTGACATGTCCAGATCATTACGATCGAGACTACCAAGATCCACAAAAACAGTTTTCATGAGTATCTCTCTGGCAGTAGTGATTAAGGTGTTGATGATAGCAATGGTTGCCATCCAACGAGTCGCACATCACTGATCCAGCAGTGCTATGGCGGTAAAGGGTAAGCACAGCAGCGAACGGGCCAAATTCTACCGATTATTCCCGCCGACAAATCCCGCCGACAAAAAAGGGCCCATTCAGCGACAGTCACTACTGCTGCTGAAAAGGCCCCCGATTTATTAGCTAGCTGTAGCCTGGTGTTAGCTGACGGGGATACTCTCTTTCAGAGTCCACAAGATATCCTCAGCCACAGATTTGGGTGCGGGCTCAGACGCTTCGGTCAAGATAGACACATACACACCGCTGCTGCGACGGGTCAGCTTAACCTGATAGCGGCCGGTAAACTCCACTGCACCGGTGTCAGGGTTGACTGACATACGCTCATCATCCGACGCATCGGAGAAAACGTAGAGCACTTTTTCTCCAATCCAGACCTTGTAACCTTCAGATTCGGCCATTCGCTGCTGTTCACTTTTAGCTTCAGTCGCTGCTTTCTGCTCGGCAGTCTTGGCACTGTATTTAGGCCCTTCAGAGGCATCCGACTCAACCCCGAGTGCCTCGCCAAACGCAGCGGTATCAATTACGACATCTTCCCGGTCACCGTGCAACCAGTCGAAGAAACCGACGCCGTCGTCATCACTGGCCAGCGGTACGGCTGACGTATAAGTGATGTAGTAACGGCCCAACTGACGGTTTGAAGAGCCAACGTCAACCTGCGCTTGTTGCAACGCCTGATCAACCTGATCCCACGCCTGATCAACCGGCACGGTCAGTTTTAGTATCGGTTCACCTTTGGAGCCTCGCCCGAAGTAGACCTGGCCTTGCTGTTTCTGGCGCAAACGGGCAGCGCTTGCCGTCGTCTCCAGCGTCGATACACTCAGATAATGCAAAATTTCATACATCACCTTCGATTTATAATGCACGTCTTGACCCACGGCGGACCAATCAGCGGCCTGATTGGTATCGCTGATCGAAGCGCGCAGGTGCTGCAAACGGATAGAGGTCTTGGAAGCATCGCCTTCAACCGGCTTGATATAGGCTCGCAGCTTATCCATGGCAGGCCCATCAACATCGCTGAACGTCATGCTAGAAACCATCTGCGAGATGAAACCAGGAGCCTCTTCACCACTATCGATCCACGCCGTCTCCATCAATCCCTGAGCAGGATCAGAGATAGCGATAGGCTGATCATTGGAGGCCCAAAACTCCTGCAATTTTTGCCATACTTGCTGTTGTGGCTCGTTAACTAGGATCAGTCGATCCTGGCCTTCACGTGCCAGGTTTACTTTGGCGTTGCCCGCCTCGGCAATAAAGAAGTCAGGACGTGGAATCTCGAATTCCTTATCCGACTGAGTCGCAGCAGATCCAATCTCGGGAACAACGAGCTGTTCCTGCACCTTGTCAGCATCCAGATGTGCTGGGACAACTAATTCTTTGCCTTCCTGAGATTTCTCATAATCCTGACCACGGTCACGAATGTAAGCTTCATCACCGCCGATCAGATCATTGTTAAAAATCAGCCCACAACCACTGAGCTGAACCGCAGCGATAACAAGCGCTAGCGCAGATAACGACTTAGACTTCTGTAACATAGACACGCTTATAACAACTCCGCCGCTTTAAGACTCTCAACAATCCGCGTCCGGTAGTTTTCAGATAGAGGCAGTAGCGGCAACCGGATACCAGTATCGATCAGGCCCATCTCATGCATCGCCCATTTCACCGTAATCGGATTCGACTCGACAAACAGATCACGATGCAGATGATCAATCTGACGATTGATTACTCGTGCCTCTTCCGCCTTACCTTCGACAGCTAGGCGACACATATCAGCCATCGCCTTAGCCGCAACATTGGCGGTGACCGAGATATCGCCATGACCGCCAAGCAGAATAAACTCTAACGCGGTAGCATCATCGCCCGAGTACAGAGCAAAGTCTTTAGGGGCTTGCGCCACATACTGCTTAGCCCGCTCCAAATCACCGGTCGCCTCTTTGATACCAATAATGTTTGGAACCTGAGCCAACCGCAATGCCGTCTCGGGCAGCAGATCAACCGACGTACGGCCAGGTACGTTATAAAGTATTTGTGGGATATCTACCGCCTCAGCCAACGCCTTAAAATGCTGATACATCCCTTCCTGAGTTGGCTTGTTGTAATAGGGGGTAACCAACAAGCAGGCATCGACACCTGCATCTTTGGCAGCCTGGGTCAGGTTGATCGCCTCTGTGGTCGAGTTTGCACCCGTTCCTGCAATCACAGCAATACGACCTGCCACCCGATCGACCACGTGTTTGATGACCCGACAGTGCTCTTTATGATCCAGCGTGGCTGACTCACCGGTAGTACCGACTGCAACTATCGCATCGGTACCGGCTTCGATATGAAAATCGACCAGTTTATCGAGGCCATCCCAATCTAACTCCCCTACGGGGTTCATCGGGGTAACCAAAGCAACCAGGCTGCCAGTAATCATCGAACTTCTCCAACTTAAATCGAGCACTAAAGAATTGAATTATAAGGATCAGACACGTCTTAAATTCAGACTAACAAGCCCTTAACGGGCCATAAATAGGTTTGCTATTCTAACCAAGCAAAACGATCAACGAAACCACTGCTACGATAAATAACCACTACCGACGATAACATAGTCACATGCTGACGAGGAGATAACCGCATGGTAGTGTTGCGGCCTCATTCAAACTTACCTTATAGACAGCTGTCAAAGCCCTTACACAGCAATCAGCGCTCTATACCAGCCCCTGATCGGAGAGACTTTTTATGGCACTTGCCATCGGCCAGCCCGCCCCAGATTTCAACGCAATCGACCAACTCGGAGAACCAGTTTCACTATCACAATACCGGGGCCAAAAGGTGGTGCTTTACTTCTACCCCAAAGATTCCACGCCCGGCTGTACTGCGCAGGCACGCGACTTACGCGATCACCATACAGAGCTCACCGAGGCTGGCTACGTGGTACTGGGTGTCAGCACCGATTCGATCAAACGCCATCAGAACTTTATCGCCAAGAATGAGCTGCCCTTCACCCTAATTTCCGACGAAGACAAAGCCGTTCACGAGCTATACCAAACTTGGCAATTGAAAAAATTCATGGGTCGGGAATATATGGGAACGGTCCGAACAACCTTTGTGATCGATCCACAGGGAGTAATTAGCGACATTATCACCAAGGTCAAGACCAAAGAGCACAGCGCCCAAATACTAGGCTGAAAATCGCTTTCATAACCACTACCTGGAGGTAGCGGTTATGACTTTATAGGGCTTCAGACTCAACTGCGCGGTGTTTGGGCCACGCGTTCATCACCGCTTTGAGCAACGTCGCCAGAGGAATGGCAAAGAACACCCCCCAGAAGCCCCAGACACCACCAAACACCAGTACCGCAAGGATGATAGCGATCGGGTGCAGGTTAACAGCTTCCGAAAAAAGCAACGGTACCAGCACGTTACCATCCAAAGCCTGAATGATGCCGTACGCGATCATCAGGTAGAAGAACTCATTGGTCCAACCCCATTGAAAAAAGGCAATCATCGCTACAGGGATGGTCACCAACGCAGCCCCGATATAGGGGATAACAACGGATAAGCCGACCATAAGGGCCAGCAAAGCCGCATAATTAAGCCCCAGAAAAACGAACGAAATGTAACTGACCACACCGACGACCAAAATCTCGATCGCTTTACCGCGAACGTAATTGGCGATCTGGGTATCCATCTCAGTGCCAACCTGAGTCAACAGGTTGCGTTTTTCAGGCAAAAAATTTGTCCACCAGCGCAAGATCAAGCCGCCATCCTTCATAAAGAAGAAGACCAGAATTGGAACCAACACCAGATAGATCAAGATCTGTACCAAATTGGCGATCGATGACATCGATGTCGATACCACCACCTGCCCCAAACGTCCTGCCTCTGCGGCCGCCTGTTCGATCAGCGTGGCAATGGTACTTGCCGAAATCAGCTCGGGATACTGCTCAGGCAGTAGCATCAACAATGCCTGCCCCTCCCTTAACATGCGCGGCAGTTCGTTAAGCAGACTCGCCAACTGCCGCCAAACGTTAGGAATAACAATCAAGAGCAATGCCATAAAGGCGCTAATAAATGCCAGAAAGACCAATACCACCGCCGGATTGTGTGACATCCCCAAGCGTTGACACTTGAGCACCATTCCCTGCATTAAGAACGCGATGATTAAACCCGCAATCACCGGTGCCAAAGTGCCGCCTAAGGTCAGGATAATGGCTAGCGCAACCGCTAAAAAAACAAACAGCAATAACGCCTCTTCATCACTGAAGTAGCGCTCTATCCAGCCGCTGACCACCTTTAACATTGGGATTTTCCTTTAAACGTATGTGGAAGTTACAGCCTGTAACTCATCAAAATAACAGCCTGTATAGTAGCCGGATCGTCTATTGAGCCAACCGCTTCAAACCAATCAATCAGCTTTACGAATCAGGTAGATATACTGACCTTGCTCTTCACTCGACAGCAACAACTGATCACCGGACTGGTCGGTAAATGCTCTAAAATCACGAACAGAGCCGGCATCGGTGGCAGACACTTTCAATACCTCTCCCGGTTGCAACCGGTTTAGCGCCTGCTTGGCCTTCAATAAGGGTAACGGACAGCTCAGGCCGCAAGCATCGACATGTTGTGCAATTGGATAGTCATTTTCCAGCCGACCTGACATTTAACAACTCCCGAAGGTATAGTAACCGCAACTTTTTATGCCACGGCAGGAAACTATTTTGCGAAAGCAGCGACTATATACCACAAGCCATTAGGATTCACGCATCGTCACCCAAGGCCAAGAGACATAACTTGATGAAACAAACGGTTACCGCCATCGTATTATCGATATCGCTGCTGCTATCGCTATTACCAGGCACTCTAAATGCCGTAGAGCTACCGATCTTAGGAGATAGCAGTTCCGATATTATCTCCCTTGATGAGGAACACCGGCTCGGCAATGCCTGGGTACGGATTCTGCGTGCTCAAGCCCCATTGCTGGATGACCCGTTAAGTTACAGTTTTGTGCAACAACTACTACAACAGCTATCGGTATACAGCCACCTGCAGGACCGACGCTTAACGCTTGTGGTTATTGATGACAACACCCTCAACGCCTTTGCGGTACCCGGTGGCGTGATAGGTGTGAATGCCGGTCTGTTTCTGCATTCAAACACCGAAAGCGAATTTGCTTCCGTGTTGGCACACGAATTGTCTCACCTAAGCCAACGCCATTACGCCCAACGACTCGCCGAAGAACAGAAAAGCTTACCGCTACAACTCGCCACAACGCTGGCGGGTATTCTACTGATGGCCACCACCGACTCTCAAGCCGGTGCCGCGGCGATCATGGGCGGCCAGGCGGCGGCGGTACAAAACAGCTTGGCATTTAGCCGCAGCAACGAGCAGGAAGCGGACCGAGTGGGTATGCAGGTATTGGTTGAATCCGGCTTCGATCCGCGCGCAATGCCTCGCATGTTCTCGCAGCTACAGCGCTCCACCTCGAGCATGGGACGCAAACCGCCTGAGTTTCTACTGACCCACCCGGTCACAGAATCACGTATCGCCGACGCACTGAACCGATCCGCTCAGCTTCCTCAGCGAGGACGGGTCAACAGTCTTGACTACCAACTGATACGCACCCGTATACAAGTGCTGTCAATGCGAAACAATCAGAGGGCACTACAGCACTTTCAGCAGGAGGTAGACAACAACCCCAAGCCTGCTAACCGCTACGGCCTGGCATTCAGTGCGCTACGCAACAACCAACCAGAGCTGGCACAACAACAGATCGATCTGTTATTACAGCAACAACTAACGCCACTGCCCTACCGACTACTGCAAGCCGAACTATGGAACACGTCAGGTCAAGCGAAACGGGCCAGTGACCTGCTACAACAGATGCTATCGGTCTACCCCAACAGTCACCCAATTACGATGCTGCTTGCCCAGTCACTGCACCTCCAAGATCGGCAACAGCAAGTGGTAGACCTGCTGGAATCCCACAGCCGCCTTCATAGCGACGATGTTCAACTGTGGTACTTACTCGCAGAAGCCTACGGCCTGGCTAACGATATCAAAGGCGTCCACCTGGCTCGGGCTGAGTACTTCATGTTGACGGCGTCGGTTCCGCGCGCGCGCCAACACCTGCAGCTTGCGCTCAAGCAACCCAACGTGAGTGAACATGAAAAACTGTTGATTGAGCAACGCATCAAGGATGCCGAGTTGCTGCAGCTGGACCTCAACTTCTAGTTAACAATGTTCGATCAACAACACCAAACTAAGTCACCGAAAAGCGCGTCAAAAAAGCCGACCATGGTTAACCATGGTCGGCTTAGTGCGTATTGCTTGCAGGCTGAACACCTCGAAAAGTCACAAAAAGACCAAGGGGTTATTTGCGTCGATCTTACCTAGAAAAACAGCGAATCAGGCAGAGAAATCGAGCATTCTTTGCAAAGACACCAACGCATTCTCACGCAGTCCGGCCTCAACAAAGATCTCCTGCCCCCCATGCTCCAGCACGTGCGCTAGGTTCTCGAGTTCGTTCATCGCCATCCACGGACAATGCGCACAGCTACGACAAGTCGCTCCGCTGCCGCCAGTGGGCGCTTCGATAAAGTTCTTTCCCGGTGCTGCTTGCTGCATTTTATAGAAAATGCCGCGATCGGTAGCAACGATAAAATCAGGATTCGGTAGCTCTCTCGCCGCCTTGATCAGCGCACTGGTCGATCCCACCGCATCCGCCATCTCAACCAACGCTGCCGGTGACTCGGGGTGTACCAATACGGCAGCATCGGGATAGACCTGCTTCAGATCTGCCAGCCCTTTAGCTTTAAACTCTTCGTGAACGATGCACGAACCATCCCACATCAACATTTCAGCGCCGGTTTGATTCTGGATATAACTGCCCAGGTGCTTGTCCGGAGCCCAAATGATTTTCTTATCCTGATCGACCAGATGCTCAACGATCCCAAGTGCGCAACTTGAGGTAACCACCCAGTCAGCACGAGCCTTAACCGCCGTTGAGGTGTTGGCGTAAACGACCACCGTATGGTCGGGATGGGCATCGCAGAACGCCGAAAACTCATCGATCGGGCAGCCAATATCCAACGAGCAGGTCGCCTCAAGCGTCGGCATCAGCACCCGTTTTTCCGGGTTAAGAATTTTGGCCGTTTCACCCATAAAACGAACACCGGCAACCACTAAAGTACGCGCAGGGTGCTTACTGCCAAAGCGTGCCATCTCCAACGAGTCAGCAACACAGCCACCACTCTCTTCGGCCAGCTCTTGTAACAGAGGATCGGTATAATAATGCGCCACCAAACAAGCATCCTGCTCTTTCAACAAGCGCTTGATCTTATGTTTATATTCCAGTACCTGATCGACGGTCAAGTCTGCGTGTTTAAAGCTGTGTGCCAAATGTTCCTGAACCAGAACACGTTCGGCAATCTGTTGATCTGTAAGCATAATTTTGTTCGTTTAATATAACTTGATAGAAAATCGGCTAGTTTACCACACTACTCACGGCAGGTCGGCTGATAGCGTGTGGGGTCCTTAAAGTCTGCATCGACAAAGCCCTGTGCCCGCAAACGGCAACTATCACACACACCACAGGCACGTCCTAGAAGATCAGCCTGATAACAAGATACAGTCATACCATAATCAAGCCCGGCAGCGACCCCCTGTTTGATAATCTGCGCCTTAGTCAGATGTAGCAACGGTGTGCCGATCGAAATCCGCTTGCCATCAAGCGCCGCCTTAGTGGCGACATCAGCCAGCGCCTGAAAAGCACTGATAAATTCTGGTCGGCAATCGGGATAGCCAGAATAATCAACAGCATTGACCCCGATATAGATCACCTCAGCTTCAAGCACTTCTGCCCATCCCAGCGCCACTGATAAAAACAGGGTATTGCGAGCTGGTACGTAGGTCACAGGCACCCCCTCTTCAGGTTGATCAGGCACTCCAATGCTGTGATCGGTCAGCGCCGACCCTCCGATGTTTCCCAGATCAAAGCGAACGGTTTTATGCTCCACAACGCCCAGCTCTTGAGCCACTGCACGAGCGGCCTCCAGTTCAGCTAACGCGCGCTGGCCGTAATCAAAGCTCAGCGCATAACACTGGTACCCCTGATGACGGGCCATCGCCAGTGTCGTTGACGAGTCAAGGCCACCAGAAAGCAATACCACAGCACGCTTGTCAGTTTTGCAATGCGATAATACAGACATAGATTACTCAAACAAATAAACAGATAGGAAGTACGGGGTTAACTAGGAAGGACGAACGGCAGCGCAGCAATATGACGCAACTAGCTAGCACCTAGCGTTGTTGTTTTAAAAAATCACGTGCCAATTCAGCGGTTACCTGATCAGGGAAAAGCTCTATCAGCTTATTCATTGTAGCTTTCGCTTTCTCCGTCTGCTTGAGACCCTGATAGCAAAGCCCCAATTTATAGTAAGCATCGGCCACCTTGGCATTGTTCGGATATCGCTCGATCACTTGCAGGTAGGCAAAGCTGGCCTTTTCCAGGTCCGGATTCGACTGAGCCCGGTGCACTTCACCGGTCCAATACAACACGTTAGCAGTCAACGTACTCTGCGGATACGTGATAAGGAACTGCTCAAATGCTGTTAACGCCTGATCAAAACGGCTCTTACGTACCAGCGCGAAAGCATCTTTAAACGCTTGCGAATCGGACACAGTCGGTGAGGAAGCTGCGACGGGAGGCACGATAACCAACGGTGTCGAGGAAGTAGATGAAGCGGCAGTTGCTGAAGCACCTGAGCCTACTGAAGCAGGTTCCACCAGCGAGGTTAACGGCAAGGCCGTTGCTGGCGCTGAATAAGTTTGCTGATTAAGCAAACTCAAACGCCGGTCAAGATCACGATAGCGATCTCGCTGATCGACCTGCATCTTCTTAAGCTGATGCTGCTGCTGTTCCACCTGCCCACGCAGCATACCAACCTCTTCCTGCAACTGATCAAGCATCATCAATAACTCACCCAAGGCGGCATTTGATGACGAAGTCGTTGTTGGGCGAGGTGCTGGAGCCGCTGAAGCGGAAGATGGGGCTACCGGCGCAACGAAGACCGGCGTCGACGCCGCAGAATTTCCTGTTGCGGAATTTTGATTCGAGCGATCTTCAACAGGAATTCCATCCTGAGCTATCGCTGACTCAAAAAAGAGCCCCAGTAGCAGGGCTACTGAGGCTGTGGTCAATCTACTCATCGGTTAGTGGCTGTACTTCAGCTCTACACGACGATTTTTAGCCCATGAACCATCTTCGTGGCCCATCATGGCTGGACGTTCTTCACCGTAGCTAACGACTTCAATCTGGTTGCTAGCAGCACCTTGGACGGTCATGAAGCGGCTAACAGCCTTGCCACGACGTTCACCCAGAGCCATGTTGTACTCGCGAGTTCCGCGCTCATCAGCGTGACCTTCAAGAACCAGACGTGCGTCAGGGTTCATCGACAGGTACTTGGCATGAGCACTCAGATCTTCAAATGCATCGGCCGGTACAACCGCCTTGTCAAAGTCAAAATAGAACACACTCTGCAGAGCAGCCAGAGCAGCTTTCGCCTCTTCAGCTTTCTGCGCCATCATGGCATCGTGATCCATCTGACCACTTTCCATGCTGCTATCTGAACCAGTACCGCTGGAACTAGCCTGATCCTGTTGCTGAGTATCCTGCTCCATTGTTTCGCTGCTATCGCTAGAAGAGCCAGTTGAGCTACAACCAGTGATCCATGCAACAGTCGCCGCAACAACGATAGCCTTGCTAATAGTTCCAACGCGCATTATGAGCTCCTAATTTAAATCTAGATATAATTGTGGCCTAAGGTACTGCTTCAATTGATCTATTGCAAGTACGGAGACCACGCTGGTTCACGAACGTTACCACTCTTAGACGGAAGTCTGAATTTTACCTGCCCATCGAGCGAAACTGCAGCTAAAACCTCTTTATCACCCTCCTGAGTAGCATAGATCACGATACTGCCATTAGGGGCGATACTGGGCGATTCATCTAACGAGGTTTGACTAAGCACATCGAGACGACCTGTTTTGAGGTCTTGTACGGCGATATGAAAGCTCCCCCGGTTTCTATGCACCATCACCAGATGACGACCATCGTGGGTGAGGTGCGCTTTGGCGTTGTAATCGCCTTCAAACGTCAGCCGCTCCACCCAGCCGGTGGCCAGCTCTTGCTGATAGATCTGTGGCGCGCCGCCCCGGTTGGACGTAAACAAGATCGACTTACCATCGGCCGACCAGGTTGCCTCGGTATCTATACCGTAATGCCGGGTAACTCTGGTGAGCTTACGACTGGCGATATCTAGCGTATATATCTCCGGATTGCCATCCTTCGACAGCGTCAACGCCAGTGTCTTGCCGTCAGGTGACCAGGAAGGCGCCCCGTTGAGCCCCCTATAACGCGTCACTTGTTCACGGGCTCCCGTCAACTTGTCGTGGATGAAAATCGCGGGGCGACCGGTTTCGAAGGAGACATACGCCAGTTTCTTACCATCACGCGACCAGGACGGCGATAAAATCGGTTCATTGGACTGCAGAATTACCTTTGGGTTCGCGCCATCGGCATCGGATACTTCAAGGCGGTAGTTGTAACGTTCTTGGCTCAAACGCTGCGCAGTGACATAGACAATTTCAGTGGCAAAGGCACCGGGAATGCCTGTCAATTTCTGATAGACCGCATCGGCAACTCGGTGTGCCATTCGGCGAAATTGCTTATTCGTGCCTTTGATATAGGCAGCTAACAGGCGGGTTTCATTAACCACATCGTAAAGTTCATAATTTATCCGATAGCGACCGTCGGCCTCAGCCAATACCTGCCCGATCAGCATGTAATCCTGATCCGCCAAGCGCCAGTCACGAAAATATACTTCTTTACTACGCGTCGGAAAACTCAACATATTGTTGCGATTCATCATCGCAAACAAACCGCTACGGTAGAGGTCATCGGAGATAATCTGCGCCACATCTTCGGGCAAGCTCCGCGCCTGCTGCCAGCCAAACGGCACCACGGCTACAGGAACAGGCTGATCGACCCCCTGAGTGATCTCGATGGTCAGCTCAGCTTGAGCCAACGACGACCAGATGAACAACAGTAGAGCCCCTAGACGTAGCATGTATCGATATCCTCTTATTGTTCGTAGTTAGCCGATCGATCACCGCACAGGCAATCAGTTAGTTCGCTAATACCGAAGGTCGTCCGGCCTGAACTCTAATACTATCTGTCGCAAGTAGCGGTCAAATACCACCGGATCAATATTTTGCAACTTAGGGAAACGCTCCGCCTTAAGCACCGCTTTAACCGCACTGCGATCGAACGCTTCATCGCCACTGGATTTAAATATATTTGCATCATCGACTTCACCGGTCGGCAGTAGACGTATACGCACACTAACAACCATGCCGTTCCGAGCCGATGCAGGCCGTACCCACTGCGACTGCACGCCAGAGCGGATCACGTCACTGGCTGAGGCCACCAACTGTTGCGCCTGGGCCTGCCATGCTTGCTCAGCATCAGCCTGCGCCTGTTGCTGTGCTTGTTGTTGCCTCAGCCGCTCTTGCGCCAGCAACTTTTCTTCTTGCTCGGCCTGATCCGCAATCCGCCTCGCTTCGGCTTGCTTACGTTGTTCGGCTTTCTTCTGATCAGCCTTCTTCTGCTCGGCCTTTTGCTGGTCAGCTTTTTTCTTCTTTGCCAGAGACAAACGTTCCGCTTCAGCCTTACGTTTAGAATCTGCTTTGCGTTTGTTATCGGCCTTTTTCTTCTGAGCTATCTTCCGTTGTTTGTCCTTCTCGGCACGCTGCTTTGCTTTACGTTTGGCCTCGGCTTTCTTTTTTGCAGCAGCTTTTTTTGACGCCGTCTTTTTGGCTGCCGCTTTCTTGCTGGCATCAGCTTTACGCTTGGCCTCATCCTTGGCTTTATTCTGACTACGAAGATCGACCAGTTCAGCGTTAATATGCCGTGGCGTAACCCGAACCTGCTTACCCTCCGTTTCGAACCAGGTGGTCGCCGTCAACATCACCAGCCCTGCATGGAACAGCAGCGCTAAGATGGTGGGCAGAATGTAGCTTTTTAATCCGTCGCTCATCGTTACTCGGTAACCAAACCGACACCGGGAGCGCCCGCACCCTGCAGTGCAGCCATCAACTCCACCACATTCTCATAAGGTACCTTACGATCACCGCGAACCAGAATACGCTTCTTGGGGTTGCTGTTTAGGATCTTGGCAACGCGATCGACAACCACGTCCATTTCCACCGGCTTGAGCGGGTCACCGCCGACATCGATGAAATACTGCCCTTTGGCATCGATCGACACGATAAGTGGTTCCTGATCACGGCTATCAACAGGCTCAGCACCAACCTTAGGTAGCTGAACATCAACCCCCTGAGTCAACATCGGAGCGGTGATCATAAAAATCACCAGCAACACCATCATCACGTCGATATAAGGCACGACGTTGATCTCAGCGTTAAGTTTGCGTTTCGCTTTTTTCCTACGAATCATGCCTCAACCCTCAGCCTGACGCATGAACACGGCGATGCAGGATGCTGGAGAACTCTTCGGCGAAGGTTTCGTAACTGTTTAGCAGCGTCTCGACCCGAGACGAATAACGGTTGTAGGCGATAACCGCAGGGATAGCGGCAAACAGGCCGATGGCGGTTGCGATCAGCGCTTCAGAAATACCAGGAGCCACGCTGGCCAGCGTAGCCTGATGTACATTTGCCAGCCCCCGGAACGAATTCATGATGCCCCAAACCGTACCGAACAGACCAACATAAGGGCTCACCGAGCCGACCGAAGCCAAAAACGGCAAATGGGTTTCCAGCTTCTCTTCCTCGCGCGCCAGCGCAACCCGCATCGCTCGTTGCACCCCTTCCATAACCGCATCGGGATCGGCATCGGTCTGCTGTCTAAGCCGGGTAAACTCTTTGATACCTGCACGAAAGATATTCTCCAGCGCACTGTCATTATTTGGCGCAGCATTCACTTCGCGGAACAATGAGCTCAAATCGATACCTGACCAGAATTTGTCTTCAAACTCGCGTAAGGAACGACGGGCATTTGACAGGTAACTGCGTCGCTGCAAGATCATCACCCATGAGGCGACCGATGCAAACACCAATACCACCATCACCAACTGAACGACGACACTGGCATTGACCACCAGACTCCAAAGCGACATCTTCTCTACCACAAACCCTCTCCTTATTGAGCCCAGCCAGCCGACTCGGTCATGCCCGCGGTGCAACAACACCTCTGGCGATCATTTCAGTTTTGCTGAGTCCTGCAGCATGACACTGTTGTATGCCGTAGACCCGATTTCAGTACGAAAACGCCCATATCACGCTAAAACCTGACCAACTGTTGCGCCATCTCAGCAGGGATTGCAACAGGCTTAAGCGTCTGTGCAGCCACCGCCGCCACTTTGACCTCGGCACTGCATAGCAAGGTACCCATCTCAGCGTGGAACACCCGCTGCTCGAATACCAGACTCGCGGCCGACTGGCGTTGGATAGCCGTCTCGATTAAAAGTTCATCATCTAAGCGAGCCGATTGGCGATAACGGCAATTTAGGCTGTGCACCACAAACAACAGGCCTTGTTGTTTAAGCAATTGTTGCTGATAACCCAATTCACGTAGCAACTCTGTACGCGCCCGTTCCATAAACTTGAGATAGTTAACGTAGTAAACGATGCCGCCCAGATCGGTGTCCTCGATATAGACTCGAAAACGGCATCGATGAACGGTTTTTTCGTCCGCTGACGGCTTTATTACCTCAGCCATTATCGCTCCGGTGCAACGATTCCATTCCAAAATGCTGGTACGCCAGTTTGGTTAACACCCGCCCGCGCGGAGTTCGCATGATGTAACCTTGCTGAATCAAGAAAGGCTCAAGCACATCCTCGATGGTATCGCGCTCTTCGCTGATCGCCGCAGCTAGGCTATCGATACCGACAGGCCCGCCGTCAAACTTCTCGATCATCGCCAACAGCAAGCGTCGGTCCATATGATCAAAACCATGGTGATCAACATTAAGCATATCGAGTGCTTTGTCGGCCACCGCACCGGTGATCTTGCCGTCGGCTTTAACCTCAGCATAATCGCGTGAACGGCGTAACAAGCGGTTAGCGATCCGCGGCGTGCCGCGCGAACGACGTGCAATCTCGCGGGCACCGTCAGCATCGATACCAACGCCGACCATCTTCGCCGAACGCGTCACAATACTGATCAGGTCTTCGACGCTATAAAATTCCAAGCGCTGCACAATGCCAAAACGATCACGCAACGGCGAAGTTAACAACCCGGCACGGGTGGTTGCCCCTACCAGCGTAAACGGCGGCAGATCGAGCTTAATCGAGCGTGCGGCCGGGCCTTCGCCGATCATGATATCGAGCTGATAATCTTCCATTGCCGGATAAAGAATCTCTTCAACAACGGGGCTAAGCCTATGTATCTCGTCGATAAACAGCACATCACCCGGTTCTAAATTGGTCAGCATCGCGGCCAAGTCACCGGCCTTTTCAAGCACTGGGCCTGAGGTCGATTTGAGATTGCTCTCCATCTCGTTCGCGATAATATGAGCCAACGTGGTTTTACCGAGCCCGGGCGGACCAAATATCAATGTGTGATCCAATGGCTCATCGCGGTTGCGAGCTGCTGGAATGAAAATCTCCATCTGATCACACACAGCCGGCTGACCGACGTAATCGGCCAACTTACGGGGGCGAATCGCCCTATCCTGTACCGCTTCGCTGCGTGTACTCGGTTGAGGGGCGACAAAGCGATCAGCTTCAATCATATCGATCTCAAACAGGAAAAAAGTGATTTTAGACAACAGTTATAGAGGCGGCTGATGATAAAGCATCGTGCCGCTAAACCCTAACCTTTAAGGCGGGCTGTCGAAGCAGTCATTAACCTAACTTCAGCTGTCCTACATGTTTTTTAACGACTGCCTTATTAACTCATCTACGCTGGTATTCCCCAGCACTTTATGCGCTTTGGATACCGCTTTGCTAGCCTGTGCTGGCTTGTAGCCCAGCGCTATCAGCGCACTCTCCGCATCGTCTAGTGAATTATCAACAATCGACGCGCTATGATCACCAGTCAGTTCAAAACCGGTATCTTGAGGCAGCCAGTCACGCATCTTATCGCGCATCTCAACAATCAATCGCTCGGCAGTTTTCTTACCAACACCTGGGATCTTCACCAGCGCTGCACTGTCATCGTGGTTAACACAGCGAGCAAAATCATCGGCACCGATCCCCGATAAAATCCCAATCGCCATCTTGGGGCCAACACCATTCACTTTTATCAGGGTCCTAAACAGCGCCCGTTCCTGTTTACTGGCAAAACCGAACAGCAGTTGCGCATCTTCACGCACAACAAAATGGGTATGCAGCAACACCTCTTGACCCAAGGCAGGCAGGCCGAAAATAGTGCTCATCGGTGCCTCTACCTCATAACCAACCCCTTGCACATCGATCAGTACCTGCGGTGGTTGTTTCTCTAGCAGTGTCCCTTTGAGCCTGCCGATCATCTCTATCTCCTATTTGTGTCATCTTGGCGCTACTATTCGCCCAAAGCTTAATAAGACGGCGCTGACTAACGCCGAGAACGGGAGGAGCGTTCGACCCCCGCATAGCGGATCTGGCTCTGACGGGTGTATGCGTGGCAAAGCGCTATAGCCAAACCATCGGCAGCGTCTTCCTGTGGCAAACCAGGCAACTTCAGAATAGAACTGACCATATGCTGGACCTGAGCCTTTTTCGCCGCCCCAGTACCCACCACGGCCAGCTTCACCGCCCGTGCGGCATACTCGGCTATCGGCAACCCCTGAGTCGCGCCAGCAACGATCGCAGCACCGCGTGCCTGGCCAAGTTTGAGTGCTGAATCGGGATTGCGCGCCATGAACACTTGCTCAATGGCCATCTCTTGAGGGCTGTACAGCGTGATAAGCTCTACTACCCCTTCATACACCTGCTTGAGGCGGTCCGGAAGATAGTCCCCTTTAATCCGAATACAGCCACTGGCAACATAGTCTTGTCGACCACCCACCACATTAATCACGCCGTAGCCGGTAATTCGTGAACCGGGATCGATACCTAGTATCAGAGTCATAGATGCCTCTCTGTCCTGACCTTTAGCGGCGTGGTGCTGCACAACCAAAAAGGGAGCCAACGGCTCCCTTGGTCGATCTCACAGAGATCGTTTAACGGCGCTCAACCTCAGCCCCGGCTTTCATGTTACGCAGCATATCGTAGTAATCTGACTGCCCTTTACGACTGGCCAGAAAACCTGACAGCGCCTGTAATTGCTGGCCGTCGATGGGAGCACCGACATTAACCGCGCTCAACCCAACCACGGCAACGTTACCGTCAGAAAGCCCAATAACCTGCCAACTCAACTGATCCGCAGCAGGTCTAGCCATTTTAAACAGCTCTGTAACCAACTGTGAATCCAATGACGTGTCTGAACGCGCGATCGCAAGTTGCTGCTGCCAAGGCTCAACAATGGCTTCATTTGCTGTCTGCATCTGAGCGGCAGCCAATAGAGTATCCGCCTGCTGTCGAAGATCCACTTGCGCTTTTTGCTGCTTCAACTGTGCAACGATCGCAGGGCGAACTTCGTCCAGCGCCTGAGTCCGCGCGGGCTGATACTGTTTGAGGCGAATCACAACGACCCGATCACGATCCAGTTCAATCAATTCAGAATTATGACCATTACTTAGCACATCTTCAGCAAACGCCGCTTTAAGCACCCGTGGCTCAGCGCTGAGCGGATCTTCACCACCCTCACGACCGAACAGCCCCGTACTCGAAACAGGCAGGCTCAGCACTTGCGAAGGCTCCTGCAGATCACCCGAAGAGAAACTTATATCTGCCAGCTGCTCCGACAGTTCAACAAAGCGCGCTTCAGATTTTTGCTCACGCTGCTCCGCTTCAAGCTCGGCACGAACCACCTCGAACGCGGGCGGCTCACCCTGATCGATACGATTAAGCTTAATCAGGTGAAAACCAAACTCGGTCTCTACCGGGGTCGAAACCTGTCCAGCTTGCAGTGCAAACAGGGAATCTTCAAACGCGGGAACCATCACGCCTTTTTCAACCAACCCTAGCTCGCCGCCAGATGCTGCCGAACCGCTGTCGTCAGAATATTTCTCAGCCAACGCAGCAAACTCAGCACCTTGATTAAGCTCCGTAGCAACCTGATCGGCCAGCGACTTGGCCTCATCAGCACTACGCTCCGAACTTAATGCAATCAGGATATGAGCAGCATCACGCGCTTCCTGACCTTCAAAGCCGGCGACTAACTGATCAAACTGCGTCTGCAGCTCGGCTTCGTCAATTACGACATCATCGATAAGATCGCTGCGGTTGAGTTCGATATAATAAAGGGATACTTGCTCCTGCGACATATAGCCAGCCTGATTGGCCTGGTAATGCTCAGAAACCTCACTATCGCTAACGGCAACATTCGCTTCAACCAACGCTAGCGGTAATACCTGAAAGCGCGCATCACGGGTTTGACGATCGATAGCCGACACCGTCTGTGCCTCGCTCGGTAATGCAAAAGCGGTAGCTGCAATCGCACTTTGCTCCTGCCCCATCAGCATCTCTTTACGCAACAATTCACGATACATCAACGGCGTCAGACCCGCATTGCGCATCATCGCGTTGAACTGGTCACGATCAAATTGCCCTTCCACCTGGAATTCACGTGTTTGCAGAATGACCTGATCCAACGTTTGCTGACTAACAGACAGCCCCTTTTGCTCGGCAGACTGCAGCAACAACGACTGTTCGATCAACCCTTCAATCACCATGCCTCGTAACAGGTTATCTTCAAGCAGCGACGGATCAGCATTTTCACCCATACGAGCCAACAACTGGCGACGCTGCATCTCGACGCCGTTCTGAATTTCAGCTTCGCTGATCTCAACGCCATTAACAGTGACAGGCGCTCCCGGATCAGTCGCCAGGCCCATCAACGAGTCAACGCCCCACAGAGCGAAGGTAACGATAATAAAACCGACAATAATTTTAGCGATGATTCCCTGGGAACCCTCTCTCATACTTTGAAGCATGCTGCCCTCTGTCTGGCATAACGCTCAGGGATGACAACCTGGCAATAAAAGCCAATAAATCATCACCCTGAATCGACTGTAACTGGGGTATAAAAAAAAAGCGCATCCTGTTGATGCGCCTTTTAAAATTTGGCGGAACGGACGGGACTCGAACCCGCGACCCCCGGCGTGACAGGCCGGTATTCTAACCAACTGAACTACCGCTCCAAATTCGGCTGCCTACGTTGAGGCAGGCAACCAGTCAACGGATCAATTAGTTGACCGCATCCTTCAACGCTTTACCTGCTTTGAAAGCAGGAACTGTAGCAGCAGCGATCTCAATCGGATTACCGGTTTGAGGGTTACGGCCAGTACGTGCCGCGCGCTCTTTTACAGAAAAAGTACCAAAACCTACTAACGCAACGCTATCGCCACCTTTCAACGCACCGGTTACAGCGTCCAATGCTGCATCCAGTGCACGACCTGCTGATGCTTTCGACAGATCCGCAGATGCGGCAATCGCATCAATCAACTCAGACTTATTCACTTAAATTCCCCTTCTAAGAAAATATATTTTTTTGATCTAAAGCCATGCCCAACCGAACTTTCCGAGGCACTTTATACCAACTGCCTAAATCCACTGTCAAGCTGACAAACCAACAAAATACGCGGCTTACAGCTTAATGGGTACTTATTTGACCTCGAACAGTCTTGGCAGGTTTTTTCTTAGCTGATACTGTTTTTACCGCTTGACTCTTGAGAGGTTTAGGTTGATGAGATAAAGCTATTTCCAACACCTCATCGATCCACTTAACCGCCTTAATGTCGAGTTCTTGCTTGATATTGTCGGGAATTTCCTTTAAGTCCCGCAAATTTTCATCCGGAATAAGCACCGTTTTAATACCACCACGGTGCGCCGCCAGTAGCTTTTCTTTCAGCCCACCAATCGGCAAAACCTGGCCTCGCAGGGTGATTTCACCCGTCATTGCCACGTCGGAACGAACCGGAATATCGGTCAGAGCAGAAACCAACGCGGTGCACATGCCGATACCGGCGCTAGGGCCATCTTTTGGGGTCGCACCTTCGGGCACATGAATATGGATATCATGTTTTTCATGAAAATCAGCTTCGATCCCCAGCACAGCAGCACGGCTTCGTACCACCGTTAACGCCGCTTGAATCGATTCTTTCATCACATCGCCAAGTGAGCCGGTATGAATCTGACGCCCCTTGCCCGGTACCACTGCCGATTCAATGGTCAAAATTTCGCCGCCCACCTGAGTCCAGGCAAGCCCGGTTACCTGGCCGACGACATCTTTCTCTTCAGCCACGCCAAAGCTATGCTTGCGAACCCCGCTATAGTGCTCCAGATCAGCAACACCAATAGCCTTAGGCTCATCGCCAATCTGTTTTAAAGCCTTTTCTTTAACCACCTTACGCAACACCTTGGCGATCTCACGTTCGAGCCCGCGAACACCCGCCTCACGCGTGTAATACCGCACCATATCCCTGACCGCATCTTCAGACAGACTTACTTCACCCTCTTTCAGGCCATTAGTCTTAAGCTGCTTGGGCACCAAATAACGCTCGGCAATTTTCACCTTCTCATCTTCGGTGTAACCAGGAATACGGATGATCTCCATCCGATCGAGCAGCGGACCCGGAATATTCATCGAGTTAGAAGTACAGACAAACATCACATCGGAAAGATCGTAATCGACTTCAAGATAATGGTCATTAAAAGTGTGGTTCTGTTCCGGATCAAGCACCTCAAGCAGTGCAGATGCCGGATCACCACGCTGATCCATACCCATCTTATCGATCTCATCGAGCAAGAACAGCGGATTCTTCACCTCAACTTTGGCGATCTTCTGCAACAATTTACCCGGCATTGAACCGATATAAGTTCGACGATGACCACGGATCTCTGCCTCATCACGAACTCCGCCCAGCGCCATGCGTACATACTTACGATTCGTGGCACGAGCAATTGACTGTCCCAGCGAGGTCTTACCAACCCCAGGAGGGCCAACCAGACAGAGCACAGGTCCTTTGAGCTTACGCACCCGTTGCTGTACCGCGAGGTATTCAAGAATCCGCTCTTTCACCTCTTCCAACCCATAGTGATCGGCATCAAGTACCAATTCAGCTTTGGCCAAATCGTGGCGTACTTTACTACGTTTTTTCCATGGCAGACTCACCATCCAGTCGATATAGCTACGCACCACAGTAGCCTCAGCCGACATCGGCGACATCATCTTTAACTTGTTGTATTCATTGACCGCCTTATCTTTGGCTTCCTTGGACATGCCAACATCATCGATCTTCTGCCGGAGTTGCTCAATCTCATTGGGTCCAGCATCATCGAGATCTCCCAACTCTTTCTGAATCGCTTTCATCTGCTCGTTGAGATAATACTCGCGCTGGCTCTTCTCCATCTGTTTCTTGACCCGACCCCGGATCCGCTTCTCGACGTTGACCAAGTCTATTTCAGACTCCATCAGCGCCATCAGATGTTCAAGGCGATCTCGGGTATCGGTCATCTCCAACAGATGCTGTTTCTCTTCAAGCTTGGCCGTGACGTGCGCAGCGATGGTATCGCCCAGACGTAGTGGATTGTCGATCGATGCCAGCGACGAGACCACCTCCGACGGAATCTTCTTATTGAGCTGCACATACTGCTCAAATTGAGATAGCGCGGTACGAATAAACACCACCCCCTCATCACCCAAATCGGTGACCGGTAGCTCATGGTATTTGGCCATCCAGCTTTGTTCGGTCTCGATCACCTCATCGATGGCAGCCCGGTAAGCACCTTCCACCAACACTTTGACAGTACCATCCGGTAGCTTGAGCAACTGCAGAATATTAGCAACGGTTCCTACCGAGAAAATATCGGCCGAACTGGGCTCATCAACGGAGGCATTTTTTTGCGCCACCAGCAGAATTTCTTTGTCGCCATCCATCGCCTGCTCGAGCGCTTTGATCGATTTTTCACGCCCAACAAACAACGGAATTACCATATGGGGGTAGACAACAACATCACGCAACGGTAATAACGGCAACTCTGAATTGACAGGTGCGTCAGACGATTTTTCAAGTTCCATACGGGGTGCCTCAGAAGCAGATAAACCCGGATAACAGCCATACCCGAGCGAGTGTAAATACAACAGTGACCGACTGTAACGAAACAGAGATTGGGGCAGCAGATGCTATTACAAGCCCTATCAGAAACTTCAGACAATAAAAAAGGGCCCGCAGGCCCTTTTTTGACAATCCGCGCTAATCGTCCGGCGCGGCTTTGGCAGGCTCTGCACTATCATAGATCATCAACGGCTCGGATTCTTCAAGAATCACGCCCTCATCGATCACCACTTTGCTAACGTTATCCAGCGAAGGCAGCTTAAACATGATATCCAGCAACGCCGCTTCGAGGATGGAGCGCAGACCTCGGGCACCGGTTTTACGCTCCATCGCTTTTTTAGCAATCGCTTTCAGTGATTCCTCACGAAAATCGATTTCGGCACCTTCCATCTCAAACAGCTTTTGATACTGACGTGTCAGTGCATTCTTAGGCTCTGTCAAAATCTGAATCAACGCATCCTCATCCAATTCAGTCAGAGTCGCAATCATCGGTAAGCGACCGACAAACTCAGGAATCAGTCCGTATTTAACCAAATCTTCAGCTTCGATATCGAGCAACGTTTCGCCCACAGACTTAGCAGTTTCCTTGGAGCTGACAGAAGCGGAGAAACCGATACTGCTCTTCTCAGAGCGGTCCTGAATCACCTTCTCCAGCCCGGCAAACGCGCCGCCACAGATGAATAGGATATTCGAGGTATCAACCTGCAGGAACTCCTGCTGGGGGTGCTTACGTCCGCCTTGAGGCGGCACCGAAGCAACCGTACCCTCAATCAGCTTCAACAGCGCCTGCTGCACCCCTTCACCAGAGACATCGCGGGTGATAGACGGGTTATCAGACTTGCGGGAGATCTTGTCGATCTCATCGATATAGACAATTCCCCTCTGGGCCTTATCAACATCGTAGTCGCACTTCTGCAGCAGCTTCTGGATGATATTCTCGACATCCTCACCGACATAACCCGCTTCGGTTAGTGTCGTTGCATCAGCGATGGTGAAAGGCACATCAAGCAACCGCGCCAGCGTTTGTGCCAACAACGTTTTACCACTACCTGTAGGGCCAATTAGCAAGATATTACTCTTGCCTAGCTCAACGCCGTCCTGCTCACTCTGATACCGCAGTCGCTTGTAATGGTTATAAACAGCAACAGACAGTACTTTCTTAGCCTTCTCCTGGCCAATAACATACTCATCCAGCGTCAGCTTAATCTCTTGCGGAGCTGGCAGCTGATCACTGGACTCTTCCGCTCCAACCTCCTGCACCTCCTCACTGATGATGTCATTGCACAGATCAACACACTCATCACAGATAAATACAGACGGGCCCGCTATTAATTTACGTACTTCATCCTGGCTCTTGCCACAGAAAGAGCAGTACAGCAGCTTACCGTCGCCACCTTTACCGGTCACATCATCGGACATTAAACTTCCTCATCACACTCAACAGGCTTAACAACATCACAGCGCCCGGATTTCAAAAAAGATATGGACTAATTTTAGCGCGTCAATCGCTGGTTCGCTTGTCGACCACTTGGTCAATCAGACCGTAATCAACCGCCGTCGAGGCATCCATGAAATTATCGCGCTCGGTATCTTGACCAATAGTCTCAAGCGATTGTCCGGTATGACCAGCCAAAATGCGATTAAGCTTCTCGCGAATGGTCAAAATTTCACGGGTATGGATCTCGATATCGGTCGCCTGCCCCTGATAACCACCCAACGGCTGATGAATCATCATCCGTGAATTCGGCAAGCAGTAACGCTTACCCGCAGCACCACCAGCTAGCAGCAAAGCCCCCATACTAGCAGCCTGCCCAAGACACATCGTACTGACATCGGGCTTGATGAACTGCATGGTATCGTAGATCGACAATCCCGCAGTTACCGAACCGCCCGGTGAGTTGATATACAGGTGAATATCCTTATCAGGATTTTCAGACTCAAGGAACAGCAGCTGTGCGACAACCAGATTGGCCATATGATCTTCAACCTGACCCACCAGGAAGATAACCCGCTCTTTAAGCAGCCGTGAATAGATATCGTAGGAACGCTCGCCACGCGCAGTCTGCTCGACCACCATCGGCACCAAGCCGGATGAGGTGATAATACTGCTACCGCTGGTAATATCGCTCTGCATATACTGTCCTTACTTTTATTCTGTCATTAAAAATTGTGTTAGAAATCACACCGATTCAGCAATGCTACGCACTATAACGTCAAACTGACCAAATCAACCAGCCATTCGATCAAAAAACCGGAGCAAAGTTACAGCGTCAAAAAACGGCAGGGGCGATTTCGCCAGCTGCCGTTATTTTGTTACGCCGGATTCAACCGGTTAGTCGAAAGTGCGCTGCGTTACTCGGCAGCAGCCTCTTCAGCTTCACCTTCAACCGGCTCCTGCGCTGCAGGCTTGATCGCGTCCTGATAACTCACGGCTTTCTCAGTCACCTTGGCCTGACTCAACAGCAGGTCGACAACCTGATCTTCCAACACCAACGCTTCAACCTGAGCCAACTGCTCTGGATTACCATAGTAATAGTCAACAACTTCTTGAGGCTGCTGATACGTTTCAGCCATCTCATCAACCGTTGTACGAACACGGTCCTCATCGGCTTTCAGCTCGTTGCTTTGGATCAGTTCACCAACCAACAACCCGATAGCAACACGGTTCTTAGCCTGCTCGCTAAACAACTCAGCAGGCAGCGCACTCGCATCAATCTCAGCACCACCACCAAACTGCTGTACCGCTTGCTGACGCAGGCGATCAACTTCGCTGTCGATCAACGCTTTAGGAACATCGACGCTGTTCACTTTAACCAACTCATTGAGAACAATATTTTTAACCTTGGCACGTAGCGCTTGCTTAACTTCGCGCTCCATGTTTTTAGTGATCTCTTTCTTGAAACCGTCGATATCAGTCTCATCAATACCAAACTTGCTGAAGAACTCAGCATTTAGCTCGGGCAGCTCAGGTGCAGAAACAGAGTTCACCTTAATTTTGAAGGAAACGGCCTGACCGGCAAGCTCTTCAGAGTGATACTCCTCAGGAAACGACAGATCCAACTCAACATCGTCACCAGCTTTCTTACCGATAAGACCCGTTTCAAACCCAGGAATCATGGTACTTGAACCCAAAACCAAATCATGGCCTTCAGCCTTACCACCATCAAAAGCTTCGCCGCCCTTGAACCCTTCAAAGTCGATATTCAGACGGTCACCATCTTCGGCAGCACGATCGGCTTCGTTCCAACCCGATTGCTGCTTACGCAGGGTCGCAACCATCTCTTCAACATCAGACTCAGAAACCTCGGAGGTCTCCTTCTCGACTTCAGCGACAGAGAAATCAGCAAGCTCAACTTCCGGATACACCTCAAAAGTGGCTACGTACTGAAAGTCTTGCCCCTCATCGGCTTGTTTAGGCTCAATGTTTGGGCCGCCAGCTGGTTTAAGCTTCTCTTGAGTCACTGCCTCATAGAAAGAACTTTGAATCACTTCACCCAAAACTTCCTGGCGAACACCTTGACCATAACGACGTTTAAGTACCTTCATTGGTACCTTACCCGGACGAAAGCCATCAATACGAGCAGTGCGCGCAGTCTGTTTTAAGCGACTAGCGACATCATTCTCAATCCGCTCAGCAGGAACGGTGACCGTCATTTGACGCTCAAGGGAAGAAGTCGTCTCAACAGAAACTTGCATGGATTTTCCTCACAAAAGAATTAACACTGACTGCTCATATTTTAAGCAAACCGCAATCGCGGCTACTATCAGCCAAATTTAAAAGGACGAAATTTTCAGCTATCGCAGCAACAGAGTCAAGCGCCGTCGGAATAAATCACCGTATCTGCGAAAACTATTCAGAATGCACTAGCAAGCAGACCAACCAAACCGTAACAACTAAAGCAACAGAACGACAAAGCCGACGACAGCAGCCGAGAAAACAGAAAAAACAGAGAGTAAAAAAAGGATACAACAAAGAGAACACTTGGTGCGGACAGGGAGACTCGAACTCCCACACCTTTCGGCACCAGAACCTAAATCTGGCGTGTCTACCAATTCCACCACGTCCGCAAAAAAAGAGTGCCAGCAAAGAATGGGGTGGACGATGGGGCTCGAACCCACGACCACCGGAATCACAATCCGGGGCTCTACCAACTGAGCTACGCCCACCATCAATGCTGCAGGCGCTTGTGGCACGCCCTACAGGATTCGAACCTGTAACCTCCGCCTTAGAAGGGCGGAGCTCTATCCAGTTGAGCTAAGGGCGCACAGAAAATCCTGCATTCGCCTCAGAAGAACCGAGACAGAAAATTGGTCGGGGTAGAGAGATTCGAACTCCCGACATCCTGCTCCCAAAGCAGGCGCGCTACCAGACTGCGCTATACCCCGACACATCCCGTTAAGACCGTGTTCGTCTCAACGAGGTGCGCATATTACAGCTGAGTATTTTTCAGGTCAACACCTTTAACCCCCTTTTTTGTTGTTATAACCGACAGCCCTATTTTGACCTACGTCAGCAGCAAACTAATTATCGCTAATCAATCGACCTAACTTTGCCTGACCCGCTTTCCATGCGAAAATCACGCCTCGATTTTTCAGCAGTAAACACCGATATCAGTTTCAGCACCGACTACAACGGCGATCTCCTAGTTCGGTATCAACACCTTCATCAGTCACCACCCTCTCTCAATAAGGAGCGGGTATACAGGCAGGGTTCATGAGCGCTCAGATCATCGACGGCAAAAAAGTCGCCGCCCAGGTTAGACAGAAAGTAAAAGTAGGCGTTCAACGCCGACAAGAGCAAGGCAAGCGTGCACCCGGACTGGCCGTTGTGCTGATCGGCGCAGACCCCGCTTCGCAGGTCTATGTTAGCCATAAGCGCCGTGCTTGCGAAGAAGTTGGTATTATTTCTACCGCCTACGATCTGCCCGCCACAACCCCCCAGAACGAACTTCTGACGCTAATCGATCAGCTCAATGACACCACCGATATCGATGGCATCCTGGTTCAACTCCCCCTGCCTGCCCATCTTGATTCCAACCAGGTGCTGGAGCGTATCCGCCCCGACAAAGATGTCGACGGCTTCCACCCCTATAATCTTGGCCGTTTAGCCGCACGAATGCCGGTACTTCGCCCTTGCACACCGAAAGGCGTAATGACACTACTGGAATCGACCGGTGTCGCAATCCGAGGCCTTGATGCCTGCGTGGTCGGCGCATCTAACATTGTCGGCCGGCCGATGTCACTGGAACTGCTACTGGCTGGCGTCACTGTCACTACCACCCACCGCTTTACCAAGAACCTCGATCAGAAAGTCGCGCAGGCTGATATTGTCGTAGTTGGCGTGGGCAAGCCGGGACTGGTCAAGGGCGAGTGGATCAAAGAAGGTGCCATCGTCATTGATGTCGGCATCAACCGCCTAGATAGCGGCAAATTAGTCGGTGACATTGAGTACGACAGCGCCGCCAAGCGTGCCGGCTGGATCACACCGGTGCCCGGCGGTGTTGGACCAATGACGGTAGCCACATTGATGGAAAGTACGCTATACGCAGCAGACGAGCTACACAACGACTGACGTTTTTTCACAAGGCATAAAAAAACCGCCATTGGCGGTTTTTTTTGCTCAAATCACAAGTAACTAGCCCTCGCGTCGCCAGGTCGTGCTCCCTCCGCGAGCATCATCAAGCACGATACCCTGTGCCTTCAACTCGTCGCGAATACCATCGGCGCGGCCAAAATTCCGATCCTTCTTGGCCTGAGCCCGTTCGGCAATCAATGCATCGATCGTTTCAGCACCTGGCCCTTCGGCGCTTTGCCCGCCCTGCCCACCTTGTAGATAGACCTCAGGATCTTGCTGCAGCAAGCCAACAATGGCAGCCAATCGTTTGAGCTGTGACGCCCAACGCCCGGCCAGCACCGCGTCCTGATCTTTGATTTTGTTAATTTCACGGACCGCTTCAAACAACACTGACACCGCACCGGCGCTATTAAAATCATCGTCCATTGCCGCTCGAAAACGGCTGTCGAAATCATTCTCCAGCTCACCCTCATCAACCAGCGCGACGCCACGCAACGCGTGATAAAAACGATCCAACGCTCCCTTGGCCTCTTTCAGACTGGCTTCGGAGTAATCGATCTGACTGCGGTAGTGTCCCATGGTCAGAAAATAACGCACCACCTCTGGATCGTAGCTATCGAGAATTTCGCGAATGGTAAAGAAGTTACCCAACGACTTGGACATCTTTTCTTTATTAACCCGCACCGCACCGGCGTGCATCCAGGTATTAACGAACTTAACCCCATTGGCCGCTTCACTTTGTGCAATCTCGTTCTCGTGATGCGGGAACGGCAGGTCGGGACCACCACCGTGGATATCAAAGGTATCACCCAGGCAGCACTTGGACATCGCCGAGCACTCGATATGCCAGCCCGGACGCCCTTCCCCCCAAGGTGACTGCCAGCTGACCTCGCCCGGCTTGGCCGCTTTCCACAGCACAAAATCGAACGGATTCTCTTTTGATTCGTTAACCTCGACCCGCGCACCCGCCTGCATATCATCGAGATTACGGTTGGTTAGCTTGCCGTAACCGTCGAACTTATCGACCCGGTAATAGACGTCGCCATTATCGGCAGCATAAGCAAAACCCTTGTCGATCAAGGCTTCATTCATGGCGATGATCTGCGACATATGCGCGGTCGCACGCGGCTCTTCTGTCGGCGACAGCACACCCAAGCGCGCTTCATCTTCGTGCATGGCGGCGATAAAACGCTCGGTCAGGTTGTCACAGCTCTCGTCATTTTCACTGGCACGCCTAATGATCTTGTCGTCGACGTCGGTAATATTGCGTACGTAATGGACGTCGTAGCCGCTGGCGCGCAGGTAACGGGTAATCACATCAAACGCTACCAACACCCGCGCATGGCCCAGATGGCAGTAGTCATATACCGTCATGCCGCAGACATACATCCGGATCTTGCCCGGCTCGATCGGGGTGAAAACTTCTTTCTGGCGGGTCAGCGTGTTGTAGATCTGTAAACTCATGGTCTTTTCTATTCTCATCCGTTAGCGGTTAGCGGTTAGCGCAACTTTTTTTGAGGGAGAAGAAGGGCGCGGTAAAACCAATACCTGCCGATTTTTTTCTCTCAGGTATTTCTTCACCTAACTATATTATTGGCCCAACTATTTATTAGCCCAGGTATCACGCAGACCGATGGTCTTGTTAAACACCGGTTGCTCGGCGTTATGATTGTAACGATCGGCAACAAAGTAACCCTCACGCTCAAACTGGAAACGCGACTCGGGCTCAGCCTGCGCCAGGCCCGGTTCAACCCAGCAGTTCTTTAGCTCGGTGAAAGAATCGGCATTAAAATGCTGCATAAAATCTGTTTCGCTGCCGTCCTTAGGTGCAGCATCGGGCGCCGGATGGTTAAACAACCGGTCATAAACCCGTACAGTCGCTTGTTTGCCTTCGGTGGCCGATACCCAATGGATCACACCGCGCGGCTTCATCCCCTCGGGTGGGTTCTCTCCAACGGTGCCCGGCACCAAGCTGGTGCGGATCTCGACGATCGCTCCGGCATCATCTTTGATCACTTCATCGGCCCTGATCACGTAAGCACCGCGCAGACGCACGTACTCACCCAGCACCAGCCGTTTGAACTTCTTGCGTGATAGTGTGGTGTCTTCGCTGAAGTCGGCCCGGTCGATATACAACTCGGCGGTAAAAGGTAACTGACGCCGCCCCAGATCGATCTTCGGGTGAGCAGGCGCATCCATGGTCTGTACCGCACCGTCGATATGCTCGGCAAAGTTGCTCACCACGACCTTAATCGGGTCGAGCACACACATCGCCCGCGGCGCGTTTTTATCGAGATCATCTCGGATCGCAAACTCCAGCTGGGCGATATCTACCACACCACCGGCCTTGGCAACCGGCAGCGAGTTACAGAAATTACGCAACGATGCCGCAGTAAACCCGCGACGACGTAGACCCGAGATGGTCGGCATCCGAGGGTCATCCCAACCCGATACCGCCTGTTCGTCGACTAACTGTTTGAGTTTACGTTTGCTGGTGACCGTGTAGTTCAGATTGAGCCGGCCAAACTCATATTGAGCGGGCTTACTGGGAACCGGCAGGTTTTCCAGAAACCATTCGTACAACGGCCGGTGATCGGCGAACTCCATGGTGCAGATCGAATGGGTAACACCCTCTATCGCGTCTTCCTGACCGTGGGCAAAATCGTAGGTCGGGTAGATATTCCACTTGTCACCGGTCTGATGGTGGTGTTGCTTACGAATGCGATAGAGCATCGGGTCGCGCAGGTTCATGTTCGGTGAGGTCATATCGATATTGGCGCGTAATGACTTCGAACCCTCGTCGAATTCACCCTGCTTCATCCGTTCAAGAAGATCGAGGTTTTCTTCGACCGAACGCTGGCGGAACGGACTCGGCTTGCCCGGCTTGGTCGCCCAGCCACGGTATTCACTGGCTTGCTCGGCCGAGAGGTCGCAGACATAAGCGTTACCTTGGCGGATCAGGTGCTGCGCCCAGCTATAAAATTGATCAAAATAATCAGAGGCATAGCGAACTTCTTTATTCCACTCGAACCCCAGCCACTTGACGTCGGCCTTGATCGCGTCGACAAACTCCTGCTCCTCTTTGGAAGGATTAGTATCGTCAAAACGCAAGTTACAAGCACCGCCAAACTGCTCTGCAAGACCAAAATTGACACAGATCGATTTGGCATGACCGATATGCAAATAGCCGTTGGGCTCGGGCGGAAAGCGGGTCAGAATCTTGCTGTGCTTACCGCTTTTAATGTCTTCATCGATAATCTGTGCGATGAAATTGGAGACCTGAGATGAAGTTTCTGGAGAGCTCATAACGCCTTCTGACTGTTCAAACTGGATGTAAACGAAGCTCCGCGCCCCGAACCCGGGACCACAGAGGCCATAAAAAGCCCGACAGTATACCCTGACTGACTGACACAAGGGAGAGAGCCGCAGCGATTGCCTTGATTCAAGCCAAAGCCTGAAAACACACACTAGCCCCCAGAAAAATACCCCGCCACTACCTCGTAACCATTCCTTCTCTATCTTTCTTTAACTCGATCAAAAACCAGAAATCACATAGTGATAATAAATCAATTATTAATTAGAATCCGCCTCCATAAATTCAACCAGGATAGAAAGGAATCTGGAATGGACGTTCAACACCAGCCTCAGCTACACAAAAATCGCCGTAATCCGGCCGACCGCCGCCAACAAGCCGATCGCAGAGCCGAAGCTCGTTTTCATCCTGATCGACCTGACCGTCGCCAACAGGTCGACCGTCGCCACCTCGACCGCAATTCATAGCTGCCCTCTATACGCCAAGATCATTTTGTAAGTTTGTTACCGGCCCCAAAAAAGCCGGTAGCAGCACCGAACTCGGTCCCTCCTGTTTTATGCTCTGCCTTACACCTCATGTTTTCGCTCTGCTTTCACCTCTTGTCATCTGCCCCTCCCTCAACGCAACACAACGCGCCAATCGACCATTCAAATAGCGCAAATACTTGACAGCGCAAGGCTTGCATGGCATCTAACAGTCTCGAAAAATTGATCCACTTGATAGAGACGAAATCTGTGAAAAAATTGTTCTGCTGCCTATTACTCTGCTGCTCCGGTTTCAGCACCCAACTATTGGCAAATACGGCCGAAGCTACCTCAAAGAGCCTCCCCGAAACGCCCCCCAGTGAAGCAACAGCACCGGAAATCGATCCCAATGCCACCCCCACAAAAGTACGGCTTGAGACTAACGTTGGTAATATCGTCATCCAACTCAATGCCAAAAAAGCACCGGAGAGCGTCAGTAACTTTCTAGCCTACGTTGCAGCCGACTACTACGATGGACTGATCTTCCACCGGGTAATCAACGGTTTCATGATTCAAGGCGGCGGCTTCGACAGCGATATGGCAAAGCGCCCTACCCACCCACCCATTCGTAATGAATCAGACAACAACCTAAGCAACCGCATCGGCACCATCGCAATGGCCCGCACCAGCGACCCTCACAGCGCGACGGCCCAGTTCTTTATCAACGTAAACAACAACAGCAATCTGGATTACGCTCCCGGTCGCTGGGGTTACGCAGTCTTTGGTGAGATAGTTGAAGGGATGAACGTGGTCAATCAGATCAAACAAGCCAGCACCACCCGCCACAACGGTTACAGTGACGTCCCCGCGCGGCCAATCATTATCCTTGATGCCGTAGCGCTGCCATAAGTACGACACATCAGCACCGATCGCCGCTTCGATTCCCATTGACGAAGCGGCAATCTATAATCACCGCTGACTTCGCGCTGCGTCGGTCGACCATCGCTGTTAGCAACCACGCGTATATAAGGAAACAATTATGATCACCCTGCACACAAACTTTGGTGACATCCAGATCGAACTCGATACTGAGAAAGCACCTAAAACTTGCGCCAACTTTCAGGAGTATGTTCGCTCCGGTTTCTTTGACGGTACTATTTTCCACCGGGTTATTGACGGGTTCATGGTCCAAGGCGGCGGTTTTGAGCCAGGCATGCAACAGAAAGAGACTCTAGCCCCGATTGAAAACGAGGCTGACAACGGACTTACCAATGAGATCGGCACCCTGGCTATGGCCCGCACCATGGACCCGCACAGCGCTACCGCGCAATTTTTTATCAACGTAGGTAACAACACCTTCCTTGATCACACTGGCAAGAGCTCAGAAGGCTGGGGCTATGCGGTTTTCGGAAAAGTCTCCGACGGCATGGATGTGATTGAGCAGATCAAAGCGACTAAAACTACCAGCCGCGCAGGTCATCAGGACGTCCCGGTTGATGATGTTGTAATCACCTCCGCCGAGATCAGCGAGTAAGCCGGTCACCCCTATGACCACGCTATTTATCTCAGACCTGCACCTGCAGATCGAACGCCCGCATATATCGCGGGCTTTTTTTGATTTTCTCAACCAGCAGGCACAAGGCGCCGAAGCGCTCTATATTCTTGGTGATTTCTTTAATGTCTGGCTCGGCGACGATAACCACACATCGTTATCTGACGAAGTGGCGCAGCGATTAAAACAACTTAGCCAACAAGGCACCAAGATCTATCTGATGCACGGCAATCGGGATTTCTTGATTGGTCATAGTTACTGTCATCAAGCGGGAGCCACCCTGCTCGATGACCCCACTGTCATTGAGCTCTACGGCACTCCTGTGTTGCTGATGCACGGTGATAGCCTGTGTCTGCAAGATATCTCCTACCAACGCTATCGCAAGATCATTCGCAGCCGCTTTATCAGCGCCTTGCAACACATCATACCGCTGTCACTGCGGCTTCGTATCGCTGGCAGCATTCAGGGTAAAAGCAAAAAAGCCAAGATTTACAAATCGGCCCAGATCATGGACGTCACCCCCGACGAAGTGAATCGACAGTTCCAGCAACACAGCCTGACAAGCATGGTACACGGCCATACTCACCGGCCTGCCATACATCAAGACCAGCAACAACAACGCATCGTACTCGGTGACTGGGAACAACAAGGCTGGTACCTGAGTTGGCACCCAGACGGTAGTCATCAACTACTCTCTTTTGATATCGACCCCGATAGCGCTTAACGTCAGCAGATGTAAACACCGACTAATCTGAGTATGCTATTGATCCAAATAGTAGGATGTATTGGTCATGACCCTCTCCTCGCCGCCATCACAATTAGAGTCTCTGCTGCTCACTGCACTCGATCAAACCGCCGATGGCATCGGTATTTTGAGCCCCGATGACCAAGTCATTTATGCTAACAAACACTTTGCCGCGCTGTTTTGCGATCAACCCGATAGCTTAATAGGCAAGACCTTTAATCAGAAAATCATCCAGACCCACCGGGCCCCTGACGGCCTCAACATCGAAACGGACAATATCGATGACTGGCTGGCCTATGCTAATAGCAAACGTAGAAAACAACCCTTTCGCTCCATTGAAATCGATACCAAAGACGGACGATGGATGCTGCTCAGCGAACAGATACTTGATGACGGCCATATGCTGGTCTATTTCACCGATATTAGTCATCAGAAACAAGACGAGAAGCAGCTCAGACAGCTGACCAACCGGCTGCAATATCAAGCTGATACTGACGAGTTGACCGGCACTAACAATCGACGAAATTTTCTCAAACAGACGCAGCTGCAGCTCGAACACAATCGCCGGCAACAAACGCCCTGCGCTTTACTGCTGCTCGACATAGACCACTTCAAACAGATCAATGATCGTTACGGTCACCCCGGTGGCGACCAAGTACTGATCGATATGGTCACCGTCTTTCAACAAGCCCTACGCTCCTACGACATCCTTGGACGGATCGGCGGTGAAGAGTTCGCTGTATTCGTACCTGAGGCTGACGCCCGGACCGCACTTAACATCGCTGAACGGATTCGCATTGCGGTCAACCAGTGGCCATTTGAATACCAACAACAAGACATCAACATCACGATATCGATAGGTCTGGTCAGCGACGATGGCAGCCATGATCTGCAGACGCTGTTCAAGCATGCCGACAAGGCGCTCTACCAAGCCAAAGACAATGGTCGTTGCTACCACTAAAAACAGCATAGAAGGCAGGAGCTGTGCTATAACGTGATGCTACTCATGCCCTTACACTCGCAAGTATCAGGACACCTGTTGACGGAGCCAACTATGACCCCAAAAGAACTTATCGATGGCATTGACCAACTGGTATCACTGCCAGACGTTGTTATCCGGGTCAACGAGCTGATCGAATCAGACACCTCCACGATCGAAGAGATCGGCGAGGTGATCAACCATGATCCGGCACTGTCAGCGCAACTGTTAAAGCTGGTCAACAGTGCATTTTATGGTTTCCCATCGCAGGTTGACTCGATCGCCAGAGCGATCAACCTGATCGGCACGCTGGAGCTACGCTCGCTGATATTCGCATCTTCGGCAGCCGAGGTGTTTAACAACATATCCACCGACCTGATCGACATGAACAGCTTTTGGCATCGCAGTGTTTATAGCGGTCTGATCGCAAAAAAACTGGCGTCAATCACCCATCGTACCAAAGGTGAGACCCAATTCCTGACCGGTCTGTTTCACGACATCGGCCGGCTGATTTTGCTCACACAATTACCGAAGGAGTACGAAGAGCTGCTCGAAGCATCACGTGCCCGCGATGCAAAACTCGAAGTCCTGGAACATGAGTGGCTGGGATTCAGCGCCTCCGAATTAGGCGCGGAATTACTAGAACACTGGCACCTACCGGCACGGCTATGGGTCCCGGTCAAATATCAGCATAACCCCGAAGCCAGCGACAGCTTCGTCAACGAATGTCATCTGTTAAATCTGGCCCTACAGGTCACCAACTGCATGGAGCCTGAAGTCAAAGACGGTCAAATCAAGCAACACCTTGATCAACTCGATTCTATTGCCCTGGACGATTTTGCTCTTAGCCTTGACGATCTCAATACCGTAGCGCTGGAGACCAATATCGAAGCCCTTGAGGTGTTAAGCATCATCAGTCCGGGCGCGGCAATGATCTACTAACAACGACCTGCCCACGCCCTGCTAACAACGACCTCTCACAGTACCGGAAACCCTGTTAAGCGGGTGTTCCACTGTGAAAACGAAATTGGCTATCGGGAGCCTCGATTAACTCACGCTCAACCTCACCCAGCGCTTCGACGCGAGGCGTAATATCTTCGTCTGCATATAGCTGAGCCAGTGATAGATAATCGCGATAATGCCGAGATTCGGATTTGAGCAGTGACAGATAAAAACGCTGTAAGTCTTCATCTAAATGCGGAGCCAGCTTGGCAAACCGCTCACACGACCGCGCTTCGATGTAAGCACCAATAATCAGCTTATCCACCAGCGCTGCCGGCTCATAGGTACGTACGTGCTTCTGAAAGCCCGCACCGTAACGCGATGCGGTGACATGGTCATAGTGGACACCACGTTTATTCATGATCGCCAACACCTGGGTAAAGTGCAGTAACTCTTCACGCGCCAACCGCGCCATTTTGATCAGCAGTTCGCCACGTTCGCGATATTTGTGAATCAAACTCATCGCCATGCTGGCCGCTTTCTTCTCGCAATTGGCATGATCGATCAGCAGGATATCCTGCTGCTGCAGCGCAACGTCGACCCACCCATCGGGGGTTTGGCATTGCAGAAACTGATAAATAGGATCGAGCAGCTTTTGGTGGGCAGGGTTAAGCGCAGGAACAGTCATGAAATCACTCGGCAGACCCAAACAAATTCGTCAGGTGGCATAAATTGATAGAGGCGTAAACAAACCACATTCTCAAACGGTTTAGCCGCTATGTCGAGATACAGACCAATATAATTAATCTGCATAACGATCATAACCTATAGAAATACCTTTTATTTTCAACAATTAACACTCATACACAGCCAAAGTATTAGGCCTGAGATTGTCGACAATACTTAACTTAATTGGCTATTTCAGCTAGAATCTCCACCCGCAAATATCAATCCGAACCATCGACTTTGAAAACACCGCCGGAGTCTCTGCCGCTACCACAGCGCGCCTCTGCCGGAAAACGAGGGCTATAACGTGCTAGAAGCTTACCGCAAACATGCCGAAGAACGCGCTGCACTGGGCGTACCACCAAAAGCACTAGACGCAGATCAAACCGCCGCTCTGGTTGAGTTACTCAAAAACCCGCCTGCTGGCGAAGAGCAGTTCATCACCGACCTGCTGGAAAACCGTGTCCCTGCCGGTGTTGACCAGGCTGCTTACGTTAAAGCAGGATTCCTGGCTGCTGTTGCCAAAGGTGAAGCCACATCACCACTGATCAGCAAGATCAAGGCTGTTGAGCTACTCGGCACCATGCTGGGTGGTTACAACATCACACCGATGATCGACGCACTGGACGACAACGAGCTGGCACCGACTGCCGTTAAAGCGCTGTCTCACACCTTGCTGATGTTTGATGCTTTCCACGATGTCGAAGAGAAGATGAAAGCGGGCAACACATTCGCCAAGCAGATCATCGAATCCTGGGCTGCTGCTGAGTGGTTTACTTCTAAGCCCGCACTGGCTGACAAGATCACCCTGACCGTCTTCAAGGTCACTGGTGAGACCAATACCGACGACCTGTCGCCGGCTCCAGACGCGTTCACCCGCCCTGATATCCCACTGCACGCTAACGCGATGCTGAAGATCGCCCGTGACGGCATCAACCCCGATGTCGACGGCACTGTCGGTCCTATTAAGCAGATCGAAGAGCTGCAGAAGAAGGGCCATCAGCTGGCTTACATCGGCGACGTGGTTGGTACCGGTTCTTCACGTAAGTCTGCCACCAACTCAGTGCTGTGGTTCATGGGCGATGATATCCCCAACATCCCCAACAAGCGCGCTGGCGGTTACTGCTTCGGCAGCAAGATCGCTCCGATCTTCTTCAACACCATGGAAGATGCTGGCGCCCTGCCGATCGAGATGGACGTTGCCAAGATGAACATGGGCGACGTGATCGACGTTTACCCATACGAAGGTGTGGTCAAGAACGAAGCTGGCGATGTGATCAGTGAGTTCGCACTGAAGACACCGGTTCTGTTTGACGAAGTTCAGGCTGGTGGTCGTATCCCACTGATCATCGGTCGTGGCCTGACAGCCAAGGCATGTGAAGCGCTGGGCCTACCGACTACTGAACTGTTCGCCGTACCGATTGATCCAGTAGACACCGGCAAGGGTTACTCCCTGGCGCAGAAGATGGTTGGTAAAGCATGCGGCGTCGAGGGCATCCGTCCCGGCACTTACTGTGAGCCTAAGATGACCACCGTGGGTTCCCAGGACACCACCGGCCCGATGACCCGTGACGAGCTGAAAGATCTGGCTTGCCTGGGCTTCTCAGCCGACCTGACGATGCAGTCGTTCTGCCACACTGCGGCTTACCCGAAGCCTGTTGACGTCAATACTCACCACACCCTGCCCGACTTCATCATGAACCGTGGCGGTGTTTCACTACGCCCAGGCGACGGTGTTATCCACTCTTGGCTGAACCGCATGCTGCTGCCTGACACTGTCGGCACCGGCGGCGATTCACACACCCGCTTCCCAATCGGCATCTCATTCCCAGCTGGTTCTGGCCTGGTTGCTTTCGCAGCAGCTACTGGCGTTATGCCGCTTGATATGCCTGAATCTGTACTGGTTCGTTTCAAAGGCGACATGCAACCAGGCATCACCCTGCGTGATCTGGTTAATGCTATCCCTTTCGCAGCGATCCAGAGCGGTGAGTTGACCGTAGCCAAAGAAGGCAAAAAGAACGTCTTCTCCGGCCGCATCCTTGAGATCGAAGGCCTGCCTGACCTGAAAGTTGAGCAAGCGTTTGAACTGTCTGACTCGGCTGCCGAGCGTTCCGCTGCGGCTTGTTCAATCAAGCTCAACGAAGCACCGATCCGCGAGTACCTCAACTCCAACATCGTGATGTTGAAGTGGATGGTTGCACAGGGCTACGGCGACGAGCGCACCATCAATCGTCGTGTTGCCGCGATGCAAGAGTGGCTAGCCAACCCAGTACTGATGGAAGGCGATGCCGATGCTGACTACGCGACTGTGATCGAGATCGACCTGGCGACCATCAAAGAGCCGCTACTGGCTTGCCCGAACGATCCGGACGACGTTAAGACGCTGAAAGATGTTCAAGGCACCAAGATCGACGAAGTGTTCATCGGTTCGTGCATGACCAACATCGGCCACTTCCGTGCTGCCGGTAAGATTCTGGAGAAGGTTGGCACTCAGTTGCCGACTCGCTTGTGGATGGCACCGCCAACCAAGATGGACGCCGCTCAGCTGACCGAAGAAGGTTACTACGGCATCTACGGCCGCGCCGGTGTTCGCACCGAGATGCCAGGCTGCTCGCTGTGTATGGGTAACCAGGCACGGGTTGCTGCCAAGAGCACTGTGATGTCGACCTCAACGCGTAACTTCCCCAACCGTCTGGGCGACGGCGCCAACGTTTACCTGTCCTCTGCCGAGCTGGCAGCGGTAGGTGCAGCACTGGGCCGCATCCCGACCTTTGAGGAGTACATGGAGTACGCTGAAGACATCAACACCATGGCTGATGATGTTTACCGCTACCTCAACTTCGATCAGATCGACAGCTACATCGCTGCGGCTGCGACGGTTATTCCTACTGTTGAAGCTTAAGCTTTGAGCTAGCTGCTTTTAGCTGGCTCTTTTTAGCTAACCCCGGTTAGCTAATGATGAAAGCCTTCGCGGGGAAACTTGCGGGGGCTTTTTTGTGGCTGGGTGGTTTTGACGTTTGGTTAGCGGCACCGTAGGAGCCTGCCTGCAGGCGATTCTTTCTGGCCGTATCGGTGTTTATTCTGAATGACTGCGTGTGCTGATGGCTTTATTCCGCCTTTTGCCGGGCGGAACAGAGCTATCAAATCACTCGCAAATTCAGGATAACGGCCGGGGCAAAAGTCAGGATTAGTAAAATCCACTTCTGAAATCAGATTTCGACCACCCTCACCTAAAAACTAATAAAAACTACCTCACCAGAATTAGCCGTACCACCAACCATTCCGGTATCATTAGCCAACCAAAATCGATCAACCTGGCACCCAACACCGATATGAATGATTCCATCACCCCCAACACCACCCCGCCATTTCTGGCACTCGTTTCCAAACTGCTGGTCGGGGAAAAACCCTGCCCGGTACGTTTTATGTACAAAACCGTCCCCGCCGATCTGCGCGATACCGGTTGGCGTATGTACAGCGGCTACGAAGATCCCGAGTTCTTGGCCGACAAGAAAAATATGCAGCCGTACCCCATCGAAACCCTGCTTACACTGGATGACTCGCTGGAAGACTTGCTCAGCAGTAAGCCCGGCACGGTGTGGGAGCGCACGCCAGGAGCCAGTTGGGTAGAGGTTGAAGATTTCGACATCCCCGAAGAGCCCGATGTCGAAACCGAGACCGTACAAAGCGTTGATCAGTTGAAGCCGTAAGCGATGTGAGCGCCTCTCTCAACGAGCGTTACCTGCAATTAAGCCAACGGCCAGACTTCGAAGCAGACCCTGGCCAACTGATCGCAATGGCCGAGTTGGAAGCTGTCGCCGAGCGACTCAATGCCAGCCATCAACAATCTGCCTGGCCGCGCCTGAATAACACGCCCCCGGCGCCGCTGGGGTTATGGCTCTGGGGGGCAGTAGGGCGCGGCAAAACACTGCTGATGGACCTGTTTTTCGAGTCTTTGGACGAACCGCGTAAGCAGCGCTCGCACTTTCATCACTTTATGCGCCACCTGCACCAGCGATTATCAAAGCTCTCTGGGCAACCTGAGCCGCTAGCCCTGGTCGCAGCCGAGTTGGCAGGGTCCAACAAAATTCTCTGTTTTGACGAGTTTTTTGTCAGCGATATTGGTGATGCAATGTTGCTGGGAAGGCTTTTTGACGCGCTATTCAAGCAAGGTGTCTTTTTGGTCGCCACGTCAAACCTTCACCCCGATCAGCTCTACCAAGATGGCCTGCAGCGGCAGCGCTTTCTGCCCGCGATCGCCGCCATCAAACAACACTGCCAAATCCACCAAATGACCGGCCCACGCGACCACCGTTTACGCCAGCTTCATCGCTCCGAGCTCTTCCTTGATAGTAGCGATTCACAAACATTAGCTGTTTTACAACAGCACTACCGATCACGCTGTGCAGCACAAGAATTGCCACTCAAGCCGCAAGGCGAGCACAACCCAGCATTGGTAGACACGCCTCAGCTTTCGCCTCTTTCTATACTGGGCCGCGACATCCCTTGCCTGGCAAACTACCAACAAACCGCCTGGTTCAGTTTTCCAGCCCTATGCGATGGTCCGCGTAGCCAGCTAGATTACATCGCCCTGGCAGATCGCTTCGATTGCCTGATTGTCAGTGGCATTCCTGCGCTGCGCTGCAACAACGATAATTTGTGGGTGGTGCAAGGCACCGAAGATCACCCTGCCAGCGCCACCAATCAACGACGCTTTTTAGGGCCTAACGATGATCAGTGCCGCCGATTTATTAGCCTGATCGATGAGCTGTACGACCGATCCGTGATGTTAATCGCATCCTGCCAGGTCGGTATCGAGCAGCTCTACCCCGCAGGACCGCTGGCCTTTGCTTTTGAGCGAACCCGCAGCCGGCTACTAGAGATGCAAAGCCATGAATACCAGCAACGCTCACGCGAGCGTCGCTAGCGAACAAAAACTCGTAACGCAATGACCTCTGTCAAAAACACCAAAACAGTCAGTTTTCATGAACTTTAGACTCGAAAACAGTGTTTTATCACGCTTTTCGATTCTGCACCGCAATAAAATTTGTTATGATGCCGCGCCGCTAAAGCAGGCGCTCATAGGTAATGAGCCCACCCCCTCCTGCTTCAGTTGCGATGCTCGATAATAAAAAGTCGTTGAACTTTGCATGCAGCCTGTCTTTTCAGGCAAGACCGTGCAGCGAGCGCCACGCCCTTCTGCTAACCGCTGATGTAGGAATTAAGAATGACAGGCACATTCACGCAAGCTTTCGTGCGCAATTTTCTTGGAAATTCGCCAATGTGGTACAAGCAAGCCATCTTGGCTTTCTTGGTCATCAACCCAATCCTTCTAGTCATCGCTGGCCCTGTCGTGACCGGCTGGATTTTGATTTTCGAATTCATCTTCACACTGGCAATGGCGCTTAAATGCTACCCGCTTCAGCCCGGTGGCCTGCTGGCTATCGAAGCGCTGGTTATCGGCCTGTCGACACCGCAGCAACTGCTGCACGAAGTTGAGCAAAACCTACCGGTAATCCTACTGCTTATGTTTATGGTTGCCGGCATCTACTTCATGAAGAGCATGCTGCTGTATGTCTTCACTAAGCTGCTGCTTAACGTTCGTAACAAAATCTACATCTCCTTGCTGTTCTCCTTCATGGGCGCATTCCTATCGGCCTTCCTCGATGCCCTGACCGTAACAGCGGTGCTGATCAGCGCCGGTGTTGGTTTCTACTCGGTCTACCACAAGGTTGCATCGGGCAAAGCCTATCACCAGGAACATGACTACAACACCGACGAGGCCCTGACGGACAATACCAAAACCGAATTGGAAGACTTCCGCGCCTTTCTGCGCAGCCTGTTGATGCACGGTGCCGTTGGTACCGCGCTGGGGGGTGTTTGTACCATCGTTGGCGAACCGCAGAACCTATTGATCGGCGAAAAGATGGGTTGGGACTTTATCGAATTCTTTATCAAGGTGGCGCCAGTATCGATGCCTGTACTGTTCTTCGGTCTGATCACCGTCGTTGTGGTCGAGCGCTTTAAACTGTTCGGTTACGGCTCCCTGATCCCCGACAACGTGTTTCGTATCCTGCAGGAGTTCGATGCGGCTCAGGATGCCAAGCGCACCAAGCGCGACAAGCTGGCTCTCTACGTTCAGTTCGCAGTTGCCATGTTCCTGATCGTCGCATTGGCGTTGCACTTGGCCGAAGTCGGCCTGATTGGCTTGACCGTTATTGTGCTGGTCACCAGCTTTAACGGCATCACCGAAGAGCACCAGATCGGTAAAGCGTTTGAAGAGGCACTGCCGTTCACCGCGCTGCTGGTGGTGTTCTTTGCCATCGTTTCGGTGATTCACGATCAGCACCTGTTCAGCCCGATCATCGAATCGGTACTGGCGATGGATATCGGCGTGCAGCCGGCGATGTTCTTCATCGCTAACGGCATCCTGTCAGCGATCAGTGACAACGTCTTCGTGGCGACTGTTTACATCAACGAAGTGGCGGCGCAGTTTGAAGCTGGCAAGATCACCCGCGAGCACTACGATGCGCTGGCGATCGCGATCAATACTGGTACTAACTTGCCAAGTGTTGCAACGCCAAACGGCCAAGCAGCCTTCCTGTTTCTGCTAACCTCCGCCGTTGCCCCGCTGATCCGCCTGTCGTACATGCGGATGGTAATCATGGCGCTGCCGTACACCATTGTACTGAGCGTGGTCGGTCTGGCTGCGGTGGTGATGTTTGTTTAACCCCAAATATCAGCATTAGTCCAACCAAGAAAGGCGAGCACTGAGCTCGCCTTTTTTATTTTTTACGATTACCCGATATTTTCAACACCTCTCAGCTCTCGTCTTAATCTCTTGTTCCTCACCCCCCTCATTCTTAACCCTCTTTCTTACCCCCCCCCCCCACTCTTCACGATCACCGCACACGATAAAACCCTACAAAGCTGGCGTTGATAATACCTGAGTAATTTGGTTAGCTATTAATCAACCTACCGGCCTATGCCGGTCACTTTTCTCATATCAGGTCTGTCATGTTCACAAGTGCGCTGCTACAACCTAGCCATTACCTTGAGTTGGAATTCCAACCGGGTGGCGAGCAACCGCAAAACGGTCACGGCGATTTTCTGGCTCGTGTCCAACCCAAACCCCTGCGCCAGCCTGAACTGTTTCACCTCAACCTCCCCTTGATCAACGAGCTCGGTTTAACGACAGATCACTTCTCGGCGCAGTCATTCACCAACCACCTGAACTGCGCTCCGCTTCCTGCACACATAACGCCCTTAGCTACCGCCTATTCGGGCCATCAATTTGGCCAGTTCAACCCTACACTCGGTGACGGTCGGGCGATGCTGATAGGCGACCTAATACGCCCGGACGGTAAACGCTGCGAGTTACAGTTCAAAGGGGCTGGCCCAACGCCCTACTCCCGAGGAGCCGACGGCAGAGCGGTGTTACGCTCGGTGATCCGTGAATACCTTGCCAGCGAGGCGATCGCTGCTCTCAATATCCCAACGACACGTGCCCTGTGTATTATCAGCAGTCAGACACCGGTATGGCGCGAGCAGCAAGAGAGCGCTGCGCTGATGATTCGCAGCGCGCCTAGCCATTTGAGGTTCGGAACATTCGAGCATTTTTATGCTCGCAACCAGCTCAACAACCTCAAACGCTTAGTTGATTTTAGCCTCAGTCACGACTTCCCGGAGCTGCCTTGCAACCCCCAAGGCTACGCACTCTGGTTTACTCAAATCGTACAATCTACAGCTCGGTTGATGGCACAATGGCAGTCGGTGGGGTTCTGTCACGGTGTCATGAATACGGACAATTTCTCCATTTTGGGCCTAACCCTCGATTACGGTCCTTACGGTTTTCTGGAACAGTATGATCCGGCGCATATCTGCAATCACTCAGACCACCAGGGACGTTATGCATTCGATCGCCAACCGGGCATCGGTTACTGGAACTGCCTGTGTCTGGCACGCGCCTTGTCACCGTTAATCGACAAGCCCTCTATCGAGCAGGCGCTGGCCAGTTATGAGCCCACGTTACAACAGAGCTATCTCAATCTAATGCGGCAGAAACTGGGGTTACTTGCTCCACCAATAACGGAGAGCGATATCACTGAAACAGCCGAAGATGCCGACACAAAAAGCGACGAATCCCTTATCGGCCAACTACTGCAACTGCTCACTGAACAGAAACTCGATTACAGCCGGTTTTTGCGCGGTCTTGGCTATTGGCTACAGAACCAGCAATATCACCCTTGGGTATTCCAGCGCTGCGAACAGCTACCTATCGAGCAGTGGTTAATCCTCTACCGCCAACGGCTGGATCAACTCAAGGACAATTTGAGTGATCAGCAGCGAGGTGAGCAGATGAACAGACAAAACCCAAAGTTTGTTCTCCGAAACTACCTGGCTCAGCGTGCAATCGAGCAATCCCAACAAGGCGATAACAGCGAGTTAGATCGTTTGTTGTCACTGTTACAACAGCCCTTCGATGAACACCCGCAATGGCAGGATTATGCCGAACCGGCCGTATCGGGCAGTCCGTCAATTTGCGTCAGTTGCTCATCATAGTGGGGCCAACACTATTACTGACACCGCAACAAATGGTCAGCGGCACTGCCGTTGATCGCAGTAAAAAATTGATCTTTATCAACAAAACATCAAGTCATTAAAATCAACGGAACTGAAAAATGTTTGCGCTATTAGAACCAAAACAGCCAAAAACCATTAAAACCTCAGCCCAGACCCCTTCAGTTGCTCGGATTAGCCTATTAATAGGCGATTGCGATAATTTTCAACCCCGCTACTTAGCGACGATTAGCCCTTGTATTGCTCTGCCGAATCAATACATTAAAGGAAATTGCGCCCATGATCTCGACTAACCTTGATCATTATTGACAGCAAGGCTGGGAACACTTTTTTATGTCTGACTTAAAATTCCCTGACAACGATGAGTTACTCTTCCAAGAAGAGGACTCTGCTGATATCTCCTCGGAGGTCGCTCAGCCTGTCTGGAAAGTGCTGATCGTCGATGATGACGAAACGGTGCACAGTTCTACTCTCTACGCGTTGGGTAATGTCACCGTGTTAGAACGAAACCTGCAATTCTTCCACGCTTACTCATCGTCCGAAGCACGACAAATTCTCACCAGCGAACCCCAGATTGCAGTGGTACTGCTCGACGTAGTGATGGAGCAGGATGACTCCGGTCTGACTCTGGTACATGAGATTCGTGACACGCTGAAGCTGGATGAGCTGCGCATTATTCTGCGCACCGGCCAGCCCGGTTATGCCCCTGAGATAGAAGTGATCCGCGACTACGATATCAACGATTACAAAACTAAGGCTGAACTGACACGAACAAAACTCTACACCACACTGACTTCAGCGCTTCGTTCATACATGCAGATCCGCTCCATTAATGCCAACCGCCTGGGGCTCGATCAGATCGTACGCAGCAGTGCTACGCTGATCGCAACGCAAGGCATCCAGAACTTTGCTTCGGGTGTGATAACCCAACTGGCCGCACTGCTCGAACTCGATGCTGATGGCGTGGTCTGCGCAAGCAGTAGTGAAGACAGCAGCGGGCAACCCTGCTTCACCATCGTTGCGGCAGCCGGTCGTTATATTGCCCACATCGATCGATCCGTTGACTCGCTAACTAACCCGCAGGTCCGGGACTGTTTGCTTAACAGCCTTACCAATCGCAACAATCATTTCGAACAACAAGGCCTCGCGCTCTACTTTCCGTGTACGACCGGCCGGGACATGTGTGTATACCTTCATACGCCCAACTTACCCAATAGCATCCACCGCAATTTACTCGAAGTTTTCTGTAGCAACATCTCGGTCTGTCTCGACAACGTATCGTTGTTCAGCAACCTCAAATCACAAGCACATTTCGATCAGCAGCTAATGCTCCCCAACCGCAACCACCTGATCGAAGAGATCGATGCCGCCTATGCCACGGCAGAATTTAGGCAGACAGCAATATTGCTGATCGATATCGACCACTTTGCCGAACTGAACCAAGCCTTAGGGCATCATTACGGTGATCTGTTACTCAAACAGATCAGCAGACGACTGGCCAGCTATTGTGATAAACAGCTATTTCTAGCCCGTTTGACCGGTGACACCTTTGCTCTCTTCGGCCCTTCAGAATCGATCAACTACAACCGTCTGACTGAACGGTTCAGCCACCCTTTCAAGATCGACGGCAATGAGCAAGTCATCTCGGCCACGTACGGTATTACTCATATGTCCGAGATCGATGGCGGCGGACAGGAAGCCCTGAAAGCGGCCAGCATGGTGCTTAATCAGGCGAAGCAGACTCAACGGGGTCAGTTGGGGATCTACACCCGCAAGATGGGGCTCGATATTCAAGCTCGGGTTAAAATGCTGCAGAATCTGCGCGATAGTTTTGAAGATCATCGGCTGTTCTTACACTACCAACCTCAGGTCTCACTCGGTGACAATAAGGTGATCGGCTGTGAAGCGCTGATTCGCTGGCGCGATAATGATGGCCGCTTTATCCCACCAACCGAATTCATACCGCTGGCCGAACGTTCCGGCATCATCACCATGATTGGCGAGTGGGTGATGCGCACTGCATTCTCACAGGCAGCGCAGCTTCACGGCATGGGCTTCCCGCAATTGAGGATGGCGGTCAATGTGTCGATGATTCAGTTTCGTGCCGATGACTTTTTATCCGTCCTCGATCGCGCACTGGACGATACCGGTGTTAATCCCCAGCTGATAGAACTGGAGATCACCGAATCGGTTGCCATGCTCGAAGCCGATTACATGCTCGAGCTGTTGCAACAGATAAAATCCCGTGGTGTTCAGGTCGCTATCGATGATTTCGGCACTGGATTCTCGTCGCTCTCTTACCTTCAACGACTCAAAATCGACCGGCTCAAGATCGACCGCGCTTTTGTCGACCAGATCTGCCAATCCGACGATGCCAAAAGTATTGCCGAGATGGTGATCGAATTGGGTAATAGCCTGCATTTGCAGGTTATTGCCGAAGGGGTCGAGGATCAACAACAAGCGGATCGACTAACAGAGCTGGGCTGCCATGAAGCTCAAGGCTATTTTTATGCCCGCCCAATGGAAGCGGATAGTCTGCTTAACTGGCTGCAACAGCAGTTGCCTGCGATACAAGATTAATCCAACTATTCAGCCAACTTCGATATCTGGAGACTGATTTATGCCGCGCCGCATCGGTTTTACGCTAAGCGTTCTCTTCGTCATATTGATACAGGGGTGTAGCGACAGCACCCCGATCAAGATTGGCTTTATCTCCGGCACCTCGGGCAGAGTCGCCGATCTGGGAATCGACAGCCGCAATGGCGCGACACTAGCAACTGAACTTCGTAACGCCAGCGGCGGCATCAACGGCCGCCAAATAGAACTGATCAGTAAAGATGACCAGCAAAATCCCGACGTTGCTATTAAGCATATCCAAGAGCTAATCAACAACGGTGTCGTCGCCATTGTAGGCCCCTCAACCAGCTCCATCGCTACCGCTATTGAACCGATCGCCAGCCAATCAAAACTCTTACTCTTAGGCGTCACCCCCACCACTAACGAGCTCAGTGGAAAAGATGATTATTTCTTCAGAACAGTCTCTGCTACCCGCCATGTCGCGACGAAAAATGCCCAGCATCAACTCAAACTTGGCGCCGATAGTTTTGCCATCGCCCTTGATACCCGCAACTTAGCTTACACACAGAGCTGGTCCGACGATTTTAGAACCGCGGTAAACCAAGCGGGCGGAACGATCAAGCTGGTACTGCCCTTCGCCTCTTCAGATGATACGCCTTTCCCCGACATCGCCCGCCAACTGATCGATAGTGGAGCCAACGGGATCGTCATGGTAGCAAATTCTGTTGATACGGCGCTTTTAGCCCAGAACATCAGAAAACTCGATACCAAGGTCGCTCTGGCAGCGGCAGAATGGGCGGGTACCGAGCGGTTAATTGAGCTGGGCGGAAAGAGTGTTGAAGGGCTGTCTGTCGCCCAGTATATCAACCGATACAGTGACAACCCGGACTACCAGCTGTTCAAAAAGCGCTACATCGATCGTTTTAAACGCGAACCGGGCTATGCCGGTGCGATCGCCTACAACGCTGCACAGGTTGTCTTCACATCGATAGCGCAACAACACCCCAATGAATCCCTCAAACAGACGTTACTGCGAATCAGGACCTTCAACGGATTGCAGGAACCGATCAGGTTTGATGATTACGGCGACTCATTAGGGCGCAGTTATATGACACGGGTGGTAGATGGCAAGCTGATCGTTGTCGATTGATCAGAACCGACTGATAGTGTGACAAGACTCAAACGATGAGTATGTCCGCCAAACCTTCACAATGAACCGGCCCCTGCGTGGTTAACTTTATGGAAAAACAGTGGCGACTTAGCCAGGTTCTTTCGCTTCAGATCACAATGATCGTAGCACTCCCCCTACTGGCATTGGCGTTACTGTCCTACATTTGGGTGCTACCGAAAATACAGGCCGATATTTTCCAACAGCAGCAAGACATTGCCGAGGTTATTGTCGACAAAACCCACGCTTATCTCGACGGCACCGAGCATAAGGTGAAGGCCATTGTTGATTTTCTGCAGCAACAGCCGCAAAGTTCCGCCGCCACAGTCCAGCAGTTGCTGGATTCACTGGTTCAACACCAACAACTGATCAAATCGATCTCGCTGATCAATGCTCAAGGGCTGGTGCAGGCAGTCGGTTTACCACTTGAACGCCAAGCCCAACGCGAAACGTATCAAGGAATCGATCTTTCCGGTAACAAGCATTATCAACGAATCGTACAAAAGCGGGTCCAGTTTTGGTCCGATACCTATCTTTCGGCTATCAACGGTCAGCTGGCCGTCGCACTGGCGGTACCCGTCGGCACCGGGCAGTCACTTATCGCCGAAGTATCACTGCAGCAGCTGTCCGATTATTCCAGCCAGCACGGAGCACCCTCCGGCCGAATTACAATGCTAATAGATCGCAACGCGCAGCTGATTTCGCTATCCAACTCAGCGCTCAGCGGGCAACAACTCAACCTGAGTAATATGGCGATTGTCTCCCGCGGGTTAAAGCAGGATAACGCAGTACAGGAGTTCCTCTTTAATGACACCCACTATGTCGGCTCTTCAGTCTTCGACAGTAGTCTCAATTGGCTGGTCCTAGTCGCGCAAGAGAAAGAGATCGCTTACCAATACGTCAATCTGGTATTAAAGACGGTCATTATCGCCAGTCTGTTTGCACTACTAACCGCCGTACTCAGTGGTATCTACCTGTCGCAGCGGCTGGGGAGCAGAATAAACCGTTATTCCGAAAACAGCCGTCAAATAGCTCAGGGGAATTATGACCTCGATTGGCCACCAATCCGCATCGATGAGTTCAGTAGATTGGCCTATCATCTGCAACTGATGGTTTACTCGATCAAGCAGCGCGAGCAGGCCCTAAGTAACAGCGAAGCCAGCTTGCGTGCAACCATGGAGAAAACCCCTAACGTCGCCGTTCAATGGTTCGATGCAGACGGTAAAGCACTTTACTGGAACCACGCCTCGGAGAAGCTCTACCAACTCGCCTCGGACCAGGTGCTCGGTAAAACGCTGAGTCAGTTCAACAGCAATAATCCTGTATATAACGACGAAATGCTGCAACGGTTTAAGGATGTAGCAGCCAGCGACGAAGCGATCGGTCCCTACGAGCAAGCTGAAACGCTCACCAGCGGCAAGGAGATCGTGACACTCTCGACAGCCTTCATGATTCGAGACTCAGAGCTTAATCCACGTTTCGTCTGTATGGATATCGATATAACCGAACAAAAGAAAACCGAGAAAACCTTACGTGATCGGGAGCAGCGTTACCGTGCACTGATTCAACAGAGTCCTGTTGCTGTGATCGAATGGGATCTTGATTTCAACGTACAGGAGTGGAATGAAACTGCGGAAGAGATCTTTGGTTATTCACGTGAAGAGGCATTGGGGCAACACGCCAGCTTCATCGTACCATCCGAAAAGCAAGACGAGGTCGACGGCATCATGGCGACCTTGGTAGCCAATATTGGCGGTTATCGCAGCGATAATCGCAACATCACCGCCAGCGGCCGGGTTATTACCTGTCAATGGTACAACCAGCCTATTGTCGACGAATCCGGCCAGGTGGTTACCATCATGAGCTCTATCGATGATGTTAGTGACCGTAAACGTATGGAAGCGAAACTGCGTAGCAGTGAACAGAAATTTGTCTCGCTATTCCAGTCCTCACCCGTGGCCATGTCGGTTAGTTATTCATCCGAAAATCCGCGCTTTGCCAACTGTAACGATGCCTGGTTAAGGCTATTTGGACTTAGTCGTAATGAGGTTATCGGTTACAGTCTCAACGACTTAGAGCTTTGGCCGGATTCAGCCCGTTATCAGCAGTTATCGCAACAACTTATACAAGATCAACAGGTGGATGACTTCACCGTACAGCTAAGCCACCGTGACGGTTCCTGTATCAACTGCCTGGTATCGGCTCGTTTTATCGAGGTGGGAACGGAAAAGATGGTAGCCACCTCTTACAAAGACATCACCCAACAGGTCAAGGCTGAATCGGAGATACACCAGCTCAACCAATCGTTGGAAACCCGGGTTCTGGAACGTACCAGCGAACTGGCTCAATCTAATAGTGAGCTGCAAAGCACACTACGACAACTCGAGCGCACCCAAGACGAGCTGATACACTCCGAAAAAATGGCCTCACTTGGTGCACTGGTCGGTGGAGTTGCCCATGAGCTCAACACCCCCATTGGCAATTCACTGATAGCGGCTACAACCCTAGTCGAGCATACCCAACAACTGAAGCAACAGCTCAAAGCCGGTAGCCTGAAACGTTCTATGCTCGACCAATACGTAGAAGATGCGCGCTCGGGCTGTACAATTGTTGAGCTCAACCTGCATAAGGCCTCCGAACTAGTTACCAGTTTTAAACAGGTCGCTGTCGACCAAACCAGTTCGCAACGACGACAATTTCGCCTGCGCGAGGTGGTCGGTGAAATAACCCTAACCCTGGCACCTAGCTTTAAGAAAACCCCGTATCAACTGGAACGGCAAATCCCTGACGACATCACACTCGATAGCTACCCAGGACCACTTGGTCAAATTTTAACCAATCTGATTAACAATGCCGTACTACATGGCCTTGATGGCAAAGAGCAGGGGCAGATCCGAATCAGTGCCCAGAAGCTCGACAGCAACCAAGTGCAAATCGTTGTCAGGGATGATGGTCAGGGCATCAGCAAAGCAGATCAGGCGAAGGTGTTTGATCCGTTCTTTACGTCAAAGCTGGGACAGGGCGGCTCCGGTCTGGGTCTGAATATTGCGCACAACATTACGACACAGATACTGGGGGGCAGGATCGAGGTAGAGAGTGAACCCGGACAAGGTACTGAAATGATTCTGACGCTACCTTTAACAGCACCCGAGCAGTCGGAGGGAGACTAATAACACCATTGCGGCCTGCGACACACGAGAGCAAAAGCCGACCCGCCATAGCTTGCAAGCCCCCTAGCCTATCAAGAGCTTACCGACCCCGTTTCACGCGGATGGCGCGGCAATCCAAACGAAATTAACGCGGCCAGCAACACTAGGACCGCCGATACCCACAGGCACGCCGTCAATCCCTGTGCCTGGTACAGCCAACCGGAAAGTAATGTACCTCCCAAACGTCCCAATGCATTGGCCATGTAATAAAAACCAACATCCAACGACACCCCATCTTCACGGGCATAACTGACGATCAGATAACTGTGCAGTGATGAGTTAACGGCAAAGACGACCCCGAATAACATCAACCCTGCGATCAACAACCAGGCCCGGTCCTCAGGCGCATTATTGAGTGTACTCATGGCCGGGTCGAGCAGCCAGGCCAGCAAAGCGGGTAACAATGCCAGTAGCGCAGCCCAGCTAACAGCACTGTAACCGTCAGGGGTATAACCAGCTCGCTTACCGGTTAAGAACGGTGCCAGCGTTTGCGCGATACCGTAACCGATAATCCACAAGGCTAAGAAACCACCCACCTGTTGATGACTCCAGCCCAGATTCACAGCCAGAAAAACCGGCAGTGCCACTACAAACCATACATCACGGGCACCAAATAAAAACAACCGTGCCGCCGACAGAATGTTGACCGATCGGCTGTTAGAAAAGACCTCCCGGAACCGCACTTTCTTGGTCATTCGGCCAAGATCTTGCCGCAAATATCGACTACAAAGCAGCAACATCAGCACAAGCCCTACGGCCATCAGCAACAACGCCGAACGAAAACCGACCCATTGCAACAACAAACCGCCAGCGAAGAAACCTACCCCTTTGAGGGCATTCTTCGACCCGGTTAGCAGCGCCACCCAACGAAACAGCGTCGACTGTGGCTGATCGGAAATCAGCAGTTTGATACTACTCTTGGCACTCATTTTATTTAGGTCTTTGGCGATCCCCGACAGTGCCTGAGCGACCATCACAAAGGTCATCGTCAACCAAAGGTCCGGCACAGTCAGCATCAACAATGCCACAATCTGTAGTAGCAGGCCGACCTGCATGGTTCGGTTCAGTCCAACCCGGGCACCGAGCCAGCCACCGACCAGGTTGGTGATCACGCCAAACAACTCGTACAGCACAAACAGCAACGCAATCGCCAGCGGGGTAAAACCTAGCTGATGGAAATGCAGCACCACCAACATCCGCAGGGCACCGTCTGTAAGGGTGAAACCCCAGTAATTAAGCGTTACCAGCAGGTACTGGCGTATATCCTGCTGCTGTGATGCGGACCGGCCGCCCGAGTGTGACTCCATATCGGTTAAACGCCCATTGCGGCGATTTTCAGCGCCAGGTCAACAGTACGCTGGGAATATCCCATCTCATTGTCATACCAAGCATAAACCTTGACCGAGGTACCATTGATTACCAGTGTCGAAAGCGCGTCGATGATGCTTGAACGCGGATCACTGCGATAATCGATAGATACCAAAGGTCGTTCTTCGTAACCCAAATAACCGGCTAATGTGCCTTGCTCAGCCGCATTCTGAAATAACTGGTTGACCTCTTTGGCCGTTGTGCTGCGGACCATCTCAAACTGGCAGTCGGTGATCGAAGCATTGGCCAGCGGAACCCGTACGGCATGACCGTTCAGCCGACCTTTAAGTTCTGGATAGATCTCCATGATCGCGGTTGCCGATCCGGTGGTGGTTGGGATTAATGACATGCTACTGGCGCGCGCGCGACGCAGATCCTTATGCGGTGCATCCAGAATCACCTGCGTATTAGTGACATCATGAATAGTGGTAAAACCGCCATGATGGATACCGATCCCCTCATGCAGAACCTTAACCACCGGCGCCAGACAGTTAGTGGTGCAGGAAGCGGCTGTCACAATACGGTGCTGGGCAGGATCATAAAGATGGTCGTTAACCCCCATCACAACATTCAGTACTTGCGGTTCTTTTACCGGTTGCGTGACCAGTACCCGCCCTGCTCCTTGATCAAGATAAGGCTGCAATAACGCGCTGGTTTTATGCACACCACTGGCTTCGATAACCAGATCACAGTCCGACCAGTCACCCTCGTCGATTGATCGATGCTGACTATAAGTTATCGACTGGCCACCAACCAATAACTTCCCAGACTCTGCACCCAGGCCGATATCCCAGCGCCCGTGAACTGAATCAAACTCAAGCAAGTGCGCCATAGTTGCCGCATCACCACCTGGATCATTGACTTGAATGATGTCCAAGTCAGGTTGCTGCCAACCATTACGAAAGACCAGTCGTCCCATCCGACCAAAACCATTGATACCTACTTTAATCGCCATCCTGTTCCTCTCTCTGGCTTCAAAATAAATGCCTACCGCTAATTTACAGCCGCTTTATGTTACGACCATACGTCTTAGAGCCCTTCTGATAAAGCCCTGAATGACTCCAACATTACTAATAATAAATTCAACGATTACCAACACATAAGATTCAATACCTAGCACTTGGGTATACACCTAGGCCAATCGGCAATTGCCATATCAAAAAGGAGATTTAAATCAGTAAAAGAGAAAAAACTTTGCGATACCGTAGTAAATAAATTGCTAAAACAGCCGCTCTGAACTATTAGAAACATGATGTATATTTTTTAATCAAAAAATATTATGTCTCTGACCAATAGAATCAGAAGGGGTGTTCATCATGCAAGCTTGGTACGGTTCACATTATGAAGATCAGGACGAAGAGAAGGTTTGTGTCCTATCTAATAACTAACCGGAATTAATCTCAGTCTCGGCGGTTAGGTCCATAGCCGGAGAAAATAGTGACGCCGATGATCTGTAGGTCAGCTATTTTGAAAATCCTTGAGCCCCAAAAATATAATCAGGGGTGCGCAGATCACGAAATACTCTACGCGGCATGTAGCGTCCACTTGGGGACGCTGCGATGGAGTAAGACATAAAAAAACGGCATGACGGGCTTCCCGCTATGCCGTTTTTTTTAAAGACTGGATTCGCTAACTTAGATTCACCAGCATTACTTAATGCAGTGTCACACCGATTATGCTTATCTTTGAACGAACCTCATCAAAACTGTGTCGCAGCTCGGCTAAGGGCTTGAGCCCGTGATCAACAGGATCGACAGGTTTATCGTACCAGCTTAGTGTTGCCACACGAGTCATCAAGTCGAACTCACCCAACTGCGCGTCCAGAAAGATCATCACTGCTTCAACCGCAGGATTTGAGTCCATCTGATCTAAGCCGTCGAGATAAACCGACAGGTGGAAGGCTCCGTGCTCAACCCGATAGGAAAACCAAAACTGGTCGAAATCGTACTCTTCGTCATCAACCCTAACAGAGTCTGGTATCGGATCGAGGCGGCCATTAAACGCCACCACCTGAATACCATCAATCGTAGGTGCAGCGTCAACCAGACTCAGTACGGCAGCGATAGACTGCGCATAGCCATCGCAACCGATCACCATCTCGATGCGGTTGTGTAATTCATTACGTTCAAAATGAAAAGTCAGATTATCGTCGACCTCTTTAATCTGCTCTTCATACTGATGTAGCAAATTATGGGCCGATGACTCGTCGGTTTCATCCAGCAGCGTATCGATGGTATTGACCACCTCACACCAGAATTCAGTGATTTTTTCGTAATTAGGAATCATCAAGGCTAATCAGGTTCGCGGCACAACAACGCCGGTTTGCCCCATATACTTGCCGCTACGATCCTTATAAGAAGTTTCGCAGACTGAATCGCCGCCAAAGAACAGCATTTGCGCCACCCCTTCATGGGCATAAATTTTAGCGGGAAGCGGGGTCGTATTAGAGAATTCCAGCGTCACATGGCCTTCCCACTCGGGCTCCAACGGTGTGACATTAACAATAATGCCGCAGCGGGCATAAGTGCTTTTACCCAGACAGATGGTCAACACATCACGCGGAATTTTGAAGTACTCCACCGTACGGGCCAAAGCGAATGAGTTTGGCGGAATAATGCAGACATCGGAAACCACATCAACAAAGCTTTGATGATCAAAATCTTTAGGATCAACAATCGATGAATTGATGTTGGTAAAGATCTTGAATTCGTTAGAACAACGAACATCGTAACCATAGCTGGATGTGCCGTAGGAGATCAGGCGCTCATCACCTTTCATCCGAACCTGGCCCGGCTCAAACGGCTCAATCATGCCCTGTTCCTGGGCGGCTTTGCGAATCCAAGTATCTGATTTAATGCTCATATGCGCTTCGTAACCTAACCTGTCTGATTTTTGTACGGATAAACCGGCGTATCATACCTGCAACGCAACAAAAATGCCCCACCCGCCTCTCGATAAACACCAAAAAGCGGTATAGAAAAATCAGCTTATAAGGCAAATTTGTCGGTAACATTACCGTTTCGACGGCATTAGGTTGACTTAATCGTTCTGCACCACGATTTCAGGAAAGACATTGGCGAAGTTTTTCGCACGGACGGCTAACGACGCCGCAAGTTTCAGCGCTATCTCACGATAGAACCCAGACTCTTCAGCCGCCGGCTGCGATACCACCGATGGTTGCCCTGCATCTGCCTGCTGACGAATCGACAATTTCAACGGCAACCGCCCTAGTAGATCAACCTGATACTGCTCGGCGATCTGCTCTCCGCCACCCTCTCCAAATATCGGTTCGCTGTGACCACACTCGCTGCAGGTATGCAAACTCATGTTCTCAACAATACCCAGTACCGGCACATCCACCTTGCGGAACATTTCGATCCCTTTACGTGCATCAAGCAACGCGATGTCTTGCGGCGTTGTAACGATCACCGAACCGGTAACCGGCGCTTTCTGCGACAGCGTTAATTGGATATCTCCGGTACCCGGCGGCATGTCGACAAACAGGTAATCGAGATCATCCCATAAAGTCTGCGTCAGCATCTGCTGCAGCGCACCGCTTACCATCGGCCCGCGCCATACCATCGGTTGTTCTTCATCGACAAGGAAGCTCATCGACATCGCTTGTAATCCGTGGGCCTGAATCGGATACATTGCGTTATCGGTTGCCTCAGGCTTCACTCCGGATTCAATCCCAAGCATTCGTCCGAGACTGGGACCGTAGATATCCGCATCGAGAATACCCACTCGGGCACCTTCGGCCGCCAGCGCCAAGGCCAGGTTGACGGTGGTTGTCGATTTGCCGACTCCACCCTTACCCGACGCGATAGCAATAATGTTGCGAACGTTTTTCAGGCTCTTCAAATTGGCCTGCGCCTTGTGCGCAACAACCTTGCTGGTCAAGGTTAATTCTAATGAGTCGACACCATCAATCGCTGTGACCCGCTGGTTCAACTGCGCTGCCATTTCAGGTTGTACCGTTTTGCACGGATACCCTAACTCGATCAACAACACGCAGACGGTGCCCCGGAATTCGATCGACTTAATCGCTTTGGCCTGCTGCAATGACTGCTGACTAAAGGGGGGAATGTAGGCTTGGATCGCCGTTTCGACTAACGGTTTCAGGCTGGCACTCATGCTGTTCCTCATTGGAAATGATCAATCGGATCGGCCACCGCCTTCAAGGTAATCTTCGGGCAATTTGGCAGTATCAGTGCCTCCCAAACAAAACCAACTACAACGGTGGGTTATTAGATATCACTATATAACAGCTGCGACCAGCCTCATACCCTGCAATAGTTAAATAATTGATATTTTATCAACGCTTAACCAACAACACACCGCACTCTTTATGATGGGTATAAGGAAATTGATCAAACAACCCCATTCGCTCGATTTTATGACTCTGGTTCAAGACCTCAAGGTCACGGGCCAGCGTTTCTGGGTTACAAGAGATATATAAAATAGTGCCGTACTGACTTACCAGCTCTCGGGTTCCCTGATCCAGACCTGAACGAGGCGGGTCGACCAGTACCGTGGAGAAGTTGTAGCTGTCGAGATCAATCCCCTTTAACCGCCGGAATGGCCGTACCTTGTTTATCGCCTGAGTAAACTCTTCGCTGGACAAACGAGCGATAGTGACGTTGCCGATGCCATTAAGATCCAGATTATAATGTGCCGAGTTGACCGATACCTTGGCGATCTCGGTTGCCAGCACCCTGTCAAAGCGATCACTCAGGGCCAATGAAAAATTGCCATTGCCACAATAGAGCTCTAACAGATCACCTTCACACTGAGCGGTCACATCCCGAGCCCAAGCCAGCATCTGAATATTTATTGCGGCATTAGGCTGGGTAAAGCTATTCTCGACCTGCTGATAACTCAGGATTCGGTCACCGACTGGCAGCTGCTCCAACACCCAATCACGATCTAACACCTCTTTTTGCTTGCGGCTACGTCCAATCAGTTTTATATCGAGCGCCTGCTGAAGTGGCGTCGCGGCATCGATCCAATCCTGCTGTAGCGGTCGGTGATACAACAAAGTGACCAACAACTCACCGCTGAGGGTGCTCAAAAAATCAACCTGAAACAACCGCCGGGACAATGTCAGGTCAGCTTTAAGCTGCTCCAGCAAGCTGAACATGGTGCGCTCAATCCGCTCAGACACCATCGAACAACTGTCGATCCGAATCGGGTTACGCTTATCACCCGGCGCAAACATGGCATAGTACAGATCGTCGCCATCATGCCATATCCGAAATTCGGCACGTTGGCGATAATGACTGGTGGGGGATGAAAAAAGCTCCAGCTCTGGCGGATTAAAAGTCTCAAACTGGCTACGAACTGACTCCGCTTTTTCTGCTAATTGAGAGGAGTAGAGATCAGGATTGACGGCATCAATATTCATGTATGAACCAAGCGAATGAGAGACTAAAAATGGCCATCATTCTAGCAGTCTGCACAGAAACTGAATATCGTTAATCGCCAGCGTAGCTGGTAAAACTTGTGCTGAATGCGAGAACCTTTAAATAGAACCTACTCAGCTGCTGCTTTCTTACTCATTTAGCCAATCGATATCGATTGGCTAACCAAAGCCAAACAGCTTAGTTAAATGGTGCTGCTCCGGCCCGTACTACGCCTTGATGCCGAACACTTAATCATGGCACCACAGATGCCCGACGCTTTGTAACAGCCGATGAACAGTATACAATTCGTCACCAAATAAGGAGTCCCGGTCATATATCGAGCGGTGCTCCACACTGTTATCTGAGCGAGTACCCATCGCTGATTACCATTTGAGTATCGGAAGATCACACCCTATGTCGACCTCGGCCCGTAAAATCCTTGTCACCAGCGCACTACCCTATGCCAACGGCTCTATCCACCTGGGTCATCTGCTGGAATATATCCAGACCGACATCTGGGTACGCTTCCAGAAGAGCCGCGGTGAACGCTGTCACTACGTCTGCGCCGACGACGCTCATGGCACCGCCATCATGCTCAAAGCCGAGCAACAAGGGGTCACACCCGAACAGTTGATCGCAGACGTCAGCGCGGAGCACCAGGCAGACTTTGCCGATTTTAATATTGGCTTCGACAATTACCACTCGACCCACTCGCCCGAGAACCGCGAATTCTCAAGTCTGATCTACACACGCTGCAAAGAAGCCGGTCACATCGACAGTCGCACTATCACTCAGGCATACGACCCGGAGAAAGAGCTGTTCTTGGCCGACCGTTTCATTAAAGGCACCTGCCCCAAGTGCAAAACCGATGACCAATACGGTGATAACTGCGAAGCCTGTGGTGCAACTTACAGCGCCACTGAACTGATCAACCCGCGCTCGGCCATCTCCGGTGCAACACCGATTGAGAAGGAATCTGAACACTTCTTCTTCAAGCTGCCGGACTTTACCGAAATGCTGAAGCAGTGGACCCGTAGCGGCACCCTGCAAGACGAGGTTGCAAACAAGCTATCTGAATGGCTCGATAGCGGTCTACAGCAGTGGGATATCAGTCGTGACGCGCCCTATTTCGGATTTGAAATCCCCGGTCAGCCGGGTAAGTACTTTTACGTCTGGCTCGACGCACCGATCGGTTACATGGCCAGCTTTAAAAACCTGTGCGACAAGACACCTGGGCTTGAATTCGACGATTACTGGAACTCCGATTCTCGCGCCGAGCTATATCACTTCATTGGCAAGGACATTATCAACTTCCACGCCCTGTTCTGGCCAGCGATGCTCAGTTGCTCCGGTTTCCGTACACCTTCTGCGGTATACGCGCACGGGTTCCTGACCGTCAACGGCAAAAAAATGTCAAAGTCGCGGGGCACCTTCATCAAAGCCCGCACCTACCTCGACCACCTGAACCCCGAGTACCTGCGCTACTACTTCGCAGCCAAACTCAACAACCGGGTAGAAGACCTCGACCTCAATCTAGACGACTTCTTACTACGAGTGAACTCCGACTTGATCGGCAAAGTGGTAAACATCGCCAGCCGAAGCGCGGGTTTCATCACCAAGAAGTTCGACGGCTATCTATCCTCAAGCTGCCCGGAACCCGAATTGGTCAGTCAGTTTGTAAACGCGGGGGCCGATATTGCTACCCTGTACGAGAATAGAGAGTTCAGCAAAGCAATCAAAACCATTATGACGCTGGCAGACCAGGCCAACGAATATATCCATCATAAAGAGCCTTGGGTGCTAGCCAAACAAGAGGGCAAAGAAGCCGACGTTCAGGGAGTTTGCTCGGTTGGTATCAACCTGTTCCGCATTTTGATGATCTACCTCAAGCCAGTGCTTCCACAGATGTGTGCCGAGGCAGAACGCTTCCTTGATGACGACCTTAACTGGAATGCGCTGGAACGGTTACTTGAGGATCACCAGATCAATAAATTTAAACCGCTAATGACGCGTGTCGAGCAGAGCAGTCTCGACGCTCTGGTCGCAGCCTCCAAAGAGGCGATCGAGCAGGAGGTCCAGAGCACAGCCAAACCCTCCAGCACACCGCTGAGCAGCGAACCAATCGCAGAGCAGATAGACTACGCCGACTTTGCCAAACTCGATCTTCGCATCGTTCGCATCGCCAAAGCCGAGCATGTCAAAGGGGCGGACAAATTATTGCGATTGACGTTAGATCTGGGTGGTGAAAGCCGCAATGTCTTTGCAGGAATCAAGAGCGCCTACGCACCCGAACAGCTCGAAGGTAAGATGACTGTGATGGTCGCCAACCTGGCGCCACGCAAGATGAAGTTTGGTGTCTCAGAGGGGATGGTTCTAGCCGCCGGACCCGGAGGCGAAGAGCTGTGGATCTTAGAACCCCACCAAGGCGCTCAAGCAGGCATGAGAGTCAGCTAATGTTTACGAATAGCCGCCGTCAAAAACCCACCCCAAGACGATTCATTAAATCGCCTTAGGGTGCTCGGGTAAGAGAAAAACAAGCAATGGCGTCATAACACGCCGCCTGTCATCGAATACCATAGCCCCATGCCTAACAACGGCTGCAGAAACATCACAGCCGCGACCAGCAAACACCCACGTCGTTTCTTGGCCGCCTCAGCCCCACGATAAATACGCGTCTTGAATGCCACCGGCATCTGAGGCGGAGGGTATTCGCCACAGTGACTAACTCGGACAGCCATCAGGCACAAATAACACCCGATAGCGACCGATACCAAAGCACTGCTAATGACCAATCCCAGCAGCAACCTGCTGATCACCAACAACGCTTGACGCGGATCCGAGCCAAGCAGTAACTGCACATCGACCAGTGTTTGAGTAATAAACCCCTGCAGTGAAAAAACCACCCAAATGGTGACGATACCCAGCCCCGCCAACGCAGCCTTTACGCGTGTATTTCCGAGACGATATTGAATATTATCGCTCAACATTATTCCTCTTCTGTGTCATTGATCGTAGTATCAGTGCTTGAAAACAGGCCTAATGGAAATGTTATTCTTCAAAAACGCCTATTTAATGGATAGTTATAAGCCTAAAGGCGTGTAACTATATATTCCACCGATATTATTTAATGCTATTCTTTGCTGGTATGGAAACAACAACGCCCCGAGGCAGGAGAACACTAACTATGAACGGATTTTGCAAGCAGTGGTCAAATCGTACAATCGCTATTGGCCTTGCGCTCGCTGTAACGGGTTGCTCAAGCAACTCATATCCACCTCTGGCTAGTTCCCAACCCAAAGAACCTTTCACTACTGACCCAGCCTCGTATAACTACCTAGTCGGTCCCGGCGATAGCCTCAATATATTCATCTGGCGCAACCCTGAAGTGTCTCAGAGTGTCACTGTTCGCCCTGATGGAAAAATCACCACCCCACTCGTTGAAGATATTCCAGTCAGCGGCCTAACGCCTACCCAAATTGCCCGCTTGATTGAAGACGAACTCAGCGTCTATATCAAAGAGCCGATTGCTACGGTTCTCGTCGACGGTTTTGTCGGCCCCTACTCCGAACAGGTTCGGGTCATAGGTGAAGCAGAAGAGCCTGAAGCTCTCTCTTATCGTCAAAATATGACGCTGCTTGATGTCATGATCGAAGTCGAAGGCTTGACCGAATTTGCCGATGGTAATGGTGCCAGCATAGTTAGAGTCGTCGATGGCGTCCAACAACAGTACGGCGTGCGGATAAAAGATCTGATACAGGGGGGTGAGATAGATGCCAACGTCGACATTCTCCCCGGAGATATCATCATCATTCCTGAGTCTTGGTTCTAATTAGCTCGGGAAGCGATTGTTATGCAAGATCTACTGAACCAGCTTACCTATCTGGTAAGAGGCGTATGGTTACACCGCTGGATCGCGGTGTTGATAGCATGGCTAGTCTGCATCATCGGCTGGCCATTAGTCCTCAAATACCCGGATCAATTCCAGTCTCAAGCGAAAGTATACGTTGATACTCAATCGCTATTATCGCCACTGCTGCGAGGTTTGACCGTTCAAACCAATCCGAGTCAGCAGGTGCAATTGATCGTTAAAACCCTGTTCACACGCCCTAATCTGGAAAAAATAGCACGCCTGGCTGATCTTGATATCAAGGCTAAAAATAGCCAAGAGTTCGACCTGATGATCAACATCCTTAAATCTGATTTAAAACTCAGTACGGCCGGCCGCGATAACATTTATCAGATCAGTTTTGCCAGCAGCTCGGCTGATGAAGCTAAGGATGTGGTCCAGGCCACATTGACCACCTTGGTTGAAAATACGCTAGGCGACAAACGCGAAGACAGCGATATCGCCACCAATTTTCTTGATCGGCAGATTCAAGAATATGAAGCCCGACTCAATGAATCTGATAACAAACTAAAAGAGTTCAAAAAAGCCAACTTTGAGTTAATGAGCAGCAACGGTGGTTACTACAGTCGTATAGAGCAGCTCAAAGCGACCATCGCCGCCGTCAGCCTGGAACTCAAAGAAGCACAAACACGCCGTCAATCTACCGAGCAACAGCTTGCAGGAGAGCAGCCTACGTTCGGTATTATGCAAGAGAGTTTCACCCCTCAGTTCGGTATCAGCTCCAGTTTCGACAACCGCATAGAAACCTTGGAAAACAACCTAGATGAGCTCCGCCTGAAGTACACCGACAACCACCCTGACATTAAGGAATCACAGCGAATTATAGAAAACCTGGAAAAAAAGCGTGAACTAGAACTCGACGAGCGCCGTATAGAGATGGCTCAGGTAAACCAGCAACAAGGTAGCGGACTCAATGAAAACCCGGTTTATCAAGAACTGAAGCTAGCCCTAGCACGGGAAGAATCGAACGTCCGATCACTGCAGGTGCGCCAAGATACGTATTCAGCACAGCTGACTCAATTACAGTCCAAAATAGACAGCGTTCCAGATATGGAAGCCGAATTAAAGGCGTTAGACCGAGGCCATCTGATCACCCAACAGAAATATAACGAGCTGCTAGATCGAAGAGAGTCAGCGCACCTGTCTCAACAGGCCGATGTGAGTGCCGATAGCTTTCAATTTCGGATCATTGATCCGCCTCGCGCGGCAACGGCAGCATCAGGGCCCAACCGCCCGCTATTTTTATCTACCGTACTGGGAGCCGCGATAGCAGCTGGCTTGGGAATCGCATTTTTGATCAGTCAGGTTCGGCCTGTTTTTCTCGACAGCAAGCAGCTTAACAATGTCACAGGATTCCCGGTGCTGGGATCTGTAAGCGTCTACTCAAGCAGCGACATTCAACGTCATGGCCGCAAGCGCGCGAGAATATTCATCACCTTAGCGATAGCGTTGCTGGCAAGTTATGTCGCCATACTCTCTTTGCAGATGTTCCCAACGCTGAATAACCAGGTTGCTCAACTGCTTCCGGAGATGCCGACCCAGCTCAGCGCAATCTATATAAAGGCAAAGCTATTTCTTTCTAATTTGACTAACTTCTGAGGGCGCTAAGATGAGCACTATCGAACGGGCTCTGGAGAAGCAGCGCCAACAAGAAGAACGAAAACAGCAACTGAGTCAACAACAAGAGCAGTTGCAAGCTCGTGAGATGGCTCAAAGCCAAGACGACAACAGGGTCTCCGCTGCTGCGCTGTCTGACGCTGCCTCGGGTTCAAACAATGGCGATGAGACAAGCGCTCCACCAACACTTCAAGTTTATACGGAATCATTAGCGACAACTGCACCCGCGCCGGCTCGCCCGTCGATTAAAACAAATCATTACCAACCCCCTCTTGAACCTGCCGCTCGGGAGGCACAACCCTATAACAACGCAGAACAGGCCTCCGTTAACAACAGGGAACCGCAAGTTAATATCAACATTGAACGCTTGGAAGCGCTAGGAATGGTCTCTCCGACCGAAAGCTTCACTCAAATTAAAGAGGAGTATCGTTATATCAAACGACCACTACTCAATAACGCTTTCGGCCCCGGATCCAGCACCCTTAACAACCCCAACCTAGTGATGGTATCAAGCAGTTTTTCCGGTGAAGGCAAGACCTTCACAACTATCAACCTGGCGATAAGCATGGCTCTGGAGGAGAACAGAAAAGTTCTGCTGGTCGATGCCGATGTTATCAAGCCACATATCTGTGAACGGCTGGGCATCGCCGAACAAGCAGGTTTGATGGACTATCTAACCGGAAAAGCCGATGTCAGCGATATTATTCTCAGCACCAACATCCCTAACCTCAGACTAATCACAGCCGGGCGCCGCCACCACCATTCCAATGAAATGATCGCCAGCGATAAGATGAAGACCTTTATGAAGGAGCTATCGCTGCGCTACCCGGATCGGATCGTAATTTTTGATACCTCGCCTCTTCTAGGTGCCAGTGAAACCAACGTATTAGCCCAAATGACGGGGCAAGCCGTAGTGGTAGTTGAGGAGCAGAGAACCACTCATCCTCAACTACAACATGCATTGACCTTGCTCGACTCCAACATGGCGGTCGGACTGGTGCTTAACAAATCCAAGAGTCGAAGAAGGGAGTACTATGGCTACTACGCGAATAGCTAAGCTGTGTACCACGGTGTCACTGCTCAGCCTGTCACTCGTGCCAGTAATGTCATATGCAGAAGAGACTAAGGACTGGAAATTTAGCCCTACCTTGATGCTAGGCCTCGATTACACTAATAATTTGGACCTTAGTGCCACCGATAAAACCGAGAGCTTTATCAGCCGTGTCGCCCCCGGCGTCAACATCCGTCGCGATGGCCGTTACCTAAAGACCAGCGTCAACTATCAATTGCAGCTTGTTGATTACAGTGCCAGTGATCGCAGTGATACCTACTTCCATAATCTTAACGCCTTCGCCGATGCAGAACTGGTGGAAGATCACCTGTTTCTCGACACCCGGGCCACCGCCAGCCAACAATTGATAGATAACCGAGACGCCGGAACCTCTGATCCTTCGCTGGCTGCTGATAATTTTACCAACACTTTTACCTTTGCAATAACACCCACATGGAAACAGCGAATCGGCGATTACACCAATGCTGGCGTCAGCGCTACTTACAATACCGTGATTTATCAAACAGGTGCTGAGAGTAGTGAAGGCGCGGGGTACAACCTGTTTTTAGACACCAAGAACAATCCCAACAAAATTTACTGGACCTTTGATCTTCGCCAAGGCGGCTCCCAGTCTAGCGACACGGGTAACTCTCTGAACAAAGAAGACGTTGTCGAAGCACAACTCGGTTTCCGCTACAGTGAACAACTCAATTTGCGCGCGGGAGGTGGCTACGTTGACAACCATCTCGACACGCCAACCGATGCCGCGGCTAGCGCAGGCTCATTCTGGTCAGCCGGGTTAACATGGACACCCAGCACGCGAAATTCATTTGATCTTTATTACAGTGATAGGTTGCAGACTAACACTAGTCAGGGCGCCACGTTTAACCACAGAGGCAAGCGTAGCTCTATATCGCTGTCTTATCAGCAAAGTCTGACAGACGTACGGCAACAACTTCTCGAGCCCTCCTATACCGGCTTTCTGGTCTGTCCTGGCGGGGATAGCAGCTCGCCTTTGTGTCAATCCATTTCAGCAGGTAGTGGTCAACAGTTTAATCCAAATGATGTCGTAGCTCTTGAAGGCTTCCAGTTACTGCCATCGCTGGACGAAGGTCAGTTTATAAACGACTCAGTCAATGCCGACTATCGTTATAACTATAGTAAGACCAGTTTAACATTTGGTGTATTTGGTAATCGCCGTAAATTTCAGGACCAAACAAACCGGGAAGAGCAAGACTTAGGGTTTCGTGCAGGCTGGGGCTGGCAGATCTCAGAGAGAAGTGAGTTTAGTGCCAATTACAACTGGTCAGTGCTTGAACCCGACGTCAATGAAACTGTGAAAGAACGCGACTATCGACAGGGCGTAAATTTGGGCATCAACCGCAAGCTTAGTCCGGATGCCTCGGTCGATTTAGTCGCCCGTTATAATAAGCGGCGATCTGATGACCCTTCGCGTCAATTTGAAGAGTACGGGGCGGGGTTCCGGTTTAATCTGGCGTTCTGACCCTCTACAATCAACTAGCCAATGTGTTCGATCCTGACCACAACTGCCATTAACCCAACAACGAGTCACCTTCATGTATGAATCGCACTTCGGCCTGATAGCCAGGCCGTTTCAGCTAAGCCCGGATCCAGATTTCTTCTTTTCCAGTACCGGCCATAAGCGAGCGATGTCTTATCTGCAATACGGTCTGGGGCAAGGCGAAGGCTTTATTGTTGTAACCGGTGAAATAGGCACCGGTAAAACTACCCTAATGCGCAATCTGCTCAAGAAAATCGACTCACAAAACGTCATCGCAGCACAACTGGTAACCACCAAGCTAGAAGCTGATGACCTGCTACGACTGATCTGCAGTTCATTCGGTCTGCCTGCGGAAGGAAAAGTTAAAGCAGTGCTGCTGCAGCAGTTCCATGATTTTTTAAAACAGTCTCACCAGTCCGGAAAACGCGTACTACTGGTGGTTGACGAGGCTCAGAACTTACCGGCTGAAGCGATCGAAGAGTTACGGATGCTGTCCAATTTCCAGCTAACGAACGGTCCGCTGCTACAAAGCTTTTTGCTGGGTCAGCCCGAACTGCGAGCAATTATTCAACAACCGAATATGGAGCAATTTCGACAACGCATTATCGCTTCATGCCACCTAAAACCCCTAGAAGCCGCCGAAGTAAAAGAGTACATCATCTGGCGTTTATCGGTTGCAGGATGGGCACACAATCCTAAATTCACTGATATTAGCTTCTCAATCATTCACAACCATACCGGTGGTGTTCCTCGCCGTATCAACATTTTTTGTGATCGGTTATTGCTGTTCTGCTATCTGGAAGAGCTGACAACCATCACCGTTGACGCGGTTAATACCGTAGCCAAAGAACTCGATGAAGAGATCAATCCCGAAGTTTCGCCGCCCAGAGTTCCGGTTCTAACGACTAACACGCAAGCCGCACATCAGCCTCACGAGGCTACATCCCCGCTCCTATCTGGCATTGAAACCAAGCAACTGCAACAGATTCAACAACAACTGAACACCATCAATCATTTCCTCAATGAAACATTGGAGGAAAAAATTGAGCTAATCCGAACACTGGACAAAAAACTCAAGAAAAAGATCAATCAACTAAGCGAATAACCGTTACCAAAGCTGGTGCTTCTTACTGCAGACTGGACGGCTCTTCTTCGACGGTCCGCCAAACCGAACTACCACTCTTTTTATCGATCCTATCAAGCATCGCTTCATGGGCCTGCAGCTCAGCAATTGAAGCGGCGATAACGGGAAGAGTATACTTACCAGGAGCGACTCTCCGAACCGCACTGGCTTCACCCTCTGCGACCCCACTATTACCCAACAGCAGGCTAGTCTGGCCACCGGTCATCATCAAATAAACGTCGGCCAGAATTTCAGAATCCAGCAAGGCACCGTGCAACGTCCGTTGCGAGTTGTCGATCATGTAGTGTTTACATAGGGCATCTAGCGTATTGCGCTGCCCTGGACGCATCTTACGCGCCATTGCCAACGTATCGAGAACGGTAGACAGATCATCGATAGTGCCATTACCGGGACCGGCTAGACCAAATTCATGGTTTAAGAAGCCGACATCGAACGGCGCGTTGTGGATGATCAGCTCAGCACCCCGGATAAACTCCTTAAATTCGAGCATCACCTCTTTGAACAACGGCTTATCAATCAGGAAGTCATTGGTGATGCCGTGGATCTTAATGGCATCTTCAGGTACGTCACGCTGCGGATTGACATAGCGATGATAGGTGCGTCCCGTCAGGCGACGATTTACCATCTCAACGCAACCGATCTCGATGACCCGATGCCCTGCCGCCGGCTCGATCCCCGTCGTTTCCGTATCGAGTATTACCTGTCGCATGATCACTCCTGTCAAAACTAGGACAACTTCAATGGCGGCTATATTATCACAGCCTGAGTGGCTACAATGCCCGCTTATTTTCCCGTAACCCCTTTTTCCACCGGCTTTCGGAGCACCAGTTTGAACGCGCTAAAACAGTTAAAAATCTACACAGACGGCTCCTGCCTTGGCAATCCGGGCCCCGGCGGCTACGGCGCACTATTGATCTACAAAGACCACCGCAAAGAGATCAGTCAGGGGTTCAAGCTAACCACCAACAACCGGATGGAACTGCTCGGTGCAATCGAGGCACTGGCCACACTCAATGAACGTTGTGAAGTCATTCTGACCACCGATAGCCAGTATGTGCGACAGGGAATCACGCAATGGATCCATGGCTGGAAGCGCAAGGGATGGAAAACCGCCAGCCGCCAGCCGGTCAAAAATGTCGATCTATGGCAACGCCTCGATGCCTTAGCACAACAACAGAACGTGGAGTGGCGCTGGGTTAAAGGCCATAGTGGGCATCCTGAGAACGAGCGAGTCGACGACCTGGCACGCGAGGCTGCCGAATCACAGGAACGACTTGAGGATAGCGGTTTCCAAGGCTAGTTCGAAATCGAAAAGGAGTAACGGCAGCCGAATTCCATGACAGTGATATGGATCGTTGCCGCGCGACTAATCGGGTAGCTCTGCCCCTATGAAGCGGTTGTTAATTTTCTGTTTCACTTGCTCTTCGTGGCTGAGGATATAATCGAGAAAAGCCTGTGCCGCAGGCGATAACCGCTTATCCGCAGAATGGACGATACACCAACTACGTACGATCGGAAAACTCTCGACATCGAGTGACACCAAACAGCCGGTTGCCAACTCAAGCGCCATACTAAAACGCGACAGTATTGAAATTCCTAAGCCCGCCATCACACCTTGCTTAATCGTCTCACTGCTCCCCAGATCCATGGTTCGCGCGAAGCTAACACCTTGCTCATTGAGATGGTCTTCCACCGCCTTACGCGAACCCGAGCCTTTTTCACGGTTTAAAAACCGTTCGTTCACCAGCGCCTTAATCGGGATATTCTTCTGGTTCGCTAGCGGATGATCAGGTGCAACGACAGGAATCATCGGATTTTCCAGAATCGGATAAACCTTCAATTTCATATCCTTAGGGACCTGCGCCATCAGCACCAGGTCATCTTCATTATTAGCCAAGCGTTGTAGCACACTGTCGCGGTTGGTCACCACCAAACTCATTTCCACATCGGGATAGTGACGGTTAAATTCGCCGATTAAGTGTGGCGCAAAATACATGGCGCTGGTGACAGTTGCAATGCGTAATGAGCCATGCATACCGCCTTTCATCTGCGTTAACGCCATCTCCAGACTATCCATCCGTGAGAATATATCGTCACAAGCCTGTAGTAGTTCACGGCCAGCATCGGTCAGGTAGAGCTTCTTGCCAATATACTCAAACAACGGTAAACCAACATGCCCCTCTAGTTGCTTGATCTGAATACTGACCGCCGGCTGCGTCAGGTGCATCTCTTCCGCCGCTTTGGTATAGCTTAGATGTCTAGCCACACAGACAAACAGAGAAAGCTGTCTCAACGTCATTTTCATAAAGCCCTCCTGTTGGAGCCAATAGCCATAAAAAGAGATCAAAATATCGGAGCAAAAAACACCTTAGCTCAGACATAAATTTCAGAGACAAAAAAGGGGCTGGAAAGCCCCTTTACGATGATTAGTGCTACTCGCCATTAACCATTAGTGATTAACCAACAAACTTAATCATAACACCTGCAGCAACGGCTGAACCGATAACGCCGGCAACGTTTGGCCCCATCGCATGCATCAGCAGGAAGTTCTGTGGATTCGCTTCCAGACCCAACTTATTCGACACTCGGGCAGCCATCGGTACCGCCGAAACACCGGCTGAACCAATCAGCGGGTTGATAGGTGTACTGCTTAGCTTGTTCATCACTTTAGCCATCAAAATGCCACAAGCAGTACCGATACCAAAGGCGATCACTCCCAGTACCAGAATACCCAGCGTGTTCAGATCCAAGAACTTATCCGCGCTCAATTTCGAGCCTACCGATAAACCAAGAAAGATAGTGACCACGTTGATCAGAGCGTTCTGCGCAGTATCACTCAAGCGCTCGACCACACCGCATTCACGCATCAGATTACCAAAACAGAACATACCCAATAGCGGCGCCGCATCCGGTAACAACATGGCTACCAAAATCAGCAGCAACAGCGGGAAGAAGATCTTCTCGGTCTTGCCGATGTGGCGTAGCTGAGTCATCTGCAACTTACGCTCAGACTCCGTCGTCAACAACCGCATGATCGGCGGTTGAATCATTGGCACCAGCGCCATGTAGGAATATGCAGCAACAGCGATTGCACCAAGCAGGTGAGGTGCTAACAAACTGGCAACGTAGATTGCCGTCGGACCATCCGCGCCACCGATAATACCGATAGCCGCAGCATCTTTGATGCTGAAATCCATCACTCCCATCGAGGTCAAGCCTACTGCACCTAACACGGTAGCAAAGATACCAAACTGTGCTGCGGCCCCTAGAAATAGCGTCTTAGGGTTAGCAAGCAACGGACCGAAATCGGTCATAGCACCCACGCCCATAAAGATGATCAGTGGCGCAGCTCCGCTGGCAATCGCAACGGTATAGAAGTTATACAACATGCCGTTGTTGAAGTTGGCATCCACCGCCGTTTGAACAGCCAGTACATGCGCAGCCGCATCGCTAACACCGTACGCCGCTTTGATCGCTTTGAGGTCTGCACCGGCATCAAGACCAACGGCCTGAGCGATCGCATTGATCACCTCAGGACCACCCAAATGCAAAGCGTTCTCAACCGCAGAAAAAGCCAGGCCAGCTTCTGGAATGTTGGCCAAAATGCCGCCGAACCCTATCGGCACCAGCAGTAACGGTTCAAAATTTTTCTTAATCGCCAAGAACAACAACATCAAGCCAACAGCGATCATGATCGCCTGGCCGAACTGCAGGTTGAACAAGCCCGAGCTGGTAAACAGCAGGATTAACTTTTCCATGACAGCTCTGCCCTTATGCCAGTGTCAGCAGGGTATCGCCTACTGCCACTGAATCGCCTTCTTTTACAGAGGTAGATACCACCGTTCCGGCGCGAGCAGCGCGGACTTCGGTTTCCATCTTCATCGCTTCAAGGATGAGAAGAACATCGCCTTCCTGAATCTGTTGACCGGCACTCACTTCAACTTTCCAGATGTTACCCGCCAATGGTGCAGCAACCGGTTCACCGCCGCTTGCTGGGGCTGCAGCTACAGGCGCAGCGGCAGCAACAGGTACGCCACCGACGGGAGCCAATGCTGAGACGTCGCCACCCTCAGCAACCTGAACGACATAACTTTGGCCGTTAACATTAACCGTGTAAACTTCTTCGGCTCCTACAGCAGCCGGAGCTGCGGCAGCCACTGGCTGAGCATTTTCAAGAGTTGGGACTGGTTCAAACGCATCAGGGTTGCCGCGATTTTCGAGGAATTTAAGACCAACTTGAGGGAACAACGCATAAGTCAGAACATCATCGATCTCACGCTCACCGCCCTCTATGCGGAAATCGTTATCTTTGGACAACTTGCGCAGCTCATCGGCAAGTTTAGCCAGCTCAGGTTCAAGCAGATCGGCAGGGCGACAGGTGATCGCGTCAGCACCATCAAGAACGCGCGCTTGCAGTTCTGCATTGTACTCAGCAGGAGCCGCACCGTATTCGCCCTTTAAGATTCCAGCAGTTTCTTTAGAGATGCTCTTATAGCGCTCGCCGGTCAGCACGTTCAGCACAGCCTGGGTACCCACAATCTGAGAAGTCGGTGTAACCAGAGGGATCAGACCAAGGTCTTCGCGAACGCGCGGAATTTCAGCTAAGACTTCATCGAACTTATCAGCAGCGCCCTGCTCTTTCAGTTGGCCTTCCATATTGGTCAGCATGCCACCCGGCACCTGAGCAACCAAGATACGTGAGTCGGTTCCCTTTAATGAACCTTCAAACTTGGCGTATTTCTTCCGCACTTCACGGAAGTATGCGGCGATATCTTCTAGCTTAAGCAAGTCCAGACCGGTATCACGGTCGGTACCGGCCAATGCAGCAACCACCGTCTCGGTAGCCGTATGGCCATAGGTCATCGACATCGATGAGATAGAGGTATCTACTCGGTCGATACCCGCTTCAATGGCCTTCAGGATAGTCATATCTGACAGGCCGGAGGTGGCATGGGCGTGCAACTGAACTTCCAATTCAGTCTGTGCTTTCAAGCGCGATACCAGATCGAAAGCATCGGTAGGTGTCAGGATGCCGGACATATCCTTGATACAAATGGAGTCTGCTCCCATGTCCTCTAGTTTTTTGGCAAAATCGACCCACATCTCAGTCGTGTGTACGCGACTCTTGGTGTAAGAGATGGTGCCTTGGGCATGTCCTTCAAACTGCTTCACTGCTTTGAGCGCGGTCTGCATGTTACGAGGATCGTTCATCGCGTCAAAAACACGGAACACGTCAACACCGTTAGTCTTGGCGCGCTCGACAAACTTAGTCACCACGTCATCGGCGTAGTGGCGGTAACCCAAAATGTTCTGCGCTCGAAACAGCATCTGCTGCGGGGTGTTCGGCATCGCTTTTTTTAGCTCGCGGATACGATCCCAAGGATCCTCACCGATAAAACGGATACAGGAATCGAACGTAGCTCCACCCCAGCTTTCCAGTGACCAATACCCCACCTGATCCAGCTTCTCAGCGATCGGCAGCATGTCATCCAAACGCATGCGAGTAGCAAATAATGACTGGTGCCCATCTCGCAGCACGACATCAGTGATTCCTAACGGTTTTTTAATATCGGTCATGGTATGAAGCCCTGTTATTTTTCAAAATTCTAAATTGGGTGATCCAAAAAAGGAGATCTAAAGTCTTTAGCGGGGATGGCGCGAACGGTATTGTTTAATCGCAGCAGAGATAACCGCCACTAGTTGTCCATCATCAGTCGCGGTAACCGGAGCTGGGGCAGCAGCAGGAGCGGCAGAAACAGGCTCCGGCAGGTAGCGTTCTACAAAGCGTGACATCAGGCCGGTGACAAACACCAACAGCGTTAGGAAGACAAACACAAAGCCCATACCAAACACCATCAAGGTAAGGCCTTCATTAATTAGATCGCTTGACTCCATCATCGGTTCTCCTGCTGCTGGTTCATCATTTTGGACAGCCCCTATAGCGACAAGGAAAACTGACTACTTTGTTATGGCGGATACCTTATCCTGTGTTCAACATAAAATATAATGATTATTATTGATGGAATCTATAAATAAATACTTATGACTAGCTTTTAATAAAGGTTTCAGCCAGCTATCTTGCTCAAGTGGTCAGCTTGGATCGATCTCGACAGTTTTTTGTTGCCGTCGAACCTGTTGTTTAGAACGGACGGACGGGCTCACCCCGGTAACGGGAAGCGCGAAGCGGTGCCGCCAACGTCGGCCGATAGGTGTCACCGAACAAGTTTCTTTGCTAGCGTAGATAATCCAGTAAGCGCCATTGTTCGAGCCCGATTTAGCCCCCCAGCTCTCTAACCGCTGTAAACGCTCCATCCAACGGCTGCTTTTCCATGGAGGCCGAAAAAATCCCGAAACAATCTTTTCAGGCCTCATCTCTAGCAAACTTAGCCAGTCGTATATTCGGCGGCTCGCCATAAAGTGCGCCACCCAGGGAGCAGTCAATAGCTGCCGCTTACTCAGTCGCCGGTGAGCTAAACGGTACAAACCCCAAAAGCTATGCGGATTGAACCCAACAATTATCAGCCGCCCTCCCGGACGCAATACCCGCACCGCTTCGCGTAAGGTTTGATGCGGGTTCTGAGCAAAATCCAAGGTGTGATGCAACACTACCGCATCAACGCACTCACTCGCTATCGGTAATGACTCCATCGTCCCTACAAAGGCGGTTTCGACGGTGCTGGTGTGTTGCTGCGAAAGCAACATAAAGCGATGGCCGGCTGGCGATTTTATCGTCAGATCAATATCGTCAAGTACACTCACCTGCAGAAGATGGTATCCAAACAGCTTGGGCATCAGCGGATCCAACTGCAGCTGCTGTTGAGCCAAGAGTTGTTGCCCCAATTCCGATCCAAACCAGTCTGCAACCATACCCTGTAGTTGTGCCTGCGGCGGTAATTGCGGTGGTTTAATCCAACTCACTTAAATGGCTCCTGATGACAATTATCAACAAGCGGATAATCGAATAGCTAAGCGAACAGCTCGTCTCTTAGTATAATGGCCCTGTGCTCATTTGAGAGCCTCAGCATTGCAATCTACATCACTGCCACACAGCTTGCGGTTTGGCGGTCAGAGTCTTATTCCTGCCATCATCGACTAAAGCCTCGAGCATTTGCCTCTCCATTCAGCAATGGTCGATAATAACCAGAAGTTACGACAATCTGGCTACTTTACATCCCTATGCCTTAATAGCCATTGTTACGATAATTTATAGTCGCTACGACTTACAGCTCCTGAAACTGATAGTTACTGCGATTCATATCCAATTGCCAGAGGTCACTATGTACCAAATCACCCCCGTTCACGCATTTCAAGACAATTACATCTGGATGCTGCAACACCCTCGGTATCCTGGTTTGGCGATAGCCGTCGATCCGGGCCAGAGTGAACCAGTAGTGACCTGGCTACAACAACAGCAGCTAAAACTGGCTGCCATTTTAATTACCCATCACCACCCCGACCATGTTGGCGGTGTCAGTCAGCTAGCTGACAACATCCCGGTTTACGGTCCGGCCAACTCCCCGTTCGACGGCATCACCGAGCCGCTCCAAGACGGCGATATTATCGAGCTTCTGGGGCAGACGCTTCATATCAAAGCCGTTCCGGCTCATACACTCGATCATATCGCTTACTTTTGCGAGGCAGCAGAAAGCAACACTCAGCCGCAACTGTTTTGCGGCGATACTCTTTTTGTTGCAGGCTGCGGACGTTTATTCGAAGGTTCCGCGCTGCAGATGCAGCAGGCTATGGCTTACTTTCGCACCCTACCCGACTCCACTCAGGTCTGTTGCACTCACGAGTACACGTTGGCCAACCTCAGTTTCGCCAGTACCGTAGAACCCGACAACGAAAATATTAGCCAGGCGATTGAACGCTGCCAGGCTCTTCGAAATGCTCACCAACCCACCTTACCCGGCAGCATCGGCGAGGAGAAACGGATTAACCCTTACATGCGTTATGACGATCCTGCGGTTGTGGCTGCAGCCCAGCATCGCAGCAGCAGTGCACCACACAACGATGCCGAGGTGCTCGCAGTAATCCGGCAGTGGAAAGATACTTTTTAACCGAAATCCATCACCAGCCGCGCCTCCTGTTCCATTGTTTGAGCCTGTCTAAAAAGGCAATAACAACGTCTGCTGGAGCACCAGCACGCGTAAGATTTCGGCTAATCTACCTCATCCAAGATCCAGATCAGCTTTTCAGCTTGACCCTTGCCGGTACGCTACTTAGAATTTACCGCTTTTGCTCTCGGTGTTGGCTATCCAACATCCATAGCATTTACACAGTGGCTGATATCGGTCGTCAAATCTTACACAGCATTTTCCGGGCAACTCAGGCGCGGTTAGGAAGTTGTATGTCAAAAACGTTATTGCTACTGCTAACTGCCGGACTTCTGACAGGGTGCCAAACATTATCATCGACCGCTACCCATCAACCCGATGCGCAGCAAGGTCCGGCCGAGGCACAATCCGTTGCCACTAGCGAAACGGAAACCACGCTGAGCATACCGGTAGTAGCAGCCTTTCCTGAGACGGAAGAACCACAAGTAACCGTTCCGGAAACATCTCCTAAAGACGCGCTCGACGTCACGACACCAGTGACGCCCGCTTCAACCCAGACACAAGCCAGCCCAGCCTCGCAGTTAAATGCTGAACCGGACCTTTGGCAGTTAACCCGTGAGAATTTCGCCCTAGAGCATGGCGATAACAAGCGGATTCAAGCACAGCTAAACTGGTATAAAAAACACCCCAAATACATCGCCAGAGTTAATGCCCGCGCTAGCCGTTATTACCATTATGTAATTCAGGAGGTGATCGAACGCGGCCTGCCTGCCGAGCTGGCACTACTGCCCATCGTTGAAAGCGCTTTTGATCCCTTCGCTTATTCCCACGGTCGCGCCGCTGGCCCCTGGCAATTTATTCCGATGACGGCAAAGCGCTTCAAACTTAAACACAGTTGGTGGTATGACGGCCGTCGAGATATTCGCGCCTCAACCAAAGCCGCGCTCGATTATCTGGAGCTTCTGAACAACCGTTTCGACGGTGACTGGCTGCTGGCGCTGGCAGCCTATAACTCTGGGGGGGGCAACGTATCCAAGTCGGTCCGCAAGAACCGTCAACGTAACAAACCGATCGATTTCTGGTCGCTGGACTTGCCACGTGAAACACGCGCCTATGTGCCAAAGCTGATCGCCCTTGCCAAACTGTACAACGACCCGCAAGCTTATGGCTTGAGTCTCAAACCATTTCCTAATCAACCCTATTTCGCAGCGGTCGATACCGGATCACAGATTGATCTGGCCAAAGCTGCCGAACTGGCCAATGTCAGCATAGAAGAACTCTACCTGCTCAACCCAGGCTTTAACCAGTGGGCGACCGACCCCGACGGTCCTCACGAGCTATTGGTACCGTACGACAAAGCGACAAGTTTCAGCCAAGCATTACAAGAGTATCCCGCCGACCAACGCGTTAGCTGGGCCCGCTACAAGGTACAATCCGGCGACAGCCTGATCCGCATCGCCAAGCAACACAACACCACTGCCGATACGCTGCGCAGCACCAACTCGATCCGCGGTAACAATATCCGTATTGGTCAGATGTTACTGATACCGCGTGCTTCCGAAAACGCCAAGACCTATGTCTACAGCCAAAGTCAGCGGCAGGAAAAGAAAAACCAACAGGTCGCACTACGATCAGGCAAGACCAAACTGAACTACACCGTCCGCAGCGGTGATAGCTTCTGGAAAATCGGCCGCGATCACGGTGTCGGAACACGTCAACTGGCCGCCTGGAATCAGATGGCACCGGGAGACCCACTCAAGATCGGTCAAAAACTGGTGATCTGGCAACAAACCGGTACCGTATCTAATCGTGTGGTGGCCGGTAACAACAGCGATCGAAAAGTGATCCGCAAAGTCGGCTATAAAGTGCGCAACGGCGACTCCTTTGCCCGTATAGCGAGCAAGTTCAATGTCTCTCTAAGCGACATCAAACGCTGGAACAGCAAAGCGGCTAAGGCCAAGTACCTCAAGCCGGGGCAACACCTAACTCTCTACGTCGATGTTACCCAGGCACGATAGTGCCAGGTGATGACACAGAACCCCTCAAACAGAGAGCCTCCTAAAAACAACCTAATATCATGCCAAGCAACTGATTTTTAACTTTTTCGGGGATTCTGCAGATAACCTAGGAACTCAAGCAATGCCCTTGAGTCACAGCTATAGTTCTGCGTATCGGCGATCGCCTAATTGACTCGCCTGCAAGCGTTAACCCTGTTATAACCAAGCGGATACAAACCCCTGTTCGTCCGTTCACCAGTTAAGGATCTTTGGCATGGCCGCCCTATCGCGCTTACTACCCCTTGTCACCGCTTCACTTTTCACCCTGACAGCCAGTTTTGGTTTCACCCAACAGGGTTTGGCAGCCAACACGCAGCCTTCAAGCTCACAACATGCCCTCGCGATGCACGGCGAAACCAAATACCCAGCAGGTTTTAGCCATTTCGATTACAGCAACCCCGACGCACCCAAGGGGGGTAATGTTCGGCTTTGGGCACTGGGGACATTCGACAGCTTCAACCCCTTTATCATCAAAGGCACCTCCGCCGATGGTCTGGGCAAGCTGTATGACAGCTTGATGGCCAGAGCCGAGGACGAACCGTTCAGCCAGTACGGGTTGCTGGCCGAGTCTATTGAGCTGCCACAAGACCGTAGCTGGGTCACCTTCCACATCCAGCCGCAAGCGACCTTTAGCGATGGCATGCCGGTCACTAGCGACGATGTTATCTACAGCTTTAAACTGCTACGCGAGCAGGGAAATCCGTTTTACCGGGCTTACTACGCGGATATCCTCAGCATCGAGGCACTTAGCGACAAGAGCGTCAAGTTCACCTTCAAACCTAGCGAAAATCGCGAACTGCCACTGATCGTCGGTGAAGTGTCGATTTTACCTAAGCATTACTGGCAACAGCGTGACTTCAGCAAGCCAAGCCTCGAGATACCGGTCGGTTCCGGCCCTTACCGCATCAAGTCGTTTGATGCCGGACGGGCGCTGACATTTGAGCGACGTACCGATTACTGGGGCGCGGAGCTTGCCGTCAACAAGGGACGCTACAACTTCGCGTCAATTCGCTACGATTACTACCGTGACAGCACTGTCGCCCTCGAGGCGTTTAAGGCAGGCGAGTACGACTTCCGTCAAGAAACCTCATCCAAAAACTGGGCTACCAGCTATACAGGTCCGATGTTCGACAGTGGCAAAGTGATCAAGCAGCAGATCGAACATTCCAATCCAACCGGCATGCAAGCTTTCATCATGAACAGTCGCCAGCCTCGTTTTTCAGACCGCCGGGTACGTCAGGCGCTGGCTTATGCTTTTGACTTTGAATGGACCAACAAAAACATCTTCTACAACGCTTACACCCGCACCCACAGCTACTTTTCTAACTCCGAGATGGCGGCTAACGAGTTACCAACCCCGGCTGAGCTAAAGATTCTTGAACCGGTCCGCGATCAGCTTCCCCCAGAGGTGTTCAGCGAAGTCTATCGCGCTCCTAGCACCGATGGATCAGGCAACATCCGAGGACAGCTGCGGCAGGGGCTGCGTCTGCTAAAGCAGGCGGGCTGGAATCTGAAAGACGGCGTGCTGGTCGATAGCAACGGCGCTCCGTTTGAATTCGAAATATTACTGGTTCAAAAAGAGATGGAGCGAGTGGTTGCACCCTTCCTGCGTAATCTGCAGCGGCTGGGGATCAACGCAAAGATCCGGCTGATCGATGTATCGCAGTACATCAATCGTATCCGAAGCTTTGATTACGACATGATGGTGTACGGTTACGGTCAATCCAACTCGCCCGGTAACGAACAGCGTGAATTTTGGCACTCGTCGATGGCCTCTGTCGAAGGCAGCCGCAACCTGATGGGGGTCAACGACCCAGCAGTTGATTACCTGATCGATCAGGTTATTGCGGCCCCGGACCGCGAGCAACTGGTGTTACGCACCCGCGCCTTAGATCGGGCCCTGCAGTGGAACCATTATCTGATTCCGCACTTTCATATCAGCAGCCACCGGGTCGCCTATTGGGACAAGTTTTCCCTGCCGAAGATACAACCCAAATATTCACTCGGCTTTGATAACTGGTGGATCAAGACCGATCAGTCAACAGCCTCTCAAAGGACCTCTTCTAACTGATGGCTGCTTACATTTTCCGCCGTTTGTTGCTGATCATTCCTACTCTTCTCGGCATTTTAACTATCAACTTTTTGATCATCCAGGCCGCCCCCGGCGGTCCGGTTGAGCAGACGCTGGCCCATCTGCAGGGTCTCAACGTTACAGCGACCAGCCGTATCGGTAGCTCAGGCCAATCTGATCTGGCACAAAGCGGCTCTTCGGGTGGCCAGAACGAAGGACACCGGGGATCTCGCGGCCTCGACCCGGAGCTTATTGCCGAAATTGAGAAACTGTACGGTTTCGACAAACCCGCCCATGAGCGTTTCTGGCAGATGCTCAAAAATTATCTGGTGTTTGATTTCGGCAACAGTTTCTACAGTGACAAACCGGTGATCGATCTGATCATCGACAAGATGCCGGTGTCGATCTCGCTGGGACTCTGGGCTACCTTGATCACCTATCTGGTATCGATCCCGCTGGGGATTAAAAAAGCAGTCCGTGATGGTTCACCGTTCGATGTGTGGACCAGCAGCGCCATCATTGTCGGCTACGCCATCCCCAATTTTCTGTTTGCGATTCTGTTGATCGTACTATTCGCCGGTGGCTCTTATCTCGACTGGTTCCCACTGCGGGGACTGACCTCGCCCAATTTTGAAGAACTCAGTCTGCTGGGCAAGATCGGCGACTACTTCTGGCATATCAGCCTACCGGTCATCGCTTCGGTCATCTCCGGCTTCGCCACCCTGACGATGCTGACTAAAAATTCATTTATGGACGAGATCAACAAGCAGTACGTACTGACCGCCCGCGCCAAGGGACTGACCGAGAACCGGGTGTTGTACGGCCATGTGTTTCGCAACGCGATGCTTTTGATCATCGCTGGTATGCCGGCAGCCCTGGTCAGCATCTTCTTTACCGGTTCAATGCTGATCGAGGTGATTTTCTCGCTAGACGGCCTCGGCCTGCTGGGTTACGAGGCGGTTATCAACCGCGATTACCCCGTTATCTTTGGCACCTTGTATATCTTTACGCTGATGGGGTTACTGCTGAAGCTGGTCTCGGATATTACCTATGTCATTGTCGACCCCCGGATCGACTTTGAAAGTAGGGAGGGGTGATATGAAACTGAACTTTACAATGATCAACCGACTCTCAATTTGCCCCGTTTTCTTCGGCACCTTGTATATCTTTACGCTGATGGGGTTACTGCTGAAGCTGGTCTCGGATATCACCTACGTCATTGTCGACCCCCGAATCGACTTTGAAAGCCGGGAGGGTTAAAGATGATCAACGTCAGCCAACATCTCAGCCCGATCAACCAGCACCGCCTGCTGCGGTTTAAAAAGAACAAGCGCGGGGTCTGGTCACTACGGTTGTTTGGTCTGCTATTTATATTGAGTCTGTTCGCAGAGCTACTGGCCAATGAAAGTCCGCTAGTGGTCAGCTACCAGCAACAACTGTACCTGCCAGTTTTCAACAACTATTCCGAAACCACCTTTGGTGGCGAGTTTGATACCCGCGCTGATTATAAAGACCCCTATATTCGCGAGTTGATCGAGGAGGATGGCGACGGCTGGATCTTGTGGCCGCCAATCCGCTACCGCTACGACACCATTAACTACGATCTGGCACAACCCGCGCCATCACCGCCTTCCGCTGAAAACTGGCTGGGTACCGACGATCAGGGCCGCGACGTACTGGCACGGGTGATCTACGGCTTCCGGATCTCAATTCTGTTTGCGCTGATCCTGACCGCCGCCAGTTCGGTCATCGGCATCATCGCCGGTGCGGTACAGGGTTACTACGGCGGTAAGGTCGACCTGCTGTTCCAACGCTTTATCGAGATATGGTCGGGACTACCGGTGCTCTTTCTGTTGATCATTCTGGCCAGTATCGTCGAACCCAATTTCTGGTGGTTACTGGGGATTATGCTGCTGTTCTCCTGGATGCAACTGGTCGACGTAGTCAGAGCCGAATTCCTACGCGGCCGAAATCTCGAATATGTCCGCGCTGCCCGTACGCTGGGGCTGAGTAATCGACTCATCATGTTTCGCCATATTTTGCCCAACGCGATGGTGGCAACGCTGACCTTTATGCCGTTCATCTTCAACGGTTCAGTGGTGACTCTGACAGCGCTCGACTTTCTCGGTTTCGGCCTGCCTCCGGGTTCGCCGTCGCTGGGAGAACTGGTCGCTCAAGGTAAATCCAATCTGCACGCCCCCTGGCTGGGTATCACCGCCTTCGCGGCACTCTCATTAATGCTGACACTACTGATATTTATCGGCGAAGCCGTTCGCGATGCCTTCGACCCGAGGAAACAACCTTGAGCCTGTCTACCACCCCGTCACAGCAACAACATGGCGAAGAAGCCTTGAAGCCAGATTCTAAAACCCTGCTCAGCATCAAGAACCTGAGCGTCCAGTTTGGCAGACAATCTGACGACGGCAGCTACGACAGCACTACCGCCAACGCAGTTGAGCAGATCAGTTTTGATATTAACGCCGGAGAAACCCTGGCCTTAGTCGGCGAGTCCGGTTCGGGGAAATCGGTGTCCGCTCTGTCGATTCTGCAACTGCTGCCCAGTGCCCGTCATCCTAGCGGCGAAATTTGGTACCAAGGTAAGGATCTGCTGCAAGCCTCCGAACCCGAGATCCGCAGCATCCGCGGCGACCGTATCGGCGTGATATTCCAAGAGCCGATGACCTCGCTCAATCCGCTGCACAGTATCGAGAAACAGATCGGTGAAACCCTGCTATTGCACAAAGGAATGACAGGGCTACAGGCGCGCGAGCGCATTATCGAGCTACTTGAGTTAGTCGGCATCAACGATCCAAAAGGTCGCCTTAACAGCTATCCGCACGAACTCTCCGGCGGTCAACGCCAACGCGTGATGATCGCAATGGCACTAGCCAACGAACCCGAATTATTGATCGCCGATGAACCAACCACGGCACTCGATGTCACCATTGCGCAACAGGTACTTGAACTTCTGCGTTCGCTGCAACAGCGACTGGGCATGGCGATCCTGTTAATCAGCCACGACCTCAACATCGTCCGCCGCTTTGCAGACCAAGTCTGCGTCATGCATGAAGGACAGATCGTTGAACAAAACAGTACCGATGCGCTGTTCAGCAACCCACAAGCGGCCTATACCAAGCTGTTGCTCGACGCGGAACCCAGCGGCATGCCTCCGCCACTGCCATCAACACCAGAGATACTGCTCAGCACCGAGCAATTAAGGGTCTGGTTTGCGATCAAAAAAGGACTGTTCAAGAAAGTCACCGGTCATGTTAAAGCCGTAAACGGCGTTAACATGACTCTAAAACGAGGCGAAACGCTGGGTGTCGTGGGTGAATCAGGTTCTGGAAAAACCACGTTGGGGCTAGCTATTTTACGGCTACTGTCGAGCCAGGGCGGTATCGCCTTCCAAGGACGACAAATTGAAACGCTAAGCCAGCAACAGCTCAAGCCGATGCGGCGTCAACTCCAAGCGGTTTTCCAAGATCCTTATGGCAGCCTTAGTCCGAGGATGACGGTTCAGCAGATCATCGCCGAAGGGTTAGAGGTGCATAACATTGGTGACCGTGACAGCCACCGACAACTGGTGATCGATGTGCTAGGTGAAGTGGGTTTAGAAGCCGATGCACGCCACCGTTATCCGCATGAGTTTTCCGGCGGCCAACGCCAACGGATCGCAATTGCACGAGCGCTGGTGCTCAAGCCAGAACTGATCATACTGGACGAACCGACCTCTGCGCTCGATCGAACCGTGCAATCGCAGATCATTGAACTGCTACGCCACCTGCAGGTGAAGTACCGTCTCAGCTACCTTTTTATCAGCCATGACCTGGCTGTCGTGAAAGCTCTCAGCCATCAACTACTGGTGATGCATCGTGGGGAAGTGGTGGAACAGGGGCCGGCGGCGTCTATCTTCTCGCAGCCGCAGCACAGCTATACACAAGCCTTACTCAGCGCGGCCTTTCGCTAATTACCGAGGATCCCAAAACGGGTGTTGATCGCAGCAATGCTACCATCTTGCTCCATCGCTGCCAGCACCCCTGCAATTATCTCGCGTAAGGGGGCTGGTGTCTCCCGGCTGACAAGCAACCATTGCGGAACGGTTCGGTAGCGAACTGGCATCACCTGGATCGGTAACTCACTGTTACGAAGCGCATAGTTCAAACCGAGATCATGGTAATAGAAATAGCGGATCCGCTCGTTCAACGCCACCGCCGAGATCGCCTTATCGATCTCATGGAGCTCCAGCACTGCCAAAGCTCCTTTCTTTTTAAGAAAAGCGGCAGAAGAAGTTCCAGAGATCACAGCAATGCTCGACGACACCGCGGCCATTTCATCATAATCAGCGGGAGTCAGCTGCTCATCACGGTGCCCTAGTAGCACGTTACTAACCTGATAAACAGGTGTCGGCATGTAGTGAAACAATGCCTCACGACGGGCGTTACGCCCGGCGCCACAGAACAGATCCGCCTGCCCTTCTTCCAGCAGATGTAAAATACGTTTGATTGGGGTAAAGCCAGGCGATACCGCCAGCGCAATATCATGTTCAACAAGGCGCAGTGATAATTCGTGGTAGATCTCATTGCAAAGACCTTGCTCACCACTGCCGGAAAGAAAGTACTTGGGCTGAGAGTCTTGCATCAACGCTTTAAGCGTCACTGCCTGGGCAAGGCTCAACCAAAAAAAACAAACCAGTAATACGGAAAATCGAATCATATACAGCCGCTTGATATGCTCTAAGAAGCCCCCACTGCGACAAGAAGCCTTCCTAACTCAATCTTTTGTATACGAAGCGTTGGCCACCTTTCGCGCCCATAACAAAAGATCACTACCCAAAGACTGTAACAGAAGTGTCATAAACTAAAACCATCTTTCGAAGGCTCAACCGGACGTTTGAACTCCTGGACGAAGTTCTGTTTTTTAACCGATCCAGAGGGTTTCGTCTCTACAGGAGCTTTAGTGGTGGTCGTTTTCTCAACTTTCTTGGCGGTAAGAGCGCCGCTATCAACATCCTCTTGGTTATTGCTGTCAGTACCAAGCAGTCCAACCAGCTCGGTCTTATGTTGAGCCAGATACAAGCTTAGCTCGGTTCGCTGCACCTCATCCAACTTGATATCTGGCGGCGAACTTTGCAGTAATTGATCAACCTCTTCGGCAATACTGAAAACCCCGTCCCAATGCGCTGCTTCCTCGGCACTGGTCACCTTGATCTTCTCTTGACCATTTATCTCGTAAATATAAACCGTTTTCCGTTCAAACTTTTTCATTGTCCCCACCCTTAGGTAACGTATTACGTCGAACAGATTCAACGTTGATCACTCTACAAACCCAAGCGCGGATGCATGCGCTCGCTGGTATTGAGAGGTTGATAGTAGCAATCGGTATTACCACGATCGCCATATCGTCTACTGTTCAACCCTGTCAGACTAGCTTATCCGGGCTTGATTGGAAGCCATAACAGCACAGCAGATGATCCATATCACAGAAAACCGACAACTTATAAAACAGACGCTTGAAACCAAAATATTTGAATCGTCTTTAATGAGCTAAACAGCGGATAACTAGTAACCACGCCATAGCTAGGTCATGATATGGAACTACAGTGTGGGGAACCCACGGACAAACCACTGATCGAGAGTAAACCATGATATCTGGTATTCGTTTTAAGAGTCGTTGGTGCGCTGTTTGCTCCGTTATCACGCTACCGCCCGACACCATCGCGGCCCTAACGATTACTTTTTTATCGCTGCTAATACCGTTTCAGGCGCAGGCGGGAACCGATAACGGCATGACGGTAGGCGCGATAGACTCCTCCACGACCCAGGTCCCCGAGGCGGTCATCAAGGAGGCCTATCGGCGTTTGGAGATCCCATTAACAGTGATCAAGCTGCCCCCTGCCCGATCATTAAAGATGACAAGTTCCGGGCTGTACGATGCGGAACTAGCTCGCGTCAAAGTCGATCCAAAACTCTACCCTGATCTCATCCGAGTCCCTGTAGCCATCGACCTGATCGAAGCGGCCGTATTCAGCAAATCGGTCGACTTCAGTGTCGATGGCTGGGACAGCCTCAAGCCTTACCGAATCGGCATTCGTCGCGGTGTCAAATTTACCCAGCGAGGCACCCAGGGAATGAATGTCGTTATTGCAAATGAGAATGAGCAGCTTTTTAAAATGCTCGATAAAGACCGCGTCGATATTGTCGTACTCAACAAGCACAATGCCCTGACCGCCATCGAGCGACTCGGGCTCACCAATATCCGAATGCTCAAACCCTCGGTGCATTATCTGGAAGTGTTTCATTACCTGCACAAAAAAAATAAGCACCTGCTACCGGCATTAACACATGAGCTCCAGCAGATGGAGCAGTCGGGGGAGATCGAAGCCATCATGTCTCGGGTACGTGCCACTACGCCACCCAGATAGCGATCACCTAGGCACCTATCACTTGAACACCATAGGCTAAAATTGATCAGTCTCATTTAGTTAATCAATTCAGTTCGAGTTTTTGGATTGGCTGTGGCATGTCTTTGGTAGATACGCCAAACTTGCAGCAAACTTACAATCAGCCCAATGCGGGGCCTCCCCGATAAGGATTACATGATGTTTATTAAAATTAAGAAGAACTGCGGTATTCTGATGGAAAACAACGCCATGGAAGCAGGCAGTGTGGTCAGAGTTTCCAGTAATTTTTTGATCAATTTGGATCAGGTGGCTGAGATATCGTTCTACACCATCAAAGAAGAGAAACATCGTCAAACCCTTGAGCACGGCGATTTCCTTATTCCCATGAGCACCCGGGTACTTCACCTGACGATGGATTACCGCTACTCCAGCCACCGGGAAGACCGCCCTGGTTTCAGCGACCGGTTAATCAACCAACGTGCGTACTATAAATTGTTCTTCCTGCCCGAATGCCCGGGCGAGTACGAGCAACTACGCAGCCACATTGAGAAGCTGGTTTGCAATATCTGACAAACTGCAGTGCCCTGCGATCCGGACGACATTTCCAGTTCGCAGGGCAGGCTACTAATGACTCTTAAAGCACTATTAGGAGTTCTGCTGCTACTCGGATTAAGCCCAATAACGCTGGCCCAAGATAAAATCCGGTTGGCTATTCCCACTTGCCCCCCCTTTTACACAACAGGCGGGCAAGGTCTGGCCAGTGAAATTATCCGCGCGGCCTATGAACAAAGCGGACTAACGGTCGAGTTTGTAAATACGCCGATTAAGCGCGGTGTGCGCATGCTGGAGAACGGAGAGATCGACGGTTTTGGTGCTGCTAATTTGGCCGGACAACAGATCAACTCTTCTAAGCTAACTTTAGCCCCTCTTTAGAAGCCCGAGCTGCGTGGTTTTATTATCGCCCCAACCAATTAACAGCCATCACCCTAAATGGGATCGAAAGCCTAAAACAATACCGTATCGGCGTGATCGTCAACTCCCCTTACCTTGAGTTATATCACCGCCACCAACTCAATATCGTCGAAATCGAGTCCTTAGGACAGTTGGTCAAGATGACCAAGCATAATCGGATCGACCTGTTCGAGGCGGCCCTGCTTTAAGGTTTAGTGATGATCGTTAAAACCTACCCCGAAGAGAGGCGGGACTTCACCATCATCGACCGAGAGAAGCTGGGTATGGCGATCGGTTTTCTTCGAGAAGCACCACGGACTGCACTACTGAAGAAAAAATACCAACAGGGGCTGGCTAAGATCACAAGCAATGGTCAACTGATGAAAATAATGGAATCTTACTGGGGGTCAAACAATGTGCCCAGCTACGCTATGCCCGGCGCAGATCCAAAAATTGGGACCACAACCAATACACCTAGTTTAGAGTTATTCTTCTCACAGCCACGGGACTCACACGGTAAAATCAAAGGCCGCACCGAGCGCTAAGCTTTTGTTTAGCAACCTCGACACCCCCGACACTTCGCATTTCTATAGTCACTTCGACCATCAACAGTTATTTCAGCCATCAATACCCGCTGCAATGAGCAAGAACCACCGCGTGCACTACTACGCTCAAGTTGGACTACACCGCAGCGGCGATCACACTTGAAACGTAGCAACCACTGTCTCCAGATGATCGGTTTGGCTGGCCATTGTTTTGCAGGCCGTAATCGTGCTGTGAACCCCAGCAGCAGTTTGATCACCAACCGTACAAATCGATACAATTTTTTGGTCTATCTCATTTGCCACCGCCGTTTGCTGTTCAGCAGCGCTGGCTATTTGCGCGTTAATACCCACAATTGAGCTGATCGCCTCAGTAATCAGCAGTAGCGACTGCCCTACTTCAGCCGATTGACTGACCGCTTCCCTACCGTCTTATGACTAACCCCCATCGCCTGCTCCGCATCCCCAGCTTGTAGCCGGTCGATCATCTGCTCGATCTCTTGGGTCGATTGTTGGGTACGCTAAGCAAGCGTTCTTACCTCGTCGGCGACCACAGCAAATCCCCGCCCTTGCTCGCCTGCCCATGCGACCTCAATTGCGGCATTTAAGGCCCGCAAGTTGGACTGTTCGACGATCCCTTTGATCACATCAACCATGATGCTGATCCGGCAAGCCAATGGCTGCGTCAAGGTATCGGACAATGGGCAGAATAGGTGTTGGCAATATAAATACCGTTCATATTACGGATTCAAGGTTGAAACGGTTCCTGATCCGCGGTAAATTCCGCTAATAATTTATCGCCTTAAGAATAACTACCATTCATGGATGAAAGAGTACCGCTACCGCGTATCTCACCAGTTACCAGTAGCCGAAGAGAGTTTACATGCCTGAGAATCAAGAATTCGATCTCAATTTACTGCGCGTCTTTGATGCCATCTACCGCTTGGGCACAATCACCAAGGCGGCCCAACAACTCAAAGTCAGTCAGCCTGCGGTTAGCCATGCCCTGGCTCGCCTGCGCGACCTCTACGACGACCAGTTATTCAACCGCTCTCCGCAAGGGATGAAGCCAACACCCATCGCGATTGATATTGCGCTCAACGTAAGTGAGGCGCTACAGCAGAGCCGCATCAGCCTGGCCAAAGCCGGCCAATTCAATCCGGAAACATCCGATCGTCGTTTTCTGTTTGAGATGCAAGACGGCTATGCAGCTTCGATTTTGCCTCGACTGCTGCCGGTATTACAAAAAGAAGCCCCTGGCATGACGCTGCAGGTCTTCCAGGACCCCAGACGCGAAGCCCTGCAGGAGCTAGTCGAAGGAACTGTAGACTTTGTAATTGAGAACTTTGTGCCGGCACACCCTCAAGTGATGCAGATGAAGATCGCTGAAGAAGAGTATGTCTGCGCAGTACGCCAAGATCATCCAGATATCACCAACAAAATAACGTTGGATCAGTACCTAAAATTTGGGCATATCCACGCGTCCAGCCGTAAAGCTGGGAAGAGCTACGTTGACCTCGCACTGCGATCAATAGGCGTACAACGCAAGATCGTATTCCAAACTCAGCATTACCTAGAAACACCGTTTGCGTTGACCGATACTGACCTAATCCTAACCACTACCCGCTCGATAGCCGAAGCTCATGGTTTGAAAATAATTCCGCTGCCGTTTGAAGTTTCGCCGATCAACATCTCGCTATTTTGGCATGCCAGCCGGGATACCGACCCTGCCAGCTGCTGGTTACGTACGCGCACTGTCGAACTGTTTAACGATGTTCGAGTAAAAACAAAGCGTAAAGTTACCAAGTCAAAGAGCCATGCATAACGCAGGATAAACCCGTAGAACAGATATCAAGCCTAATAGATGCTAACGAGCGCAGGATACACTCAAAGAACCGTGTCTTTTGGTCGCCACGGGTACAGCAGATTCGCTGATGTCGCACTACAAGCCTCCTTCATAACGCCCCGGAATAAACAGGTCCTGCCATCTAGAGATGACGGCGCCGGTCAGGGCACCACAATAATAATAAATATTTATATTACAGACCTAACAGTATAAACAAAAAAACATTGAACGTAAGGTAATAGGCCTCGAAAACGGCCTGCCTATGTGGTCTAGCTACCCCCTTCTTTTTTGATCTCTATGTTACTCTGGTAACAAATGACCCACCGCAGGAAGCATAGTTCGATGACACAGTACTGCCATGCGCGAAGCCTGATAGGCGCCATTGCGCTACTGTCTTTATTCGTTACCCATCAATCCCAGGCTCAAGAGATCACGTTTGTCGGAAGTACTTCCTGCACCGAGTGTCACCAACAGCAAAACAAACAATGGCAGGGAAGCCACCACCAACAAGCGATGCAACATGCATCCGAACAGAGCGTACTGGGCCGCTTCGATGGCCAGGTGCTGAATTATGCCGACACCCCCTACCGCTTCTACCGCAACGGCGCTGACTTTGTCATCGATGCCGATAACCCAAAAGGAAACGTAGCTCCGTTCAAAGTCCGCTTCACCTTTGGCGTCTATCCGCTACAACAGTATCTGGTAGAGTTTGCCGGTGGCCGACTGCAGGCTCTTCCTATCGCTTGGGACGCCCGTCCGCAATCACAAGGCGGTCAACGCTGGTTCCACCTCTACCCGGACGAAGCGATTCGCTACGATGATGAGTTGCACTGGACCGGTGCCAACCAAAACTGGAATTTCATGTGCGCCGACTGCCACTCCACCGGCCTCGACAAGAACTACGACTTGGCCAGCGATAGCTTCGATACCCAATGGGCCGAGATCAGCGTCGGCTGCGAAGCCTGCCACGGCCAGGGCAGCGACCATCAGCAGTGGGCTAAAAAGCCCGAAAGCGCTCGCGCTCAGGACCCATCTAAAGGTCTACCCGTTCGCTTCGACCAACAGACAACAAACCGCTGGATAATCAACCCCGGTAGCAACACGGCGACCCGCACGCCCGCCTCCAAAGATAGCCACACCACCGAGGTTGAACGCTGCGCTAGCTGTCACTCCCGACGCCTGGCCCAGGCGCCCGACCAGGCCGGCACACCTCTGGAGAACAGCTTAAGCCTGAGCTTGCTAGAAACCCGGTTGTACCATAATGACGGTCAGATCAAGGATGAAGTGTTTGAGCACGGCTCCTTCATTCAGAGCAAGATGTATCATGAGGGTGTCAGTTGTAGCGATTGCCACAACAGCCACAGTTTGGAACTGCGTGCCCCCGGCGCCGAAGTCTGCAGCCAGTGCCATCGTTCGGACTATTTCACCAGCCCCGAACACAGCCATCATCGATCAACGACGGCTGACAACAGCGCCTCTGGCTCAGCAACGACTAAAACAGCAATTAAAACAACATCTAAAACAACAGCCGCCCGCCAGCCAGATTGCTTGGATTGTCATATGCCAAGCACCAACTACATGGTGGTCGACCCGCGTCGTGATCACAGCCTGCGAGTCCCCCGCCCCGACCTTACGGTTTCCCAAGGCACCCCCAACGCATGCCAAAGTTGCCATGCAGATCGCTCCGACAACTGGGCTGCCAGCAATGTTCAGCAATGGTTGGGACGTAACGCCAGCGGCTTCCAGACATATGCAACGGCTCTAGAAGCAGGACGAAAAGGCGCTCTGGATGCCGAAGCACAGCTACTGAGGTTACTCGCCAGTCAGCAGCCGGCAATCGCCCGGGCCAGTGCGCTGCAACTGCTCACCCCAGTATTTCGCTGGCAGAATACCGCGCCATTACTGACGTCACTTAACGATAGCGATGCCATCGTCCGTAAAGCCGCCATCGGCGTTGTTGAGGCATTGCCGGTACAACAACGCATCGACCTGATGCTGCCGTTATTAAGCGACCCGGTAAGGTCCGTGAGAATGGAAGCGGCAAGACTGCTCGCCTCACTGCCCCAGACAGCGCTGCCAGCTAACGCTGTCACTGTACGCAACCAAGCGCTTGACGAGTTCATCCAGGCACAACTGTTTAATGCCGAACGACCCGAGTCACACCTCAATCTCGGCAATCTCTACCGGGATCAGGGCAAGATTAAGACCGCAGAGCAGTCCTATCGCCAAGCGATAGCACTAAACCGACGTTTCAGCCCCGCCTGGGCGAATCTGGCTGACCTCTACCGCGCCAAAGGGCTCGAACAGCAGTCGATCGAGCTGTTACAGCAAGGACTGGCTGAGGTTCCTGAAGATCCGACACTACTGGTCGCACAGGGTTTTTCATTGATACGCCAACAACGCCAATCGCAAGCGCTGCAAGCGTTCGCCAAAGCGGTCGAGTACGCGCCCGATAACAGTCGCTATCACTACATCTACGGTATCGCCCTCAGCTCAACACCACAGCAACAAAGCCGCGCTATTAAGCAGTTCGAGAAAGCGCGGGAGCTATTTCCTGCCAATTCTGACGCACTCACCGCCTTGCTTGATGCCGCACTGCGTGGCCAGGATTATCCCAAAGCGCATCGCTATGCCACCGAACTGCAGCAGCTAACCCCCTGGAATCAACAGCTCGATCAGCTACTCAAGCAGCTCAACGCGCGCAAAGGATGAAGGATGACAGGCAAAGCCTGTCAGTAATGGAAGATGATGCTAATAGCGGCTTATTGGCTATCGTTTGCGTACTTCAGCGTTAGCGATTATTTTTCTGAGGGGAGTGAGAGGTAAGCGTTAGTTCTTGTTTCGCAGCAAAACCACGGCTGTTATCGATCAACCGTATCCAGTGCGGTTGAATACAGTAGAAACGGCTACCGATAAGTCGCTGGCGGATCTTCTCCTCATCGGCGTTGGCTGGCTGCTGATAAATCGCCTTCAAGGCCACAAACTTATCCAGATACAACGCAAGCACAGCCGGACGCTGCGATTCGGTTATCGCCGCAGCGCGACCACTTATCTGTAACCCGCGAATACTAAACCAGCCAGGGCTGTCACCCCGAACCGTTACCGCTACCTGCCCGTTGTCGACCAGGTCCAGACTATGTTGCGAATCGGGGCTGGAGATAAAATAGAGCGACAGTGCCGGGTCGCTGGCAAAAAACAGATCAGCAGCCCAGGGGCTTAGCCCGTCATTATCATCGTTAGAGGCACTCAACGTCGCCAACGTTAACGCGTGGTTCGCCTCTAACAACTCCCGGATGCGCAGCCGCAACTGCCCTTGTTCATCACTCGTCATGAGCAGTGACGTCGGCGTTGACGCTATCGTTATTGGGCACACTATGACCGTCCCAGCGCTTCACCATCCCGACATCGATATCAAACAGATCCAGCACCCGAGCGGCGCTGTGATTGATGATGTCATCGATAGATTGTGGATTATTGTAGAACGCGGGCATCGGCGGTGCGATCACCGCGCCCAACTGCGACGCCTCATAGAGCAGCTTGCAGTGCCCCTGATGCAAAGGGACTTCGCGGGGCATCAGCACCAGACGACGCTGCTCTTTGAGTGTCACATCAGCGGCACGAACGATCAGGTTGTCAGAGTATGAATGAACAATCGCCGATAGCGTTTTCATGGAGCAAGGCGTCACGATCATCCCCGACGTCTTGAACGATCCGCTAGATAGGCTTGCCGCTTGGTTACGATAGTGATGCACTTCGTCGGCCAGCCCCTCAACATACTTGGACGAATAGTCGGTTTCTATCTCAATATTGACCCGGGCATACTTGCTCATGATCAGATGGGTTTCAACGTCGGGCAGGTCGCGCAAAAGCTCCAGCATGCGCACGCCATAAACGACGCCACTGGCGCCGCTCATACCGATGATCAATCGCTTGGTCATGATGTCTCCATTCTATAAATACTTATCCCCTAACCGGGCCTCACGCCACTCTTATTCTTCAAACCCCTCAAAGCCTGCATAGCAGCAGCGAGATTAGAGAAAGTCCGATAATTTAACGCTGTCTTCACCACGCGCCTTGAGTCGAACGAATTCCTAGAGATGATTTGGTGCGGGCCGCAGGCTTTCTTTCCAACAAAAGATTTACAATAACTATACGCTAACCGTCCCGTCCCGCTCACCATCATAACTGCACCGCTATTAGAACAACGCAATCTGTCGCTCAACCAACGCACCGAATGAGCCCCCCACAAACGGCAAGATCGCATCAGCCACCGGCATCAACTGCTTTTCAAGATAATGACTGTAGTCGATCGGCGCGGTTAGCTGACCTTCAGGTTGCGCACCTTGTGTCGTTATCAGGTAACTGCTCCGCGTACCCCGCCGATAATGGCTGGGACGATCCTGCTGCTGTAAGTTACGTTCGGCGATTCGGGCCGCCTGAATATGCGGTGGCTGCGACTTTACATACTCGGCCAGCGGCCGTCGCAGGCGTTTACTGTAAACCAGTTTGTCATCGCGTTCGCCCGCCATCAGCGCAGCCACCTCGGCCAGCAGATACTCTTCAAACGGTAGGTCCAAAAAGATCCGGCGATAGAGCTGCTGCTGGAACTCACGTGCTAACGGAGTCCAGTCAGTTCGTACCGCCTCAAGCCCTTTGTAGACCATCTCCGAGCGCCCATCCGCTGTGACTAACCCGGCATATCGCTTCTTACTACCACGATCGGAGCCACGCAACGTTGGCATCAGGAAACGTTGATAGTGCGTTTCAAATTCGATCTCCAGCGCACTATCTACTCCGAACTCGTCAGCCAGCCGCTGACACCACCAGCCGTTTAACGCATCAGCCAACGTCTTTCCGATGGTGGCGACGGCTTGTTGATCGATAGGCTCAAAAGCCGCAGGCCGTTGATTAAAAGAGTCCCCGGAAATCGTACTCCCACAATGATCCTCATCGCTTTCCGCATATTTTCGCTGCTGAGGTTCTTGCTGTTCTTGCGGTCGCAACCAAACAAACAGCGAGTCGGTATCACCATAGATAACGGTATAAGTTATTTCGTCGTTCGACTTTGCTTCGATATAGTCACGACTCTCCGTTAATACTTGATGGCCACGCAACGTGATCGATCCGGACAGGCGGTGGTCGAAGAAGCGGCACTGATTCGATCCCAGCACACCGTAAAACGAGTTCATGATGATCTTGATTGCACGTGACAGCGCCTCGTTACTATCACGCTTAGCCCGGTCTCGGGCTTGCCATAACGTCGCCAATAAACCTGGCAAAATATGTTGCTGGCGGTCAAAACGGGCACCGTTAAAACCCTCGACCGTAGCGCTTGTTTCTTCGTCCAGACCAACAAACAAACCCAGCGGATCGACCAGAAAACTACGTATCAGACTCGGGTACAGGCTCTTAAAATCAAGCACCAACACATCGCGGTAGAAGCCCGGGCGCGATTCCATCACATAACCGCCGGGACTACTTAGGCCACCCTCGCCTGAAGCATAAGGTGGTGCGACCCGCCCAGCTCGGTGTAGCCGTGGCAGATAGAGATTATCAAACGCTGCCGCCGAGCCTCCTATCCGATCGAGCATTAAGCCGGTCAACGCAGTGCGTTCGAGCAGGTACGGCAACAGTTTGGCGTGTTCGAAAATGTCCCAAACCAACACACAGTCTTGCAGATTATACGCCGCTAGCGCCTGCTGATTTTGCCGATACAAACGACCGATCTCTTCGCCGCGTTGATCGACATGATCGATCTGTTTACCCCGTCCCAGTAGCTTTTGCGCTACCGCTTCGAGTGCATAACTCTCGAACTGGTAAGTCGCGCCTTTAAGGCAATCAATACCATCAACCACCAACCGACCGGCAACAGATACCCGGGGACGACCATCGGTATCACGAAACTGCAGCGTGCTACCGTCGCGCCCTATCTTAAACGGCGTCAGTAACTGCTCGGCTTTTCGCTGCAGAAAACGAAAATCAAAGTCGATAACATTCCAGCCGATCAGCAGATCCGGATCAAACTGGGCAATCCACTCGACCAGAGCCTGCAACAGCGCCCGCTCAGTTGGGCAATAGCGGATCAGTGCATCACCGGCACCGTGCCCTTTCATCAACACTTGCTGGCAGGTGCTACCATCGGGATCAATACCATACAGGCCGATACAGTACAGCTCGTCACCACGCATAGAGGTTTCAATATCGAGTGATAGCACACGCAGTTGAGGTTGATAATTGCAGGGGGCAGCTTTGGCCTGGAGTAATGTAACGGGTCTGTTTGGATGGTTGAGATCAGCACTGGGAAACGGCTGATCGAGCTTAATACCACCGCAGATGAAGCGCTCCATCAGGTATCGCTCGGTCGGTCTTACATCGTCCTCGAGCAATGTGACGCCAAAACGATTGAGCAGCTCGCGCGCTCGATACAGACTATCGAGCCGTTGAAAATAGAGTGCATCGACCGGCTGCCCCTGCGGATCGAGCAAATCAACCGGCTGCATGCGCCAACCATGATAACTCTCAAGCAGGTCACTAACTTGCTGCCGATCACTACGAAGGAAAAAGAACACCGCCTCTTGCTGCTGGAGTTGATACAGCAGCGGCCCTTGCGCGGTGCTAATCCAGAACAGGTAATCTAAGCCCTCGCGGCCCTGTCTAACCTGCTGAGTCAGGACAAAACCTTCGGTTGTCATCGCGGCGGGCTAATCGATTGTAGCCATACTGGGATCAGTAGCAGGATCAGTAGTGGGATCGGTCTCTGGAGCAACCGACGTCCCGAACGGGGCGACCACCTGTAACTGCGGAAATGCCGCGACGACATCGGCCAGATCTCGTTCGAGGAATAGCAGTTTGATATTAGGACCTGCATCCATGGTGAAATATAGCTCCAGCCCCTGTTCACGCAACATCCAAATACGCTGCATCGCAGCAACCGATTCGGGTTGCCAATACAACAGCGGTGGCCAGCTGGCAATCATGGTAGCGTGCATCGACAGTGCATTTTGCTCGGCGGTAGCACCAAGGGAGGTAAAGTTCTGTTCGGCAATGGCATTGCGTAGGCGCTCCAGATCGGTAGCCGCCTGCAACGGCCAGCTTTGGTAAAGGTGGGCCGTCTCAACGGTGCGCTGCATGCCGGCGCGTGAGCCGACCGCTTTCTCGGCGCTGGTCAGCGTCAGCAGGCCAACCCGAAACTCCGGCCACTGCTGCTCAAGTTGGACCGCGTGACTGTCCATGCCGTCTTCGCGAACCCCCATCTGCCATTCAACAAAGCCCTCGAAGATCGAGCGCGAAGCACTACCGCTGCCCAATCGGGCAAACGCCGATAACTGCTGCGGTGACAAGTTAAAATCGTAAAGCCTATCTACCGCCAACGTCAGTGCGGCAAAGCCCGATGCCGATGAAGCTAAACCCGCAGCGGTAGGGATATTGTTATGCGTTTCGATCAACAAACGCGACTCGCCCGGCTGGCGGAATAGATCGATAAATTGCACCACCTTGGTGGCGAACGCCGAGTCGGCGCCAAGCAGTTCACCGTTGAGATGAACTTGATCTGTGCTGGCGTCGAGTTGGCTTAATCGGGTACGGCTGCCCAGTTCAGCCAAGCTGATCGAGAGGCTTGGATTAACCGGTAAATTCAGCACTTTATCGCGCTTACCCCAGTATTTGCACAACGCGATATTACTGGGGGCAAACGCTTCACCCTGCTGCTGCATCGGATGAGTAGCAGGCAACTGCGCTTGAACAGTCTGACGGGCGGTATGAGTGGCAGTGATATCAGGCATAACTCTCTCTTGGTTCTTTACTCTTGGAATAATAGCTTCAAATATGAAACATCAAGCGTCAAGCATCGCTACGCAGCAGAGCTCCCGAAACGGGACGCTGACTGAATGCTAACCCACTTCGACACCGCGCGGACTGACCTGCACCTCGATCGCCTCCAGCCCTTCGTTGCTGCTCGGTAAACCCAGCGAGATGACACAGTCACCCAACCCCGAACCCGAAATTTTGGCTCCCTCAACGCTCTCGCTTTGACGCAAACTGTAGATCATCTGCGATAACTTGGCATCGTTGACTCCTAGCGCGTCCATCAGCCCTTGATAGATATTCATCAGCCGTCCCAACTGCGCCCGGTCACCGGCATCTGCAACGCGGCTTGCCTGTGCCACACACTGAGCCATTAAGCGATAAAGACCGTCGTACAGATCCGGCTGTTGCTGCTGCGCTTGGGCTACCCGGCGTAACACCTCGGGCGTTTTTAACTTGTAGCCGCAGAAATAGAGGCCGATCTCAGGAATTGGGTGCAGTTTTTTCCGCTCACCGCTGATCTGATACTCAACCATACCACCCTCAACAGCGGCTGCCAGATCCGCGCCCGAGCCGCGTCCTTGCACTGCCAGCATCACTGCGCGTGATTGCTCGAACAAGGCTTGATGATCGCACTCTTGATCGAGCCAATAATTGAGTGCGGCCAGCACCGCCACCGTCACCGCCGCCGACGAGCCCAAGCCCACCTGATGGGAGAAATCTGAATCAATCGTAAGGCTGAAACCACCCGGAAGCCGCAGTTTAAGGTGCTCGATTGCGGCCAGCACAAAACTAAACCGTTCATCAGCCTGCAACGGCCGCAATGCGCTTTGATATCGTCCCAGCGCCGACTCTATCTGCACTTCGGCGTTCGCCAATGGCTGCAGCCGTACCCGTATCCGCTTATCGACCGCTAGCACTAGCGCTTTGGAGCCGTACAGCACCGCATGCTCACCCATCAGCATCAAAGTACCGGGGGCAGAAGCATTAATCTCTAAGTTGTGCGCCATACAGGTCTTGCTCCACCGGTTGCCACGAGTAACCAGACGACTCGAGTAAGGAATGAAATGTAAGATCGGGGTTACCAGAATAGTAAACCAGCACTAATCCGCCCGCCTCGCCGCTGACGGCACCGGCACCACTAATCTTGGCCGCCCCACCCTGCTGCTCGACGGCGTCGATGAACCGCCGCACCGGCTCGGGCACTACCCTGATACGGTCCAACAATCGATGGTTAGCACGCAGCGAGTCGATAATCTGCGCTGGCGACCGCTGCTTGAGAGCCTCGACCAGCTGTTCGGTGACGTTACCAAATTCTAGCCAGATATCGTCATCACCGAACTGCTGCCGCACTTGGCTGGTACAACTACCGGTACTGCACGAAGGCCGCCCGGTATCGACCAGATACCAGTGAGGATCTAGCGTGGCGGCAAGCATTGCTACCCGCCCCTGCTGAAACTGCAGCAACCCACCACGCGCGCACACTGCCGGGTCGAGACCACTGGAGCGGCCGTGCTGTAGCATCTCGCAGCGAGTGGTCAACGCGATAAGCCGTTCGGCAGGTAACGTTAAGTCGACAAGCCCTGCAACCGCGGTCAACAGCGCCGATACGGTTGCCGCCGATGAACCCATACCCGAGCCGATTGTGATCTCAGAACACAGTTCAATCCGACAGCCATTTAAAGCAGAAACCACCATCGGATACTCTTGGTTCAGGATGGCCAAGGCATAGCGATAAAGGTCCGCCTCATCGACCAGTACCGATTCAATCGGCAGTTCTCCATCGATAAAGCGCTGATGCCGCTGCTGGCAACGATCAGAAAAATCGCTCAGCTGTGATAAGTCGAGGGAATAACGAGAATTGAGATCAACCAACAGCAACTCGCAATGGCTGCCATTTACCGGATGCGCGCGGTCAAGTCCAAGCGGTGAATCAGGCTCAAAGGAGAAAACAGAGACCCGCGCGTAACGCGGTATCGCTAGCGCTAATGCGGGCTGACCGTATACGACAGCGTGTTCACCGCTGAGAATCGTTTTGGCAGGTGCCCGAGCAACGATATGCGGCGAAGCAGTCATCAGCGGGCGCTATAAACTCGCTTATGCTGGTTAATCGACTCCAACCGAAACGGGCCGGTTGTCTGTTCAGGCATAGCGTGATCGCCACCATCAGCCGGAATTTCGAAGTTATAAAAGCGCAGGTACTCGGAATAGCTCAACTCTGTCCGTGCCTGCAGCATCGCTGCATGGCGATCGCTATGCAGGTAATCGCGATAGCCCGATACCACGGTGCCGCTGAAAAATTCGGAGACACAACCCGAGCCGTAACTAAAGAAGCCGATCTGCTTACCCGTCAGATCCTGGTCGGCGTGGTCAAACAGTGAGGTCAAGCCGATATAAATCGAGGCGGTGTAGCTGTTACCGATGGTACGGTTGTACTTTAACGTCGGCGCGGTCATCAGCGCTCGAGCTTCAACATCGCGATCGCTGCCACAGAAACGTGCCAGTTGAGTTTGCGACTTCTCCGCCATACGACTGAACGGCAGGTGATAACACATATAATCGAGCTGTTCGAAGGCGGTACCGCCCTGCTCGATATAATCGCCGTAGGCTTGTTTCAGGGCTTTGAGATAGATCTTGGTCGAGTATTTACCATCAACCAACGCGGTGGCGCGATAGTTTGGTCGCCAGAAATCCATCACATCTTCGGTATAACGGCCCGATTGCGAGTGGATTTCGACCAATTTAGGTTGTGCACTGATCAGAATAGCCACAGCACCGCAGCCTTGCGTCGCTTCACCGGAGGAAGCCAGGTCGTAACGGGCAATATCGGAGGCTAGCACCAACACTTTACAATCGGGCTGACGCGCAACAATGGCGCAAGCCATCTGAATCGCGGCTGTGGCGGAGTAACAGGCCTGTTTAAGCTCCACCACCCGGCAGCGGCTAGGCAGATCTAGTAAACCATGGACGAACACACCCGCCGCCTTCGACTGGTCGATACCCGTCTCAGTGGCAAACAGCAGCGTATCAATACTGGCTTTATCGCAGCGATCAAACAGCGGCAACGCGGCTGCGGCAGCCATCGTCACGACATCTTCGTCAGCGCCGACGATGCCCATCCGCTCTTGGCCAATCCCTTGATAAAACTTCTCTGCTTCGATGTTCTGTACGTCTGCCAAACTCTTTAGATCGAGAAAGAAGTTAGACGTATAAAAACTAATATCATCAATACCGACGGACATACTCAGCAAAAATCCTATTACTCAGCCAGCAGCAATTTATCGTTCAACCGCAACCCGTCAATATCGGGTACACCTAGCAGGAACATCGCTGTTACAAATTCATGTTTAATCTGTTCAATCGTAGCTATCACCGCTTCGGGTGAATCCATGGCCGGTTTAAGAAACGGAACCGCCATGCCACAAATTGAGCCGCCGAGTATAACAGACTTCACCATATCGATGCCGCTTCTAAGACCACCACTGGCGATAAATTGTGCCTGTTGTTGGTACGGGCGAGCCAAACGCAATGCCTGGGGTGTTGGAATGCCCCAATCTTGGAACAATAATCCTAATGGACGCTCGGCCGGCGACTGCCGCCGATGGTGTTCAATGCGGCTCCACGAGGTACCGCCACAGCCTGCCAAATCGAAATATTGAACGCCACTGGCGATCCCTAACTCAATGTCTTCGGGAGCCAGTCCGGCGCCAACCTCTTTTAGGATCACCGGCCGGTTTACCGCAGCGACAATCTCTGCAATTCGCTGATCGAGGTTAGAGAAATCTGTATCACCTTCCGGCTGTACCGCTTCTTGTAGCGGATTCAGATGCAGGTACAGTGCATCGGCTTGCAGGCAGTCGATCGCTGCCTGCGCCTGTTGCGCGCTGAAGCCATAATTGAGCTGTACTGCACCGATGTTGGCCATCATCAATGCTGAAGGCGCGTAACGACGCAGTTCAAAACTGTCACGGGCAGCGGGATGGGTAAACATCACCCGTTGTGAGCCAACCGCCAGTGCGACTCCGGTCGCTTCTGCCGCGATCGCCAAATTACGATTAATACTGCGTAACTGGTCGTGATCACCGCCGGTCATCGATGAGATAAGCAGAGGAAAACTCAGTGGCTTGCCAAGAAAGGTACAACTTGGATCAATCTGTTTTAGATCCAGCTGCGGCAGAGCACGGTGGCGTAATCGGATGGCATCAAAATAACTCTTATCACGATCCACCGCCGCATCGTTCTCGATCGCCCGGATATGCTCGGTCTTGCGTGAGTTGGTGGAATCGGTCATCGAGTCTTTCACCGGAAGTTAGCGCTCCATCGACAGATGTGACTGCATCAATTCGCCCGGATTGGTCTGCGCAGCCATCAGCGACAGCTCACCACACAACACCGTTGCAGCACACCAGACCGCCAGACGGCGAGCATTTTCACCCGGCTCGCGTTCGGCTTTACAGCCAAGAAGCTCAAGGTTCTTCTCGACGAAATCGAGGCCCTTACCGTTACCGACACTGCCCACAATCAGGTTCGGCAGCGTCGCGGAAAAATACAGGTCGCCATTGCGCACTTCCGCATGAACCATTCCTTGCGAGCCTTCGACGATATTGGCAGCATCCTGGCCGGTCGCCAGATAGAAGGCTAATAACATATTGGCGTAATGGGCGTTGGCGCTACGCACCCCACCGGCCAGCAACGTACCGATCAGGTTCTTTTTGATATTGAGCTCGACCATCAGTTCCGGCGTGGTATTTAAACGACGCTGGCACAGCTCTCGCGGAATAGTAACCTCGGTGACAACGTACTTGCCACGCCCGAGAATGCCGTTAACAGCGGTCGCTTTCTTGTCGGAGCAATAGTTGGCTGAGATCGATACATATTTAAGTTGCGGGTACTGCTCAAGAACCCACGGAAACAGTCGATCCGCTGCATTGGTCACCATATTATGACCTGATGCATCGCCGGTGGTGAATTCAAGTCGCAGGTAGATCAGGTTAGCAACAATCTGGCTGTTGATACCGATCAGCTTGGCAAACCGGCTCGAGCCTGCCACCACATCATTAAGGTCGGACATCCGCTCCTTGAGACCGTTAACCGCTCGCAACGCGGCACCGGCGTCGCTGGCTTCGAGCAAAATTGAACGACTCATCCGATCATCAATAACAGTCGCGCGAATACCTCCAGCCAGTTTGGTCACTCGGGCTCCACGCCCTACCGAAGGCCACAACGGGCTCTCGTAAGTCGCCAGTGGCACCATCACTGTATCGTTCACTTCATCACCGAAGACCTGGATCGGGCCTACGTTTCGCATCGGGACAGGGGCACTGGTGATCTTATGTGATTTCATCCGTTCGAATTACTACCGAATAAATTAGAAAAAGAAGGCCAATAATAGCCTGGAGTATCGCTTTACTACCGCACTGCAAATGAAAAAACACCCGCCAGTGCTGCGATAAAAAGTGGGGCGATTGTAGCCGCCGCTAGTAGTGAATGCAATTTCGACGATGGCAGTATTACTCGTCCCGGCTGCTCTGCAATCGATAACCGTGCTGATGCACTGTCTGAATTTCATAACCCGAATCTTCGAGCTGCAAAGTTTTACGTAACCGACTGATATGCATATCAACTGTTCGCGTATTCACCTGCTGGCTTACTCCCCAGACTTCTGACAATAAGCGATGACGCGATAACAGTTGATTAGGGTGGCTGAACAGGTATTCGGCCAGAGAAAAATCTTTCTCGGTCAACACTAACACCTCATCGTTGCGATTGATCAATCGCTGACCTCGGTCAATAATGAAAGGTCCGCAATATAGTATCGACTCGGCCTGGTCGTCAATTTGCGAACAGCCCCCCAAGCGATGTACCAACACATGAATGCGATTGAGCAGCTCATCAGCACTAATAGGCTTTACCATGTAGTCATCCGCACCGTGTTTAAGCGCATGAATAATTTCGCTTTCCGCATCGCTTTGACTGATAAACAACAACGGAATTCTACCCTCCTGTAGTGCCAAACCCTGCTCAATCAGATCAAAACTACGTTGCTGATGACAGCCACAGTCAAGCAACAGCATGTCAAACGACTGAGCTGCCAAACAGGCCAGCAACTCGTCTGGCTCTGAACAACAGGTAAAATCGTGACCGGCTTGCCCAAGCCAGGCCATAATGTCATCGGCCAACACACGATCAGACTCCAACACTGCAATTTTCAACATAGCTCTCCCCGACGCTAGCGCTACGCTTGAGCGGGTAACAACCCGCATCCAGATTCCAATAAACGATGTTTATGGCTTCAGTATAGGCACGGAACAGTCATCCCCAACCGATCAATAGCCCAAACGTTGGCAAAAGTTGCTGAGCGAAGGCCGATGAGGTTAACCGGGCACCTAGCCCAGTATGCGGAAATACTATTATGAATAGACAGGATCAGGAGCGATCAAGAAGAACGATGGCCAGCGATCAAGGCCTACGGAGGAGACAACTAATTAATGATCAATATCGCTGACGTCAACTTCACTCAAAACAGCACGGCGTGAACTTAACGCACGGAAGCGTTCCTGCTGTTTCGAGTTCATCGCACCAATACTGACACCCAACAGTTTTTCATTACAGATCGCCAGCACCCCGGCAGCCCGTTCCGGATGTTGTTGAACCACTTCGAATGCGGTTTGTACTAAGTTGAGCAACACACTGGGGCTGTTAGGCACGGATTCCATCGCTTTCAAGAAGCAATTGAAGGCCTCTTCGAAACGTCCTTTGCGATACAAACCCATCCCTTGAAGGTTGCTACGGCCCCACTCTGTTTCGGTAAATACCCGGCGGCTAAAATCTGCTTTATAACTCTCAGCCGCCACTTGCAAATTGGTGTTCTCAACCCCCTCGAGCAGGTTATCCAATTCTTCAGCTTGCTGGCTATCATCGAGTTTTTTATAAACCTCGAAGGCATCTTTGGCGGCTGAATTAGCCCGCGCAATATCACCTGATAACTTATAAGTTTCCGAGGTCATCAAACGCGACTTGAACTGAATCAGCTGATCATCCTGGTATTCAAACACCACATCTTCGAGCGTTCTAACCGCTTCCTGTTCAGCGCGTGAGGAACTTTGACCGCCATGCGACGAAACCTGGGTTTGCAGACTCCGGGCCAGCCCGAAATAGTTACTGTGCTGTTGATGACAGGAGTGCCGGGCATACTTAACGGCCCCCCGAAACGCTTCAATGGCGACCGACCAGTTACTGTTTTCACTGGCTGCATTGGCTAAACTCGATTGTAAAACCGGCACGGTGGGTTGCGCTTTGACAGCACGTTCCAACAGCTTCTGGGCGTCAAGATTGCGGCCCAGTGCGCGATAAATTTTCGACAACCAATCAAACGCTTCGATGCTTTCGCTGGAACGCTCCAACACCAGATTAAAATGCGCCATAGAATCAGCGTATTGGGCCTGGCGATAGGCGCAGATCCCTAACCCCATATACGCCCAGGAAGCACCGCGATCTGCCGCAACGCGGTCAAACAATTTGATCGCTTCGGCATAGTTCTTTGTCGAGACCAGCAAACGACCCTGTAATCGATTCAGGTAAGGCGCCAACGAGGGAAACTTACGCAGCATCTGCGCCAGTAACTGCAGTGCTTTTTCCGGCTCGTTCTGATCGACCAGCGCTTCGGCAGGCGAAACGGCTTGTTTGAGTTTGATCAGCTTTTCCAACCGATTCTTAAACAGGTTTACATCAACCGGTTTAACGAAAAAGGATTCGGCAAAACTCTCCAGCGAATCATTAGAAACGCCAGGGCAGCCCTCGGGCATAATCAGAATATGACTATCAACCGTACGCTTGAGCCCTTCACGAATGGATTCTTCAACAACCTGATAGCCGTTCTTCTCGCCATCGCCAAGCCAGTGTTCGATAAAACAAAAATCAAACGTCTGCACCCGCATCAAGCTCAACGCCATGTTCGCCGAAGAGGCAACCTGCACCTCTGCCGCCCCCAGCTGACTGACCAATGAGCGCAATGCACCCAGAGCGTCGAGCTTCTTAGCGACAATCAAGACTGTTTTTTCGGCCAGCAGAGCCGCCATACAAGAACGCCTAACTTATTGAAGATCTAATTAACTTGCCGGTTATCGGGACGACAATAGCAAAAACAACAGCCCACTCAAACGCTTATCCGACGCTAATTGGTAAAAGTCTGACAGCCGTCATCATAAACAGCTTTCGAATCCAAAAAACAACGACAATAACGATGATAGCAAGGCGCGGGGCAACTGTTGCATTACCCACATATTTTCCATGATCAACGCCATTGCTGTCGATCGATTTGTAAGGCACAAAAAAGCCCTGACAAGTCAGGGCTTTTCTAAACTCAGCCAGATTCAGTCTTCTAGCAGGTTGCGGCCCTTGCTGGCAGCGATACGCATCCGCAATGCGTTCAGCTTGATAAAGCCAGCCGCATCTTTCTGATCGTAAGCGCCTGCATCGTCATCAAAGGTAGCAATAGAAGCATCGAATAAGCTGTCATCTGAGCTACGACCAACAATGTCGACGTTGCCTTTATACAGCTTCAGGCGTACCTTGCCATTCACGTTGCGCTGCGAGTAGTCGATCATGGTCTGCAGCATCTTACGCTCTTCTGACCACCAGAAACCGTTATAGATGATCTCAGCGTAACGCGGCATCAGTTCATCTTTAAGGTGTGCTGCTACCCGATCCAGAGTGATCGATTCGATCGCCCGGTGAGCACGTAGCATAATGGTACCACCCGGTGTTTCATAACAGCCGCGCGCCTTCATGCCTACATAGCGGTTCTCAACGATATCCAAACGGCCTACACCATTATCGCCGCCAACCTTGTTGAGATATTCCAGCACAGTCGCCGGGCTCATCGGGGTGTCATCAATCGCAACGATATCACCCTTCTGATAAGTCAGTTCGAGATACGTTGGCTTGTCGGGTGCTTGCTCCGGAGAGACACTCCAACGCCACATATCGTCTTCGGCTTCAGTCCAGGTATCCTCCAGCACACCGCCTTCATAGGAGATATGCAGCAGGTTGGCATCCATCGAGTAAGGTGATTTTTTGCCTTTTTTCTTAAAATCAACATCGATGCCATGATCGGCACAGTAGGCCATCAGTGAATCACGAGAGTTCAAATCCCATTCACGCCAAGGTGCAATAACCTGCACTCCAGGCTTGAGTGCATAAGCACCCAGCTCAAAGCGAACCTGATCGTTGCCTTTACCGGTGGCACCATGCGAGATCGCATCAGCGCCAGTTTCATTGGCGATCTCTATCAAGCGCTTGGCGATCAACGGACGGGCGATCGATGTACCCAACAGGTACTCACCTTCGTAAACCGTATTGGCACGGAACATGGGGAAGACGAAATCACGAACAAACTCTTCCCGCAGGTCTTCGATATAGATCTCTTTAACACCCAGCGCTTCTGCCTTAGCGCGCGCGGGTTCAACCTCTTCTCCCTGACCCAGGTCAGCGGTGAAGGTAACGACTTCACAGTTGTAAGTTTCTTGCAGCCACTTAACAATTACCGAGGTATCCAAACCACCGGAATAGGCCAATACAACTTTATTAACATCAGACATCATTCACTCCGTCTTCGGCGCAACGGCTAGAGGTTGCCACCGTGATCTACCAACATAATCGGCGGATTATACACGCAAAAACCTCAACCGGCACAGGGTCCCGGTCGATTCATTTAACAGCTCAGAAATCAGTTGCAATAAGTCGATAAAAACTCACGAAAAAGGCGACATCTAGACAAGTAGAAAACTATTCACCACGCTCCAGGCGAATAGTCACACGACGATTCCTGTCGCGGTTTTTCTGGTTACTATTCTTAACAACTGGATAGCGTTCGCCGTGATATCGGGTCGTAATCATCTCTTCATCGACGCCTATCTTGGCAAAATAGCGACTCACCGCTTCGGCACGTTGCCGCGACAAATCACGGTTAGACAGTCGCCGGCCAAGATTATCTGAATGACCATCAACAAAAATTGATATCACCTCAGGGTCATTTTGGACATACATCGCTACCAGATCCAAACGACGTTTGGTCGAATCGGACAGGCGCCATTGCGCCGAAGGAAACAACACTGCAGAACGGGCGATCTGCCGAAAGTTAACGGGCAGCAACTCCGTCACACAACTTTGATAATCACTATAGGCTTGCTGGAAATTGGCCGATGAGATCGCCACTTTGACGGGGGTTCCGGTGCCGTACCAGCTCTTATTAGAAAGCGCCGGAGACTGTCCCTGATATAATGAGGTTAGAATATCTTTGGCGATCGGAGGATCCAACCGTAACGTCTGGCTATTGACTGCATCGCTGATCAAACCTAACTGACGCGTCCCACGTCCGGGATGCCATGGAGGCGATTCAGCCACGATCAGTGTCTCGCTGCCCAGCAATTCGGCCTGGGGCGAACTCAACACAAACTCCAGCCCTTCACCAGCGCGGTGCTCAAAAGCGGCTGTACCAAAATCAGGAATAGGATGCGATAACTTACAAGCAAAGCGTGATGATTCAAGCTGCCACTGAGTGGCATCCAGCGGTGCCCGAAACGTCACAGCAGAAACCCAAGCACTAGAAAACAGCAAATAGCTCGCAACTAAGACCGGCAAGACAGTCTTCAAAAAACGACGAAAGGAGCAGAAAACAGACATGTGGAAGGCCAGTGGTTAGCGCAAATAGTTTCTATTGTATTTTATCGCCCGTTAAAGCCAAAACTTTAACCCAGACTGTCGCGTTATTTGGATGTTGCGGTGGCCGCAATCCGGCCACACTGATAAAATCAGGGACAAAGCCCACGCTATTAAAGGACTCCAATGCAACGCCTCGAAATTACCCGTCCCGATGACTGGCACGTACACCTGCGCGACGGCGAGGTACTGACAGACACCGTCGCCGATATGGCTCGCTACTTCGGTCGAGCCATCGTCATGCCCAACCTTGTCCCCCCGGTCACCACCACCGAGCAAGCACTGGCTTACCAGCAACGCATCAAAGACAAGATGCCAGCGCACCGTAGCTTCGACCCTCTGATGACGCTGTACCTCACCGACAGCACGACAGCAGAAGAGATCAAAAAAGCCAAGCAGTCAGGACAGGTCTATGCGGCTAAGCTGTACCCGGCCGGTGCCACGACCAATTCCGATTCGGGCGTGACTCGGTTGGAAAATATATCCGATGCGCTGGCGATGATGCAGCAGTGCAGCCTGCCCTTACTGGTACATGGCGAAGTCACCGCCGCCGAGATTGACATTTTCGAGCGCGAGAAGGTCTTTATCGAGCAACAGCTACGCCCCTTGGTTGAGCGTTTCCCTGACCTAAAAATTGTAATGGAGCACATCACCACCAAAGATGCTGCCGACTTTGTCGCCGCTGCAAGTGACAACATTGCCGCCACCATCACGCCGCAACATCTGCTCTACAACCGCAACGACATGCTGGTCGGCGGCATCAAACCACACCTTTATTGTTTACCCATTCTTAAGCGCAACATCCACCAGCAAGCACTGCTCGAAGCCGCAACCTCCGGCAGCAATAAATTCTTTCTCGGCACCGACTCGGCTCCGCATGCCCAACATGCAAAAGAGAACGCTTGCGGTTGTGCCGGTTGTTACAGCGCCACTTCAGCAATTGAACTGTACGCCGAAGCGTTCGAATCGATGGGCGCTCTAGACAAATTAGAAGCGTTCGCCTCGTTCAACGGCCCGGATTTCTATGGCCTGCCACGCAACAGCGACAGCATCATTTTGGAACAGCAAAGTTGGACCCAGCAAAAACAACTGAACTTTGGCAACCAGCCAATCGTACCGCTACGCGCGGGTGAAACTATCGAATGGCGCGTCATCGACGCTTAAACTGCCGACAAGGATTACACTGTGTCCAACCATTTAAACCCTATTGCACAACTGATGTCCGAGCGCTTTCGCGGCTACCTGCCGGTAGTGATCGATGTAGAAACTGCCGGATTCAACCCACAGACAGACGCATTGCTCGAGGTGGCTGCCTCACTGCTGACCATGGATGAAGAGGGGATGTTAATTCCCGATCAAAGTGTTGAATGCAATGTCGCGCCGTTCGAAGGTGCAAACCTGGAAAAGGCGGCATTAGAGTTCACAGGCATCGACCCGTTCAGCCCACTACGTGGTGCGATTGACGAAAAGGAAGCGCTAGAGAACATCTTCAAACCGGTCCGAAAAGCACTCAAAGCCCATGGCTGCAAGCGCGCAATCCTGGTCGGTCACAATGCTGCTTTCGATCTAAGTTTTATCAACGCCGCCTGCGAGCGCACTGAGATCAAACGCAACCCCTTTCACCCATTCTCCTGCTTCGACACCGCCACCCTTGGCGGACTGGCCTTTGGCCAAACGGTGCTGGCGCGCGCCTGCGAAGTCGCCGGTATCGATTTCGATAACAAGCAAGCTCACTCGGCCGCCTACGACACCGAACGAACTGCAGAGCTTTTCAGTTTGATCGTTAACCGCTGGAAGGAGCTAGGCGGCTGGGACATGGTTATGCGTCAACAGGATCATGGTGATTAATCGCCTTCTTGCGCCGTTACGCTGACCGGCATTTTTAACAAATACAAAAAAGCCCGCTAATAGCGGGCTTTTTATTAACAACGATACGTAATCGCTGCTGGTCGCACCTACAGCTTACAGCTGATCGGCGTTGTCGCTCAGGTACTTGGCAACACCGTCAGGAGACGCGTCCATACCCTTGTCGCCTTTGGTCCAACCAGCTGGGCAAACTTCGCCATGCTCTTCATGGAACTGCAGCGCGTCAACCAGACGCAGCAACTCTTCCATGTTACGACCCAGCGGAAGATCGTTAACGATCTGTGAACGGACCATACCGTTGGTGTCGATCAGGAAAGCTCCACGGAAAGCAACACCGCCGTCAGATTCAACGTCGTACGCCTTGCAGATGTCGTGGTTCATGTCTGCTGCCATGGTGTACTTAACCTGGCCGATACCACCATCATTGATGGCAGTGTTACGCCATGCGTTGTGAGTGAAGTGTGAATCGATAGAAACTGCAATCACTTCAACATTACGCTCTTTAAACGCCTCAATACGGTGATCCAGTGCGATCAGCTCAGATGGGCAAACAAAGGTGAAATCCAGTGGGTAAAAGAAGACCAGGCCGTACTTGCCCTTGATCGCTTCTTTCAGATTATATTCACCAACAATAGAACCATCGCCCAATACTGCAGGAACAGTAAAATCCGGGGCTTCCTTACCTACGAGTACACTCATTTCGATATCTCCAATTTATTAAAAGTGGATAATTATTCAAACCAATCAACTCAACATTATGATCAGTTTATCTAGTCTGTCCCGTCAACACCTGCCCAGAGTGGCAGGCCAATGCGAGACTAAAAAACTATTCGCTCGCTTCAACCGGATCAGCCGCATCTTTGATCAGCGTTTCCAGCTCACCGTTTTGCGACATCTCAACCACGATGTCACAGCCTCCGACCAGCTCACCTTTAACCCACAGTTGCGGGAAGGTTGGCCAGTTGGCGTATTTAGGCAACTCAGCACGGATCTCGGGGTTTTCGAGAATATTGATAAACGCAAAGCGCTCACCGCAAGCCATAACGGCCTGTGCTGTTTGTGATGAGAAGCCACACTGAGGGAACTTTGGTGTGCCTTTCATATAGAGAAGGATAGAATTATTTTCGATCTGTTCTTTGATCGTTTCGATGATAGCGGACATTCATTCACCTATTACTTAAAATTGAAGCTTGCTCGGCACGACATATGCGCCCCGACATCAAAGTCGGTCATTATAATCATACCTGAGCATTCTTGTCAGACTCTTTTTGCTGAATTCTCAGCGGGACAGGCCGCCCTTAACAAGCAAACCCGTAATCACCGCTACTTTTTATCAAAATGCCATAAAAGAAGCCATTCATAAGCCCCATCGCACCACAATAGCTGCAAACTAAACTAGCCTGATAGCGTGGTGCCAAACGTTGATTCTGTACTGTTTGCAAAACAACCAGCACCACAGTTAGAATTATCCCCTTTTTTTGTGGGTTCGCCCACCCCGTGCCTTATTACCCTCGATGGAGCTTGTTGCATGGACACAACACCGCTAATGAACAACTACGCCAGACTGTCTGTTGCTTTCGAACGCGGCGACGGTTGCTGGTTATACGATACACAGGGCAATAAATTTCTGGACGCACTCAGTGGTATCGCTGTTTGCGGTCTGGGACACGCACACCCCAAGGTGACTCAAGCCATTTGCGAGCAAGCCGCCAAGCTAACCCACACCTCTAATCTGTACACAATCCCTTTACAGGAGCAGCTGGCCGCCAAGCTAACCGAACTGTCGGGAATGGATAATGTGTTCTTCGGTAACTCCGGTGCCGAAGCAAACGAAGCTGCCATTAAACTGGCCCGCCTCTATGGCCATCAGCACGGTATCGACAACCCTGCCATCATCGTGATGGAGCAGTCGTTCCACGGCCGGACCATGGCAACATTAACAGCCACGGGTAATCGCAAAGCACAGGCCGGTTTTGAACCGCTGGTTCCGGGCTTTATCCGCGCCCCGTTCGACGATGTCGAAGCGATTCGTACCATTGCCAAGAACAACGCTAACGTTGTCGCAATCCTGGTCGAGCCAATCCAGGGAGAGAGCGGTGTACGGGTTCCGGCCGACGACTACCTCAATCAGCTGCGCCAGATCTGCGACGAGCATAGCTGGCTACTGATGCTCGACGAAGTTCAGACCGGCAACGGTCGTACCGGTAGCTATTTTTCCTACCAACAAAACAACATCCTGCCCGACGTGGTAACCACCGCCAAAGGCTTAGGCAACGGCGTCCCTATTGGTGCCTGCCTGGCCCGTGGTGAAGCAGCTCATGTGCTGCAACCCGGCAACCATGGCTCCACCTTTGGCGGCAACCCATTAGCGTGCGCGGCAGCACTGGCCGTGATCGAGACAATCGAGTCGGACAATCTGTGCGGCAAAGCGGCCGAGATGGGCGATTGGCTACGTCAGGCATTCCGTGACGAATTTGACGGTGCCGATTACGTGCTCGACATTCGCGGCAAAGGACTGATGGTCGCTATCGAACTCGACCAGGCCTGCAGCGAGCTGGCCGTTCTGGCTAAGGTCAAAGGGGTACTGATCAATGTTACCGGCGACGGCAAAATTGTCCGACTATTACCACCTCTGATCCTGTCCGAAAACGAGGCAAGCCTAATCGTTGGCGTCGTTGCCAAGTTGATTAAAATCCTCGTCTCAGACGAGTAACCAAGCAGTCTCAATGTTACCTGCACCGGCCAACAAGCCGGTGCTACCCACCCTTTGTTAACGCTGTCCCTTTCGCTACGACTAACCGTCCAGGCCAAGGGGATGCGAGGTATTTGTAATGACAGCACCCACTCCCGCATTGCGGCATTTTCTTACTCTCAAAGATCTGAGCGCCGAAGAATTAACCGGTCTGATCGCGCGCGCCATCCAGCTCAAAGAGATACGCAACGAGTGCATCATCTACGAGCCATTTAAGAATCAAGTACTGGCAATGATCTTTGAAAAGTCATCAACCCGTACCCGAGTTTCCTTCGAAGCCGGTATGACCCAGTTCGGAGGCAGCGCCATCTTCCTATCGCCGCGTGATACTCAGTTAGGACGCGGCGAACCGATCGAAGACAGTGCCCGGGTAATTTCAAGTATGGTCGACATCATCATGATCCGGACCTTCGACCACCAACAATTGGCGCGCTTTGCCGAATACTCGCAAGTCCCGGTTATCAATGCCTTAACCGATGACTTCCACCCTTGCCAGCTGCTGGCCGACGTTCAGACCTACGTTGAACATCGCGGTTCGATTCAGGGTAAAACTGCGGTTTGGATCGGTGACGGCAACAATATGTGCAACTCTTACATCAACGCCGCGGCACAGTTTGACTTCCAACTCCATATCGCCTGCCCTGAAGGTTACGAGCCGCCTGCAGAACTCGTCGCGCAACACGCCGACCGGGTCAAAATCTTCCGCGACCCAGCCGAAGCCGTTAAGGGCAGCGACCTGGTCACTACCGATGTCTGGGCATCAATGGGGCAGGAACAGGAGCAGCAAGACCGAGAGAAAAGCTTCGCCGGTTTTCAGGTCAGCCCTGCGTTGATGGACCTGGCGAACAAAGACGCACTGTTCATGCATTGCCTACCCGCCCACCGAGGCGAAGAGGTCAGCATCGACATGCTCGACGATCCTCGCTCGGTTGTCTTTGATCAGGCGGAAAACCGTCTTCACGCACAAAAAGCGCTGATGGAGTTTCTGGTTCACGGCGCGCAATAAGCCGACCATCACAGTAATGTGCAATCGACTAACCGTTAGCACTATCACTTAGTCACAAACGCGCTAGTCATCCGGTTCAGACGCTCAGGCTTTTTATCTGAGATCGATATCTGAACCGGACAACCCCTCCTTGCCTCACTATTCACGCTATACTTGAATTTTGTTCATAGGCTGCAAGCTGATCGGCATGATGCAGCCTCGGATTCAGCCTTAACAGTTTCAGGCACCAACAAACCCAACATAGGTTCAATCATGGTCGAACTCAGGCACCTGAAGACCTTGTCAGCACTGCGCGATACCGGCAGCTTGGTCGAAGCCGCCGAACGGGTATTCCTGACCCAGTCGGCACTGTCACATCAAATCAAAGACTTAGAAGAGCGCCTTAACTGTTCACTCTTCATTCGCAAGACCAAACCGATCTGTTTTACCAGCGAAGGCCAACGATTGTTAGCCCTCGCCGAGGATGTGCTCCCAATGATCCGCAATGCAGAGCGCGACATCGCCCGGCTGGCTGGTGGTGAGACCGGTCGCCTCAATATGTCGATCGAGTGCCACAGCTGCTTTCAGTGGCTGATGCCAACCATCGATCGTTTTCGAGAAAACTGGCCCGAAGTCGAGATGGATATGGCCAGCGGTTTTAACTTTTCGCCGCTACCCGCACTGGCTCGTGGTGAGTTGGATTTAGTGATCACCTCCGACCCACAACCAATCAACGGCATCCTCTACGAGCCGCTATTCGCCTACGAGATTTTATTGGCGGTTGCCAACCAGCACCCGATGGCGCGTAAGCCTTACGTCGAGCCGACTGAGTTGGAGCAGCAAACCCTGATCTGCTATCCGGTCGATCGAAACAGGCTGGATATCTTCACGCGCTTCCTCGATCCGGCCGACATCGACCCGCCGATCCGTACCGCCGAGATGACGGTAATGATGATGCAACTGGTCGCCAGCGGCCGGGGCGTTTGCGCCCTGCCCAACTGGGCGTTGAGCGAGTACCTCGAGCGGCACTACGTTTCTGCCTGCCAACTTGGCCACAAAGGCGTCTGGTCAACCCTGTACGCCGCCATCCGCGAAGACCAGAAAGACGCCGAATTTATGCGCGATTTCCTCGATACAGCCCGGGATACCTCGTTCAAAACCTTGCACGGCATCCGCACTAGCGCAAAAAACTGAACGGCCCCTCGCGCTCGACCCGATGAGCACACCCCAGACCCGAGATCCGGCTAGTCATCAACAGACACAGGGCGTAAACTATCGCCCTGTTTTTTTCTGTTTACCGGCGCCCTAGGCGCTGTTTATGAAGGCCCGAACATGGAAATCTGGACTCCCGATAGCTGGCGCGCCAAGCCGATTCTGCAACAGCCCAACTACACTGACGCGCAGGCGCTGGCAGCGGTCGAACATAGCCTGAGCAACCGCCCACCGCTGGTGTTTGCCGGAGAGGTTCGTGCCCTGCGAGAGCAGCTGGCTGAAGCCACCGAAGGTCGTGCTTTTTTGCTACAGGGTGGCGATTGCGCCGAGAGTTTTGCCGAGTTCCACGCCGACAACATCCGCGATACCTTCAAGGTACTGCTGCAGATGGCGGTAGTACTGACGTTTGCAGGCAGCTGCCCGGTAGTCAAAGTCGGTCGCATGGCCGGCCAGTTTGCCAAACCCCGCTCTGCCGATACCGAAACCTTCGACGGCCTAGAGTTACCCAGCTACCGCGGCGATATCGTCAACGACAATGAGTTCACCGCCGAAGCCCGTATTCCCGATCCACAGCGATTGCTGCAAGCCTACAATCAGTCCGCCGCAACCCAAAACCTGTTACGTGCATTTGCTCAGGGTGGTTTCGCCGACCTTCGCCAAGTGCACGACTGGAATCAGGGCTTCGTCGCCGAAAGCCCACTGGGTGAGAAGTATCAGGATCTGGCCGGTCAGATCGATCAAGCGCTGGCCTTTATGCAAGCCTGTGGCATCAGTGGTGCCAACACACCACAGCTGCATGAGACTTCGCTCTACACCTCACATGAAGCACTGCTGCTCAACTACGAGCAAGCACTGACCCGCCGCGACAGCCTATCCAACAACTGGTACGACTGCTCGGCACACATGCTGTGGATCGGTGACCGCACCCGCCAACTCGACGGTGCTCATATCGAATTCATGCGTGGCATCCACAACCCCATCGGCGTCAAAGTCGGTCCCAGCATCACCAGCGACGAGCTACTGCGTCTGGTCGAAACGCTCAACCCCAACAACGAGCCGGGTCGCCTCAATCTGATCTCACGGATGGGCGCTGATCAGGTCGGTGATAAGCTGACACCACTGGTGCGCGCCGTCGCCAACGAAGGCCGCAAAGTGCTGTGGAGCTGCGACCCTATGCACGGCAACACAATCAAAGCCTCAACCGGCTACAAGACCCGCGCCGTCGATAGTATTTTGAAAGAGATGAAAGGTTTCTTCGAAGTGCACCGCGCCGAAGGCACCTGTGCTGGCGGCGTTCATTTCGAGATGACTGGCCAGAATGTCACCGAGTGTATCGGTGGAGCCTACCAGATCACCGAGGAACGGTTGGCCGATCGTTATAACACCTCCTGCGATCCGCGTCTTAACGCCGACCAAGCGCTGGAGCTGGCGTTCCTGATCGCCGATACCCTCAAAGCCGCCCGTCGCAGCTAGAATGGCGAACAGACTGCAGGTAGCAACCCAGCTCGACCAGATTAGGGTCGAGCTGATCCAGCTCAGCCTGTGGCAAGCCGCTGCACCACCCGCAGCCGCGCTTCAAAGCACCGAACCCTTCTGCATCGACACCCTTGACTTAAGCCAGTGGCTGCAGTGGATTCTGCTGCCGCGGATGCATGCACTGCTCGACGAGGGACTGCCGCTACCGGGAAACTGCAACATCCACCCGATCGCCGAGCAAAATTTCAACGGGTTCACACTGGACTGCAACCGACTACTGACTGCAATTAGGGAGCTGGACAGGACCCTGGGCTAACAGCGTTTCCTTTTCCTGTCACCTCACCTACCTTCCCTTTGCCGGCCTCTCTTTGCCTACCTCGCCTACCGATATGCCCTGCGCTTTATCCCGCAAAAAACCATTCGACCTGCAGCTAAGCACCACCATCCAAGCCAATAGATCGATACCCCTAAACCAAAAACAGCCGCAAAGCGGCTGTATTCTTTAACCCGTTACCACGAGCATTTTAGCCAGCAAAGTTAGGCACCGTTACGTTCGGCTACCAGGCCATCGAGCACGATATCGTTATAACTAACGATCCCTTTGATCTGGCCATCATCCATCACCGGCGCAACTGAGATGCCAACGTTATCGAATAAACGAGCGCAGTAACGTACGTCCATCTGACTCGACACGGCGATAGCGGGTTTTGCCATGATTTCGTAAACATTGACCCGCTCAGGCGAACGGTCGCTGGCGATCACCTGCTTGGCGATATCGGATAACAGCACCAAACCGAACTCATCATCTTCATCGCGCTTTTTAACAATCAGCACCCGAACCCGGGTCTCGCGGGCGATATCCATCGCCTGCGCAACGGTCATCAAGCCATCAATTTCGGCAAAGTCCGACTTCATCACATCTTTGGCGCGTACGATCTTGTGGCTCATAACGATTCCTCAATTTTTCCTGACAGTTCTTTCACCTGATGGGCCACCCCGACTGCGTCCTCAACATCCAGCTGCACCGCAATTCCGGTACCCGGCTTAGTATCAAAGCAACCGACGGTCGAGATAGTCTCCAGAATCTTACGACTCAGATGCTCTTCAACAATAAAGATCACCACATCACGCTGCGATTCCAGCGACAGACCAAAGAACGTCTTAGTTTTATTGAGCCCTTCGCCGCGTGCATTATTAATCACAGTAGCGCCGGTGGCACCCGCCTCACGGGCCGCCTCCATCACAGACTTAGTTTCCGTATCCTCAACAAACGCAAGGATCAGTTTGAAGTGCATATTTTCTCTCCAATGCGGCCAGTAGTGAGCAGACCTGTTTTGGGCTTTCTCTTAGTTGGCAAGTTACGATTTATTGTCGCGATCGAGCTCCGCATGACGCGCCGCTCGTAACCGCTTCTGTTTAAATTCGGTAATCTGGGCATAGCCCATCACGGTAATCATCGGGAATAGGCTGGCAAAAGCGATCAGACCAAAGCCATCAAGCAGCGCACTTCGACCGGGAACGGTTTCCGCCAACCCTAACCCCAGCGCTGCCACCAACGGTACGGTAACGGTCGAAGTGGTCACACCTCCCGAGTCATAAGCCAGCGGTACGATCATCTTGGGGGCGAAAAAAGTCTGAATGACCACAAGCACATAGCCAGTGATAATAAAATAGTGGATAGGCACGCCCGAGACGATACGGAACGTTCCCAGCGAGATACCCACCGCAACCCCCAGCGCCACCGAGATCCGTAGCCCCCAGATGCCAATAGTGCCGCCTGATACTTCATTGGCTTTGATAGCGACTGCAATCAACGAGGGTTCGGCAATAGTGGTGCTGGCGCCGATAGCGAAAGCAAAAATATAGACCCAGTAGTAATCATCCCAATGTAAAACATCGGCGGCACTGCTCAGGCCCTGACGGAGGAATTCGGGATTGGTTAGCTGCTCGGCCATCAAACGACCCAGCGGGAACAGGGCTTTCTCCAGCCCAAGCAAAAAGAATGCTAAACCGACAATAACGTAGCCAAAACCGAATAAAACACGGCGCAGATCCTTAATCGGCCGACGAATGACGAACAGCTGAAATCCAAAAATGATGGCCGCTATCGGGATCACATCTTTGATGGTTGAGAACAGAATCGACAGCAGACTGATTATCAGTTCCATCACACCACCATTCCGTAAGCCATCACAAAGATCATCGGTGTGAGCGAGGCAAAAGCGATCAGGCCGAAACCGTCGATCATCGGATTACGCCCCTCGATCGACGATGCCAACCCGACACCCAATGCGGTGACCAACGGTACCGTGATGGTCGATGTGGTGACACCTCCTGAATCGTAAGCGATACCGATGATCCATTGCGGTGCCAGCCCTGTCATCAGCACCACCAGCATATAACCGCCCATGATCATGTACTGAATCGACCAGCCTTTGAGGATACGCACGACACCGATCACTATTGCCAAGCCAACCGCAAATGCGACCGTAAAACGCAAGCCATTGGCATACACCGACCGGGCATCAGGATTGTTCTCGATCATGCCACCGTTGGCTGCCACCTGCGCTGCTTCAGCGGCAACCGCAATCAGCGCGGGTTCTGCAACAGTGGTTCCAAATCCCAGGGCGAAAGCAAAAGCAATTAGCCAACTAACGCTACCTTTACGCGCAAAAGCGTGAGCCATCGATTCGCCGATTGGAAATAAGCCCATTTCCAAACCGTAGATGAAAAAGGTAAGCCCCAGCACGACAAACACCACTCCGGTCATAACCCCAACGAGGTCCGGTAACGGCTGTTGTAATACCACAAGCTGGAAAAAAGCGATTACAATGATGATGGGTAGTAGATCCCTCAGGCTCCCCAACATCGACTGCATCAATGCATACAACGACTTTTGCAAAAAAAGCGCCCTCTTAACGTCTAATGCCTTATTATACCGACGGTTTTAGCCTTTTTTATAGATCTAGCTCAACTCCCGCAGTATTTTTTGCAACTAACTTCCATTTCTGCTGCCGGCTCAACTGCTTGATTCGGTATTCAAGCTTTAACGCACTCGAACGGTCGGGTAACTCGAGGGTATAGCGAAGCCGCAATGGCGGATCGCTGCGGAAAAACTTAGCCCCACCTTTTCCTGTCTTGTGCTGCTCAAAGCGACGTTTCAGATCGGTAGTAATCCCGGTATAAAGGCGTCCACCCTCTGTCTCAATCATGTACAGAAACCAAGTCTGAGTTTTGGTAGCAGAAGAAGCTGGGGGGGATAACAACGTTGACAAATCCAACCGCCTATTTCGATCAATCGGCCGACAGCCTAAACCGGTAAAACCTACCGATCAATGCTAGAATAGCGCTCAGTGTAGCGAGATCGATAAAGCCTTTACAACCTATAACTTCGCTCGTCCATCAGCTGGCCACACGACAACTGACCAACCAACAAAACTATCCGGATTCTTCAGTAATCAAACAATGCAACCGATTCAAACTCTGACCGACTTCCTCAACGCTTCCGATGTTAGCTACCGTTTTTTCGATATGGGCCGCCGGGTCAGCAAACTATCTTCAGATACTTTTAGCAGCTTTGAGCAGGCACATATCCCCTACCCCCAGCCTTATCTGAAACAGGCCTGGATCGGGCTTTTACTGTGGAACCCAAAACAACCCGATAGCCACATCATCTGGTTTTTGCGTTTACCTCTCGACGAACAGGGATTGCTGGTACGCGCTTCTCGCGATGAATTTCTGGACCGTCTGGCACGCTGCGTCGGTGATCAGTTACTGGAAAAAGCGGCCGAGCAGGATCCGCTCAAAGACAATCCGCTGGCTTTCACCCCCGACCAGAACAAGATGGCTGCATTCCATGCCAACGCCGGCTTAATTCTGCGTCAGCCAGCCTCCGCTTTTTACCAACCTACACGCGATTACCTATCAGGGTTGCGCGGCTATGATGCTTGGGAGGCGCTCGGTATTCAGGGCATCGCCGATCTGTGTAGCCGGCTCGATCAGAACAGCAACGAAGCCGTGCTTGTTCATGCGATCGACAAACTGCCGCTGCAGCCGCTGGAAGCTTTTGCGGCTCAACTCGAGCACCACGAGCTACCCCACCTTCTCAGCCAGCAGCTGTCACGTCGTTTTCATCGCGAACTAGAAACTAACGGCTGCGAGGCCAAGGTTATCGCGGCATTACTGCGGGGACTGTCACAAAGCCACAGCGATCAACTACGCCACAACGCGTTGATCGCAGCGTTAGCATCTAATTTTCGTGGTGATGTCGAAGTATTAGTCTCGATTGCAGGTCGTTGCTGGCAAGACCTCCACAGCCCGGAAGTTTGTGATGCCTTTCTCGAAGCGCTATCGCACAACGATGCCGGCCAGCCTGCCTTTAATCAGATCATCTCCGAGCTGCTGTTTATTCCGGGGATGCGCGATCCGATCATGACCGGCTTACGTAATCCGCAACGCTCGGATGCGCTGGCGTTAGCACTGGGCGGTTTCTTCGGCCAAATCCACAAACCCGACCGCAGTCAATAAGACCCGAGCAACGGCCTGTAAAAGGCCATATTGAGCCTGAGCAGTACGTACCGCTCAGCGTGTCACCACGACATACTTCCATTTTGAATTGAGCAGCATCTGCACCAGCTCTTGCGGCTGCGGATGGGTGCTCAGGTGCTGATAACATTTGACGGCAAACTGAGTCAGCGCCATCGCCATATAGATATCGCTTATCACATCATCAAGCTGCCAGGGATCAACATCAGCCCGCTCAATAATTATTGACCGCCGTTCGATAGGCTGCACCGCCAACTGTGTCGCATGGGCAAGGTATTCCTGTGCAGTACGGTTCAGCCCCGGCGCATGCTGCGCCACTATCGCGTGTGCTACTTCATGCGCGACCACGCCCGTGTATTGCCAACGGTCAAACGGCTGGTCATAGATTCTCGGATTCAAACTCTGCCGCTCAATCGCGGTATAAGACATCACTCGAACCAAATCCTGCGTGGCATCATAACTGCCGTACAGCGGCTGCTGCTTCTCCATCAACGGCCGCTCAACCACATCGATACGGATCAGCCTACGCTGATCCAACCCCAGCGGCTCCAGAAACGCCAACGCGGCTGTCACCGCTGTACAGATCTGTGCAACCTGGGCAGAGGGTGGTTCACCGGTCAATTCGACGTCACTGTCCGGGCAGGAAATCGCTAGCGCCGATTGCGTTGGCCAGATAATCAGCAGTGCGATAAACCGGTACGTCAGCACTGTCGCTCCGCCTATCCACCCCATCGAAGAACCTCCAGACTAAAACAAACCGAGACAATACAGTTCAGCCTGAGTATAGGTTCAATCGAAAGATCCGGGGTTGCAGCCAAGCTGCTCAATAACACCCTGAGCAGCAATCGGCATGGCAAAACTGTGGTAAAACACAGCAGTCACTGACAAGCGACTAAGATAAGAGAAAAACAGACAGTAACAGCGTTGAAAAAACGCTCATCATCTGATCAGTGGCGATCAACCGAACCACGATCACCGTTGCAGGCCGTTAACCCAGCACTATCCACCACTATCCACAGTGACGGTGGATGCTTTAACGAGCTGACAACGGCAGCAGGCGTCCGGTTATATTCCGTCCTGCCAGCCCGGCTGTAAAAATACCAACTGCATCTCAGCTTGCTGGTCATTGAGTCCGAGATAGAGCATCTCGTCCTGCCGATTAAGCTGCAATTCAAAACCGCTGGTCATCGCAGTCACCAGCGTTTGCAAAACCTCATAGTCAAGCTGCACCCCTTTCAGCCGCTGCAGCTTCGACAAATTAGGACTGTGCTGATGCCACCAACGGTGAGCGTTGGCGCCGTAGGTGTATAACGTTAAGTGAGGTTGGCGTTTGTTAAGCTTGGTCAATCGGTCAGGATCGGGCTGGCCGATCTCGATCCAGTGCTGCACCTCCTGATAATCGTTGCGCAACCAGATCGGCGCATCGTCGGTCGACGACAAACCGCCACCAAATGCCAGGCCGTTCTCATATTCCAATCCAAAAGCCAGTAAACGCGCCAGCAAACGCTCATCCGATTCGGAAGGGTGCTGCGCCACGGTGAGATCTATCTGTTCGTAGCAGCTACGATCGATATCGCTGATAAACAGTTTTACTTTGTAAATCCTACTGCCTTTGGCCATAGTTTCCTCGGTTTATTCCAGCCCAAATCGCTGGTGATCAACGGCTGCTGTGCGATCTTCCAGCTGGTGATAGTGAGCAATGGCACTCACCAGCCGAGCATGATTTTGTTCGTCCTGGCCTGCCGTCAAATAATGTTCAGCCTGCTTAACTATCTTCTCCAGATGCTCAAGCCGGTAATGGCAATTGAGCAGTGACTTAGCGACAAAATGCGGATCCTTATCAGCTTCACGCATTCGTGCGGCAACACTCAGCGCCAGTTCAAGCTGCTCATGTGTGGGCTTACCCATAATCACTCCTTAATCATCGGCATGAATTGCTACGGTGGATTTCGACAGGCAACGCTATTTTGAGCTACTTTTTTTGACCACATTGCAATAACCAACTGATTTAGTCATCTACTAATGATACGATCACTCTGCCTGGAGATTACAAGCCAACCAGTGTGTCACGATTCAACCATGGGATATAGCGGGATCACAGTGAACAGATACCTAAACACTCACCTGAACACGCTGGCAGCTACGCTGTTGCTATCGGCCCTGTTAACGTTCAATACGGCGTTGGCAAGTGTGGTGACAGCGCCCAGCGAACCGCAAGTCGACTGGTGTGACCAACCGCCTGTCGATGGCTTTAGTACGCACAATTCGCTGGCCGATCAACGGAACCAGTTCTCGCCTATCTCACAGCTACCCTTCAAACCGCGCTATTTGCAGATCAGAGCAGATATCGACCAGCCGTTTAATCAGCGCTGGCAACACCGGTTACCTTTAACCAAAACGCAATCATTAACCAACGCGCCGACCCGCAGCTTAGAACAGCATTGCCTCCTCCAACCCGAACAAGGCAAACAAGCGGCTACCGTTAAAACAACTGGCCGGTCGTGGGTGTTCTAAGCGCTTCATCAATTGTCAAAACATCAAGCGGCGGCAGCTGCCAGTCAACCGGGGTTTTGCCCTGCGACTGGAGGTAGTGGTTAGCGGCTGAGAAATGGCCGCAACCAAAAAAACCGCGATAGGCGGATAGCGGCGACGGATGCGGAGCCTGCAATACACAGTGGCGAACCGAGTCGATAGCCGCACCTTTCTTCTGCGCGTGCGCACCCCACAGCACAAAGACAATTCCCTGATAATTCTGGTTGAGATGGCTAATGACGGCATCGCTAAACAACTCCCAGCCCTGACCCTGATGCGACCCGGCGGTAGCGCTCTGCACTGTCAGCACGTCATTAAGCAGCAACACACCTTGTTCGGCCCAGTGGGTTAAGCAACCGTGAGCAACCGGCTCGATTGCCAGGTCCGAGCGTAGCTCTTTGTAGATATTGACCAGCGAAGGGGGCACTTTCAGCCCCGGCGGTACCGAGAAGCTCAGACCATGCGCCTGACCCGCACCATGGTAAGGATCTTGCCCTAATATCACGACTTTTACGTTCTGCGGCGGGGTAAGGTTGAGCGCAGTAAATACATCCCCTGCGGTTGGATAGACGCTGTGCTGCTGACGCTGGCAGTGTAGATAACGTTGCAACGCCTGAATCGGGTCACTGGCAAAACAATCCGCCAGTGCCGCTTTCCAGTCGGGCTGTTTAAGAGCAGTAAACAGCGACTCAGGCACCTTCGTCACGGGGATCCCACTGCCAGTCATCAAGGGTAATACGACGACCGTAGAACGGTGAGAAATAACGCACAGCACTGGGCGCGTGTGAGATAAAACCCGAGATCATAATGATAATGAACAGCAACCAGGGATTGGCCGCTGTCGGCAGCAGGGTTGCCATCGCCAGCAGTACCAGCTTAAACATGATTGCCAGCCCGCGAACCTGTAGGATCCAGATACAATGGCTCCACAGCTCAACCAGCACCATGGCGATGCCGGTCGCTAGCGTCAACTTCAAAAACGGCTGCCAGTCGGCTGCCGGAGCATGATACAGATAGGCACCACCAATACCGGCGATACCAAACAGATGCAACGTTCGTAAAGTGATCTTACACCAGCGTTTACCGGCAAACTGGCGCGAACGTCGCGGAAAAAACCAACGACCGAGAAAAGAAGTTAATCCGGCCGTCATGGTTATCAGTCCTGCTCGTTCTGCGGTTTAATTTCGGGCCGCATGTGCGGAAACAGCAACACGTCGCGGATCGACGGTGAGTCGGTGAAGAACATCACCAGCCGGTCGATACCAATTCCTTCACCTGCGGTCGGCGGCAGACCGTATTCCAGCGCATTGATGTAATCGGCATCGTAGTGCATCGCCTCATCATCGCCGCCGTCCTTCTCAGCCACCTGATCACGGAACCGCTGTGCCTGATCTTCGGAATCGTTAAGCTCGGAGAAACCGTTGGCGATTTCGCGGCCTCCGAGAAAGAACTCGAAGCGATCGGTGACAAACGGATCGCTATCGCTGCGGCGTGCTAGCGGCGATACTTCGGTCGGGTACTCGGTGATAAAGGTCGGCTGGATTAGCAGGTGCTCGACGGTCTCTTCGAAGATCTCGATCTGCACTTTACCCAGACCCCAGCTGTCCTTGACCTGAACGCCCAGACCCGTCGCAATTTCACGTGCGGCCGCATCATTGGCCAGCGCCTCAGCGGTGATCTCAGGGTTATAGTGCAGGATCGAATCGAACACACTCATACGGGTAAACGACTTGGCGAGATCATATTCGATCGTCTCAGACACCTCACCGTTATCATCTTTGACGGTGTTAACCAGTGTGGTGCTGCCCAATACCTGCTGTGCCACGGTACGCAACATATCTTCGGTCAGGTCCATCAGGTCTTTGTAATCGGCAAAGGCCTGGTAGAACTCGAGCATGGTGAATTCAGGGTTGTGGCGCGTCGACAACCCTTCATTACGGAAGTTGCGGTTAATTTCGAACACCCGCTCGAAGCCACCGACGACTAGCCGTTTGAGATACAGCTCCGGTGCGATCCGCAGGTACATATCGATATCGAGGGCATTGTGGTGGGTCACGAACGGCCGCGCAGTCGCGCCACCAGGAATCACTTGCAGCATCGGCGTTTCGGCTTCGACAAAGCGACGCTCGGCCAGATAGCTACGAATGGCGGCAACGATCTTGGCGCGGGTCTCAAACACCTTGCGCGAGTCGTCGTTGGTGATCAGATCGACGTAGCGCTGACGGTAACGCATCTCGGTATCTTGCAAACCCTTGTGTTTATCGGGCAGCGGCCGCAGGTTTTTGGTCAGCAGCTGGTTGTCTTCCATATCGACGTACAGATCGCCTTTACCCGACTTGTGCAGAATGCCGGTGATGCCAACGATATCACCCAGGTCCATCGCTTTGGCAAAAGGACGCGCCGCTTTATTCACGTACAATTGGATCCTGCCAGTCATATCTTGCAGCACCGCAAACGCGCCGCGATTGAGCATGATCCGGCCACCAACCGAGACTTTGATCGCTAACGCTTCAAGCTCTTCCTTACTTTTTTCGCCGTAAGCTGTCTGAATATCATCGGCGTAGCTGTCACGGCGAAAGCTGTTGGGAAAGGCGTTGCCCTGCTCGCGCAAGGCGTTAAGTTTTTCGCGACGCTCGGCGACTAAACGATTTTCTTCCGGTAGAGAGGCTTCGGGTTGAGTCGCATCTTGTGGAGCGGTTTGCTTGTCTGACATGGTGTATCGCCTTAACTAAATTATTCGTTACAAAAAAGTCGTTTACAAAGAGTTCGGTAAAATTCAGCAGCCTGTTGCGGTTTATAAACCCGCTTTGAGACTCGCTTCGATAAATTGATCAAGATCGCCATCCAGCACTTTGTCGCAATTACTGGTTTGGACGTTAGTACGCAGGTCTTTGATGCGCTGATCGTCAAGCACGTAGGAGCGGATCTGCGAACCCCAGCCGATATCGGACTTGTTGTCTTCGACCGATTGCGCTGCTTCGTTACGCTTGGACAGCTCATACTCGTACAAGCGCGCGCGTAACATTTTCCAACAGTTATCGCGGTTCTGGTGTTGCGAGCGCTGGCTTTGGCTCTGCACCACAATACCGGTCGGTTCGTGGGTCAGGCGTACTGCCGAATCGGTCTTGTTGACGTGCTGACCACCAGCACCCGAGGCGCGGTAGGTATCGGTACGCACATCGGACGGATTGATATCGATGTCGATATTGTCGTCAATCTCTGGCGACACAAACACCGAAGCAAACGAAGTGTGGCGACGGCTACCCGAATCGAACGGTGATTTACGCACCAAACGGTGGACGCCGGTTTCAGTACGTAACCAACCAAAGGCATAGTCACCGCTGAATTTGATGGTTGCCGATTTAATCCCGGCCACATCGCCAGCACTGACCTCTTCCAGCTCCACTTTGAAGCCTTTATCCTCACCCCAGCGCAGATACATCCGCAACATCATGTTGGCCCAATCCTGCGCCTCGGTACCACCGGAGCCCGACTGAATATCCAAGAATGCGTTATTGGGATCCATCTCGCCGGAGAACATACGGCGGAACTCCAGCACTTCAAGACGCGCCACCAGATCATCAAGCTCGGTCTCAACTTCGGCTACGGTGTCTTCATCCTGCTCCTCGACCGCCAGTTCCAACAGGTCGGTGGTATCGCTAACACCCGCCTCCATGTCATCGATGGTCTTGACCACCAACTCCAATGCAGAACGCTCTTTCCCCAATGCCTGGGCCCGTTCAGGGTCGTCCCAGACGCTTGGCTGTTCCAGCTCGCGATCAACCTCAACCAGCTGCTCGTACTTGGTTTCGTAGTCCAGATAGACCCGTAGCTGAGCGGTACGGTCCGCGATATCTTTGATTCGCAGGTGGATAGGATTAACTTCGATCATGCCGGTACAGTGTCCACTTTTTGGCCCATCCGAGGTTACAACAACTCGGGTGCGCTGTCAGAATACGACCGCGTTTTACCAACAATCACACGGATCGATCCGAAAAAATAAAGAGCGAAATTTTACCTGATATGACGGTAGTTTGGATAGGTGCGCAGCCGCTCTAATCACCTCGTTTCACGGCTAGATAGCTATTCACTGGCTGCTTCGCGAGTTAGCAGCACTAAAGACTGGCCAGCCACGTCTGCCCAATCATCGTTTGCAGCTCTTTTTTGAGTGTCGGGTCGCTGTCCATCAGCGGCCTGAGTTGTACCGCCGGGATCCATAACAGATCAACCGGACCGGCAGCACGCAGAGCGGCATGATGATGGCCTTCGAACAGTGAACTAAAACCCGCATAGCAACCGGGACCTAGCAGATCGACCACGATGGTGTTTCCGTTCTGATCATTCATATCCAGTCGCTCTACCAACCCACGCACCACGATAATCAACGCTTTGTGCTTCTCTTCGTGCTCCACGATCATATCGTGCGGTTGGTAGATTCGCTGCTCGGCAGATTCAAGCAACTGTTGTAACGCTTTGGGGGTTAAAGCAGCCGCCCAGTTAGCCCCCAAAATCAACTGTAACGGGTCGGGTAGAGCCTCGGCGTCGACGGCCTGAAAATGGCGCGCCTTCAGACGAGCATTGATCTGATCAAGCATACCGGCTGCCTCAGCCGGATCGAGCAACGCCTGCTGCTGCAACCGCTGCACCATCGATTTCTTCTGAATCAGCAGAGTTCGCTGCGCACTGTGCATCTCCGCCCGCGCAGCCAGCTCCGGAAAACTTTGTTTTAACTCCAGCAACAGGGCATAGGTAGTGCCTTTGTTTTGCACAATTTCTGCCCGCGCCCGTGCCGCAGCTGACGGGTCCGGTGCCAGCTCATCGACATGAGCCAAGGCTGCATTCTGTGCCTGCACAAAACTGCGGGCCATGTCATAACCCAACACCAGATGTCGGTAAGCAATACGGTTCGCCAGCCGTTTGAGCAGCGGTAGCTGATGCATCCACTCCACAGGTCGCGAACCGTTCCAGTATTTCAACAACTGTGGCCGTGGCGCAATGACCGGCCGATCATCAAGCGCTTGATCTACCGCTTCTGTCAATTTTGATAACGCCACACGGCCCAGAAAACCTTCGCTGTATTGCTGCCAATAACTGCACCGTTCATGCTCCAACAACCGCCGTCGGTATTCGATTTCTTGTAACTGTGATGAGGCCACCGAGCTGGCAGCAGCCGAATCAACACCAAACACGGGTGCCAGCGCACTCTTTTCAATCGCTTGCCAATCGGCTAATTGAGTCAGCGAGCGCTTTTTTAACTCCGGCAGGCGTACTTTCATCTGCTGCTGGATTAATCGTTCGGTTCGTTCAAGGGTCGCCTGTTTGGCCGGCGGCAACCGGTCCAGACCCAGTCGGGCAAACAGCCAGCCCATGGTGCTGCCGTTGATCAAGATGGTTAGTGCCACAATCCCTGCGCTCAAGAACAACACCTGCTCCGCCACCGTGTCGTTAACCTGTGGGTGTTGTGCCACCAGCATCGCCAAAGCCAGCGCAACAGCACCACGCAAACCGCCCCAGGTCAGTACCAGCGCTTTGTTCCTGCTCAACCCCAGCCCTTGCCGTCGCAGCAACGGCAGCAGTAACAAGACCATCACACCGCGAATCAGTAACAGGCCTAGATATAGAGCTAGTAGCAAGCCCCAGCTCGCCGTGTCAAACAGCTCAACCCGCTCTGCGATTAGCACCCCAACGATCAAAAAAATCAGGGTGTTGGCCATATGCGCCAGCATGCTCCAGAAGTGGTGCAAAAAAACCAGCGCTTCGGGCGAGAACCGTGCCCGGCCTGCACCCGCCAGCATCAAACCAAAAACCACCACCGCCACCACACCCGAGACTGACAGGCCTTGCTCGGCGACAAAATAAACCAGATAAGCACTCGCGATCGATAACGTAGTCTCAATCAACGGATCGTTATACAAGCGCCCGACAGCTGTGATCACCAACTTGGCAAACAACCAGCCGAGCGCACCCCCGAGCAACACCGTTCTAACCAAGTCGTATAGAACCGAGCCGATGCTGAAAGCCTCTGTATCCGCGCTCAAAAAGATCGAAAAAAACAGCGAAAATAGCACAATCGCCGTTCCGTCGTTGAGTAACGACTCACCTTCAAGCAGCGTCTCCAGGCGCTTTCGTGAACTGACATCGCGCAGCAGCGCTACCACCGCAACAGGATCAGTGGCACTTATCAACGCTCCAAACAACAACGCCAGTGGCCAGCTCCAGTCCCAAGGCAGCAACCAACGCACCAACATCGCCGTTAGCAAGGCACAGAGCAGCACACCGGGAAGCGCCAGTAACGCAATCTGCGACAACGCACGTTTAAACAGATGAGGTTCGAGCGAATAGGCTGATTCGAAGATCAGCGTGGGTAGAAACAGAAACAGGATCAGATGCGGATCGATGTGCGCTAATTGATTGAGCGCGGTATGCAGTTGCGGCAGGCTGTCGGTCAACACCAGAGACCGGTCGAATACACCGATCAACAACCCGGTCAGAAGCAGCGCTGCTGAATAGGGTACCGGACTATTACGGGTCAGGTTTCGCAACAACGACCCCAGTAGCAACGCCAGTGCTACCAGTAGTACGATCATCACTCCATTGCCCATCGTGGTCATATCCGGCGGTCCCTCCCTAACAGGCCATTCCTAACGAGCTATCCCCAACAAGTTACAGCCGACTTGCACAACCTCGGTTGCTACCTTAGCGCAACCTCGGCATCGAACCTACCGTAGTCTTGGCACAACCCCGGCTCAGGCCGCTGGTTTGTCCGTTGCGATCTGCCCCCAGTTTTCGATCGCTTTCGAAATATCGTCATGCTGCTCCATATAGTGTGCAAACTGATTGCGGAACACTAAGCCGATATTGATCCCTTCCACAATCAGATTCTCTGCGCGCCACTGTTGCTGATCATTGAGAAACATCCGGTAGAGCACCGAAAACCGCTGCCCATCCTTAAGAATCACCAGCGTAGGGACCTTGGCCCGAATCTTCTTGCGGTCGTAAACGGTCTCTCCGATCTCGACCGTCTTCAACAATTCCAGACTGTCGAGCCCCTTGCTATAGGTTGCAACCAGAGTCTGTTTGAATACCTGGTCGAACTGTTCAAGCTGAACATCGCTGGCCTGGCGCGCATACTTACCCATCACTTTACGTGACACACGCTTAAAATCGAAAAGCTGTCCCAGCTCCTGCTCGACCAGCTGCAACAACTGTGCTTCCGGCATACCGGGAACCAGTATCTGAGCCTCAATTTTTTGCTGAATCGACTGATAACTTTGATCGATGACCTGATCCGGGGACACTGAAGGAGCAGCCTCTGTTGCGGTATCAGCATTGAGCTGTGTTACCGGTAACAGAACCAACAGAGCGACAAACAGTCCTGAAAGTAATGAGCGATATCGACCAATGATCATTATATTTCCAATCGGCTAAGTGAGGCGATACGACAGATCAACGTAACGCGGAGACTATGGCACAGTGTAACTGAACCCGTTATTAATGTGCGTTAAGCGAATGCCTGGCGTACCTGTGTGCACCAGTTCAACACCCGCTCTTCGGTCAGCTCATGCTGACAGTCTTCATCAACCGCCAAACCCACGAATTGGCTGTCATCGGGGGTTAATGCTTTCGAAGCAGTGAAATCGTAACCCACAACCGGCCAATAGCCGACCAGCCTGGCACCGCGATCAAGTAACTTATCGTGCAGCAAGCCCATCGCATCAAGAAACCAGTCACCATAACCAACCTGATCCCCGAGCCCATAAAGCGCGACAACCTTGCCACTAAAATCGATGGTATCAATCTCGTCCCAGACATCTTCCCACTCAGATTGAATCTCGCCGTAATCCCAAGTTGGAATACCCATGATGATCCGGTCGTTGGCGCACGCCTCTTCCATGCCCGCTTCAGCCACATCAAAAAGCTCAATCTGATCCTCGGACAACGTCCGCTCAATCAACTCGGCAACGTCTTCGGTATTACCGGTAGTCGAGCCATACAACAACGAAATTTTCACGCAATAATTCTCTAATAAAGTGCTTTTCAGGCATAAAAAGAGCAGCCTTAGCTGCTCCAATGTGATCCATACAAACAATCTAATCGGTAGCTGGGGCCTTCTTTAACGGGGCTTTATTAGGTGCAAAAGCACAAAAGGCATCGGCGGTGACCCGCTCGATTTCATCTCTTGCCTCGTTAAACACCTGCAAATTATCGCTACTGGATTGCCGTAAGGTTTGCTCAACTGACTTGGTGTATTTATTCTGCAGATCGATCAATGCTTCAGCTGAATCGCAACCTTGCAGATCACGAGTCTGTTCCATCGTCTCGCGCATGCAGGCCTGAGCGCATTCGATCTGTTGACGAGTCAGTCGTTCGAGCATCCGGGTCTGAATTTCAACCAGCTCTTTAAACGGTTCCATCGACGCATTCAATTTTTTAGACATATCTTGAAACATGCGCGTATTACCCCTGGTCGCAGTGATATGAAGATACAGGCATTATAAGCGCTGCCCAAAGACTCTGTACAGCAACCCAAATCAACAGATACCCTGTTGATCACTGCCGCCTTCATTGAAATCACCCAACAAAGGACTTAACCCATGCGCCTACTTCATACCATGCTGCGTGTTAGCGACCTGAACCGATCGATCGATTTTTATACCAAGCTACTGGGGATGAAGCTGCTCAAGCGAAACGATTACCCTGAAGGACGCTTTACGCTGGCGTTTCTCGGGTACGGCGAAGTGAGCGACAGCACCGTGCTAGAACTTACCCATAACTGGGACACTGGCCAATACGATTTGGGTAACGGTTTTGGCCACCTGGCCATTGCGGTTGACGATGTCTATCAGGCCTGCGAGCAGATCAAGGACAACGGTGGCAATGTCGTCAGGGCAGCAGGGCCCATGAAACACGGCAGTACCATTCTGGCCTTTGTCGAAGATCCCGATGGTTACCAGATAGAGCTGTTAAGTGACAAGTAGAGAAATATAAATTCTTATTAACAACAACTTGCAAACAACACCTTCATAGTACTACGCCCTTCACCCACACAGATACAGGCCAACAAAAAAGCCACCACAAAGATTGCGGTGGCTTTGATCTACTTTAGCGCAGGCAGCTAAAGCGTTACGCTACTAAAGAGGACAACCCGACGGTTAATTCCCCAGCGATAATTACTGCACCTTCTCGCCGTGCGCCTGTTTATCGGCATGGTAGGAGGAGCGAACTAGCGGCCCACTGGCAACATGCTTAAAGCCCAGTTCGTTGGCGACCTTAGCCAGTGCATCGAACTCATCAGGATGGACAAAACGATCCACAGGCAGATGGTCACGGCTCGGCTGAAGGTACTGACCGATAGTGATCATATCGACATTGTGAGCCCGCAGATCGCGCATCACCTGCTCGATCTCCTCCATCGTTTCACCCAAACCCACCATCAAACCGGACTTGGTAATCACATCAGGACAACGCTGTTTAAACTGCTTTAGCAGATCCAGCGACCACTGGTAATCCGAACCTGGACGGATTTTCTTATACAGCCGAGGAATCGACTCCAGGTTGTGGTTGAACACATCAGGAGGGGATTGCTCCAAAACATCAAGCGCTACATCCATCCGCCCGCGAAAGTCAGGCACCAGGGTCTCAATTTCGATAGTCGAACTACGCTTACGCGTCTCGGTAATACACGCCGCGAAATGCGAAGCCCCACCGTCACGCAGGTCATCACGATCGACCGAGGTGATCACCACATACTTGAGTCCCATATCGGTAATCGCGGCTGCCAGTTCAGCAGGTTCATTTTCGGCCAACGGATTTGGACGACCGTGTGCAACATCACAGAACGGACAACGACGGGTGCAGATATCCCCCATGATCATGAATGTCGCAGTACCGTTACTAAAACACTCGCCCAGATTTGGACAGGCGGCCTCTTCACATACCGAAGACAGCTTGTGGTGCCGTAATTTCTTTTTAATCCGATTGATCTCAGGTGAGGCGGGCAGTTTCACTTTCAGCCACGAAGGCTTTTTCAACATCGCCCCTTTTTCGGTGGGGACCACCTTGATCGGAATCCGGGCGAGCTTATCAGCGCCACGTAGTTTTACCCCTTGCTCTGCACGGGCCGGTTTTGCTTTCGCAAGGTCCGCCTGGGGAGAATTAGATTGAGCAAGTTTTGACTGGGATAGATCGGGTGTTTCATCTTGCGACATCGGGTCCGCCTAATTCGCTGTACTGTAAGTAAAAGTATCGACTGAGCAACATAACACCCGACACCAATACAGATAGCGTCGGCGGGTGCAGGTCAAACCGTCGAATAGGGTTGTTTTGTTACCAGGGCGGCATTATACCCCAGCTTTTCAGTCAGGATCTGCTGTAGTCGAAAACCGACCAAATCAACGCTGCAAACAGCAGCTACTGCTGTCGGCAGATCGCTCATCTGGGTCATTGCCAGCCCGGCATAACCGCAGGGATTTATCCGCGAGAAGGGTGCCAAATCCATGTCGACGTTCAATGCCAATCCATGAAAGCTGCAACCCCGACGAATTCGCAGACCGAGCGAGGCGATTTTCGACTCGACTTGTGCCAATTCAAGCGACTTCGACGAAGGTTCTTCGCTAGCACCTGAAGCCTGTTGAACATAGACACCAGGGGCATCGGCTTTAGGGTACGCATCAATGGCGAATTCAGCCAACAACTGCACCACCGACTGCTCCATCAATGCGACCAGCTCACGCACGCCAAGCTTCAAACGTTTGAGGTCCAGCATCAGGTAGACCACCAACTGACCCGGACCGTGATAGGTGACCTGACCACCGCGATCAACCTTAACCACCTCAATATCACCCGGAGCTAACAGATGTTCGGCCTTCCCTGCCTGCCCCTGCGTGAACACGGCAGGATGTTCAACCAGCCAAATCTCGTCGTCAGTTGTCGTATCACGCTGCCCTGTCAGATGCTGCATCGCCGCTAAAACAGACGTATAGGGTTGTAACCCTAACTGGCGAACAACGAGATTATGGACAGTGGACTGAATGGGTTTGCTGCCGCTCATGCCCGACAACTCGATAGATAAGTATCCGGCAACATCACAACACCATCTTTACGTTGCCCGATGCCATCAGATCCTGGTGAATCTGCTCTAACTGAGGAACCCCTGTAGCGGTTATTTTGAACCGAACCGACAAAAACTTGCCCTTACTGCTTGGCTGGGTCGTTACTTGTGACGTATCCAGGTCTGGGGCATATTTTTGTACAATCTCGATCACCAGATCTTCAAAACCCTCGACACCAACGCCGATCACCTTAATAGGATAATCGGGGCAAGGAAATTCAATGCGGGGTGGTTCCTGTTGACTCATGATCGGTCTCGCTCTACATCGATGGCTTAAAGGGCCATCTTGTCTCTAAGGTTACGCGGTATGGGCTAAGTGCCGCTAGATTAAGCACATCTGGATTAAGTACAGCTAAATTAGGGGCCGTCGGCAGCATCGCTATCAGCGTCTGCTATAACCTGATGTTCAGCCAACAACTGGCGGCCAAACTGCCGGAAACTTTGCGCTATCTGACGCCAAACAGGCCCCGGCAAGCCATCGGCTACATCGGTACCATTGACGCAGATAACAGGCACCACGCCGCGGCTGGAACTACTGACCCAAACCTCATCGGCAACGGCCAGTCGCTGCTGCCTGATCGGCGCTTCTACACACTCAATGGAGGCATCCGCAGCCAGTTTCAAGATCAGCTCACGTGTGGTTCCGCCCAAAATATCACCACCCATTGGTGGCGTATGGATCACACCACGCTCAACCAAAAAAAGATTACAACTAACACCCTCGCTCAGGTAACCATCACGTACCTGCAGTGCTTCCTGAGCCCCCTGACGCACCGCATCGCGCGCCGCCAGCACATTAGCCATCAAGCCGGTCGCTTTGATATCACAGCGCTTCCAACGCTGATCGGGCACAGTTACAGCACTGACACCAACGACCTGCTCCAACGGGCGATCTAATGCCATATCGATCGGATAACTGTAGGCAAAAACCGTCGGCTCTATCGCTTCATCGTAGTTTAGCGAGCGCTGCGGCATCACACCACGACTGACCTGAAGGTAGATCGCCTGGTGGGATGCGGGGTTCTTGTCGATCAGTTCTGAAAAAATTACCGGCCAATTTCGATCGATGGTTATCGCGGCAGCATCAAGACTGTGCCGCAACCGCCGCAGATGCTGCTGCAACCGAAAGCCGACTCCGTGATAAAACGGAATTACTTCGTACACCGAATCGCCAAACAGAAAACCACGATCCATCACCGGAACACTAGCCAGCTCCATCGGCATAAAGGAGCCGTTAAGGTAAACGATCGGTGAGGGTGCAGACGACGCAGGCATGGTGGACTCTTAAAGGTTCAAACAAATTCGATGGGCGTACAACAAAATAGCATAACCCAACAAACAACAAAGGCGCCGACCGGCGCCCTTTAACAACGATGGTCAGATTAACCAAACAGTGATGTGAAGAAACGCAAAATACTGTGCCAGATCCGTGTAAACAACCCTGCCGGCTCTACCGATTCCAACGCTACCACCGGCACTCGCTTCAATACCTCATCGCCAAGGCTGATGTTAAGCATGCCATAACTCGTACCCTGCGTGATCGGCGCTTCGATCACTTTATCCAGATCCAGTGTTACCGCCAGCGCCTTGCTCTGGCCGCGCGGAATAGTGATCGTTACCGGCTCACTCACACCCAGATTCAAAGTATCCTGAGTTCCGGCCCAGATACGAGCCGTGTTGAGTACTTCATTGCTTTGGTAAAGGCTAACCGATTCATAATAACGGAAGCCGTAAGCCAGCAATTTTTGACTCTCCTGCGCCCGGGCCTCTTCACTACGGGTCCCCATCACTACAGAAACTAACCGCATCCCTTTATCTTTAGCCGACGCCACCAAACAATAACCGGCCTCTTCAGTATGACCGGTCTTCAACCCGTCAACCCGGTTATCACGCCATAACAGCTTATTACGGTTAGGCTGACGAATCTTGTTGTAGGTAAAATACTTTTCGGAATACATTCCGTAATGCTGTGGGTAATCACGAATGATGGCACGAGCCAACAAAGCCAAATCACCTGCGGTGGTGAAATGATTCTCTTTCGGCAAGCCCGTCGCATTCTGGAATTGGGTATTAACCATGCCCAACTGACCGGCATGCTGGGTCATCAGATCGGCAAACGCATCCTCACTACCGGCGATATGTTCAGCCATGGCGACGCTTGCATCATTGCCCGACTGGATGATAATCCCTTTTAGCAGATCCTCGACCGTGACCTGCGTTCCTTCACGAATAAACATCCGCGAGCCCTGCGTACGCCACGCTTTCTCACTGATTAGCACTTTGTCATCTATGCTGATATTGCCCTGCGCCAATTCATAATCAGCAATGTAGCTGGTCATCAGCTTGGTCAAACTGGCTGGCGGCAGACGCTGGTCTGTATTTTTTGAAATAATCACCTTACCGGTCTGCGCATCCATCAATACATAGGCGGTCGCCGCCAGCGATGGCGGCGCCGGAATCATCACAGGAGTCGCGGCAGCAGCAGCGCCACTTCCGACCACGCTCAGAACGGTGCTGATCACGACGGTAAACGTAGCAATTACTCGGGGAAAGACTGTCATTTGGGCTCTACTTATTTAACATTCAATGAATTAAAGCGGGACAGTAACTACAAACGCTGCGCCCCATAAAAATAACGAACAATGTATCTAAAGGGTCAGGGCAAGTCCAATACCTGAGCGTTGGAAAACCCCTCTGCAGCTAGCTGAGACAGTAACGAATCAGCCGAGTCACTATCGCCTGACAGCGGTCCCAGCCTCACCCGATAGATAGCTGGGTCACCTTCACGCTTGCTAACCTCGACTCGCTGATCACGCATCAACAGTTCCAACCGGGTTTTCACGCTTTGCGCTGAACTCCAGCTTGAGTATGCCCCAACTTGTACATATTGACTCAAGCCAACAACTGGCACTGTCGCCGGTGTCGGCGCCTGATAGCTTGCGGTAGAAGTTGAAGGGCGTGAGGCTGAAGCGGTAATCACTTCGATCTCAACCCGTGCAGTGCCGTTTTTGAGCATATCAAGCTTATAAGCTGCCGCATAAGACAGGTCGATCAAGCGGGATCCATGGAAAGGGCCGCGATCGTTGACTCTGACCACCACCTGACGGTCATTATCCAGGTTAGTTACTCGCACAAAGCTCGGCAGCGGCAACGCCTTATGGGCCGCACTCATGCCGTACATATCGTAGACTTCGCCATTGGAGGTTTTATGGCCGTGAAATTTTTTCCCGTACCAGGACGCGGTGCCTTGCTTACGATAGCCCTCACTGGAATCCAGCACCTGATATTGTTTACCCAACACAGTATAAGGTGAACGGTTTCCGCCACGACTCTTGGGTTCATCGCGCGGCACCGCATCGGCAACATGCGACATGTCCACATCCTCGCCGGGGCCATGATCCTGATCGATACTGTAACGACTGGTGGTCTTGCCCGAGCACCCGACCAGCAACACCACAGCGGCCAGCACGGCAAAGCCTCGCGTCAGTGGCGAGCAAAAACGTACCAACAAGCTGAGATTCACCCCTGCTCTCCCCGTTTCTGAACGATCTCCTGACTCAGCTGGTAGACAGCCATCGCATAGAGGCGGCTATGGTTGTAGCGGGTGATTACATAGAAATTATCCAACCCTAACCAGTACTCACTGCCGTTCTTACTCTCTAGCTGCATCGCAGTCGCACGCGCTTCGTTGGGTAAATCCTGCTCGGCGATTAAACCTAAATTGCGCCAGTGCGCCACCGTTTCGATCGGTTTGAGTTTAGTGCTCAACTGCGACTCATCCAGTCCAGACTTAGCGACCAACGGCATCGTCACAGGCTCTCCGGAGCGCCAATCGTGACTGTTGAAATAGTTAGCAACGCTACCGATCGCATCCACCGGATTGGTTAGAATGTCAGTGACACCGTCCCCGTCAAAATCCACCGCAAACGAGCGATAGCTACTTGGAATAAACTGACCGTAGCCCATGGCGCCGGCGTACGATCCCTTCAACGTTTTGGCGTCTAGTGACTGCTCCTGCAACAACAACAAGAATTGCTCCAACTGGCCGGTAAAGAATTTGCTCCGCGGCTCGTAATCGAACGACAGCGTTGCTAACGCGTCAACCACCCGGTAAGTACCCGCATGCCGTCCGTAACGGGTCTCTACACCGATAATGGCAACAATAATTTCCGGTGACACTCCGTACATTTCACTGGCGCGATTGAGGGTCTCTTCATGGGTATTCCAAAACTCCACGCCCTGATCGATCCGTTTTTGACCGAGAAAAATTTTACGGTACTCACCCCAATTAAGGCGTTTTTCGGCAGGGCGCGAAATCGCCTTAATGATCGACTGTTGATGCTTTGCATCAAACACCAGCTCAGTCACAAACTGGCGCTCCATCCCCTTCTCAACCATCGCGTCAACAAAGGCAGTTGCTTTGGGGTGTTCCGAGTAAGGAAGCACTTCAGTAGCCGACTCTTTCGCTACGGAGATACTTGCGCTTGTGGCAAGCGCCAAACCAACAATGACAGCACGTAATGACAGGCCTGATAACGACATTTAAGACTCTCTTTATAACGGGTATCTAGTGGGTGACTTGCTGTGCGTGGGTTTCAGCTAACGGGCATTGCTACATCGACAGCACTAAATAGATTCTGTCCGTGGTTAGTCCGTAAAACCTCAGCAGGGTTCAGTATCCGTGCAAGTAATACAACATACCGATGCAATTGTTCAAAGGCTAGCCATTACCGACTTAGCTTTACTTACTAACCATTAGCCATCACCTGCTAACCATGGTCCGGTGACTGTGGATCGACATAATCACGCCGAAACCGGCCATCAGTGTCACAACCGAGGTCCCTCCATAGCTGACTAACGGCAGTGGAACCCCTACCACCGGTAAAACCCCGCTGACCATGCCGATGTTGACGAACACATAAACGAAAAAAGTTAACGTCAAACTCCCTGCCAACAATCGTCCGAAGGTATCTTGCGCTTGCGCCGCAATAAACAGGCCGCGGGCAATGATGCACAGATAGATCGCCAGCAGAATCAGCACACCGACCAAGCCCAGCTCTTCGGCCAGCACTGCAATGATAAAGTCGGTGTGACTCTCGGGAAGGAAATCAAGTTGCGACTGAGTGCCGTTAAGCCAGCCTTTGCCGTGAATTCCCCCCGAACCTATCGCCGTCTTGGACTGAATGATATTCCAGCCCGCTCCCAGCGGGTCACTCTCGGGATCGAGGAAAGTCAGCACTCGCTGTTTCTGGTAGTCGCGCATCACCATCCATACCAGCGGCACACAAGCCCCCGCCAGCACAAACGCGGCGAGCACATAGCGCCATAAAACACCCGACAGAAGCAAAACAAAAACACCACTGGCGGCGATCAACAATGACGTACCCAAATCAGGCTGTTTGGAGATCAGCAAGGTTGGCACCAACAGGATGATAAGCCCTTTGAATACGTGCGCCAGGGTGGGTGGCAGCGCTCTATCGGCGTAATACCAGGCCAGCGCCATCGGCACGATCAATTTCATCAACTCCGCCGGTTGAAATCTCGGTAACCCCGGCAACTGCAGCCAACGCTGTGCTCCTTTTGCCCCGACGCCTACCAGTAACACCGCAACCAGTGTCATCACACCCAGCACAAACAACCAAGGTGCCCAGCGACGGAACAAACGCGGCGGCGTACAGGCCACCAGCAACATCACACCAAAAGCGACGCCGTAGCGGATCAGTTGCCGCTGTACTGCAGCCATGCTTTGGCCCGAAGCACTGTAAAAAACGAACAAGCCGTAGCCGGCAAGCAACAGCAGTAAAAACAACAAAATTGCATCTAGATGGGTCTTCGCCCACCAACTCCGACCACGGCTAAAATAAGCCTGGGCGTCGGGCATGGTCCGCTGAAAGTCCTGGCCGCTCATGACGGGTCCTGCTGTCGGTTATACGGTTTAGCCGGTTGATTCTGCACCGTCTTAGCTTCGAGCGGCTCTCTTAACAGATAATCATCTAAAACCAAGCGGCCGACGGGAGCTGCAGCACTGCTACCCCCTCCCCCGTTTTCAACAATGACCGCAACCACAATCTGCGGATCATCAGCGGGTGCAAAACCGATAAACAGACCATGGTCACGATGCTTTTCGGCTAACTTTTCAGCGTCATATTCTTCATCCTGCTTTATCCCAAGCACCTGCGCAGTTCCGGTTTTGCCAGCGATCTGATACGAGCTTTTGGCACCGCTTCTGCGGCCTGTTCCGTGCTTACCATGCATCACCTCTACCATCGACTTGGTCACGTAATCCCAATAGCTATCACGATTGAGTTCAACGTCAGCAAACTGCTTACGCTCAGGAACCTCCAATTCAAATGGTGTTCCGTCATCATTCAGCCCCGACATCGACTTCAACATCCGCGGATTAATCCACTTGCCCCGGTTGGCGATCACCATCGTTGCGGTTGCCAACTGCATCGGCGTTGACACCAGAAACCCCTGACCAATACTCAGGTTAAGCGAATCACCAGTGAACCAAGAACGGTTACGCGCCTCCTTCTTCCATGCTCGTGACGGTAGAATCGCTCCGTGCGCTTCAGGCAAATCGAGGGTGGTAATTTTGCCAAAGCCAAAACGGCCCAGATAGTCAGACATCGGATCGATCCCCATCCGGTGACCTATATCATAAAAAAACACATCACAAGACTCCGCGATCGCCATCTTTAGATTGACCCGACCATGGCCGTTCTTTTTCCAGTCACGATAAAAACGTCCGCCCTGGGTCAACTGGTACCAACCCGGATCCCACACCTTATGGCCCAATCCGATCGTACCGCTATCAATAGCAGCCAATCCAATAATAGGTTTGATCGTTGACGCAGGGGGATAACGACCTCGCAGTGCCCGGTTGAACAACGGCAGGTCGTTATGCTGTTGTAGCCCTTTGTAATCCCGACTGCTGATACCGGTAACAAACGGGTTAGGGTCGTAGCCCGGAGTGCTCACCAACGCCAATATCCCACCGGTTTTGGGATCAAGCGCGACCACCGCACCACGGCGTTCGCCCAGTGCCTTCTCGGCAACTAACTGGAGCTGCAGATCAAGATAGAGGGTCAGGTCCCGACCCGGGATCGGATCTTGCCGCGACAAAACTTTCAGCACCTGGCCCCGGGCGTTAGCTTCCACCTGCTGTACGCCAACCGTACCGTGAAGCTGGTCCTCGTAGAATTTCTCGACACCCAGTTTTCCGATATGATTGGTGCCGCTGTAGTCCTTTTCATCAACCCGAGCCAACTCTTTCTGGTTGATTCGCCCAACATACCCCAGCGCGTGTACCAATGAACCTCCAGCTGGATAATGACGAATCAGCTCAGCGTCGATCTGTACTCCGGGTAAGCGGTGAAAGTTAACCGCCACTTTGGCGATCTCTTGCTGGGTTAAACGAAATTTTAACGGCACCGCCTCAAACGGGCGTCGGCGCTGTTTCAAGCGTCGCTCGAATCCTTCGATATCACGCTCATTGATCGGCACCATCACCGCCAGCTCGGCGATGGTCAGGTCCAGATCTTCGACCCGTTCTTTCACCAGGCTGAGGTTATGTATAGGACGATTATCAGATAGCAGAACGCCGGAAGTATCGTAGATCAAGCCCCGGTTAGGCGGTACGGGTTGCAGCTGAATCCGATTGCGATCGGATAATAGATTATAACGCTCGTGATCAACCACCTGAAGAAACGCCAACCGGCTAACCAACGCGATCATCATCACCCCAACCAGAAAAAACGCCAGTATCGCCCGGCTACGGAAGATACGACGCTCGCGGGAATGATCTTTAAGTGCAACAGGTTGATTCATGTATTCAGCAGACCGGGCGGTTACTTATGGTAGGGGTGACCCTGCAGGATGGTCCAGCTACGGTACAGTTGTTCAGCCAACAGCACCCTAACCAACGGATGTGGCAGAGTCAGTTTTGACAGTGACCACTTCCGTTCAGCCAGCGCCAAACAGCGAGGATCAAGCCCGTCGGGACCACCGATCAACAACGACAGGTTTCCACCTTCCATTCGCAGATCAGCCAACTGTCCGGCCATCTGCTCCGTACTAAGCGGCTTCCCCAGCACATCCAGCGCTATCACCCGATCACTCTTAGGGATCGCAGCTAACATCGCGTCACCCTCACTGGCCATGGCGCGTTTAATATCCGCACCTTTACCCCGATGACCAAGCGCCAGCTCACGCAGTTCTAACGTCATGTCCGCAGGTAAACGCTTGGCATACTCGTTAAAGCCGGTTTCAACCCAACTCGGCATTTTGGTGCCGACACAGATTAGCCTGATACGCATAGCAGAGCTTCCGCTTAACCTCGTTTAGGCTCACCCGGACGTACCGACGCGCTGACCTGGTCATCGTTCACAGCATCCGGCCCCCACAGACCTTCAAGGTCGTATAGGTCACGCACCTGAGTCTGCATCACATGCACCACCAGATCACCCAGATCAACCAATGCCCATTCGCCGCTTTCCAGCCCCTCCATTCCCAGCACTTCAACACCCGCGTTTTTCGCAGCTGCTGCCACGGCTTCAGCCGATGACTTAACGTGACGATTGGAGGAACCACTGGCGATCAACATATAGTCGGTCACACTGCTTTTACCCCGGACATCGAGCTGTACAAGGTCACGGGCTTTAATGTTTTCCAGCGCGGTTTCAACCAGCTCGATCATCTGTTCTGTTTGCATAAAAAGTCTATTTCTTAGTTGATAAAATGAATTAGTGGAACGGCTTAGCCGTCGTTATTCGATGTCTCGGCACCCGTTTTCGACTGCGTCTCACCCGTATAAAGATGGTTCTGTTTGATCCAGTCAAACACCGGATCGGGCAATAGATAGCGAGGGGAGCTACCGCCCTCAATCAACTGCCTAATCGCCGTAGCGGAGATATCTAGCCCCGGCAACTGCTGAATATACACACCCCCGGCGGCACTGTTTTGTATCCGTTCAAAATTTTCCACCCTGTGCTGATCAACCCAATCTGCCAGCGGATGATCACCGGTCAAATGCCAACCAGGTCTTGATACCACTAGGATATGCCCCAGCTCAAGCAGCTCCTGCCAGCGATACCAGCTATCTAGTTTGAGCAGCGCATCAGCCCCCATCACCATGGTCAGAGACACGTCGTCACCAAGCTGCTGCCTTAGCGATAGCAGGCTATGGTAGCTATACGAGGGTTCATCGGATAACAGTTCGCGATCATCGACCTGCAGTTTCGGTTCATCCCCTACCGCCAGTCGCACCATCTCTAACCGCTGATCAGCACTACAGCCGGGCGACTCGCGGTGCGTTGGCAGCGCGCAGGGTAGCAACAACACTTGGTCAAACGCCAACCGGTCACGTAACTCCAGCGCTAAACGCAGATGTGCATGATGGATAGGGTCAAAGGTACCGCCGAACATCGCTACGGTGCGGCGATTAGCCGTCAACCCCTCCGCCACATCAGACACCGAATTACTGACGGATATGACCGTCACCAAACACCACATATTTCTGCGAAGTCAGTCCTTCCAAGCCGACTGGACCACGCGCATGGATTTTATCGGTAGAGATACCGATCTCGGCACCGAGGCCGTATTCGAAACCATCAGCAAAGCGGGTCGATGCGTTAATCATCACCGAGCTGGAATCAACAGCCGTCAAAAACTGACGGCTAAGGCTGTAATTCTCGGTAACGATGGCATCGGTATGATGCGAGCCATAACGATTGATATGCTCGATCGCTTCATCCATCGAACCGACAATTTTGACTGCCAGAATCGGCGCCAGGTATTCGGTACTCCAGTCCTCTTCGGAAGCGGCATTAATGCCGTCCAAAATGGCACAGGTTTTCGCACAGCCACGCAGATCAACGCCCTTTTCTGCATAAGCAGCAGCCAGTATCGGCAGTATAATATCGGCAATAACCTCATTGACCAGCAACGTTTCCATAGTGTTGCAGGTGCCATAACGATGGGTCTTAGCGTTAACGGCGATGTCGAACGCTTTCTTCGGATCAGCTTCGGCATCGATGTAGACGTGGCAGATCCCGTCAAGATGCTTGATGACCGTCACCTTAGCGTCGCGACTGACTCGTTCGATCAAACCCTTACCGCCTCGCGGCACGATCACGTCAACAAATTCGGGCATAGTGATCAACTCACCAACCGCGGCACGGTCGGTAGTTTCAACCACCTGGACCGCTGCCTCAGGCAAACCCACCTCGGCTAAACCGGCACGAATACACTCGGCCACAGCACGATTTGACTCGATAGCCTCCGAACCACCGCGAAGAATGGTGGCATTGCCGGATTTCAAACACAGGCTAGCGGCTTCAGCGGTAACGTTGGGCCGTGATTCGTAGATGATACCGATAACACCCAGCGGCACCCGCATCTTACCGACCTGAATTCCCGAAGGCATATAGTTCATATCGGTGATACCACCGGTCGGGTCAGGTAGTGCTGCCACCTGACGCAGCCCTTCGATCATGCTGTCGATCCGCTCGGGAGTCAGCTCTAACCGATCCAGCATCGCTGCATCCAAGCCGTTATCCCGACCCTTGTTAAGATCTTGCCGGTTTGCAGCCAACAACGCTTCTCGGCTGCTATCAATCGCTCGCGCCATCGCTTGCAGGGCCGCGTTTTTGGTGCCGGTATTTGCACGCACAAGCTCTGCGGAAGCTTCACGCGCCTGCGCACCCAAACGGGCCATATACTCTTTAACGTCCATCACCGCTCTCTTGTCTCATCTATCGACCACGAAGACTACCATCAACCAACGCAGACATTATGCCGACCAAATCGTTCATTATAACCCGACTAAAGCACCCTATGCATGGCAATTTCCACCGACTTCTACCTGTTTGTTTCAGCCTGCCCACTGAAGCCGCTACACCAGCACCGGCGGAGTTGGTATGATGCCTGCTTCGCCCGCTTTGGAAATCAAAATCCGGCATGAATTTTCACCTTCCAGCCAAGCTTACCGAGCTACACCAACGCATGACGATCACCGCCAGGTTATCGCTAGGCGTAACGCTGTCACTGCTCGCAGGGCTGGTTCTGTCTCTGTTCGCCTTCTCCGCAGACCAACGCAGCTTTACCGAGCACCAACTCAACACAGTCGGACGCATTATTTTAAAACAAACCGCCGCCAGCTCAGCCACTCTTCTGCTCGCCGGGGATCAACTCAGCTTGACCATCAACCTGCAACAGCTGGCCGATCTGCCACAAATAAGCGGCGCTGAGATCACCGACCCCAGCGGCAAATCCCTGATAAAAACCGGCCGCCCCAGCGACCTCTTCATACAGCAAGGCATCAACAGTGAAGCGACCCGGCTAGGCTTGTTACGGATACACCTCAACCCGCTCAGCGCTGAATACGGACTCGCTCAGTCACTGCCGCTAACCTTCGCCGCATCATTAACAACGCTGCTCTTACTGGGCATAGCACTAGGGTTGTTCAGCCGCCGCCTTCAGCGTTCACTCCGGCCAATCCAGCTCGCTGCCAATCAGCTACAACAGCAGTTACCAATGACTTTCATCAAGACTACAGACCAGGATGAGCTAGGTCAGATTGCAACGTCGTTAAACCAGTGTTTTGCCGACTCCAGCGCGACGGAAAACCAAGAACCTGAAGGCCCTAATTCTGTAGATCCTAATACTGCAAACACCTCCGCTTCAGCCCCTACAGTTGACGATCTAACCACCGCATCAACCAATTCTAACTTAATATTTAGCGAGCCAGACAGCGCTTCAACTTCCCCCCTCATAGATACGGCAGCACCGATAGGCAACCAGCCAGAACCCCTATATTCTGCAAATAGCCAGACAGACAGCTTGTACTCGGTCAACCCAGCCGAAGCCATTGCCCAACCGGCCAGTAACGCCACCCCTGAAGAACAACAACTAAACACCCCTATCTTCACAAGCGCATCAACCGCAACGTCAGAGTCGCCCTCAGGGCTAGACACACTGACACCCGGTGAAGAGTTTACCGACACCGAATCACCCGACAGCAACCCCAGCCACTGGTGCTATCTGTTTTACGCCAATCACCATGTCGGCGGCAGCGACACCCTGACGACAAGTGAACGCCAGCAGCTCTTAGTTCGCTACCGCAAATCTCTGGAGCAGGTTGCACGACTCTATAAAGGCGAACTCAGCGAAGACCCTTTAGGCAACTGGTGTGTCAAATTTAGCCCCCTATCAAATGACCATAGCCACGGTATCAATGCGCTCTGTGCAGCTCAGCTATTCAATGCGCTATATCGCGGCATCAACACTCAGGCGATTAGAAGCTTCTCACCGGCACTCAATATTAAACTGGTTCTGCTATGCGGCCCAACAGACGAAGTTGACGCACTGGCCGAGGACGCCCTGCTGCTCAGCGATCGCATTCAGGATAATGATCTGATAACGCACAAACGGCTATACCAAATTTCATCTTTGAACGAACGTTTATTGGGCAAGGCCCAATACCGCATGCATGATGACGATACCTATCTGATCTCGGCGCTCAATAACGACTACCAGACGCTGATTGACCGCCAGTCTGAGCACTTTCTTAAACAACACGGCTAAACCATCACACCCCGATCAACCCGCTAGCCTTTCAGGCAAACAAGTTAACCATCTTTAGGCATGGCTTGGCGGCAACGGACTCGGCAGAAATAGATGCCCGCCCCTAGCAGCAAAACCCGCTAATACCACCTCTACTTATGCTTATGCTTATGCTTATGCTTATGCTTATGCTTATGCTTATGCTTCACATGGAAACGTCGGCGACACATACAGCAAGAGGGCAATGCCTAGAAAAATTTTCAGGATTAAGAGATCTGAAACGAGGTACTAACCAGCAACGAGATGACCGCTACAACCGAAAGAGCGACACCCCTCCTTATTAAAACGCACCATCAACTGCCTCGTCGCAGCATCCAGCCGCCAAATAACACGCAGAGCGCGATCGGACTCAGCACCGCGATCAACGGCGAGAAACCATAGACAGTACTGGCAGGACCGAGCAAATCCTGGCTGAACTTAAACACCAAACCAACCAAAATACCGACCAAAACCCGCTGCCCCATCGTTACCGAACGCAGCGATCCAAACACGAAAGAGATCGCAATCAACACCAGCGAGAAGATCGCCAACGGCTGCAGTAACTTTGCCCAGAATGCTAACTGATGCGGAGACGCTTCAAGGCCCTGACTGTTCATATAACTGTTAAACCGATACAGCGACTCGATCGACATATCCTGCGGCTGCATCGACAACAACTGCAATTGGTCTGGTTTAAGCTCAGATTCCCAACGGGCACGTTTTTGTTTTTCAATGCGGGTTCGATCCCCGTCGAAATAGGTGGTCCGCAGGTTGGTCAAGACCCAATGACGGTCGATATAATTAGCTTCACGAGCAAAACCGGCCGAGATCAGCTGCTTATCAGCAGCAAACTCATACATCGTCAGGCCGTGTACCTTACCGTTGCGTTCGATCGCGTTAAAATGCATTACCCAATTATCTTCTCGATGCCAAACACCGTATTGAGTAGTGACCGAGCGACCGTTACTGTGTGCCTTGGCTTTCTCTACGGTTGCTTGCTGCCCCGATATTGGCACCACAAACTCACCCATCAGCCCCGCAAGCACCACCAACAGCACTACCGGCCTACAGACCGACAATACAATCCGAAACTTGCTGACACCCGCCCCTCGAATCACGGTCAGCTCAGAGCTACTGGCCAACAACCCCAAGCCGATCAGGCAACCGACCAAACAAGAGAGCGGAATATACTCGTAGATGCTGCCGGGAATCGACAGCAGCACATATTTCAGCGCTATCGCCATGGTGTAGCTGGCGTTAAGGTCTTTCAGCTCATCGATAAACGCGAATAAGACATCAAGGCCAATGATCGCCAGTAACACAACCAGACAGGAGAACAACACTGTCTGGCCGATATAGCGGTCTAACAATTTCATTGCACACTCCGGGAGGGCAGTAACGACTTGACCCTTAGAATCTGCCGTCTAACAAAAGCACCGCTGTAATGCAGGTTCAGCGCAATAAAAGCAAACAACAGATGAACCCCCCAAAATTTCAACACAGCCAGATCTTCACCCTCATCCATGGCGCTGCGCATACTGGTCAGCAAGGTCAGGTAGGTCAAATACAATAAGATCGATGGCAATAACCGAGCATACCGCCCCTGCCGTGGATTGACCTTACTCAGCGGTACCGCCAGCAGCGCCACCATCAGGCATAATACAGGCAGAGAAAGCCGCCAATGTAGCTGCGCCCGATACTGGTAGCTATCGTTCTGCAGCAACTCCGCGGTTGGCAACACCTCTATTTCCGTCACTTTCTGTCGCATTTCAAGCTGCTGAATCCGAACACCGTATTCATCAAAACGAATGGTGCGGAAATCAGCTTCTCCCGGCACCCCTTCATATCGATAACCGTTTTTAAGCAGCAAAAAACGGCTGCGCGTCGCAGGATCCAGATACTGGCGCCCACTCTCAGCCACCATCATCCCCTGCCGAGGTTTTTTACGGGTGCCTATCTGTTCGGACAGAAACACCCCCTTAAGCTCGGTGCGATTTTTCTCCAGCGACTCGACATATGAAACCCGGCTACGCGAAGGGAGCTTTTGAAATCGCCCTGCGGTCAGCGCATCAAACTCAGTCATCGATTCCTGCTTGCTGAGCATCTGCTGCACCTGGGCAGCACCCCAGGGGGTCACCCAAAAGCTGAGCACGCCCACAAACAATGCAACAATCAACGCAGGCCCCATCGTCATCTTCTGCAACGTGTTTTGGCTCATACCGCTGGCGGTCAGGCTGGTCATCTCATTCTCAAGATAGAGGCGACCGTAAGAGAGTAAAATACCGAGAAACAACCCAAGCGGCAAAATCAACTCAAGAAAACCCGGGATCCGATAGCTGATCAACAGTAACAGGATATCTGCTGACAATTTGCCTTCGGCGGCGTTGGCCAGATACTTGATGAAACGGCCACTCATGATGATCAACAGCAACACGCCCGTAACGGCAGTCATAGTGACCAAAACTTCTTTGGTGAGGTAACGAAAAATAATCACCGGGGCAGAATTCTCTCGACTAACAGGATGGATGATAGGCCAGCTCAAACACTGGCCATTTCGAATAGTAAAACAGTCTCTGCAAAAGTGCCGAAATTGACGTAAACTCTCGGCCATTCATTCGCTTATCCGCCAACAATGCGGACTGGCGGCATTATCCCCTAAAGCCCAGACGATGTCTTGTGGAGCATTTATGGAATTTCAGATTGTATCCGGCGTACTCGCCCAACTCAGCAGCGATTGCTTAGTTGTCGCTATTGGCCAGGACGGCGAACTTTCCGCCGCCGCCCAGCAACTAGATGCTGCCAGTAGCGGCTACATCAGTCGCCTGATCAAAGCCGGTGATATCGGCGGCAAGAGTGGCGAAACTTTGCTGCTACAACAGATTGAAGGCGTCAGCGCCAAACGCGTTTTACTCATCGGACTCGGTAAGAGTGATGAGCGTAATGACACCAGTTTTAAGAAATCGGCATCGGCTATCCTAACGTCTGTCAAAAAACTGCGGCTCGACGACTTTGCTATCGCATTGGATGACAGCGCGGTTAACGGACGCGATTGCTACTGGCGCTGCCGTACACTGGCCGAAACCATCGGAGCCGGCCTATACCAGTTCGACCAACTCAAAAGCAAACCAGCCGACCCGGTTTCCTTCGAAGCGATTCAGCTGGTTCTCGAAGAGGTCGATGTTGAAACCGCTGAGATCGCCATTCTTGACGCCTCAGCAATCGCCAACGGCGTCTCCATCGCGCGCGACCTTGGCAACCTGCCCGGCAACATTTGCACCCCGCTTTACTTGGCTGAACAGGCGCAAGAGCTGGCAGAGGGGTATGACAACATCGGCGTCGAAGTGCTTGATGAAGCCCAGATGGAAGAGCTCGGAATGGGCTCACTGCTGTCAGTCGCGGCAGGATCTGAGCAGGAAGCCCGCTTAATCGTGTTGCAGTACCAAGGTGCCGAAGCAGCCGACAAGCCCCACGTTCTGGTGGGTAAAGGGATCACCTTTGACTCCGGCGGCATCAGCCTCAAGCCTGGCGGCGCAATGGACGAGATGAAGTACGACATGTGCGGCGCCGCCAGTGTGCTCGGCACCATGGCCACCATCGCCGAGCTAGGTTTAGAGCTGAATGTTGTTGCTATCATCGCTGCGGCTGAAAACATGCCCAGCGGTTTTGCCACAAAGCCCGGTGATATCGTCACCACCATGTCCGGCCAAACCGTCGAGATCCTCAATACCGACGCTGAAGGCCGACTGGTATTGTGCGACGCACTGACCTACGCCGAACGCTTTGAACCGGCCAGTGTAATCGATATTGCGACTCTGACCGGCGCCTGCATCATCGCTCTGGGCCACCAGACCAGCGCCGTGCTGGGCAACAACGATGCCTTGATCAAGAATCTGATTACTGCAGGTGATTACAGTACCGACCGGGTCTGGCAACTGCCGTTATGGGACGACTATCAAGAGCAGCTCGACAGCAACTTTGCCGACATGGCTAACATCGGCGGTCGCCCCGCCGGTACCATCACCGCCGCCTGTTTCCTGTCCCGGTTCACCAAAAAGTTTGCCTGGGCACACCTCGACATCGCAGGTACGGCCTGGGTTAGCGGTAAACAAAAGGGAGCCACCGGACGTTGTGTGCCGCTACTAACTCAGTACCTGATCGATCAGGCCAGCAGCGATAGTGGCGATGACGAGTGCTGCAGCAAGGACGGTTGCGACTGCTAAACACCCGGTCATGCCCTGATAACTCGGGGCATGACACTACCTTCCAGACCCGCTAATTGGTTTAAACGCATGCCTCGCAGCGACTTCTATATCCTGCCTTCGAATGATTCGGATAGCCGCCGTCGCTTTCTCTGCAAAGTACTGGAGAAAGTGCACGGTCTCGGCCACCAAATTTATATCCGCACAGCCGATGAAGCCGCCGCTCGCCAGCTAGATGAACTGCTGTGGGAGTACTGCAGTGAAGCCTTCTTACCCCATAACCTGATCGCCGAGAAACTGGAGATGCCGTCGCCGATTGAGATCGGTTATGGCGACAGCCTGCCGCAACATCGCGAGGTCTACGTCAACATGGCGCTTGAAGCCAGCGACCTGTCGCTGAGTTTCGAACGCATTATTGAAGTCGTAATCCAGCAGGATGAGATTCTCGAAGCAACACGAAACAACTACCGGCAGTACCAGCAACGTGGTTACGAGATCCATATGAACGATATGCGCCGTAAAGGCTGAGTTGATTCGGTTTCAATCAATCGGCTCAAACCGCGCTACACCCGCCCCATTGGGCTGTGTATAATCGCTCGATTCGGCTGCGGGTTTTTGCTGAGTCAGCGCCACCCAGCCAAGCCATTTCACAACCCTTTCTTTATAACTGAACACGAGTCCGATTGACGCCCATGGATAAGACCTACCAACCCGATGCGATTGAACGTTCCTGGTACCAAAAATGGGAGCAACAAGGCCACTTCAAACCGACCGGTGAGGGTGACTCTTACTGCATCATGATTCCGCCGCCTAACGTCACCGGCAGCTTGCACATGGGCCACGGCTTTAATAACGCCATCATGGATTGCCTGACCCGCTACCGTCGGATGCAGGGACGAAACACTCTGTGGCAACCGGGCTGTGACCACGCAGGAATCGCCACCCAGATGGTGGTTGAGCGTCAACTGGGCGCGCAAGGCGTTAGCCGCCACGATCTGGGCCGCAAGCCGTTTATCGACAAGATTTGGGAATGGAAAGAGGAGTCTGGTGGCACCATCACCAACCAGATTCGCCGCCTCGGCTCCTCGGTCGACTGGTCGCGCGAGCGTTTCACCATGGACGAAGGCATGAGCGAGGCGGTTAAAGAGGCTTTCGTTCGTTTACACCAAGACGGCCTGATCTACCGCGGTAAGCGGTTGGTCAACTGGGATCCAAAATTACACACCGCCATCTCCGATCTCGAGGTCGAAAATGTCGACGAGAAAGGCTTTCTGTGGAACCTGCGCTACCCGCTAGCCGATGGTGCCAAGACCGCTGAAGGGCTGGACTACTTAGTTGTCGCCACCACTCGCCCGGAAACCATGCTCGGTGACGCCGCCGTTGCAGTACACCCGGACGACGAGCGTTATCAGGCATTGATCGGCAAAGAGATTATCCTGCCGCTGGTTAATCGTCGCATCCCAATTATTGCCGATGACTATGTCGATCGCGAATTCGGCACCGGCTGCGTCAAGATCACCCCGGCGCACGATTTCAACGATTATGAGATGGGCAAGCGCCACGACCTGCCGCTGATCAATATCCTCGACCGCGACGCTGCGATTCTGCCTAACGGCCAGGTATTCAGCATCGACGGCACCCTCAACAGCGACTACGACGCCGCCCTGCCCGACCAGTACGCCGGTCTGGATCGATTCGACGCCCGTAAACTGATCGTCACTGAGTTTGAACAACTGGGATTGCTGGAAAAAATCGACGACCACAACCTGAAGACCCCCCGCGGTGATCGCTCCGGTGTGGTGATCGAGCCTTGGCTGACCGATCAGTGGTATGTCGACGCCAAGACCCTGGCTAAACCGGCGATCAAAGCGGTCGAAGACGGCGACATCGAGTTTGTACCCAAGCAATACGAAAACATGTACTTCTCCTGGATGCGTGACATTCAGGACTGGTGTATCTCACGCCAGCTATGGTGGGGCCACCAGATTCCGGCTTGGTACGACGAGACAGGAAAGGTCTACGTTGGTCGTGACGAGGCGGAAGTCCGTAGCGACAACAACCTTGGTAACGACGTAATTCTTCGCCAAGACGAAGACGTGCTCGATACCTGGTTCAGCTCAGCACTGTGGACTTTCTCCACCCTCGGCTGGCCCGAAAAGACCAAATTTCTCAAGACATTCCACAGCACCGATGTGCTGGTAACCGGCTTTGACATCATCTTCTTCTGGGTCGCCCGGATGATCATGATGACGATGCACTTCGTTAAAGATGACGAAGGGGTACCGCAGGTGCCGTTCAAGCAGGTCTACGTTCACGGTTTGGTGCGTGACTCGCTCGGTCACAAGATGTCAAAATCCAAGGGCAACGTGCTCGATCCGCTCGACCTGATCGATGGTATCGAACTGGAAGACCTGGTAACTAAGCGCACCGCCAACATGATGCAGCCAAAGCTGGCCGCCAAGATCGAGAAGCAGACCCGCAACGAGTTTCCCGAGGGGATCAACGCCTACGGCACCGACGCACTGCGCTTCACCTTCTGTTCGCTGGCCTCGACCGGCCGCGATATCAAGTTCGACATGGGCCGGATGGAAGGTTACCGCAACTTCTGCAACAAGATCTGGAACGCCGCCCGTTACGTACTGATGAACACCGAGCAGCAGGACGAGCAAGGCGATTGCATCGGCGCGCTAGACTGCGGCCAGAACGGCGATGAGGTCGAACTAAGCCTGGCCGACCGCTGGATCATCTCGCGTCTGCAGCATACCGAACAAACGATCGAGAAAGCGCTGGACGAGTTCCGTTTCGATCTGGCAGCGCAAGCGCTGTTCGAGTTTATCTGGAATGAATACTGCGATTGGTACCTGGAACTGTCCAAGCCGGTACTCTGGGACGAGAACGCGTCTGAGGCGCAGCTGCGCGGCACCCGTCGCACGTTGGTTCGAGTCCTCGAAAGCGCGCTACGACTGGCGCATCCGTTTATGCCCTACATCACCGAAGAGATCTGGCAGCGGCTAGCACCGCTGGCAGGCCTTTCGGGCGATACCATCATGCATCAGCCCTATCCACAGGCTGAAGCTAACAAGATTGATGTTCAGGCCGAAGCCGATATCGACTGGCTCAAAGGTGTCATTCTGGGTGTGCGTAACATCCGCGGCGAGATGAAAATCTCCCCGGCCAAACACATCAACGTGTTGTTCAGCTCCAAGGCCGATAGTAGTGCTGAAGACCAGGCCCGCCTTAACGCCAATCAACAGTTCCTGAAAAAGCTGGCGAATCTGGAAAGTGCGACCTGGTTGGCAGACAGCACCCAAGCGCCGCTATCCGCTACCGCTCTGGTCGGCGAGATGGAAGTACTGGTACCGATGGCAGGACTGATCGACAAAGACGCCGAACTGGGGCGTTTGCAAAAAGAGCTGGATAAGCTGGGCAAGCTGATCAACCAGGTCAGCGGCAAGCTGGGTAACGCCAAGTTTGTCGACAACGCACCCGATGCGGTTGTGGCCAAAGAACGCGCTAAGCTAGACGAGGCCAACAGTGCCAAAGCGAAGCTTCAGGAGCAATACGACAAGATTGCAGCACTGTAGACTTCAGTTTTGTAGATTTCAGTCTTATAGATTGCCGCGCGGTAAGCAGCAACACTCGAGAAACCCCCTAGCCCTGTTGGTGTTATAACCAACCAGGCTGGGGGCTAGCCTTAGATTAGCAGTGGCTAAATTGTCAAAGCGCCAAACTCCGGCTAAATTCCCCTTGTTGTAGCATTAACTCCTTACGTGATGCCTGCGTCAGGTTTGGAAAGCTGTTTTAACCCATGTTTACTCATGAATAAACGGCAGCCTTTAACTATAGCGTTAGAAACCACAGCGCTTGCGTAAGCAGTAACTTGTATCACCCACTCCTCAAAGGCGATCTTTTCAGGTCGCCTTTTCTTTGCCAACCCATGAAACTCGGTCAACCAAGGCCCTGACAGGAGAGCGAGTAACAACGTCGGCGTGGTGGTTTGTTTTAATCATTTTCCTATACCTTCCGTTCTTATCTTGCTCGGCATCTAACAAACACGGAAACCATCCGATGTTACTGTCTCAATCCATTTCATCATTGTATAACCGGACCCGGACATCACTACGCCTAGCCCCAGCCATTTCACTCATCATTGCGCCGTTTAGTCGTGTCCATAGACAACTATTCGGGCTGATGATGGCAGCAGTCTCGTTACAACCGCTACATGCAGCCCCCGTCATGGAGCAGTTTCTTGATCCTATCGATGGTCGCTTCGACGCCAGCCAATTCCTGGCCAGCACCACCGGATTCCTGCCAATACCGATAATCATCACCGAACCTGCTATCGGTTATGGTCTGGGTTTAGCACTGGCATTCTTCCATGATACCGGTGAAGACGCGCCAAATAATGACCCCAACGCGCCGCTTTACCTGCCACCCAGAATCTCCGCACTAGCCTACGGACAGACCGAGAATGGCACCCGGTTTGGTGGTCTCGGCCACTTTGGTAGCTATCAGGAGGATACACTTCGTTATAAAGGGTTTATCGGCCGCGGCGACTTCAATCTCACCTACTACCCCAATAGCATCGACCAGGGTCTGCCGTTTAACTTAGAGGGCAATATGACGCTGCAACAGGTTCTCTTTCGCACTTCTCTGACAGGCCTGTTTGCCGGCGGTCGATTCACCTATCAGAGCAGCAGCATTAACTTTGAACGAGGCACACCGAGTGCCACAGTGAGTACGACAGTGGGCATTGGCGATCTGGACTCTGCCTCTTCCGGCCTCGGTCTGATAGTGCATTACGACACCCGTTTTCCCTATCTGGCACCCGACAGCGGCCATCTGTTTAAATTTGAACCCATGATTTATAGCGAATCGTTCGGCGGTGATTACAACTATGAACAGCTTAAACTGGCCAGCTACTCCTATTGGCCTTTGAATGACGAGTTTGCACTGGGTGTTCGAGTCGAGGGTGACATCCACGAAGGTAAAGGGCCGTTTTACGCCTTGCCCTATATTGATATGCGCGGTATCCCAGCGATGCGTTACCAGGGTGATCGCGTCTTGGTCACCGAATTGGAAGCGCGCTGGGATCTGACTTCACGCTGGAGCCTGACCGGTTTTGCCGGCAGCGGCTGGACCTCCAACTCTGACCCGGGACCTAACCAAGGCACGTCATCGGCGAAGATCGCGCGCGGGCTGGGATTCCAGTACCTGATTGCTCGCCGCTATACCATCCGCTCGGGAGTTGAGATAGCCGTCGGACCGGAGGATACCGTGGTAGGACTGAGTTTTGGTAGCAATTGGAAATGATTTAAGGCGATTGAAAATCATTAAAAATAGTTGGAGCTAAGATGCCGAAGCTTCGGCCCGGCAGGAAATCATCAGGGAATAACCAAGGATCCGAGAGACACCATTCAGCAGCCGACTGTTAATTAGTCGCTGATAGCTGACTTACTGACTTTTCCCTGCTTATTTTTTGCCCACGACGTTAGAAAATACCGCATGCAGGTCATCTGAAGCACCCGTCTCGTCGAGGCTGAGTTTGTGCTCGATATGATCGAGGTGGTGCATCATCAGCCGCACCGCTTTTTGTTTGTCGCGTTGCTCGATCGCGTCGATCAGTTCGAAATGCTCATCGTAAGAACAGTGCGATTTACCACCGCTTTCGTATTGCGCGATGATCAGCGAACACTGTGACACCAGGCTTCGCTGGAAACTCAACAGCGGCGGGTTATTGGCCATGATCGCCAACTGCAAGTGAAACTCCCCGGACAAACGGATTCCCGCGCCACGGTCACCGCGAGCAAAACAGCTTTGCTCGTCAACGACCAACTGTTTCATCTGCACCAATTGTGCCGGCTGGGCGTTCTCGATCGCCAATTCAGTAACCGCTTTCTCGACGATACGTCGGGCAAAAACGATCTGCCGCGCCTCTTCGATACTGGGGCTGGCAACGACCGCTCCACGATTAGGGCGCAAGACCACAACCTGCTCATGCCCCAAACGCGACAGCGCCCGGCGGATGATGGTACGACTGACACCAAAGATCTCCCCCAGAGACTCTTCGTTGAGCTTGGTACCGGGTGCCAAGCGCTGCTCAAGGATGGCATCAAAGATATGCGCGTAAACCAGTTCGTCTTGAGTGCCGGTGGTTTTACGTCCATTTTCAGTACTGATTTTTTGCAGCGGTTGGTTCATAGCGTTGGCATCTGTTCAGACAAAAAGTAAGTAAAAAAATCGCTGAAATAGTACACATTTGGAAGTTTCCTGTACACCAAAGCATAGGATATAAGCAAAAAACATCGGATCAAAATCAATCACAACATTGTTATCACCGTCATGATTTTCATCTTACCCCATGAAATTTAAAGATTTTATAAAAATAAAATAATTCACTCTTAAAAACCTGACTCCTGGGTTGGTTTTTTTGTATACAATCAGCTACTCTGTTTATGCACACATTTGACGTGCCTCGATTCCATGGATTGAAACACAACGCTATGAAGAGCCACCCATAAAAATAAGCGGCCCTCAAAACTCAAAAAGGAGCACCTGTTGTGGATACCACTCAGCAAGACGTACTAAACGCAGATAGTTCATCCCAATCCCAACGGGGATTTCTCGACCGTTATTTCAAACTTTCAGAACACAAAACCAGCATCAAGACCGAGCTTATCGCGGGTCTAACCACCTTTGTCACCATGGGTTACATCATCTTTGTTAACCCCAACATCATGGCCGACGCCGGTATGGATCACGGTGCCGCCTTTGTTGCCACCTGTCTCGGTGCGGCGTTGGGTTGTTTCCTGATGGGTCTATATGCCAACTGGCCGGTCGGCCTAGCACCGGGCATGGGTCTTAACGCCTTCTTCACCTACACCGTTGTCGGTGAGATGGGCTACCAGTGGGAAGTAGCGCTCGGTGCGGTATTTATTTCGGGTGTAATCTTCGCCATCCTCAGTATCTGGAAGGTGCGTGAATGGCTACTTAACAGTATCCCGATGAGCCTGCGTTTTGCCATGTCCGCCGGGGTCGGTCTGTTCCTTGGTCTGATCGGCCTGAAAACCGCCGGTATCGTGGTTGATAACTCGGCCACTCTGCTATCGATGGGGTCATTCCTTGAACCCGCTACCCTACTGGCCGCAGTGTGCTTCTTGATGATCGCCGCCCTGTCCTACCACAACGTCTTTGGTGCGGTATTTATCAGCATCCTGGTGGTGACTTTTGCCGGTTGGGGTCTTGGACTGGTTGAGTACAACGGTATTATGTCGATGCCACCCAGCATTGCTCCGACGCTGATGGCACTGGATATCCGTGGCGCTATGGAGGTCGGCATGATCAGCGTAATTCTGGCCTTCCTGTTCGTCAACATGTTCGACACCGCCGGTACCCTGATGGGCGTTGCCACCCGCGCCAACCTGATCCGTGAAGACGGTTATATCGAGAATATGAGCAAGGCGTTGAAAGCTGACAGTACCTCGAGTGTCTTTGGTGCGTTGTTCGGTTGCCCACCGGTTACCAGCTACGTAGAAAGTGCTGCTGGTGTTGCTGCCGGTGGCCGTACCGGGCTGACTGCAGTTACCGTCGGTCTGTTGTTTGTTGCAGCGATGTTCCTGGCGCCACTGGCCGGCATGATTCCCGCCTACGCCACCGCTGGCGCCCTGATCTATGTGGCGATGCTGATGATGACCGGTATGAAGCACATCGACTGGGACGACGTGACTAACACCATCCCTGCGATCATCATGGTGGTGATGATGCCACTGACATTCTCGATCGCCAACGGTGTGGCGATGGGGTTTGTCACCTATACCGCACTGAAGCTGTGTGCCGGTAAGAGCAGCGAAATTTCGCTGAGCATCTACGTGCTAACCGCAATCTTCATCGGCAAGTTTATTTTTCTGTAAGGGCTAGACCCCCTACAATGAAGGCCCTCGCGTATGAGGGCCTTTTGTCGTTTTGATTATGACCTTTTACTTCTCAACCCACTCGGATAACTACAATGCCCCTAGATACTTGGCTACTGTTCTGCTCAGCCTCACTGCTGGTGATCCTGATTCCGGGACCGCTGTCCCTGCTGATGATCACCAATAGCCTCAACCACGGCATTATCAAATCGACGCCGGCGTTTATCGGTGGCACCAGCGCCTCTGTGATCCTGTTAACCGCTTCGGCTACCGGTCTCGGCGCGTTATTGTTGGCATCAGAAAGCCTGTTCACCGCGATCCGTTATGCCGGTGCCCTTTACTTGATCTATCTGGGTTACCGGACCTGGCAAGACGCCCGCCAATGCGGCGACAACATTGCCGAGAGTGCAACAACAGCCACGCCACGCTTCAGCGCCATGTTTTGGCGCGCCTTCAGTCTGGGTATCAGCAACCCGAAAGATATTTTATTCTTCGTTGCCTTCTTGCCACAATTTATCGATCCCCAGGGATCAATGGCGACACAACTTTTGGTGATGACCGCCAGCTGGTGTGTGCTCGATCTGACCAGCAAGTTATTGTATGGCAGCAGTGCAAAAGTGATGGCACCGGCTTTGCGCAAAGCCCGTAATCTGCAACGCTTTAATCGCATCAGCGCCGGACTGTTTGTCAGTGCCGGTACCGCTGTATTGTTCAAGTCCGCCTGACAGGCGCGGCACTATCACTCACATGAAGTCACTCACATGAAGTCGCTGGCATGAAATCGCTGACATGAATAAAGCCTCTCTGGTCACTCAAATTATCGAGCAGCTAAACCAGCAGCTCGATACCTTATTGCAAGCCAGCGACCAGGCACATCAATCGGCCACCCACAGCGAAAACCGGGCAGAAAATAAGTACGACACCTTAGGGTTGGAGGCCGCCTACTTAGCTCACGGTCTGTCGATAAGGGCGCAAGAGCTGCAACAGACGATCACCGCTCTGGGGCATTGGGCCATTCCCGACTACCAACACAGCGACGCCATCGGCCTTGGCGCGTTAGTCACGATAGATACCCCATCCGGGCAACAAAAGCAGGTACTTCTGGCAGCACAAGGAGGCGGTCTCAAATGTTATCAGGGTAAAGATCCAACCGTCCAAACTGTCACCGTAGTGACCCCTGCAACACCGCTGGGCACCGCGCTAACCGGACGCTTTGTCGGCGATGAGATCAGCTTACAAATAGCGGGATCAACAATTCATTACAGCATTGTCGATCTGGTTTGACTGACACCATAGGCAGCTACATATATCGACCAGAAACAACACTGAATTTCAACCCTTTCAATACACCAAAAGACCCGTATAATGCCCGCCTCTCGCCCCATCTGTCAGCTGGCAGAACGGGGTATTCAGAGCTCTTAAAACAACGGATATACGGTGTACTAATTACGTTTATTTCATCTCAACTACCGTCGTATTCGAATCATCCCAAAGCTGTTTATTCTCATCATTCTTCTGTTGTAGGTTGTCTGTGATCGTCTTCAAAATATTAAGCAAAATCAGTGGTCAGCATTATGTCGGTTCCTGTCGTGGCGACATCTTCGAACGTTGGCAGTTATACCTCAACGCGGCGGAAGCCGGTCTCGATTTCCCCCTGTATAAAGAAATTCGCGAGCACGGCGATGCCCAGTTCACCATCGCCGAACTCGATTTCGCTGAAGAGATCAGCGAACTAAAAGAGATGGAGTTACTACATACCATCGAACTTAACGCCCGTTCGCTTCGCGGCCATAAATTCGGTTTGAGTGAAAGTGTTGTTAAACGCCGTCGCCAGGTCGCACACGAGAACGCCTGGAAGAAAGAGATTCCAGCTGAAGATAAGTCACTTACCGCTGCCCCTGTTAGCAAGCCAGCTGTTAGCAAACCTGCGATAAAGAAAACCGTTATCAAAAAGGCTCCGCTTAACACTCAGCCAATCACAGCCCAACAACCGGCTAAACCCCGTACCACCGCGCCTCAATCAAGCGCCACAATAACAACGACCAAAACAGCAACAAAGGCCGTCAACTCGACAACGGTGACAGCCTCTCAACCATCTGACGGCGATAAATTGCACAATACCTACGCCGAACAAGAGCTCCAAAAAACACTTTTTGCCGAAAGCATTGGGCTACTGGTTCGTACCCTGAGTAGCGTCGAGCAGATCAACACCCAGCAACAGCACGCCCGTGAAGAAGCTGAATCATTGTCGCAAGCGCTGATCGCCTCCGATAACGCCTTGCAACAGTTACTACAGCAACAACAACAAGCCGCAATCAAGGCCGAGCAGGCGATGGCAGCAGTCGAAGCCTCACAACAAGCCAACCAGGCACTAGTGGCCGCTCAGCAGCAAGCGCTACAGTGTTCATCTTCAACCCTCAACGCGTTGGATCAAAACCAACAAAATCTGGATCAGACCCAGTTACTGCAACAGCAATTGACCGAGCTGCTGGGCCGCCTGAAAAACAGTTCGGCGACTCAACCTGCTAAAACTAATCCAGTTGCAGCTTCTCCTGTGGCTGAGCCTTCAGTCGCCGCTATAGCACAGACTCAAAGTGCAGAACAATCTGCCCCTACTACCCCTGACCAGCTTCTGAGCGTAGTTACACGTACAACGATAGCCACTGAATCGGCAGAGCTACACAGCGATGAAGACAAAGCTCGCCACCAGCTACTACAGACCGAAGAGTCAAAAATGATCAATCAACTCAAGCAACTCGACCAGCTGCTTGTGCAACAGCCAAACAATCCGAGCGAAGCAACAGGTCAGGTCATGGCACCTACCCGTGCCTGGATCGCCGGTGCTGAATCAGCTACCGACAAAACAACCGATAGCGCCCAACTGCTCAAACAAGCACCGACACCGACCGTTATTCGACGCCGCAGCCGGGTCAGCCAACCAACACCCTCCCTCCCAAACAAGGCCAACTCAAACCTAACCAACAACGCTCAACAACCCACGACCAGCCGCAAACGGCTGAGTATTAAGCTCAACTAGAAAACCGGGCGTTTCGTGAAATATGACCTCGCGCAGTGCTAAACAACGACTGCGCTAGGTTAGTTCGCGTTGTTCGCTTCCATTTCCGTCCCGCCTTCCAGATTGCAGGATTTCAATGAAGTGATGAAGGCGGTTCCTGAGCCAATTTTACAACTAATCAGCTCAAAACCTGTCCCTTGGGCCATTTCACGGTTAGTCACCAGATGTTGCGGCATGTTTTTTTGATGTTTGTTGTTCAGTCGGCCGCTAAGGCTAACTTGCTTCCCTGCACTGTCGTGCCCGACAGCATTCCAAGTACTTGCCTGTTTTTTCCAGCCGCCTTTCATCAACTGGTTCTCACCACAATAGAGATACCACTGCCCCTCCATTGCCCTCTTGGTTGCCTTAGTCCAATAGCCGCTACAGATCATCTGATCGTCGCTATCCTTGAAGACGATCCAGCTCATTGTTTTAGCGCCAAAAGGTAAAGTCCAAAGCTCACCTCGTAACGTTTGGTCATTTGTAGAAAGAACCGTTGGTACCGCGACGCTGTTTAAATGGCTGTAAAGGCTCGAAACAACATCTTTCTTGGTGGCGATAAAACCGCCTTTACAGCCACTATCTGTTCCCGAGATTGCTTGCAGGTAATACCCCTCACCCCCATCCGATTTTAAACGCCCATGCACCACCAGATCACGATCTGGGTTGGCGTTGTAATAGGAATTGAAGCTACCGATTGTTTGTCTGAGGAAAAGATTTCCCTGTGAGTCAACTAAGCCGGCATCACCACCGAACTGCATTGTGCCAACGCGTCCCTGCTCAATGAAGATCGGTAAATTACGTTGCCCTACGTTGCAGTGAAAGTTACCAGTACTTTTGTGCTGGTACTCATTCTTCATCATCAATTGCAGTGACCAGATGCCATCATACTTGCCACTCAAGTCCGCCTGCTTGGGCTTCGGCATCGTTGCCATACAACCGCCAAGCCAAACCACGAGTACTATCAAAAATAGCTTATTCATTTGATATCCTTATATTTTTATCCGTCCTAAGCCACATCTTAATATACTCACGGATAATTCAATACAAAAACAAAGGATTAGTCATAAGCCTGTCTCATTCGTCAGTTGGGGCCGAGAAACACCCGCTGTACTTGAAATTTGTTCATACCCAACGCCAAACCACCTTCTATCCTCCTTAAAGAATCGACTGATCGCCAACAAGGAGTGGTTATGAATAAGCTGATTATCTGTTGCGACGGCACGTGGAATGCCCCCGACCATGAGGACGAAGGTGTTCCAGCACCGAGTAATGTCTACAAACTGTTCTGTGCATTAGACACGTCACAGGATCACCAGCAACTGACCCGCTACCAGTCGGGTATCGGTACCGGCGGGCTGCTCGATAAAGCGATGGGCGGTGCGGTTGGTTACGGATTAAGCCAGGATATTCGTGACTGTTACCAATGGCTGGCCAACAAATACCGGCCAGGCGATGCCGTTTACCTGTTCGGGTTTAGCCGGGGCGCTTATACCGCACGTAGTCTGGCGGGGATGATCGGCCGCTTCGGGATCGTCAAGCTGGCACCGAGGCAGGACTGGGAACAACTGGTGAAGAAGATCTACCGCGACGGTTATCGCAACCGTGCACCAACCGAATCCCTAGGGGCTGAGTTTCATCCGGATTCAGACAAGGTGCACTTTGTGGGTGTCTGGGATACCGTCGGGGCGCTCGGTATCCCCGATGATAAGGCGCTGCTCAATATCTTTGATAATCCCATCGCTTACAGTTTTCATGATACCCAGCTCGGCAACAATATCGCGATCGCCCGCCACGCGGTTGCGCTTGATGAAAAGCGCGGCAGCTTCACCCCGACACTGTGGGATACCCAAAATTACAGCGGCGACGTACAACAACTCTGGTTCCCCGGTGTTCACTGCGATGTTGGCGGAGGCTACAAGGAGCATGGCTTGTCCGATGGCGCATTGCAGTGGCTAATCGACGAAGCACACCGAGCGGGTCTGATTTTTATTAGCGACGTAATCGATCAAATCGAGCCCAATCCGCACGATATCAAACACGAGTCCTATAACGGCATAATGAAGGCACTCGATTCTATGCCCCGTTCGATTCCCCGCCTTGATGGCAGTGATAACTTCCATCCTTCGGTTGATCAGCGCCGCAGCCAAACGCCGATCAACCAGGGGGCTTACCTGCCCACTCACCGAATCGATCACCAGCCGTTTAGCATCGATATCTACGCTAAGAATCCCTGGAACTGGACGGGAATCTACCTGCAAGCAGGAAAAAGCTACCAATTTGATGCCAGTGGCCAATGGATGGACGCATCCATAAGAACCGGACCAGCAGGTGCCGACGACGGTAAGTTCCACGTCGGAGAGATCGCTCATATGGCAGGAACCGTGACTGGCTGGTTTGAGAAAGGCTGGAAAGGGGTATTTGGCAACGAGCAAGCCAACTTTTTTGGTACCAAACGGATCGAGCACGCCGACTGGTTTACACTGATCGGCGCTGTCGCCGATGGCGGTAACCCCAAAGCTGACGGCACTCCGCAACGTGCCACCCTAATAGAAATCGGTGAAAAACAGCTGTTCCATTGCCACAAATCGGGCTACCTGTATTGCTTCGCCAACGATGCCTGGGGCTTTTATCACAACAACCGAGGTTACCTGACACTAACGATCAAACAACTGTGATACTGCCTACTACGTCTCGGCTAAATCCTAACACCGCGCCGATCAAAATCTGCTATACCTTTGATATAACAAATATAAAAAACACCTAACTGCATATGCAGTCTCAACGGAGCAACTAGACCCCATCATCCAGACAGGACATTATGGAAAGCAGTCTGTCTCAATTGATCTTATTAGCATCGGCCCTGGCGATCGGTTTACTGGTTGGGGTCGAACGCGGCTGGAACAACCGGGAACTGGCCGACGGCAAACGACTGGCAGGATTACGAACCTTCGGGCTGATCGGTTTACTGGGCGGCATCACCGGACTATTAAGCACCATTGTCGGCGAGCTCATTCTAAGCGTGGTGTTTGCCTCAATCGCTGCTTTGGTCGTTACCGCCTATCTGGTCAACCGCCGCACCGGCTCCAATGTCAGCGCAACTACGCACGTCGCCATACTGGTCACCTTTCTGCTCGGCGTTCTGGCCGGCCTCGATCAGGTCATCGTCGCAGCAGCTTGCGGTGTCGTAACAACGCTGCTGCTACGCGCCAAACGTTTCCTGCACCGGTTATTGCAGCAACTCACCCAACAGGAACTCAACGCCGGTCTGCAACTGCTGATGATCTCGCTGGTATTGTTACCGGTACTGCCTGATCAGGGCTACGGTCCATGGCAGGCACTCAACCCCTACGAAATCTGGTGGATGGTGGTGTTGATCGCCTCAATTTCATTTATCGGCTACTTCCTGATCCGCATCGTCGGCACCCAGCGCGGCATACTGATGACGGGACTGGCAGGCGGTTTGCTGTCATCGACCGCCCTAACCTTGCAACTAGCCCGAATCGCCCGCACTCAACCCGCACTGCAACCGCATTGCAGCACCGGCGTACTGCTGGCTTGCGGCATCATGTTCCCTCGGGTGATATTGGTCGCGGGCCTGATCAAACCTGAGCTGGTAGTCCACCTGTACCTACCGCTAGGTGTGATGGCAATCGTCACCTTTGGTTGCACGTTATTACAACTCAACCTCGCCAACGGTCACGCAATTACCGATCAGGTGCCGCTAAAAAACCCGTTAGAACTGATCCCCGCATTACTGTTCGGTTTGCTGCTAGCCGCCGTCGCTTTGATGGGGCAAGCCACTGTTGAATGGATCGGCGAGTCAGGCTTGCTACTGCTGGCACTTGCCTCGGGGGTCGCCGACGTTGATGCCATCAATCTGACATTGGCACGGATGGCTGCAAACAACATCCTGCTAGAAACCGCCGCTCTTGGCATAATCCTCGCCAGCGCCTCCAACACCCTGTTCAAAAGCGCGCTGGCCGTGTTCGCCGGTGGCCGGGCGATGTTCAGCAGTGTCATGCTCCCTTTGGCTGCAGCAGCAGCAAGTGGTTTGCTTTGTAGCTGGTTGCTGTCAGCTTGATGTGTAACTCCTAATCTCAGCACCATGAGCAAAGACCGCCTAGTGTCTTATAATCGGTGGCGAATCAGGCCCGTCTGGCATTAAGTATATTTAAGACCCGCGGCCCGACTCCAACCCACACACCCTGAAACCAACCACAACGACAGCACAAAGGGCGCGGTCACAGCAACGACCCCCATCGCCTTAAACAGCAACATCAACAGCAACGATAGTGCTATCAGCAACATCAGTACTAAAATCAATTCCTTCCGTTGTCGCAATCCTTTCCACTGCAAACATCCCAACGCCAGCAACACCGGATTAAAGCCATAAAAGCCGCTCTCGATCACCGCAGAATCCAACCCAAGCAACCAACCAAAAAGCGTACTCAATGCGCCAGCGGCTATCACCCACAACCCCGCACGCAATGATCCGAGCGAAATACCGACCCAAAATAACAACCCTGAAATCGGATTTTGTTGAAAACAGACCTGCCCTAGGCTGTTAAAAATGGCGCTAATTAGATCCGGTGAGGGAGTACCAATCGCGACGGCAGCAGAGTCAGCGATCGACTCCGCCGGATCGAATAATGCCAGTAACAGCCAGAAAAGCACCACGAAGGGGGCCGTATAACAAGCAATCTCGGTTCGGCGCTGCCAGTAATATTGCAACAAGGTTGCGGCCAGGCTAACCAATACGATCAGTCCGAAAGTCACCAACTCCACAGGGTAGAAATAACTGCAGGCTAAACCCAGCAAGGCACCGTTAAAACCGTACCCTCCCTCTCTGCGGTAAGTGTCATCCACAATCAAATAGCCTGCCACAAACTGCGCTACCGCCGCGCCCAGTAAGCCACCGACCAGCATAGTCAAGGAATTCAACGCGATACCGCCGATCACATACAGTCCGCACAGTGCATTGTTTTGGAAAAAAATCTGCCCGAAAGCCGTGAATAGCCCGTGCAGATAATCTTCGATGGATTGTCGCTGCCCCATAAACACTCAATTCGATAACTTTCTGTCTGACCAACAGAGGGTGAAACAAAAGGAAGGAACTTGCTGGAAAAAAACCGACCAAAAAGTCAGAAACAAGTTAACCATAACAAATATAAATTGTATACAATCTGTAATATAGTACCGTCGCCTCAACAAGCCAACCTGTCTATTTCCGCCGTTGTTTAGCCTAAACACGACACTCGATAATTTTTTTCCTCTCTATGCTGGCAACAACAAGCAACTGGCTTGATACTCGCGGCATAGATTCCAAGAGATACAGCTACACTTGTCCAATACAAAATTTGATGGAGATAAACATGATCAAATCCAAAGCTGCAGTAGCCTGGGGACCCGGTCAACCACTGGTGATCGAAGAGGTCGATGTAATGCCACCGCAAGCCGGTGAAGTTCTGGTTCGTATTATTGCCAGCGGCGTCTGCCATACCGATGCATTCACCCTGTCAGGCGACGATCCAGAGGGGATCTTCCCGGCAATTTTGGGGCACGAAGGCGGCGGTATCGTCGAACAGCTCGGCGAAGGCGTCACCAGCGTTGCCGTCGGTGACCATGTCATTCCGCTTTACACCCCCGAGTGCGGTGAGTGCAAATTCTGCCTGTCGGGAAAAACCAATCTTTGCCAGAAGATCCGCGAGACTCAAGGTAAGGGACTGATGCCCGACGGCACCACCCGGTTCTCCAAAGATGGCCAACCTATCTACCACTACATGGGCTGTTCGACCTTTTCCGAATACACCGTGCTGCCGGAAATCTCGCTGGCCAAGGTCAACAAGGATGCTCCGTTGGAGGAGGTTTGCCTGCTCGGTTGCGGCGTCACTACCGGCATGGGCGCGGTGATGAACACGGCTAAGGTGCAGCCCGGTGATACTGTTGCGATCTTCGGTATCGGCGGCATCGGTCTGTCGGCGATCATCGGCGCGGCAATGGCCAAAGCCAGTCGCATCATCGCTATTGATATCAACACCGACAAATTTGAACTGGCTCGCAAGCTCGGTGCAACCGACTGCATCAATCCCAAGGATTTCGACAAGCCGATTCAAGAGGTGATCGTCGAATTAACTGACGGTGGTGTCGATTACTCATTCGAATGCATCGGTAACGTCGATGTCATGCGCTCGGCGCTGGAGTGTTGTCATAAAGGCTGGGGGGAGTCGATCATCATCGGCGTTGCCGGAGCCGGCAAGGAGATCAGCACCCGTCCGTTCCAACTCGTCACCGGTCGGGTCTGGCGAGGTACAGCGTTTGGTGGCGTCAAAGGCCGTTCAGAATTGCCGGGCATCGTCGAACGTTACCTGCAAGGCGAGTTTAAGCTTGATGATTTCATCACCCACACCATGGGGCTGGAAGGTATCAACGACGCCTTTGATCTGATGCACCAGGGCAAAAGTATCCGTAGTGTTATTCATTTTAATAAATAACACACCGATAAATCACAACGCTTAAGTCACAACGCGATAATCGGCATTCCGCGAGCGCCTTCCGTGCGCTTGCGGTTATCTATTTTGACCTCCAGGATTGAACGCCATGACGATCGAACAGATCAGCGCCAACAAAAGCTTCGGTGGTTGGCACCGGCAATACAGCCACTACTCCAGTACTCTTAATTGCCAGATGCGCTTTGCTATCTACCTGCCTCCTCAGCTATTTGCCGAAGGTTCAGCCAGTGCCGAAGAGATGGCCCCAACAGTGCAAAATGTACCTGTGTTGTACTGGCTGTCAGGCCTGACCTGCAGCGATGAAAACTTCATGCAGAAGGCGGCAGTACAACGCATCGCTGCCAAACTGGGTATCGCCATCGTCGCACCCGACACCAGCCCACGAGGCGACGATGTCGCCGACGATCCGCAGCAAGCTTACGATCTCGGACTGGGGGCGGGCTTCTACGTCAACGCCACTCAAGCGCCCTGGAAACAACATTATCAGATGTACGATTATATAGTCAGCGAACTACCGGCATTAATCGAAGCACAGTTCCCAGTCTCCGAAGGACGGTCTGTCAGCGGCCATTCAATGGGAGGACACGGTGCCTTGATTGCGGCCCTGAAAAACCCAGGACGTTATCGCTCTGTTTCTGCATTCAGTCCGATCAGTAATCCGAGCAACTGCCCGTGGGGGGAGAAAGCGCTGACGGCTTATCTGGGATCCGACAAAAGCGATTGGCTGCAATACGACGCCAGCGAGTTGATGCGCCGCACCGAGGGCAAAACTCCGGCGCTGGTCGATCAGGGAGAAGCCGACGACTTTCTGGCGACACAACTCAAACCGCAGACACTGGTTGAGGCAGCCGCAGCTAGCAGCTACCCACTACAACTTCGGATGCAACCCGGTTATGACCACAGCTACTACTTCATCGCCAGCTTTATAGAGGACCATCTGCACTTCCACGCAGAGCATCTGGGAACATAAGCACCTGAGCACGAGCTAACAACCTCAAGCGGTAAATCGCAATGGTGCTCATCGACAACCCTCTGGCGCAGGCCAGTGTCAGGGGGACTATAGAGAAGCATCGAATAGAAAGCTCGCAATCGTCAAAGAGCAGTTGAAGTGGTAACAGGGTGAGAGCCGATGATTATCAGTTTCGGCAAGGGGATGCCGATTACGAGTAACTGGTCAACACTGATCGGTCAGGGGTAGAACAAAGGGCTGGGTGAGGCAGACCATGTCATACCAACTGCTCTGACAATACGCGTTAACAACCGTTACGCGAAGGGGATTGATAATCACCGGCTAACCGTCTGGGATAGATCAAGACGGTCAACGGCTAACATTACATAACAATCTGCAACATCGGACCAAGACACAGGTAGTGCAGTACTGCACTACCTGTCAGGATGGATCGTTTCCGTTCTACTAGAACTTATAACCGACCATCAGTGAGGTCACGAAAGGGTCGATATCGACATCAACTGAGCTGTCCGCGCCACCCACTTTAAAGTTAGCGGTCGTGCTAATGTCTATATACCGAACCGATGCATTGATCAACCAGCGCTCATTGAGCTGATAATCAAAGCCCAGCTGCGCCGCTAATCCCCAAGAGTCGTCAAGCTTCAAATCGGAGAAACCAGCCGCCGTTCGATCCGCAGTAAACTCCTCATCAAAGAAGGCGGTGTAGTTGATACCTACACCCGCGTAAGGCTGAAAACTGTTATTGCCTCCATTGAAGAAGTACAGCGCACTAATTGTCGGTGGCAGATGAGAGACTTCAGCCAGCGGCCCGTCAGCTACACCCGCATTCTGCAAGTTAATGCCGTGGCTGAAAGGCGTTGCTGCCAACACCTCAACCGCCCAGTTTTGATTGTAGAAGTAAACCAAGTTCAAACCCAGCTGAGTGTCACTATCAACACTAACTTCGTACGGCGTTGCTGAACCATCAACGTAGACCTTACCGCTGCTATCGTTCGGAGCAACATTGGTAATACCCGCACGAACCAGAATATCTCCGGCTTCATAAGCGTGCGCGATAGGACTGGTAACAATTGCAGCTGTGATAGCGGCGCATAGGATTGCTTTTTTCATCGTAGTTCCCTTATAGAAAAAATGGTGCGACGCATAATAACCATAATATTTATATGACTACAATTAAAAAGGATAATAAATCCTTATAAAACATATGACTAAAATCAAAATATGTAATTTGTTAATATATATATTGATAAGCCTCGAAACCAATATTGCACCTGCACAGAACCAGAATCCAGCCCGTCTCTTGCTCAACAACAAGCTAACCGGGGTATAGGTGCGGGTACTGGAACCCCTGGAAAGCAGCTAGTGCGTATAAATAGCGCAGCTCAAAATCCTCACCAACAGCACTCACTCAGCTACAGTTCAATAAGCAATAAAGAAAGCACCGAGCGATCAGAAAGCCGGGGTAAACCGATGGTAGACCGCAGTTTTTTACAATCACACGCCCTGTTCGGAGGCATCAGCGATTCCGATATCGCCATCGTCGAAGCGCAGTTAAAAAACGAACAGTTTGCTAGCGGCGAGTACCTGTTTCGCCAGGGGGACGCGGGCGACCGGTTACTGCTAATCTGCAAGGGATCGGTTGAAATACTCGACGAGGAGGGACACGCCACGCCGGTGCGGTTAGCCGTTCGCGGTGTTGGTAACAGCATTGGGGAGATGGCGTTGATCGACATCCAAAGCCGCTCCGCCTCGGTCCGGGCACTGGAACCGGTAACGGCCATGTCGTTATCATGCCAAAGCTTACTCAGTATCTATCAAAGTACGCCCGAGCTGTTCACCCAGATCATCGTCAATATCGCCCGCGAGATCAGCCGTCGGTTACGCTCTATGGACGCCTTGCTCAGTAGCGCCCTGTACGATGCCGGCCATGAACGTGACGGCAAACAGACGCCGACGACAGAACCCGATTAACCCCACTGCCAAAACAAAAGCCGCTCTGTTTCGGTAACTGGGCAGCTTCTTATGTCAACTGGCGAAGGCTTAATACTGAGTACTGAGAGATTAGCTACCGCGATAGGTCGAGTAGCTGTACGGCGAGATCAACAGCGGCACATGGTAATGCTCACCTTCGTCGGCAATACCAAAGCGCAACACCACCTGATCCAGAAACGCAGGTGTTGGTAGTGCCAATCCACGCTGGCGGTAATAATCACCGGCGCTGAACAACAGTTCGTAAACACCGGCCTTAAAATCGTTACCCGCCAGGATAGGCTGATCGCAGCGACCATCATCGTTGGTCTTAACTTCGGTGATCAGCGTCCGCCGTTCACCGTCGATACGAAATAGCTGAACTAAAATATCGTGACCGGGACAGCCGTGGGCAGAGTCGAGCACATGCGTTGTAAGATAACCTGTCATAGTTCGATGTGCCGAAGCACCCTCCTAGTTAATCATTTTTACCCAGCAGCTTGGTATAAAACTGCCTGCGTTACCAATGCCCCGTCAAGACTAGCCAGATCAGCATTGTATACAGATATATGCCCCGTCGTGGTGCTGTGACCTCAAGCGTATTAATCTTATAACACAGGGCTGTGAGTGTATGACTCTAATATTTATTGACCTCTAAGACAACTTATTCTTTACAAAAAGGCAACTAGATTGTATACAATACACATGCCGCAAACAATTCACCGTTTTGACCGGCAACCCGACACTCTATGTAGAGCACTCCACATAGGTTTGTAGACGACGAGGAATCGACCTGTGATCAACGAATACCCAAGAGATTTGATCGGCTACGGTGCCAAGCCACCCCATCCGCACTGGCCAGGTGACGCCCGAATCGCAATCTCCTTTGTACTGAACTACGAAGAAGGTGGCGAACGTAACATTCTTCACGGCGATGTTGAATCTGAAGCCTTCTTGTCCGAAATGCCCGGTGCCCAGCCACTGCAAGGCGTACGCAACATGAGCATGGAGTCATGTTACGAGTACGGCAGCCGTGCCGGCGTCTGGCGCGTGCTGCGTTTATTTGAGAAACACCGGATACCTTTGACTGTCTTTGCTGTGGCGATGGCGGTCGAACGTCATCCTGAAGTGGCTCAGGCGATGAAAGCCGCAGGCCATGAGATTTGCAGCCACGGTTATCGCTGGATCGATTACCAATACACCAACGAAACCGAAGAACGCGATCATCTCAACAAGGCGATCGAGATCATCACCCGCGTCACCGGTGAACGCCCACAGGGCTGGTATACCGGTCGTAACGGCCCTAACACCCGTCGCATTGTGATGGAAGAAGGCGGATTCAGTTATGACTCCGATGCCTACGACGATGACCTGCCCTATTGGGTCGATAACAACGGCAAGGGTCACTTGGTGATCCCCTACACCCTCGATACCAACGATATGCGCTTTGCCACACCGCAGGGTTTCAACAGCGGTGAGCAGTTCTTCCAATACCTCAAAGACAGCTTTGATGTGTTGTACGCCGAAGGCAGCGAGAGCCCCAAAATGCTATCGATTGGCCTGCACTGTCGCCTGATCGGCCGCCCCGCGCGGCTGGCTGCTCTGGCTCGCTTTATTGAATACGCTAACAGCCACGACAAGGTCTGGTTTACTCGCCGTATCGATATCGCCAACCACTGGCGTGATCACCACCCTTACAGTCCTAAATAGCGACGACTAAGGTCATAACTAGAGTCACAACCAAAGTCACAACAAGAACAACATACGGAGCGCACCCGATGAGCCAGCAGTTTCAATCATGCAAACCCAGCCAGATGACGCGCGAAAGCTTTGTCAGCACCTTCGCCGATATCTACGAGCACTCACCCTGGGTAGCCGAGCAAAGTTGGGATAGCGGTCTTGATACCAGCCACGATCAAATTGAAAACCTGCAGCAAGTCATGGCATCGGTCTTGATGGCCAGCGAGCACCAGGCGCAGCTGGACCTGATCAACGCTCACCCGGACTTAGCCGGCAAAGCCGCGGTCGCCGGCGAACTAACCGAGGCCTCGACCTCGGAGCAGGCGGGTGCCGGTATCCACCAATGCAACGCGGTTGAATTCGCCCGTTTCACCGAACTCAACGATGCCTACAAAGCCAAGTTTGGCTTCCCGTTTATCAAAGCGGTCAAAGGCAGTAACCGTTTCCAGATCCTTGACGCGTTTGAAACACGGATCAACAACAACCACGAACAAGAGTTTGCAACCGCATTGGACGAGATCAACAAGATCGCCACGTTCCGTTTGGAAACCTTTTAGCAACGGCTGGGTGATCCGTAGAAGCGGCTTTCAAAGTAGTAATCACCCGTTATGACAGTAACAACCCATTCAAAAACAAATATTTCAGAGACAATGACATGACGACTCAGACTCAGTACGAATTCCAAAAGTGTGTAAACCTAGCCGATGCCCGACTCGGTACCAAAGCAATCTCAGTCACTGACGACTGGTTTGCAGCCGTCGACCGGTTGTTCCAAGCCAATGCGGCAGTTTGGAAAGAAGGTGAATTCGACGATAATGGCAAGTGGATGGACGGCTGGGAATCACGTCGTAAGCGCTTTGAAGGCTACGACAGTGCGGTCATTCGTCTGGGTGTACCCGGCACCCTTGAGGGTATCGATATCGATACTTCATTCTTCACCGGCAACTTTCCCCCTTCAGCCTCACTCGAAGCCTGCTTTTGCAGCGACGGTGACCCGAGCGACGATACCACGTGGACCGAAGTCCTGCCCGCCGTGGCACTGCAGGGCGATAGCCACCACTTGCACGCGATCGATGATCAGCAGGCGTACACCCACCTGCGTTTTAACATCTTCCCTGACGGTGGTGTTGCCCGTTTACGCGTTTACGGCACCCCGTTCCGCGACTGGTCAAACCAGAGCAGCGATGAGCAGATCGACTTGGCAGCGGCACTTAATGGTGGCCGCGCCCTGGCCTGTAATAACCAACATTTCGGCCACATAAGTAACATCATCAACCCAGGCCGTGGCATCAACATGGGTGACGGCTGGGAAACGGCACGTCGTCGCACCCCCGGTAATGACTGGGGCATTCTGGCACTGGCACACCCCGGTGAGATCGAGCGAATCGTAGTCGATACGCTGCACTTCAAAGGCAACTATCCCGATCGCTGCAGCATTCAGGCGGCCTACGTTAAGGGCGGCACCGACGCGCAGATCGAGACACAAAGTTTGTATTGGAAAGACTTGCTGCCATCCCAAAAACTGGAGATGCATCAGGAACACGAATTCAGCAAGCAGATCGAGAAGATGGGCCCCATCACCCACGTGCGGCTGAATATCTTCCCCGATGGTGGTATCAGCCGTCTGCGTCTGTTTGGCACGGTCGCAAAAACAACGGCCAAATAACTTTTCCACCTGAACCGATCCGACAGGAACCCGATAATGCTAACACTTCGCCCCCAACCGCTAACCCGCGAAGCTTTCGCGCCCTATGGTGATGTGATAGACACTGCCGGTCGTGATTTTTTCATGATCAACAACGGTTCGACCCGTCGTTACCACCAGCTGGCCGAAGTGCAACTGGGCAAGCCGGACGATCGTGGCATTATCAGTATCTTTCGGGCACAAGCATTGTCGATGCCGCTCAACATCACCATGGTTGAGCGGCACCCATTGGGTTCGCAAGCGTTTATCCCGCTTAAAGGAAATCCGTTTCTGCTGATCGTCGCCGCACCCGGTGACAACCCACAAGCCGAGCAACTACGTGCTTTTATCACCGACGGAACCCAGGGGGTTAACTACCATCAGGGCGTCTGGCACCACCCTATCCTTTGCTGCGTCGAAGAAGATGATTTTCTGATCGTCGATCGCGCCGGTGAAGGAAACAACTGCGATGAACATTTTTTTGCCGAAGGCAGTGAAATCCAGCTGGATCCTGGTTAGTCACATCTTTTGCAGCGCTGGCGATAACGCTTTGTCCCCCGACAAACGAAGACCGTCAGTGAACGGCCTGATCGATATCGATTAGCCTTCTTTTCAAACAAAAACAATTAAGCACTAATGGTTAGACACAACGACTAGCCATTGCAACAAAATAACAAAAGCGGCCGCAGCCCTTCGTCAAGCGACAAGAAGATGGCCGCTAACCAGAATGAGGAGTTAACCATGGATCCGCATGTCACAGAATGGCTCAACCTGACCGTTCGCTGGGTACATATGATCACCGGTGTCGCCTGGATCGGCGCATCATTCTACTTCAACTGGCTGGAAAACCAGCTTGACCGTCGCGACCCGGCTAAAGGGCTGGCTGGGGATCTGTGGGCGATCCACGGTGGCGGTATCTACCACCTGGAGAAGTACAAGCTGGCACCACCAAAGATGCCGGAGAAACTGCACTGGTTCAAATGGGAAGCGTACACCACCTTCCTTAGCGGCTTCGCCCTGCTGGCCGTGGTTTACTACCTCAACGCCGAGCTCTACCTGGTAGCTCCCGGATCCGGACTGAGTGCCGGCGCCGCTATCGGCATCAGCATCGGCGCACTGGTCTCGGGCTGGTTTATCTACGACCTGCTGTGCGAATCGCCTTTGGGTAAAAAGCCGCGTGTACTGGCACTGGTGTTGTTCGTGTTACTGGTCGGCGCCGCTTGGGGGCTGTCGCAGGTATTTAGCGGCCGCGGGGCCTTTATCCATCTGGGAGCCATCATCGGCACCATCATGGTCGGCAACGTGTTCCGCTGCATCATGCCGTCACAACGGGCACTGGTTGCCGCGATCGAAGCTGGCGAGCAGCCCGACCCGGCGCTACCCGCCAAAGGATTACTGCGTTCACGCCACAACAACTACTTCACCCTGCCGGTGCTGTTCATCATGATCAGCAACCACTTCCCCAGCACTTACGGCAGCGACAACAACTGGATCATCCTATCGGTACTGGCAGTCTTGAGTGTGCTGGTTCGCCACTACTTCAACACCCGTCACCTCAACCAGAAATACGCCTGGGCGATTCCGGCTGCAGCTGCGGGGATGATCGCATTGGCCTTCGTTTCTGCTCCACAGCAGATGGCCTCTCCAACAGCAGGGCCGGTTGCCTTCAGCGAGGTTCAACAGGTGATCAGTGAGCGCTGTGTCGCTTGCCATTCGGCCACCCCAACCTTCTCCGGCTTCGCTACTGCACCGGCCGGTATCATCCTGGATCTGCCACAGCAGATTCAACAACTGGCGCCGCGCATCAACGCACAGGCGATCGCCACTCAGGTGATGCCGCTGGGTAACATTACCGGCATGACCCCCGAAGAGCGTCAACTGGTAGGTCGATGGATCGTACAGGGCGCTTCAATCAACTAGTCCCTTGAGGAACTAACACCTCGGTACACTAAGCGTTCGATCAACCGACACTTAGTCACATCACACTCGCCAAAGAGCACTCACAGACACGCCTCTGCGGGGGCTTTTTTTAGGCTCTGTTCTCGAAACGTATTGATATCGACCATACTGACTCTATACAAGGAGT